>NZ_CP017157.1:7200000-7800000 GCF_001729485.1 Streptomyces lydicus
CCCGGAGGTGGACGGGCGGGCCGGCAGCGCGGTGTCGGCGAGGCTCTCCCTCGCGGCGGCCAACGCCCGGCGGATCGCGGGGGAAAGCGGCACGGCCGCCCGCATCTTCCAGCAGGTGTGGGAGGAGCAGACCGGTCCGGTGCGGCTCTCGGCGGGCTTCTGTCTGGCCGACATCAGGATGTGGCAAGGCGATTTCGCCGCGGCCTTCGACCTCGCCGAGGCCGTGTACGGGATGAGCGGGACGGACAAACCCGTGCTCCGCGGCGACGTCAAACGGCTGCTGCACCTCGGCCATCGGTTCCTCCTCTCCTTCGACGCGGCGGAGACGCTGCTCCACGAGGCCGAGGCGGAGTACCGGCGCGCCGAGGACCCGTACGGGCTGGCGAACATCCGGACCAACCGTGCCGAGCTGCTGGTGTTCACCGGCCCCGAGGCGGCCGTCGCGGAGGCCGGTGAAGCCCTGGCCGTCCAGCGGGAACTCGGCGCCCAGCACGAGATCGGCAAGGCGTACACGGCCATGGCGATGGCCCAGATCCGGCTCGGCGAGTTCGACCGCGCCGCCTCGTCCTTCCACGGTGCGTACGAGGCACTCGACCGGGCGGGCTACCGCTCCGGCAGGGCGAGAGCCGACATGTACCGGGCCTTCCTGCTGCTGCGGCAGGGGGACCGCGGTGAGGCGCTGGCGACCTGGCGGAGGGCAGCGGCCGAGTTCGAGGTCTGCGATGTCTATCCCTCCCTGATACTGGCCATCCACCGGGCGGTCGTACGGCTCGGCGAGGACGATCCGGGGCTGGCGGACGCCGCGCTGCGCGCCCGCAACCGCCTCCGGCCGCTGGGGGCACCGGACGCGTTGGAACGCCGGACGGACGACGTGCTGTCCCAGTTCTTCGGGGGAACCGTATGAACTGGCAGGCGCTGTACGACGCGGCTCTCCACAGCACGGACGCGGCGGCCGGTTACTACAACCGCAATGCCGCGCTGGGCACCCCCGACGGCAGGGTCAACGTCCGCATTCCGCTCGCTGCCGCCGATGTGATGGACGTGCGGGTGTGGCAGGAGGAGGACGTCCTCGCCGCCGTCCGCCCGTACGTGGACTACGCGCCGGAACTGCGCCACGTGTCCCACACACCGCGGTTCCAGGTGCAGAGCTTCATCGAAGGGGACCTCCTCGACGGCTTCTCGCCGCGGGAGAGCGCCGTGCCGGACCACGTCCTCGACGATGTGGTGGCGCTCATGGGACAGCTGTCGGCGATCCCCCAGGGCAAGGTGCCACCGCTGCCGGACGACTGGCCCGGGTCGGGGTCCTCGGCCGCCTTCGGACGGCACCTGGCGGCGCTGACCGAGCGCATTCACGCCGACCACCAGGCGGACTACGCCGAGGTGTTCGCGCATTTCGGCTTCCCGGCAGATCCGCTCACCCCGGTCAGTGAGCGATGGGCGTCCCTGACCCCCCGGCCGTTCGCGGTGCTCCACGCCGATCTGCACCGCAAGAACATGATCGTGTCCGGCGGATCGACGTGGTTCCTCGACTGGGAACTCGCCCTGTGGGGCGACCCGGTCTACGAAGTGGCCATCCACCTGCACAAGATGGACTACCCGCACGAGCAGCGGGCGGGCCTGCTGCGCCGCTGGCTGCAGGCGCTGCCACCGGAGTACACCGCCGGCTGGCGGCGCGACACGGAGACGTACCTGTGGCACGAGAGGATCAAGTCGGCGATCGTCGACACCGTCCGGTACTCCAAGCAGGTGGCCTCACCCGGGACCGATCCGGCCGCGCGCGACGTCCTGATCTCACGCCTGGCGAAGAAGGTGAATGCCGCCCGCCTGGTGTGGGGACGTGTTCCTGACGTGACTCCGGCGCGGGTCCGCTCCGGACTGCGCAAGGGGCCCACGCACCCGATCCCATGAAAGGGCGGTGACAGGCGCATGGACGCGATCGCCTTGTATCAGGAGGCGTGCGGGCGGCACGACGCACTCTCCGGCTACTACAACCGCAATGTCCGGGTGGACTCCGTGGACGGGCCCGTGATGGTCCGGATCCCCTCCGGCGGGGCGGAGTCCATGGACCTGACGATGTGGCCGGAGCACGCGGTGCTCGAAGCCATCCGCCCGTACGTCACCTCCGCGCCGCAGCTGCTCCACGTACAGACGGACCCGCAGTTCCAGATCCACGAATTCATCACGGGCACGAGCCTGGACGAGGTCTGCCCGGCCGGAACGCCCGTGCCGGCCGGGGTGCTCGACGCCATCGGGTCCCTCTTCGCCCAGCTGCTCCGCGTCCCCACCGCCAAACTGCCGGGCCCGCCCGCCGATTGGCCCGCGGACGGCGACACCGTGGGATTCGTGGCGCTGCTGCTGCGCCTCGTACGCACCATCCGCGCCGCCGGCGACGAGGCGACCGGGCGGCTCTACCGCGAACTGGGCGTCCCGGACGACCCCTGTGCGCTCCTGGAGCAGCAGGCCGGTGCGCTGCGGGCGCGGCCCTTCCGTCTGCTGCACGCGGACATCCACCGGGGGAACGTGATCACGCAGGGCTCCCGGACGGTCTTCCTCGACTGGGAACTCGCCCTCTGGGGCGACCCCGTCTACGACCTGGCGGATCACCTGCACAAGATGTCCTACCTGCCCGGAGAGCGGGAGCAGACGGTCGCCACCTGGCGGCGGGTGGCGCCGGCGGAGTGCCGGGTGGGGTGGGAGGAGGCGCTCGCCTTCTATCTGGCCTACGAGCGGATGAAATCCGCCGTGGTGGACACCGTCCGCTGGGCGCGGCGGATCGCCGCCGCACCCACACCGGCCGAGGGCCGGGTCCTCGCGAACGAACTCGCGGACAAGTTGCGGGCGGCCCGGCCCTTCTGGGAGCCGGATTCCCGCTCCGAGTGCTCCTCCGGGGACATCGAGCGGGCCGTTGCCCGCTGGTCGGGCCGGCGGGCAACGGACGGGCGGTAGCGCAGCGTCAGGACAGCAGTTCCCCGCGGCGGCTCAGGAGGAATTTCTTGAAGGCGGCCACCGGGGGTGTGTCCACGTGGCCGTCGAGCCAGGCGACGCCGATCTCGCGGACGGCGCGGGGTGCGGTGACGGTCAGTTCGACGACGCCGGGGCGGGGTACGGCGGGTGGGGGCAGCAGGGCGACGCCCAGGCCGGCGGCGACCAGGCCGCGGAGGGTCTCGGCCTCCTCCCCCTCGAAGGCGACCTTCGGGGTGAACCCCGCCTCGGTGCACAGGGCGTCGGTGATCCGGCGCAGGCCGTAGCCCGGTTCGAGGGTGACGAACAGCTCGTCGGCGGCCTCGACGAGGCGGATCCGTTTGCGGGTGGCCAGCCGGTGGTCCTCGGGTACGACCAGGCGGAGTTTCTGTTCGTCGAGCCGGCGGGCGACCAGGTCGGGGTAGTCCGGGACGGGAGAGGTCAGGCACAGGTCGAGGTCGCCGGCGCGGAGCCGTTCGATCATGGCCTCGCCGTAGTTCTGGACGAGCTGGAAGCGGACCTTGGGGTGGTCGGCGCGGAAGGTGCGCAGCAGGCCCGGTACGGTCTCCGATCCGAGCGTGTGCAGGAAGCCGAAGGCGACCTTGCCGGCCTCCGGGTCGACGTCCGCGCGGACCGCCTCGGTGGCGCGTTCGACGTCGGCCAGCGCGCGTTCCACGGAGGAGAGGAAGGCGCGGCCGGCGGGGCTGAGGGAGAGGGTCCGGCCGTGCCGGGCGAAGAGGGCGACGCCGAGGTCCTCCTCCAGCCGGACGACGGCGCGGCTCAACGTCGACTGGGGCATGCCCAGCTCCTGCGCGGCGCGGGTCACGTGCTCGTGGCGGGCGACGGCCTCGAACTGGGCCAGTCGCGGCGCCAAGGTCAGCGCCCAGGACGGTTCCGACATGTCTTTTCTGTTGCGAAGCTGCGACAGCGACGCCGGGGACCTGCGATCATGCATCACAGCATTGATTATGCAGTTTCCATGCATTGGACGCATGAAACGCGGCGCTCTACCTTCGAAGCATGCCTCCCGCTGATACCGGGGCGTCCGTCACCGACCGTGCGGCCGCCTCTCCCCAGTCGTCCACAGACTCCTCTTCCTCCGCCGCCGCGCCCGATCCCGAGGCCGGCAAGCTGCGGCCCGGCGGGCCCGGTTACCGCCGGATGAGCTTCGCCCTCTTCGCGGCCGGGGTGGCCACCTTCGCCCTGCTGTACTCGACGCAGGCACTGCTGCCGGCGATCTCCGGTGACCTCCGGGTGAGCCCGGACCAGGCCAGCTGGACGGTGTCCGCGGCGACCTTCGGGCTGGCGCTCGGAGTGATCCCGCTGAGCGCGCTCTCCGAACGGTTCGGGCGGCGCACGCTGATGACGGCGTCCCTGACGGTGGCCGCGGTGATCGCGCTGGTGGTGCCGTTCGCACCGTCCCTCGGCGTACTGATCGCGCTGCGCGCCGTCCAGGGTGTCGCGCTGGCCGGGCTGCCGGCCTCGGCGATGGCGTTCCTGGCCGAGGAGGTACGCGCCAAGGCGCTGGTCGCGGCCATCGGCCTGTTCGTGGCGGGCAACAGCATCGGCGGCATGTCCGGCCGGATCGTGACCGGTTGGGTCGCCCAGGCGTGGGGCTGGCGGGCCGCGCTCGGCGCGGTCGGTGTGCTGGCCGTGGTGTGCGCGGTGACGTTCCGGCTGCTGGTGCCCAGGGCCCGGCACTTCGCCCCGCGTGCGGTGGGCCCGCGGGCGCTGGCCCGTACGCTCGGCGGGCACCTCGCCGACCCGCTGCTGCGCCGGCTGTACGGCATCGGCGCGCTGTTCATGACGGTCTTCGGCGCGGTCTACACGGTCATCGGGTACCGCCTGGTCGCCGAGCCGTTCAACCTCCCGCAGGGCATCGTCGGTTCGATCTTCGTGATCTATCTGGTCGGTACGGTCTCCTCGGCCGCGGCCGGCAAGCTGGTGGCCCGGGTGGTTCGCCGGGGCGCCCTCTACCTGGCCGTGGGCACCACCTCGACGGGGCTGCTGCTGAGCCTGTCCGACGCGGTGGGCGCGGTGCTGGCGGGCCTCGTCCTGATCACCGCCGGCTTCTTCGCGGGCCACGCGGTCGCCTCGTCCTCGGTCAGCCGCACCGCCAAGACGGCCCGCGCCCAGGCGTCGGCGCTCTACCAGTGCGCGTACTACGTCGGCAGCAGCCTGGGCGGTGCGCTGGGCGCCGCGGCCTTCCGCGCCGTCGGCTGGGAGGGCACCGTGCTGCTCGGCCTCGCGGCGATGCTCGGCGCGGCGTCGATCACCCTGTACGCCACCCGCAAGGCGATGGCCGAACGCCGGCTGCTCCACCTGGAGAGGGCCGCGTAACACCCCCTCAGCGCGAAGGGCCCGCCCCGCCACCTGTCCTGGTGGGGCGGGCCCTTCGTCCCGTCGAGCCTCAGCCGACGGGGAAGAGCGCGGTGTCGACGGTGACGTCGAACGGTGCGGGCAGGTGCAGCGTGTCGCCGTACTTCACGGTCTCGAGCACGCGGTACAGGCCGCCGGCAGGCTCGCCGTAGAGCGTTGCGGTCGGCTTTCCGGAGTGCCACGGGTCCAGCAGAAGGTAGAGGGGGACACCGGCGTCGGCGTAGCCGTGCAGCTTCTCCACTCGGTCATGGTTCGCATTCGACCGGGAGGTGATCTCGACAATGAGTTGGGCCGCGTCGGCCGTCTGGCGTTCACCGGGGCGAGGCAGCAGCTTCTTGGGAATCACGGCCAGGTCCGGAATGTACAGGCCCTTCTGTCGGGGAACGGTGAGCCCTTGGGTCTGGTAGATCCCCCAGTCCCGAGGGATGACGGTGTACAACAGACGCTGAAGCTCGTCAGCGGTGTCGTTGTGGTCGCTTTCCGGCGGTGGTGCCACGGTGACGATCCCCTCGATGATCTCCACCTTGCAGCCCTCCGGAGCGTCGGTCCGCTCCCAAGTGGAGAGCGCCTCGTACCAGCCTGGTTCATCGGCGTGGCGGGGGCGCTCGGCGATCACTGCTGCCATGGTGTGCTCCTCTATCGGTACGTCACCGATCCCAGCATGCCGAACGGGACCGGCGGCGGTCCACCGGTCCCGTTCACCCGTACGAGGAAACCGCAGGTCAGCCGATACGTTCCAGCACCACGGGGCTCGCCACGAAGGTGGCGTCCGCGGGGCCGACGAGGACGCCGCCGTCGAGGGCCTGGAGGGCGTAGGGGAGCTTCTCGGGGGTGTCGGTGTGCAGGGTGAGCAGGGGCTGGCCGGCGGTGACGCGGTCGCCGGGCTTGGCGTGGAGTTCGATGCCGGCGGCGGCCTGGACCGGGTCCTCCTTGCGGGCGCGGCCGGCGCCCAGGCGCCAGGCAGCTAGGCCGACGGCGTAGGCGTCGAGGGTGGTGAGGGTGCCGGTGGCGGAGGCGGTGACGGTGTGCTGCTCGCGGGCGACGGGGAGGGCCGCGTCGGGGTCGCCGCCCTGGGCGGTGATCATGCGGCGCCAGTGGTCCATGGCGGAGCCGTCGGCCAGCGCCTTGGCCGGGTCGGCGTCCTTGAGACCGGCCGCGTCGAGCATCTCGCGGGCCAGCGCGAGGGTGAGGTCGATGACGTCCTGGGGGCCGCCGCCGGCCAGCACCTCGACGGATTCCCGTACTTCGAGGGCGTTGCCCGCGGTCCGGCCGAGCGGGGTGGCCATGTCGGTGAGCAGGGCGACCGTGCGGACGCCGTGGTCGGTGCCCAACCCGACCATGGTGGAGGCGAGTTCGCGGGCGTCGTCGAGGTGCTTCATGAAGGCGCCGGAGCCGACCTTGACGTCCAGGACGAGGGAGCCGGTGCCCTCGGCGATCTTCTTGGACATGATCGAGGAGGCGATGAGCGGGATGGACTCGACGGTGGCGGTCACGTCGCGCAGGGCGTAGAGCTTCTTGTCGGCGGGGGCGAGGCCGTCGCCGGCGGCGCAGATGACGGAGCCGACGTCGCGCAGCACGTCCAGCATCTCGTCGTTGCTGAGCCGGGCGCGCCAGCCGGGGATGGACTCCAGCTTGTCGAGGGTGCCGCCGGTGTGGCCGAGGCCGCGGCCGGAGAGCTGGGGAACGGCGGCGCCGCAGGCGGCGACCAGCGGGGCGAGCGGCAGGGTGATCTTGTCGCCGACGCCGCCGGTGGAGTGCTTGTCGGCGGTGGGGCGGGGCAGGGAGGAGAAGTCCATGCGCTCACCGGAGGCGATCATGGCCGCGGTCCAGCGGGCGATCTCCTTGCGGTTCATGCCGTTGAGGAAGATGGCCATCGCCAGGGACGACATCTGCTCGTGGGCGACCTCGCCGCGGGTGTAGGCGTCGATGACCCAGTCGATCTGATCGGGGGTCAGTTCGCCGCGGTCGCGCTTGGTACGGATGACGGAGATGGCGTCCATGGACGGTTCCTTTCGAACGGGTAGGTCCGTTCTACACGCATAGACGCCGGGGTGGCCAGGGCGGGCCGGCGGAGGGTCGGCCGGGGCCCGTAGGGGGCGGGCGAACACCTCACGTAGGGGACGCGAACGCCCCTTGCAGGCCACAACGTGGGGGGAGGCGGGGGCATTCCGGGGAGCGGGCGGCGGGTGGGGGTTTCCGGGGCCGGTGGCGGGTGGGTGTTGCAGGGGCCATTGGGTGGTGGAGGTGCCAAAGGGGCCGTTGGGGGGGTGGGGACATTCCCCGGGGCCGGCGGCGGGTGGGGGTTCAGGGCGCACGGCGGGGCGTTTGTTGCGGAAGCCACGACGGCGGGCGCGCCCAAGAGGCCGGCGGCAGGGGGCGCTTGGCGGAGGTCACTGGCAGCAGGCGCGTTCCGGGTCAGCGGCAGGCGCACTCCAGAGACGGCGGCTCCAGGCGCGCGGGAGACCGTCGCCGGCGGGCGCGTTCCGGCGGCCACCGGCGCCAGGCACCTCCCGGAGTCCACCGAAGCGGGCGCGCTCCAGAGGCCGAAGGCAGCGAGGACATGCCCGAAGCCACCGCCGGCAGCACGCTCCGGGCCCCACCGACGGCGGGCACTGTCCGAGGCAGCGACAGGCGCGCCCCAGAGGCCACCGGTCGCAGGCGCCTTCCGAAGGCCACCGAACCGGCAGAGGCGTTCCGGAGGCCGGTGCCGACAGACGGTCCCAGGGCCACCGCCCACAGACGGCCCCGGGGCCACCGCCGACAGACGGTCCCGGGGCCGGCGGCGGGTGGGTGGGTGGCGGGGCCGGCCGCGGGTGGGTGGCGGGGGGCCATGCCCTAAGGGGGCGATGGCACCCCTAGGGCCGTACGGCAAGGGCGCCGCGAGGCGAGGCCGTCAGTCCGCCGTCAGCCCGTCAGATGGCCCGGGCCGAAGGCGTCCGGTAGCAGGTCGGAGAGCGGGCGGATGCCGGCCTGGGTGTCGACCAGGAGGTCCGGGCCGCCGTGCTCGTGAAGCAGTTGGCGGCAGCGGCCGCACGGGACGAGCAGTTCGCCGGCGCCGTCGACGCAGGTGAAGGCCGTCAGGCGGCCGCCGCCGCCGGCGAACAGGGCGGAGACCAGGCCGCATTCGGCGCACAGGCCGAGGCCGTACGAGGCGTTCTCGACGTTGCAGCCGGTGACCGTGCGGCCGTCGTCCACGAGGGCGGCGGCCCCGACGGGGTAGCCGGAGTACGGGGCGTAGGCCCGGGACATCGCGTCCCGGGCCTGCGCGCGCAGCGACTCCCAGTCGGGAGCTTCGGTCACTTGCCCTGGCCTCTCCGGTAGATCTTGCCGATCGCCTTCGGCGCCCGCAGTCGCTGCGCGGCCAGCGAGAGCACCAGCAGCGTGGCGATGTACGGGGCGACGCCGACGATCTCCAGCGGAACCGTATCCGTGGTGGTGTACCAGACGGTGAGCAACACGGCGGCGGCCAGGCTGATCACGGCCTGGGTGCGCTGCCCGGCGCGCACCTTCCACACCGCGAGGCCGATCAGCAGTACGGCGAGCAGGAGCAGCAGCGCGTGGACGGTGGGGCCGCCGCCGCGCAGTTGGAGCGCGTCCATGAAGCCGAACAGGCCGGCGCCCATGGCGACGCCGCCCGGCCGCCAGTTGCCGAAGATCATGGTGGCGAGGCCGATGTAGCCGCGGCCGCCGGTCTGGCCGTCCTGGTAGATGTGGACGTAGATCGCCAGGAACGCGCCGCCGAGGCCGGCCAGCGCGCCGGAGGCGACCACCGCGGCGTACTTGTAGCGGTAGACGTTGACGCCGAGCGATTCGGCCGCGATGGGGCCCTCGCCGCAGGAGCGCAGCCGCAGGCCGAACGAGGAGCGCCACAGGACGAAGAAGGTGAGCACGAAGACGACGGCGGTCGCCAGGGTCAGCCAGGAGACGTTGGTGACCAGGGAGCCGAGGATGCCGGCCACGTCGGAGACCAGGAACCAGTGGTGCTGCTCGACGGAGTAGAGCCAGTCGGACAGGCCGGGGACGGTGAACGTCGGCATGTCGGGCATCGGTGGCGACTGCTTGTCGTTGCCGCCGGCGGCCGCCGCCGCGCTGCCGTCCGCGCCGAACCACAGCTTGGCGAGGAACTGGGTCAGGCCGAGCGCCATGATGTTGATCGCGACGCCGGAGATGATGTGGTCGACGCCGAAGGTGACGGTGACGACGGCGTGCAGCAGTCCGCCGAGCGCGCCGCCGAGGATGCCGGCCGCCGCCGCGGCCCAGGGGCCGTGCTGCCAGCCGACCGCGCCCGCGGCGAAGGCGCCGAGCATCATCATGCCTTCGAGGCCGATGTTGATGACGCCGGACCGCTCGGCCCACAGACCGCCGAGGCCGGCCAGGCCGATCGGCACGGCGGCGTTGAGCGCGGCGGTGTACTGGCCGGATTCGGTCAGGTTGGTGGCGCCGGTGATCACCCGCAGCAGGGACAGCAGGATCAGGCCGCCCGCGATGATCAGCAGGACCTTGGGGTAGCTGAGCTTGGCCCGGGCGGTCCTGGTCCTGGACGTGGACTTGGACGTGGTCTTGTCGCCGGGGCTCCGGTCGGCCGGAGCCGTGAGGTTCGTGTTCACGCGGACGCCTCCGCCTTCTCGGTCTTGCGGGCCCGGTCGGCGAGCTCCGCGCCGACCTGCCGCTGCTGGAGTCTGAGGCCGTAGCGCCGTACGAGTTCGTAGGCGACGACGACGCACAGCACGATGACGCCCTGCATCACGCCGACGATCTCCTGCTGGTAGTCCTCGAATTCCAGCTGGGTGCCGGTGCGCTCGAGGAAGCCCCACAGCAGCGCGGCGGCGGCCATCCCGAGCGGGTGGTTGCGGCCCAGCAGCGCGATGGCGATGCCGGTGAAGCCGATGCCTATGGGGAAGTCGGTGCCGTAGTTGTACGAGGACCCGAGCAGCGTCGGCATACCGATCAGGCCCGCCGCGGCGCCGGACAGCAGCATGGAGGTGACGATCATCCGCTTGACGCTGACGCCGCCCGCCTCGGCCGCGGACTCGGACTGGCCGACCGTGCGGAGGTCGAAGCCGAAGCGGGTGCGGTTGAGCACGAACCAGTACACGAAGCCGACGATCACGGCGATGACGAGGAAGCCGTCGAGGGGAGCGGGCTGGGTGGGGAGGGTGAAGAAGTGGCTGGAGGCCGGGAGGTTCGGCGTGTGGAAGAGGTTGCCGTCCTTGACCGCGAGCCGGCCGTCCTGGAGGAAGTAGCCGATGACCGCGGCCGCGATGGCGTTCAGCATGATCGTGGTGATCACCTCGCTGACGCCGCGGGTGGTCTTCAGCAGACCCGCGATGCCCGCCCAGACCGAGCCGACCAGCATCGCGACGATGATGATGATCGGGATCTGGAGGAAGCCGGGGAGCGTCAGCGCACCGCCGACCACCGCGGCGAAGAACGCCGCGATGCGGTACTGGCCGTCGACGCCGATGTTGAAGAGGTTCATCCGGAAGCCGATGGCGACGGCCAGCGCGGACAGGTAGTAGGGGACCGCCTTGTTGATGATCCAGACCTGGCTGTCGCTCTTGGAGCCGAAGTCGGCCATCACCAGGTAGGCGTGGATCGGGTCCTTGCCGGTGGCCAGGATGATCACCGAGGTGATGGCCAGCGCCGCGACGATCGCCAGGACGGGGGCGGCGATGCCCAGGATCAGCTTGTTCTTGTCGAGCTTCTTCACTCGGACTCCCCCTCCTGGGACGAGCGCGGCTCCTGCTCCGCGGCGGAGTCGTTGCCGGAATGCGTGAGATGGCCGCTGGCGGCGCCGGTCATGGCCGAGCCCAGCTCCTCGGGGGTGATGGTGGCGGGGTCCGCGTCCGCGACGAGCCGGCCGCGGTACATCACCCGCAGGCAGTCGGACAGGCCGATCAGCTCGTCCAGGTCGGCGGAGATCAGCAGTACGGCGAGACCTTCGTGGCGGGCGGCACGGATCTGGTCCCAGATCTGTGCCTGGGCGCCGACGTCCACGCCCCGGGTGGGGTGCGCGGCGATCAGCAGCTTGGGGTGGTGGCTCATCTCGCGGCCGAAGATCAGCTTCTGCTGGTTGCCGCCGGAGAGCGAGGCCGCGGTGACCTCGATGCCGGGGGTGCGGACGTCGTACTCGGCGACGATCCGCTCGGTGTCCGCGCGGGCGGCCTTCAGGTCGAGCAGCCGGCCCTTGGCGTTGGGCTTCTGGGTGACGTGGCCCAGGATGCGGTTCTCCCACAGGGGGGCCTCCAGCAGCAGGCCGTGCCGGTGGCGGTCCTCGGGGATGTAGCCGATGCCGTCCTCGCGCCGGGCGCGGGTGGGCAGGTGGCTGATGTCGGTGCCGTCCAGCGTGACGGTGCCGCCGTCGGGGGCGCGCATCCCCATGATCGCCTCGACCAGTTCGGCCTGGCCGTTGCCCTCCACCCCCGCGATGCCCAGGACCTCGCCCTTGTGGATGGTCAGCGACACGTCCTCCAGGACGGCACGCTCCACCCCCTCCGCGTCGGCGGTGGTCAGCCGCAGCCCTTCGACCTTCAGCATCTCCACGTCCGTGACGGTGGACTCGCGGGTCTGCGGCGAGGGCAGTTCGCTGCCGACCATCAGCTCGGCGAGCTGCTTGGGCGTGGTCTCGCCGGGCGCGACGGAGGCCACGGTGGTGCCGCGCCGGATGACGGTGATGTCGTCGGCGACCGAGAGCACCTCGCCCAGCTTGTGGGAGATGAAGATGACGGTCAGGCCCTCGGCCTTGAGTTCGCGCAGGTTGTCGAAGAGCGCGTCGACCTCCTGCGGGACCAGGACCGCGGTCGGCTCGTCGAGGATGAGCGTGCGGGCGCCGCGGTAGAGGACCTTGAGGATCTCCACGCGCTGGCGGTCGGCGACGCCGAGGTCCTCGACGAGGAGGTCGGGGCGGACGCCGAGGCCGTAGCGGTCGGAGATCTTGAGGATCTCGGCGCGGGCCTTGGCGCCGATGCCGTGCAGCTTCTCGCCGCCGAGAACGACGTTCTCCAGGACGGTGAGGTTGTCGGCGAGCATGAAGTGCTGGTGCACCATGCCGATGCCGCGGGCGATGGCGTCGGCCGGGCTGTGGAAGCTGACCTGGTCGCCGTCGATGCTGATGGTGCCCTCGTCCGGCTTCTGCATGCCGTAGAGGATCTTCATCAGCGTGGACTTGCCCGCGCCGTTCTCGCCGACCAGCGCGTGCACGGTGCCGCGGCGGATGGTGATGTCGATGTCGTGGTTGGCGACGACTCCCGGGAACCGCTTGGTGATCCCGCGGAGTTCCACCGCCGGTGCTGCGGCGGGGGCGCTGTCTGCCTGGGGGCTGCTGGACGCTTTGATGGCGCACTCTCCTCGGGGGACAGGGAGTGGTACGAAGGAGCGAAGAGGTGAAGATATCGCGCCAACTCCGCGCTACGCGCGTAGTGTTGACGCCGAAAAAAGCCGAAAACCTGCCGGGTCTCTCCGGCGGACGGACCCGGCGCGGCGGCTTGGTCGCCGCCGCGCCGGACCGAGGAGGACCTGCTACTTGGCGGGGGTGTCGCTGACCTTCACCTGGCCCGACGCGATCTTCTTCTTGGCCGCGTCGATCTTGGCCTGGATGTCCTTGATGAAGCCGCCCGACGTGGACAGCCGCACGCCGTCGTCCTTGAGCGTGTAGCTCTTGTTGCCGGTCAGCGGCTTCTTGTCGTGCACGCTCTTGACCAGGTCGTACACCGCCACGTCGACGTTCTTCATGACCGACGTGAGGATCGAGTTCTTGTACTGCGCCAGGCCCGGCTGGAGGTACTGGTCGGAGTCGACGCCGATCGCCCAGGTGCCCTTCTTGCCGGCGACCGTCTCGATCGAGCCGTTGCCGGACTGGCCGGCCGCGGTGTAGATCACGTCGATACCGGCGTCGAGCATGCCCTTGGCCTTGCCCTTCGCGGCGGCCGGGTCGTTGAAGCCCTTGTCGTCGTTGGCGTAGAGGTACTCGGAGGTGACCTTCGCCTTGGCGTCGGTGTCCTTGACGCCCTGCTCGAAGCCGGCCTGGAACTTCTGGATCAGCGCGTTGTTCACACCGCCGATGAAGCCGACCTTGTGGGTCTTGCTCTTCAGCGCGGCGGCGACACCGGCGAGGTAGGAAGCCTCGTTCTCGGCGAAGACCATGCCGTAGACGTTCTTGGCCTGGGAGGCGGAGTCGACGACGCCGAAGGTGGTCTTCGGGAACTGCTTGGCGACCTTGTTGACGGACTTGCCGTAGTTGAAGCCGACGCCGATGACGGGGTTGAAGCCCGCCTCGGCCAGCGAGGACAGCCGCTGCTCGCGGTCCGCCTCGGTCTCGCCGTTCTTGGCGGTCATCATCTTGGACTTCACGCCGAGGTCCTTCTCGGCCTTGTCCGCGCCACGAGCCGCCGCCTCGTTGAACGAGTGGTCGTCCCGGCCGCCGACGTCGAAGGCGAGGCCGAGGCCCTTGTCCTTGCCGCCGGACTCGGTGGACGACGCGCCGCAGGCGCTCAGCGAGAGCGTGAGGGCCGCGGTGGCTATGCCCGCGGCAGCGATCTTGGTTACCCGGTGCACGAGGGCCCCTTCGACTCGTAGCGCCTCCGTTGGCGCTGGCTTGTCGGAGATTAACGCGCGTAGACCTGGCGGAAAACCCTCCACTGTGTGGACGTTATCGATTCGAGGCGTACGGCATCCCGGCGAGCCGGGAGCGACCGAAATAGGTGGCACGTACCGGCAACTTGCCGGAACGGCCGGTATGCAAGGAGTCACCGCGATTCGAGCGGCTATATCAAGCCGTTCTTGAACGCCACGCCGGCACGACGAATCGGCGCGGCCCGGCCCGGGACGCGACCGGGAGATCCTTCAGGCTTTCGCGGTGGTGCACCTCGTGCGGTGGCCGTCGCGCGACGCGACGGCCACCGCGCCGCGGGGCATCAGCCGGACAGGTCCCCGTCGAGGAGTGCGGCGGCGGTGAAGAGTTCCACGCCGACCTTGATCGCCTGCTCGTCGACGTCGAAGTCGCCGCGGTGCAGGTCGCGGCGGACCGGGTCGGCGGGCGGGTGGACGCCGAGGCGGGCCATGGCGCCGGGGACGTGTTCCAGGTACCAGGAGAAGTCCTCGCCGCCGAGGGACTGTTCGGTGCTCTCGACGGCGCCCTCGCCGCGGCGGGCGGCCATCGCGGAGTGCAGGAGCTGGACCGAGCCCGCCTCGTTGACCACCGGGGGCACCCCGCGGACGTAGTTGATCTGCGACTTGGCGCCGTGCAGGGTGGCGATCTCGTCGATCGCGGCGTGCACCAGGTCGGGGGCCTGGCGCCAGGCGGCGATGTCGAGGCAGCGGACGGTGCCGGACAGTTCGGCGTGCTGCGGGATGACGTTGCAGGCGTGGCCGGTCTCCAGCCGGCCCCAGGTGACGGCGAGGCCGGCCCGCGCGTCGACCCTGCGGGACAGCAGCGCCGGGACGTCCAGGGCGACCCGGGCCGCGGCGGTGACCATGTCGGTGGTCAGGTGCGGGCGGGCGGTGTGGCCGCCGGCCCCGTCGAGGCCGACCTCCAGCCGGTCGCAGGCGGAGGTGATCGCCCCGGTGCGCAGCCCGATCCGGCCGGCGTCGACGCGCGGGTCGCAGTGCACCGCGAGGATCCGGCCGACGCCCTCCAGGGCGCCCGACTCGATCGCGTCGGCGGCGCCGCCGGGCAGGACCTCCTCGGCGGGCTGGAAGAGCAGCCGCACCGGGCCCGGCAGGGCGCCGGCGCGGGCCAGCTCGGCGAGGACCAGGCCGGCGCCGAGGACGACGGTGGTGTGCACGTCGTGGCCGCAGGCGTGGGCGCGGCCGGGGACCTGGGAGCGGTAGGGGACGGTCTTGGTGTCCGGGATGGGCAGGCCGTCGATGTCCGCGCGCAGCGCCAGCAGCGGGCGGGTGGGGTCGAGGGCGACGCCCCGGCCGCCGGTCGCCGCGTCGTCCGTACCGATGTCGCACACCAGGCCCGTGCCGGTGGACAGTACGCGGGGGTGCAGACCCGCCTGCTCCAGCCGTTCCTTGAGCGCTGCGGTGGTCCGGAACTCCTGGTTGCCCAGCTCGGGGTGCATGTGCAAGTCACGCCGGAAGAGGCTGAGTTCGGCGCGCAGCGCCTCCGGGAGCGTGCCGGGGAGCTGGTCCCCGGCGGGGGTGCGAGCGGCGCCGGTATCGCGGGACATCAGTTGGTTCACCTGTTGAAGGTTACGGCCACCGAAGGGGCAACTGTCCCTCGATCAACAAAAGTTCAGCCCGTTAGGGGAAGAAAATCTAGGCCGCTCGGCGCATGGACGGTTTATGGGAGGGGTATGAAGTAGAGCTTTGCGCAGAGGTCAACCGGCCGCCATCCGCTGGGTGAACGGCAGTCGTTGCACGTCACGGGCGGTCCCGGTGACCCCGTCGAGGAAGCCCTGGGCGCGCGGGGAGGCATGGGCCGTCAGCCACTGCGGATCGATGTCACAGACCGCGACCCTCACCCCTGTACCCAGCAGTGCGAGCGGCAGGGTGTGCACGACGGTGGAGGGGAAGCTGACGATCAGCCGGCCGATCGGGCCGCGCCGGGCGATCAGTTCGAGCGGCAGGTCGGGCCGGACGATCTCCAGGCCGGTCTCCGCGGCCAGCCGGTGCAGCTTCTCGGTGCTCTCCCGGCGGTGCGCGAAGTAGCGGGTGGCGCCGTGCGTACGGGCCAGGGTGAGGACCGCGTCCCGATAGCGGTCGGCGTCCACGACGCCGGTCTCGACCAGCGAGGTGCCGACGATGTCGGCGGCGCCCATCACGCGGGGCGGACCGAAGCGGGTCCGGGTCCAGGCGAAGTCGTTGGTGGTGACCCGCACGCCCGGCGGGGCGTCGACGGGCATCGAGCTGAACAGCCCGACGGTGCGCCGGCCGCCCTCGGGCGCGGGGGTGAGCCGGCGGCGGGCGGTGGCCGAGAACGGCGCGAAGACCAGGTCCCGGGCGCCGCGCCCGCTGCCGTGCCGGTGCCAGCGCACCAGCCGTTCGCCGCGGGCGAGTTGGGAGATGAACTCCATGGTGGCGGTGCCGTCGTCGACCACGACCAGGTCGCGCGCCCGGGTGAGGGTCAGCAGCAGCTGGACGTAGCGGGAGAACGGGTCGCCGATGACGATCCGGCGGGCCCGGCGCAGCAGCGGGGTGAGGCCGCCGACGGTGCGCATCGGGGCGGTCGGGCCGCCGCGGGCCTCCTCCCAGCGCACCGTGTGGCCCTCGTCGCGGGCGAGTTCCGCCATCCGGCGCAGCTGGCCGCGGGTCATCGGGTCGTGCGGGGAGAGCACGACCACGGTGAGCGAGGTGGGTGCCGGCCCGCCGCGCCCGGCGGACCCGGGGCCGTGGCCCAGGTCCGCCGAGTGCGCCCATTCCAGGACGTTCAGCAGCTGCACCGGGCTCTCGACGAAGGCGAGGGTGCCGGTGCCCGGGGCGGCGGCACCGGACTGCCCGCCGGCGGGGGCGGTGCGGTGGCGCTGCCGCGGCACCCCCAGGAGACGGCGGGCGGGAGTACCCGCCGTCTCCTGGGGCGGGACCCCGGCGCCGGGCGGGACGGGCCCGGCGCGGGTCCCCTCGGGTGAGCTCACCTTGGCTCCCGTCGGCTCGTGGGCCGGTCTCAGACGGTGGCCGGCTCGGCGCCCGCGGCCTCGGCCTCGGCGACCACACCGGCGACCCGGCGCAGCTTCTTCATCGGGCCGAGCTCGGACTCGTAGACCTTCTTGACGCCGTCACCGAGGGACTCCTCGATGGTGCGGATGTCGCGGACCAGGCGGGACAGGCCGCCGGGCTCGACGGACGCGGCCTGGTCGGAGCCCCACATGGCGCGGTCGAGGGTGATGTGGCGCTCGACGAAGGTGGCGCCGAGGGCGACCGCGGCGAGGGTGGTCTGCAGGCCGGTCTCGTGGCCGCTGTAGCCGATCGGGACGTTCGGGTACTCGTCCTGCAGGGTGTTGATCATGCGCAGGTTGAGCTCCTCGGCCTTGGCCGGGTACGTGCTGGTGGCGTGGCAGAGCAGGATGTTCTCGCTGCCCAGGACCTCGACCGCGTGGCGGATCTGCTTCGGGGTCGACATGCCCGTGGAGAGGATGACGGTGCGGCCGGTGGCGCGCATGGCGCGCAGCAGGTCGTCGTCGGTGAGCGAGGCGGAGGCGACCTTGTAGCAGGGCACGTCGAACTTCTCCAGGAAGGCGACGGACTCGACGTCCCAGGGGGAGGCGAACCAGGCGATGCCGCGCTTCTTGCAGTACTCGTCGATGGCGCGGTAGCCGTCCTCGTCGAACTCCACGCGGTGGCGGTAGTCGATGTAGGTCATCCGGCCCCAGGGGGTGTCGCGCTCGATGTCCCACTGGTCGCGCGGGGTGCAGATCTCCGGGGTCCGCTTCTGGAACTTCACCGCGTCGCAGCCGGCGTCGGCGGCGGCGTCGATCAGCGCGAAGGCGTTCTCCAGGTCACCGTTGTGGTTGATGCCGATCTCACCGGTGACGTAGACGGGGCGGCCGGGGCCGGCCTGACGGTCGCCGAGGGTGCGGAGGCGGGAGTTGCTGCTCATGGGGAGGATTCCTTCGTGTCGATCAGGGGGTGTGCGGGGGGGACTTGGAGGGGGGCTTACAGGGACGGGCCCAGGAGCCAGGCCGCGATCTCGCGGATCGCGCCGCTGCCTCCGGGGGTCGCGGTGACCGCGCGGGCCGCGCCGCGCACCACGTCGTGGGCGCTCGCGACCGCCACCGGCCAGCCGACGAGGTCGAAGCACGGCAGGTCGTTGACGTCGTTGCCGACGTAGAGCACCCGCTCGGGGGCGATGCCCGCTTCCTCGCACCACTGCTTGAGGGCGAGGTCCTTGCGGTCGATGCCGTGCAGGACGGGCACCCGCAGCTTGCGGGCCCGGGCGGCGACGACCGGGTTGGTCTCCGTGGAGAGGATCAGCAGCTGCAGCTCCGCCTTGCGCAGCGCGGCGATGCCGAGGCCGTCGCCGCGGTGCACCGCGACGAGCTCCCGTCCGTCGGAGTCGACCAGCACCCGGTCGTCGGTCTGGGTGCCGTCGAAGTCGAGGACGACGGCGTCGATGTCGTCACGGGTGGGGAGGGCGCCGGGGCGGGGAGCGTCCAGCAGCGGGGCCAGCGCGCGGGCGCGGGCGAGATCGTGCGGGTCGTCGATCTCCAGCACCCGGGCCGGGTCGGTGCGGACGAGTTCGGTGCGGCCGAAGAAGCGGTGGCCGCCGGTGCGGAAGCCGGCCGCGTCCATGGCGTAGGCGGCGCCGGTCTCCAGCAGGTCCTGGGGGCGGTCCTGGCGGCGCGGCCGGAAGGACTTGTCGTGGTTGACGCCGTGCCCGCCGTCGGTGGCGGTCGCGCCGCCCACCGCGGGCTCGGCGTCGCGCCAGACGAAGCCGTGGAAGGGGGCGACGGTCAGCGCGCTGTCGGCGCCGTCCTCGACGACCGCGGCGGCCACCCCGTCGATGTCCTCGGAGGTGAGGAACGGGCTGGTGCACTGGACCAGCAGCACCGCGTCGACGGTGGTGCCCTGCTCGGCCTCGTAGGCGTCCATGGCGTGCAGGACGGCGGCCTCGCTGGTGGCGGTGTCGCCGGCGATGTCACCGGGGCGGCGGACCACGACGGCTCCGGCGCCGCGGGCGGCCGCCGCGATCCCGGCGTCGTCGGTGGAGACCACCACGTCGGTGACGAGGCGGGCGGCGCGGCACTCGCGGACCGCGCGGGCCACCAGGGGCACGCCCCCGACGGCGGCGAGGTTCTTGGCGGGCACGCCCTTGGATCCGCCGCGGGCGGGGATGACGGCCACAACGGTGGGTGGCATAGCGGGCTCCTTGGTCGGGCCGGGGGCAGCGGGAACGGGCGGGGTCACAGCTGCCCCCAGCGGCGGATGGCGGGGGCGACGCGCTGGACGCCGTGCCGGTAGGCGCCGCGGGCGGCCTCGCGGACGGTCTCCCGGGCGATCCGGCGCAGTCCGCCGGTCTCCTCGGGGGCGTCGGCGTGGCCGGGCAGCGGCTCGCCCTCGGGGTCCAGGCCGTGCCGGGCGAGGATGCCGGGGAGGTAGCCGGGGGCGGTGCGGGGTGTGTAGTAGGGGGCGAGCGGCGGCAGGGACGGAGCCTCGCGCAGCTCGGTGACCCGGGCGCGGGCCGCGTCGAAGGCCCGCTCGTAACCCCCGTCGGCGGCAATGCCCTGCCGGGCGAGCCAGTCCGGGTCGGGGGCCGGGCGGTGCCCGGCGTCCAGCTCGTCCCAGGAGGCCAGGCAGCCGGAGCCGAGGAAGTGGTGGTTGCCCAGGGTTTCGCGGACGCCGAGGTCGGTGAGGACGGCGGTGGGGATGCCGCGGTGCAGCGACTCCAGGGCGGCGGTCGAGCTGACCGTCACCAGCAGGTCGGTGCGGTCCAGGACCTCGCCCATGTTGCCGTACACGGCGCGGCAGTTGGCGGGCAGGCCGCCGGGGATCTTGGTGGCGAGCTTCTGGTAGGGCAGTTCCTCGATGTGCGTGGTGTGCTCGCCCGGCTTGCTGCGGAGCTTGATCAGCACCTCGCGGTCGGGGTGCCTGCGGGCGTGCCCGGCCGCGCGCCGCAGCAGGTACATCCGGTCCGCGCGGCTCTCCGGGACGGAGGGCTGGGCGGCGAACACCACGGTGCGGGGGGCGTTCCCGCCCTCGTACGGGGCGCCGCCGAGGAACGGCAGGGCGCACTCGACGACGCTGCCGCCGTCGGCGCCGACGCCCCGGTAGACGGCGCGGAAGCGGTCGGCGTCGTGCCGGGAGTTGGCGAGGACGACGTCGGCGCCGTGCCGCAGCAGCAGCCCGTCGGCGAGCTTCTCGTAGACCACGCCGACGTAGCCGGTGACGACGACGGGGCGGCGGCCGCCCGCGGCGGCCCCGCTGCTCCAGGCGCGGGCGAGGCCGTGCAGCATCGCCTGCACCGCGCCGCCGACGCAGGCCAGCACGACGACGTCGTACCGCGTGCGGTCGATCGACCGCACGAAGTCGACGCCCCTGATTTCGCGCAGCGTCTCCGCACGGGCGCCGACCTCGTCGAGCTGGCGGACCGTGGGCGTGGCGCGGCCGCGGAGCAGATACCCGTCGAGGCGGATGTCCGGTTGGATTCGGTACGCTGTCAAAGCGCCCCATTTCCACCGGGTATCCGAGTCGGCGAGCACGGCGACCCGCGGCGAGGAAGTGGTACGTGATGGCACGTCGAAGACGCTAGGAAGGCATTCCGTTTGGCGGGCCAACTGGGTCGCAACAAACGGTTAACAGCGGGTCGACGAATGGCGAACCGGCCCGATAAACGACCCGGTTAACCATCCCGCCATTCTTCGTTCACCTCGGCGCCCGCATCGCGTAAAGACGAATGCCGGCTCCGCCCCTAACGTCACCCGGGTGGTTAAGCTCTCCGTCATCGTGCCGTTCTACAACGTGCAGACATACGCGCCCGACACCCTGAAAAGCCTGGCGGCGAACGCCCGCGAGGACTTTGAATTCCTGCTCGTCGACGACTGTTCGCGCGACGAGACCCCGGAGATCCTCGCGCGGGCCGAGCGCGAGCTGCCGGGCGCCAGAGTGCTGCGGCACGAGAAGAACGGCGGCCTGGCCACCGCGCGCAACACCGGCCTGGACGCGGCCCGCGGCGAGTACCTCACCTTCCTGGACGGCGACGACTGGCTCGCCCCCGGCTACTACCGCGAACTCCTCGGCGCCATCGAGGAGTTGGGGTGCGACTTCGTGCGCACCGACCATGTGCAGTGCACCGCGCGGGCGCGCACCGTGCACCGGGTGCCGCACGGCCGCCGCGGGGTGGTGCTGAACCCCCGCGAGATCATCCTGCCCGCCGACCGCTCCACCTCCGTGGACTACGCCTACGCCTGGGCGGGCATGTACCACCGCCGGCTGCTGGACGACGGGGTGCTGCACTTCAAGGACGGGCTGCGCACCGCGGAGGACCGGCCGTGGATCTGGCGGCTGCACCGCGAGGCGCGGTCCATGGCGGTGGTCGGGCTGCTCGGTGTTTTCTACCGGCGCGGAGTGGCGTCGTCGCTGACCCAGATCGGCGATGTCCGGCAATTGGATTTCATTCGCGCCTTCGATCAGGTGATCGAGGAAACCGCACAGGACCGCGATGCGGCATTGCTGCTGCCCAAGGCGGTGCGCACGTATTGCGCGATCATTTCCCACCACCTCGGTTCGATCGAACGATTCGAGCCGCAGGTCGCCCGTAAATTGCGCGCGATGAGCGCGGCGGCCATGAAACGCATGCCGCAGGACGTACTGAAGGAAGCCCTGGATTCGATGGATGTGCAGCGTGCGTCCCGGCTGCGGCGGCTGCGCCGTCGCCCCTCCCCCAAGGTCTCGGCTCCTCCCCGACCCTCGGCCGAGCAGGGGGACTCCCCCGACCAGGGCGGTACCCCCACGGCGGAGGTCGCCTGATGTCGACCCGCCCGCGTACCCAGATCTTCGTGGCGTCCACGCTCTACGGCGCGGCGACGCTCGCCGCCGCGCTGGACGCCGACTGCTTCGCGCCGGCCGACCGCCGGCTGCTGCTGCTCAGCAACAACGCCACGACCCCGGAGACCACCGCGTCGCTGGACACCATGCCCGGCTTCGGCCGGCTGCGCGGCCGCTTCGACCGGGTGCTGTCCTGGAACGAGACGATCAGCCCGTTCCACCCCGGCGGCTGGTCACCGCGCTCGGACGACGCCCCGCTGTGGGAGCGGCACCTGCGGCTGCTGTGGGGCCTGGGCGACGACCACGTCGAACTGGTCGTGGAGTCCATCCAGGTCAACCCGGCCCTGGCGATCGCCCAGCTCTTCCCCGACGCGCCGATCGACGTCTACGCCGACGGCCTGATGAGCTACGGCCCCACCCGCAACAAGCTCGACCCGCTCATCGGCACCCGCATCAACCGGCTGCTGCACCTGGACCTGGTCCCGGGCCTGGAGCCGCTGCTGCTCACCGAGTTCGACGTGGCGACGCAGACGGTGCCGACCGACGCCTTCACCGGTGTGCTGACCGAACTCGCGGACGCCAGCGGCCCGTTGGACGTGCCCGAGGGCGGCGCGCTGCTGCTCGGCCAGTACCTCTCCGCGCTCGGCATCCTCACCCCCGAGGAGGAGGAAGAGCTGCATGTGCGGATGGTGCGCGGCGCCGTCGCGCGCGGCCACCGCGAGATCGTCTTCAAGCCGCACCCGTCCGCGCCGGCTCGCTGGTCGCGGCTGCTGGAGCGGGAGGCCGAGGAACTGGACATCGCGCTGACCGTGCTGGACACCCCGGTGCTCGCCGAGGTGCTCTACCGGCGGATGCGGCCCGCGCTGGTCGTCGGCTGCTTCTCCACC
This sequence comes from Streptomyces lydicus, assembly GCF_001729485.1. Taxonomy (GTDB): domain Bacteria; phylum Actinomycetota; class Actinomycetes; order Streptomycetales; family Streptomycetaceae; genus Streptomyces; species Streptomyces lydicus_D. The sequence goes on from NZ_CP017157.1 coordinate 7,222,650, forward strand.
GCGCTGCTGACCGCGTCCACCTTCTACGGCCTGCCGACCGCCCGCACCGGCACCGGACTGCTGCTGGAGCGCCTGACGCCGTATCAGAACAGCAACCGCGTGCCGGTCACGCTGGTGGACGCGCTGGTACCCGACCTGGGCGACACCACCGGCCACCCGCGCGCCCTCGCCTCCCCGGAGAGCGTCGGGGGCCTGGTCGCGGCGGTGGGCTACGCGATGCAGCACCAGATCTGTCCGCAGCTCCGCCCGGCCGCCGAGCGCTATCTGTCGGCGCACCTCGACACGTACACCTGGCGCTACTTCAAGCGCCGCCGGCTGACCGCGCTGGCGCTGCCCGGCGCGATCCCGTCCCAGCTGTCGTTCATCCCGCGCAACGCCACGGTCCGCCGGGTCGCGCGCCAGGCGCGGGCGGTGCAGCGGCGGCTGAAGAAGCGGGCCGTGTTCGGATGACCGCCTCCCCGCTGACGACCGGCGCGCCCTCCGCCGCGCCGGATCTCGTCACCCCGACGCGCGGGCCCGTCATAGTGGGGCGCAGCCGTGGAGCCTCGTCCCGGCTGCGCGCCCTCGACGGGCTGCGGCTGCTCGCCGCCCTGATGGTCGCCGCGTACCACTACGGGGGGCGCGGCGGCGAGATAGCCCGGGCCTGGGGCGACTCCCCGGCCCACCAGTTCCCCACCGCGGCCCCGCTGTTCGCGTACGGCTGCCTGGGCGTCCAGATCTTCTTCGTGATCAGCGGCTTCGTCATCTGCCTCAGCGGCTGGGGCCGCACCCTGCGGGCCTTCGTCGCCAGCCGCGTCTCCCGCCTCTATCCGGCGTACTGGGCCGCGATCCTGCTGATCACCGCGGTCTTCGCGCTCCCCTGGGTCGCCTACAAGGCGCTGCCGCCCAGCGAGGTGCTGACGAACCTCACCATGCTGCAGCAGCCGCTCGGCGCGCCCCGCGTGCTCGGTGTCTGCTGGACCCTCTGGGCGGAGATGCGCTTCTACGCGCTGTTCGCGCTGTGCGTCGTCCTGCCGGGGGCCACCCGTGGCCGGGTCGTGCTGTTCTGCGCGGGCTGGACGCTGGCCGCCGCGCTCGCGCAGGCCGCGCACGAGCCGTTCCTCGACACCGTGCTGATGCCGGAGTACGCCCCGTTCTTCATCGGCGGCATCGGGCTGTACCTGCTGCACCGCTACGGCGCCCGCGACCCGATCGCCTGGGCGACCGTGCTGGTCAGCTGGCTGATCGGGCAGCACTACGCGGTCGCCGGGCTGTGGCACGCGCCCTCGGCCACCGCCTTCTCCTACCGCTCGACGGCCGGCATCATCGCCGTCGTCACGGTCGGCTTCGTCCTGGTCGGGGCGGTCGCGCTGGGCAAGCTGCGGTGGGCGAACTGGCGCTGGCTGACCGTCGCCGGCGCGCTGACGTATCCCTTCTACCTCGTCCACGAGCACCTGGGCTGGGTCGTCGTCCGCGCCCTGCACCTCGGCGTCGGACTGCCCTCGTACGCGACGCTGCCGCTGACCGTCGGCCTGATGCTGCTGCTGGCGTGGCTGCTGCACCGCTTCGTGGAGCGGCCGGTGACGCCGCGGCTGAAGCGGGCGATCGACCCGCGCTGACGGACGCCGGTCGCTGCGGGTCCCCCGGAGTGACCGGCCCCTCAGTCGCGCGCGCCGTCGCGGCGTGACCCGCCGCCGGACGCAGTGGCCTCGATCCCGGCGACGAGGATCCGCAGCCCGGCCTCGAAGTTCCGCCCGAGGTCGCCGAACATCTCCCGGCCCGCCCGCGCCGCGAGCGGATAGCGCGCGCCGAGCCGCTGCTCGCGCCCCTCCAGGTCGTAGGCCGGATCGCGGAAGCCGGGCGCGCCCGGGTCCGGATGGACGGACTGCTCCTCGATCACCTGGCCGATGGTGAAGTTGTACGCGGTCCACCAGCCCCGCGCCGCCTCGCCGAGGGTGAATCCGGCCGCGACGAACCGGTTCAGCAGGTTGTCGAGCGGCGCCGCGTAACTCTCGTCCGTCATCCGTGTGCCGCTGAAGACCTTGCCGCCGTCGCGGTAGCCGAGCAGCGCGGTGCGCAGCGCCCGGCAGGAGGCGTACAGGGCGTCCTGCCAGGTGTCGCCGAGGGTCGTCGAGCCCGGGTGCACCAGGGGCTCCGTCATCCGCCGGAAGATCTCGGTGGCCATCTCGTCCAGCAGTTCCTGCTTGTTCTTGAAGTGCCAGTACAGCGCGGGGGCCTGGACGTTCAGCTCCTTGGCGATGCGGCGCAGGGTGAGTCCGTCGAGGCCCACCTCGTTCAGCAGTCGCAGGGCGGTGTCCACCACCTGTTTCCGGTCGATGCGCGAAACCATGTTGACAACTTAACACCGTTAAGGCCACGCTCGGAAGCATGGAACTTAACAGCGTTAAGGACAGCGTGCACGTGACCGGCTCCCTCCCCACGGACGTCGACGTACTGATCGCCGGTGCCGGCCCGACCGGCCTCACCCTCGGCATCGACCTCGCCCGGCGCGGCGTGCGCGCCCTGCTCGTCGAGCGGCAGGACCGCCTCTCCCCCGGCGCCCGCGGCACCGGACTCCAGCCGCGCACCCAGGAGGTCTACGCGGACCTCGGTCTGCTGGACGCCATACAGGCGGCCGGTGCGCCCTACCCGCCGGTGGCCCTGTGGCAGGACGGGCGGATCACCGGGACCCACACCATGGTCGAGCGGGTCGCCCCGACGCCCGCCGCGCCCTGGTCGGACGCGCTGATGGTGCCGCAGTTCCGCACCGTGCGGCTGCTGCACGAGCGGCTCCGCGGGCTCGGCGGCAGCGTGCTGCTGGGCACCGAACTCACCGACTTCGACCAGGACGCGGACGGGGTGACCGCCCGGCTCCGGCTCCCCGACGGCGCGCTGCGCACCGTGCGCGCCGGCTATCTCGTCGCCGCCGACGGCGGGCGCAGCACCGTCCGCCGCGCGCTGGGGACCACGATGAGCGGACCGTCGCTGCCGGCGGGCGCCGCGCTGCTGGCGGACCTCCGGATCGAGGGCCTCGACCGCGACCACTGGCACCGCTGGATGCTGCCGAACGGCGGCTTCGTGATGGCCCTCCCGCTCGCCGGCACCGACTACTTCCAGACCCTCGTCGCCGCGTTCACCGAGGTGCCGGACGCGACACCCGAGGCGGTCCACGCCGCGCTGGCCCGGCACACCCACCTGTCCACCGAGCAGCTCGGCGAGGTCCTGTGGTCCTCGGTCTACCGGCCCCGCGCCGGCATGGCCGACACCTTCCGCACCGGACGGGTCTTCCTGGCCGGCGACGCCGCGCACATCCACTCCCCGGCCGGCGGCCAGGGCCTGAACACCAGCGTCCAGGACGCCTACAACCTGGGCTGGAAGCTCGGCCAGGTGCTGAGGCACGGCGCACCCGACGCCCTGCTCGACACCTACGAGGCCGAGCGCCGCCCGATCGCCGCCCGCATCCTGGAGACCAGCACCCGGCTGCACACCACCGGCTCGATGCACCGCGGCCGGGACCTGCACCAGCTCGACATCGGCTACCCCGACAGCACGCTGACCCGGGAGCTGCGGACGGACCTGCCGGAGGGCGCGCTGCGCGCCGGCGACCGGGCCCCCGACGCGCCCTGCCACACCCCCGACGGCAAGCCGGTCCGGCTCTTCGACACCTACCGGGGCCCGCACTTCACCCTGCTCGCCCTCGGTGGTGCCGCGGTGGACGAGGCCGCGCTGCCCGCCGACCCGGCGCTGCTGCGGGTCGTCCGCGTCGGCGGTCCGGCGCCCGACCTGATCGACACCGACGGGCACGTCCGCGACGCCTACGGCCCCGGCCCCGCCGCCCTGCTCATCCGCCCCGACGGCTACCTCGCGCTCGCCGCACCGGACGGCGACGCGACCGAGCAGGTCCGCGCCGCCCTCACCGCGTACCTCGGCGAACCGGCCGCGCAGACCCGCTGACCCGATGCGCACGAGGCCGCACCCGCGGGATCGCGCGGGTACGGCCTCGTGCCGGGAACGGGCGCCTGAGGGGGTGCGGCGCCCGGGGCGGTCGGTCCCGCCCGGAAGGTCGCTGACGGCCCGTCAGAGGACCAGGGAGAGCAGCAACACGCAGACGATCCCGACGACCGAGATCAGCGTCTCCATCACCGACCAGGTCTTCAGTGTCTGGCCGACGCTCATCCCGAAGTACTCCTTGACCAGCCAGAACCCGGCGTCGTTGACATGGCTGAAGAACAGCGAGCCACAGCCGATCGCCAGCACCAGCAGCGCGCCGTGCGTGGTGCTCATGTCGGCGGCCAGCGGGGCGACGAGTCCGGCGGCGGAGATGGTGGCCACCGTCGCGGAGCCGGTCGCGAGCCGGATGGTGACCGCGATCAGCCAGGCCAGCAGCAGCGTGGACAGGTGCCAGCCCTTGGAGACGTCCAGGATCATCTGGCCGACGCCGGCGTCCACCAGCGTCTGCTTGAAGCCGCCGCCCGCGCCGACGATCAGCAGCACCCCGGCGATCGGGGCGAGCGACCTCTCGACGGTGGAGGCGATCCGGCCGCGGGTGAAGCCGGCCGCCCGGCCGAGCGTGAACATCGCGACGATGACGGCGGTCAGCAGCGCGATCAGCGGCGAGCCGACGACGTCGAAGACCCTCTGCGCGCCGGCCGCGGGATCGTCGATCACGACATCCACCAGCGCCTTGGCCAGCATCATCACGACCGGCAGCAGCACGGTGGCCACGGTGATCCCGAAGCCGGGCCGCTTCTCCAGGTCGTCCGAGGCGCGCTCCGGCACCATCTTCTCCGGCGGGCGGATGTCCACCCACCGGACCGCGTAACGGGAGAAGAGCGGGCCGGCGATGATCGCCGTCGGGATCGCGACGACCACGCCGAGGGCCAGGGTCACGCCGAGGTTCGCGCCGACCGCGTCGATCGCCACCAGCGGGCCGGGGTGCGGCGGGATCAGCCCGTGCATGACGGACAGGCCGGCCAGCGCCGGGATGCCGATCCGCATCAGCGAGAAGTTGCCGCGCTTGGCGACCAGCAGCACCACCGGGATCAGCAGCACGATCCCGACCTCGAAGAAGATCGGCAGCCCGACGATGCCGGCGATCAGCACCATCGCCCAGGGCATGCTCCGGCGGCTCGCCCTCGCCAGGATCGTGTCGACGATCTGGTCCGCGCCGCCGGAGTCGGCGAGCAGCTTGCCGAGGATCGCACCGAGCGCGATCAGCACGCCCGTGCCGGCGACCGTCGTGCCCAGGCCCGTCGAGAAGCTGGTGATGGCCTTGTCGAGCGGCGCACCGGCCACCGCGCCGAGCACCAGCGAGCCGATGATCAGCGACAGGAAGGCGTGCAGCTTGAACTTGGTGATGAGCAGCACGATGACGGCTATGCCGGCCAGGACGGCGATGCCCAGCTGGGCGTGACCGGCCGAGGTGATCGGCTCGGTCGCATCCGCTGCGAGCATCTCGACGCTGAGATGTGTCACGGCGATTCCCTTGCTTGGAGGGGAGGGGGAAGAGGGGTACTGCGTTGCGGGGCGCGGGGCCCCGGGGGTCAGCCGGCGGGTGCGGTCCGCGCACGCAGCGCGGCCACCGCGCGCGCGGCGATCTCCCGGGGGGTGCCGGAGACGTCCACCGCGACGCCGGCCTCGTCGTCCCCGAGGGGTTCGAGCGTGGCGAACTGGGAGTCCAGCAGCGCGGTCGGCATGAAGTGGCCCTTGCGCTCGGTCATCCGCGCCTCGATCAGCGCGCGGTCACCGGTCAGGTGCAGGAAGACGGCGCCGGGGGCCGCGGCCCGCAGCCGGTCCCGGTAGGAGCGCTTGAGCGCGGAGCTGCTGACGACACCACCGCGCCCGGCCCGCCCGTGCGCCCAGGCGCCGATGGCGTCCAGCCACGGACCGCGGTCCGCGTCGTCCAGCGGGACCCCGGCCGACATCTTGGCGATGTTGGCCGGCGGATGGAAGTCGTCCCCTTCGGCGTACGGAACGCCCAGCTCGGCGGCCACCAGCGGGCCGATCGTGGTCTTGCCGGTGCCGGCCACGCCCATCACGACGATGACGTCAGGGGTGCTCATCCCGTGGTACCTCGCTGTCTTCATTGACCCCGTGCGGACCCCACTGAAACCCATTAGGTACGACGTATTCAAGAGGCTGTGACGCAAACGTCATACTTAATTGGCCGAGGTGCGGGAACGTAGGCTTGCCCCATGGAAAACGAGGGGAAGGGACTGCACGCCCGTGTGCTGGAGTCCCTCGGACCCGCGATCACCGCGGGGGACTACCCTCCGGGCACGATCCTGCGCACGGACGAGCTGGAGCAGCGCTTCGACGTCTCACGCACGGTCATCCGCGAGGCGATCCGGGTCCTGGAATCCATGCGCCTGGTCGCGTCGCGCCGCCGCGTCGGCGTGACCGTCCGCCCCACCGAGGAGTGGAACGTCTACGACCCCCGGGTGATCGGCTGGCGGCTCGCCGGCCGGGACCGCCCCCGGCAGCTGCGCTCGCTGACCGTGCTGCGCTCGGCCGTCGAACCGGTCGCCGCGGGCCTCGCCGCCCGGCACGCCACCCCCGAGCAGTGCGCCGCGCTCACCGAACACGCGATGGGCATGGTCGCCACCTCACGCGGCCAGCAGCTCGACGCCTACCTCGTCCACGACGTCGCCTTCCACCGGATCGTGCTGACCGCCTCCGGCAACGAGATGTTCGCCCGCCTCGGCGACGTGGTCGCCGCCGTCCTGACCGGCCGCACCCAGCACCACGTGATGTTCACCGACCCCGACCCCGCCGCGGTCACCCTCCACGTCCAGGTGGCGGAGGCGATACGCACGGGCGACGCGGAACGGGCGGAGGCGCTGACCCGGGAGATCACCGCCGGCGCGATGGCCGAACTCGACGTCCTGGCACCGTAGTCGGGGTGCCCGGCGCGGCCGCCGGAGCCGCCGGCCGGCCCACCACGCCTCAGAACAGCGGCTGCTGGCCCGGCATCGGCGGCTCCTCCGGGTCGAACAGCTTCTCCGCCGGCGCCATCATCGGTGCCATCCGCCGCGATCCGGGGCAGGAGATCAACTCGATGCCCGTACGGCGGCCCGGCGGGTCATGACGGGCGTAGCGGCCGCCGACAACAGCGATCTCTCGGGTGCAGACGGGGCACGCGCGGCGGGGTGAGGACATGGCACCAGTCTGACGGACCGGCTGTCGGTGCTGCTCGCCAGCCTCCGTGCATGCCAATCAACGACGAGGCGATCGAGCATCTGCGCACCGCGGCGGCGGCCGGCGACACACGGGCCGCGCTCGGCGGCGGCCACAGCTGCTACGTGCTGGAGGACGACGCCTGGAGCGGATCGGTCGTGCACCGCACCACGATCGTCGCGAGCCGACCCGACGCACTGCGCCGGGCCTGCGACCAGTGGTTCCGGCTCACCGACGGATGCGGCCTGAGCGGCTCGGCGAACCCCTGCCGCCCGGCCTCCCGGTCCCGGGACAGGACCTGTTCCACGGGTTCGCGGCCCGGGTGGAATGAACCCGCGGGCCGTACGGAAACGCCTCAGAACGCGTCCGTCGGCACGTACTGGCCCCACACCCCCCGCAGCGCGTCGCACACCTCGCCCACCGTGGCCCGGGCGCGGAGCGCCTCCCGCATCGGGGGGAGGACGTTGTCGGTGCCCTCGGCGGCCTTGCGGAGATCGTCGAGGGAGCGGGTGACCGCGCGGCCGTTGCGGCGGGTGCGCAGCACCGCCAGGCGTTCGGTCTGCCGGGCCTCGATCTCCGGGTCCACGCGCAGCGGTTCGTACGGTTCCTCCTCGTCGAGCCGGAAGCGGTTGAGGCCGACCACCACCCGCTCGCCGCTGTCCGTCTCCTGCGCGATGCGGTACGCGTTGCGTTCGATCTCGTCCTTCTGGAAGCCCTGTTCGATGGCGGCCACCGCGCCGCCGCGCTCCTCGACCCGCCGCATCAGCGCCACGGCCTCCTCCTCCATGTCGTCCGTCATCGACTCCACGGCGTAGGAACCGGCGAACGGGTCGACGGTGGCGGTCACGTCCGTCTCGTGGGCGAGCACCTGCTGGGTACGCAGCGCGAGGCGGGCCGCCTTGTCGGTGGGCAGCGCGATGGCCTCGTCGAAGGAATTGGTGTGCAGGGACTGGGTGCCGCCGAGGACCGCGGCCAGCCCCTGGACGGTGACCCGGGCCAGGTTGACCTCCGGCTGCTGGGCGGTGAGCTGCACCCCCGCCGTCTGGGTGTGGAACCGCAGCATCTGCGACCTGGGGTCGCGCGCGCCGAACTCCTCCCGCATGACGCGGGCCCACATCCGGCGTGCGGCACGGAACTTGGCGACCTCTTCGAGCAGTGTCGTACGCGCGACGAAGAAGAAGGAGAGCCGGGGCGCGAAGTCGTCGACGTCCATGCCGGCGGCCAGCGCGGTGCGGACGTACTCGATGCCGTTGGCGAGCGTGAAGGCGATCTCCTGCGCGGGCGAGGCGCCGGCCTCGGCCATGTGGTAGCCGGAGATGGAGATGGTGTTCCAGCGGGGGATCTCGGTCCGGCAGTAGCGGAAGATGTCGGCGGTCAGCCGGAGCGAGGGCTGCGGCGGGAAGATGTAGGTGCCGCGCGCGATGTACTCCTTCAGCACGTCGTTCTGGATCGTGCCGGTCAGCCGGGCGGGCGCCACCCCTTCCTCCTCCCCGACCAGTTGGTAGAGGAGCAGCAGCAGCGCGGCCGGCGCGTTGATCGTCATCGATGTCGAGACCCGGTCCAGCGGGATGCCGCCGAACAGCACCCGCATGTCCTCGACGGAGTCGACGGCCACCCCGACCTTGCCGACCTCCCCGGAGGCGATCGGGGTGTCGGAGTCGTGGCCCATCTGTGTGGGCAGGTCGAAGGCGACGGACAGCCCCGTGGTGCCGTGGGCGATCAGCCGGCGGTAGCGGGCGTTGGACTCCAGGGCGGTGCCGAAACCGGCGTACTGGCGCATCGTCCAGGGCCGTCCGGTGTACATCGACGGATACACGCCCCGGGTGAAGGGGTAGCTGCCGGGCGCGCCGAGCCGGCTCACCGGGTCCCAGCCGTCCAGCGCCGCCGGCCCGTACACCGGCTCGATCGGCAGACCGCTCTCGCTGTGCCGGACGCTGTCCGCTTCCTGCGCCATGGACGTACGCCTCCCGTGCGGTGACCTTTGTGCCGTTTTACGCCTTGGTCACAGCATGCCCGCAGGTTCGCCACGCCGCAGCGCTGGGAAGCATCACCGGTGGCCGGTCGGGCCGCCGAGATCCGGGGGTTGACGCATGAAGCGGAGCAGCGGAAGAGGGACGGCACCCGCGGTGGCCGCGGTGCTGATGGTGGCCGCACTGACGGTGGGCTGCCGCCCGGTGACGGTCACCAGGACCGGCGCTCCCGACAGCAAGGGCGTGCAGTTCGCCCCCACCACGCCGGCCCCGCCGCCGCTCCGTTCGCACGCGCCGCCCACCGCCCCGGCGCCACGTGCCGCCGCCCCGCAACCGCACCGCACCGCACACGCCGCCCCGCGGGCCGCCACTCCGCTCATGGCGACCGGTGCCCGCGGCGCACAGGTCCGCGAACTCCAGGCGCGGCTGGGCCAGCTGGGTCTGTTCGACCGCGCCCCGACGGGCTACTACGCCGCGGTCACCGCCACCGCGGTCCGCGCCTTCCAGAAGCAGCAGGGCCTGCCGCGTACGGGCACCGTGCAGCCGGCGCTGTGGAGCGCGCTGCGCGCCCGCACCCACCGGCCGTCGCGGGCCGACCTCCACCCGGCGACCTCCCGGCCGGTCGGCACGCCCGATCCGCGCTGCCTGACGGGCCGGGTGATCTGCATCAGCAAGCGGAGCAACACCCTGGCCTGGGTCGTCGACGGCCGGATCGTCTCGGCGATGGACGTGCGCTTCGGCTCCCAGTACACCCCGACCCGCGAGGGCACCTTCGCCATCACGTTCAAGAGCCGCCGGCACGTCTCGACGCTGTACCACACGGCCATGCCGTACGCGATGTTCTTCAGCGGCGGTCAGGCCGTGCACTACTCGGCGGACTTCGCCGCCCGCGGCTACACCGGCGCCTCGCACGGCTGCGTCAACGTACGGGACAAGGCGAAGGTCGCCGCGCTGTTCGACGCGGTGCGGAAGGGAACGAAGGTGGTCGTCTACCACTAGGGCGGCCACCTGCCGTCGGTGGCGCGCCGATTGGGAGCCGGCGGCAGGGACCAGACGGCTGGTCGGCCGGTCGGAAGAGATGGGGCGCGGGCAGGGCCGGGGGAACGTGCCCCGCCCGCGCCGAGTGCGCTGAGCCGTGGGTACGGGGGGAACCCCGGCTCGTCGCGCAGCCGATGACCAGTCGGCTTCACTCAGTACTGCGTCACCGGGTCGGAAAACGTCACACCTAGCTTGTGGCCGTCGTACCGGGCGTCGTGCTGACGGAGTCCGTGCTGGTCACGGACGGGGAAGGGGACGGGGTGGCGGTACCGGGGGTGGTGGTGCCGGGCGGGGAGGGCGCTGGCCCGCCCTCCTGGTCGCCGCCGGGGTCACCGCTCTGCCCCGAGTCGCCGCCGGTTCCGCTGCCGCCCAGGCCGCCGGTGAAGCCATCGTTGTCACCGGAGCCGCCGCCGAGGCCGTAACGCGCCAGGTAGGCACGGCAGAAGGCGTGCACCTTGTCGGCACCGCCGGCCCGCTTCTCCAGGCGGCGCAGCGCGTCGCGGTCCATCCCGTTCCGATTGCCGGATTCGTAGTTCCGGCAGAGGCCGAGCAGGAGCTGCTTCTTGGTGCCGGGTACGCCGTTGCCCTTCCCGCCGCCGGGCCGGTCGTCGCGTCCGGCGCCGCCGCCGGGCGTGCCGGGGGTCCCGGTCGCACCCGGGCTGGTGCCCGGGGTCGGGGTGCGGGCGGGCGCGGAAGTCCCTCCGCCCGGCGTCGCGTCGGGGGTCCGGGCCGTCGTGCCGTCCGTCTCGGCGCCCGGCTCGCGGGTGTCCAACGGGCCGGGGGACTCGGCGGCGGACACGCTGGAGCCCGGGGCGGGGTCGCCGCCCTCGAAGGGCGTCGGCAGGACGCCGGTGCCGGCGGCGACGGCGACGCCGCCGATGGCGCAGACGGCGAGGGCCACGGCGAAGCCGCGCCGCAAGGGGCGGGCGAGCCGGGTGCGTTCGGCGAGGCCGGTGGCGCGACCGGAGCCGACGGCGGCCGGCGGCGCGTCGGCGCCACGCGACCGGGCGCCGGCGCGGGCGGCCTGACGGAACGCCGCGAGAGCGGTCTCCTCGCCGGGCAGCGGCGCGGTGCCGGGAGCCTCGGCGCCGACCGCGGCGGCGGCCTTCAGCAGCTGTTCGAGCTCGTGCGCGCCGTCGCCGCGCCGGGCACTGACCGGTTCACCGCGCAGCAACCGCTCCGCGGTGTCCTTGTCGAGCCAGTTGTACCGGTCGTCGGCCATCACATGTCCTTCTGCGTTCCGGCGGCCGTTTCCGTCACACCTGGTACGTACGATTCCGCCACGCCGTCGCGGCGTCTTCGGTCCTGGAGCGGCAGTCCGCTCACCGGTCCGCCGCCCTTGCGGGGACCGGGTGCGAGGCGCCCCGAGGGGGCGCCGTCGGCTTCGTCTGGGCGGTCGTCCGCGTCTTCCGGGCCGCCGCCGCCCGGCGGCTCGCCGATCAGCTCCGCGAGCTTGCGCAGTCCGCGGTGCGCGGCGGTGCGCACCGCGCCGGGACGCTTGCCGAGCACCTCCGCGGTGGACTTGGCGTCCAGCCCCACCACCACCCGCAGCACCACCGCCTCGGCCTGGTCCTGCGGGAGCCTGGCTATCAGCCGCATGGTGCGGCCGGTGCCGAGGGCCTCCAGCGCCTCGCCGGCGGTGTCCGACGCGGCGGGGGTGTCGGCCAGTTCGCTCTCGTCGCCGCCGACCGCCGGGCGCCGGCCGCGCATCCGGATGTGGTCCAGGGCGCGGTTGCGGGCGATGCGGGCGGCCCAGCCGCGGAAGCGGTCGGCGTCACCGGTGAAGCGCGCGAGGTCGCGGGTTATCTGCAACCACGCCTCGGAGGTGACGTCCTCAACGTCCGCTTCGCTCACCAACGTCCGTACGTACCCCAGAAGTCGGGGATGTACGGCGCGGTAGACGGTTCGGAACGCGGCCTCGTCGCCGTCCTGCGCCGCCTGCACGGCCACCGTCAGCCGACGGTCGTCCGGCTGAATGTCGTCCCCTCGCACGGGTCCATCCTGTCGCACGTGGAATGTCCGCCGCCCGGTCCTTGCTGCTTTGTGTCCTTGTCCGGCTCCGTTGCCGGCTGCCGTCCGGGAGCTGTCCGGGCCAGCGCCCGTCACCGCTGGTCAGGACGCGCCGAGAACTCCCGGTAACCGGCTGTTCCTGCTGACCGTAACCCGTGGACACACCCGCTCCGAATCCGGGAGGGCGCTCCCGGCCGCCCGTCCGGGGCCGGAACCCGGACCGCGCCACGCTGCCGACGCACCGGAGAGGCGCGCGCACGGATCCATCTGGAACTCCCGGGAGGAACGTCGTGATGCGGGCCGCCGTGGGGGCGCGACCGGTGCGCCCACCGGCGCGGATCCGCACGTTACGGGCCTGGCCGGGCCCGCGTCCAGAGCACTGGCGGTACCCCGGCCCGCACCGCGTGTGACGCTTTCGAGCCGTCTGGCGCTGTACGGATTAGGGGGCCGTCACGGCCCTTCGCGAACGACGGCCGGGGCCTCTCCTGTGGGGGGTGGCGGCCCCGGCCGTCCTCGCTTCTCACCCGTTTCTTACCGGGGCGGCCCCGCCACCCGGTCGGCCAGCGCCTTGAAGTCCGTCCAGGACAGCGCGGGCTTCCGCGAGTCCCAGGTCTTCTGCGCCAGCGCCGCCAGCGGCAGCCGGATCCCGGTGGCCACCTGCGCCTGCGTCTGCGCCTGGGACCGGTCGGCCCAGATCGCGAACCGCGCGCCGGGGATCCGATCCGGGCCGGTCATGCTCGCGGGCACCGCGACCGGCTGGGTGTGGCGGAGCACCAGCGGGGTCCAGCTCTCGTAGATCCGCTGGCCGGTGGGGTAGGTGAACTGGTTGGGCTCGCCGAGGACGTAGTAGAGGTACTCGTCGTTGAAGTTCATGACGTTGCGGCCCTCGCGCAGGAACTCCGCGGGATCGCGCTTGCCGATCTCCTTGCCGGTCCAGTAGTCGACCATCCGGTTCTTGGCGGCGCTGGCCCTCGGGCTGGAGAAGAAGCCGTCGTTCCACGCCTCGATGCGGTTCTTGCCCTTGGCCTCGACGGTCTTCTGCCGGTCGTTCAGCCAGCCGGTCGCCAGGTCCTCGATGGTGCCGCCCGGCCCGTACTTCTGCCGCGCGGCCCGGGCGAGCTGCGGATAGGTGGCCGACGGGGAGGACGACATCAGCGCCTGGTACTCGTCACCGCCCAGGTGCCAGTAGGCGGGGGCGCCCTTGGGGTTGGTGAACAGCTCGCTCATCTCCTTGAGCAGCGAGTCGATCAGCGGGGCCGCCTTGGGGTTGGAGATGTCGATCGCCCCCGGCACCACCGATCCGGACGCCTTGTGCAGCAGCAGGTCCTGGTGGTGGGCGAGCACGGCGCCGAGGTGGCCGGGCGAGTCCAGCTCCGGGACGACGGAGATGTGCAGGCTCTGCGCCAGCTGGATGATCTGACGGACCTGCGCCTTGCTGAGGTGGTCGGCGGAGACCACCTCGGGGTGGGTGTCGCTCTGGATGCGGAAGCCCTGGTCGTCGGAGAAGTGCAGCTGGAACTGGTTGAGCTTGAGGTCGGCGATCTCGCGCAGCCGGTCCTCGATCCAGCCCTGGGTGAAGGGCTTGCGCGCGTTGTCCAGCGACATGCCGCGCTGCGGGCGGTCCGGCCGGTCCTCGATGGTGCCCTCGGGCAGCCCGCCGGCGGCGCGCACGGCCTGCTTGACGGTGCGGGTGCCGTAGAAGATTCCGGCGTCGGTGGGGGCCGTCAGAGTGAGCCGGGTGCCGCGGGCGGTGAGGGTGTACGCCTCGTCCGCGGTGCCCTGCACCGGGACGTTGTTGGCGGTGCTGCCGCCCTTCCCGCTGAGTTTCACCTCGATGTCGCCCGGCTGGACGGTCTCGCCGCCGTAGACGACGGGCAGGCCGCCCAAATCGTGGGCCATGAGTTGCGCCTCGTCCGCCACATTGCTCTTCGGGCCGGCAGGGACGACCACCCGGGCCCCCTTCGACGGGCGCCAGCCGGGGCCGTCGGCCCGTCGGAAGTCCCGCACGGCCGGGACGACCTGCGGCGTTCCGGTCACCGGCGCCCAGCTCGGGGTGGCCCCCGACGACGGTTTCACCTTGGCGCTGGTACTGCCGGGCGGTTCGGTTTCGACGGTTTGGGAGCAGCCGGCGAGCAAGAGGGCACCGACGAGCACCGTGGCCGGGAACGTGGCGCGCGGCTGCCTTATCGGGTTCGACATCGTGCAATCCTCACTTTTCGGGGCGAAGGCATTGCCAGGTGCAGATCCGGTCGTCCACCGACCGCGCGAGCGCTCTCTCATCCGGGTGAAATTCGCGCAGCCGTCGGACAACGGTCGACAAGCGTCGTTAGCGTGGCGTCTCTGTACGTCACCCCTTTCCCAGGGCTCTCCTGGAACCGCCGGATACCGCCGGGCCGTCGTGCCTCACGCACCACCGCCACACCCGCCGCCGCTTCCGCACACGTCCCGGTCCGGTCCGCTTACCCCAGCTTCCGTCAGCCGCCCGTCCCGCACCCGTCGAAAAGATCCCTCCGCATCCGTCCGAGGAGCCCACGCTGTCCGGTGACACTCCGGCCGCCAGGCCGACGACGCTGCGTCCTCCGCAGCCCCCGTGGTGCGGCATACCTTCGCAGGCCCCCGGCGCCGCCCCGACCGGGCCCCACCCCGAGAGCCGCGGACTGGTCCGCTTCAACGCGCTCGGCCACGAGGAGGTGCGCTCCGCGCTCCTCGGCTGCTGCGGCAGCCGCCGCTGGGCGGAGCGGGTGGCCGCGCACCGTCCGTACCCCGACACCGAGTCCCTGCTCGCCGCCTCCGACGAGGCGTGTTACGACCTGACGGCGGCCGAGCTGGACGAGGCGCTCGCCGGGGAGTCGCTCTCCCCGCTGCCGCTGGCCGGCGCGCGCGGCCCGGCCACGCTCGCGGCCCACACGGCGCTGCGCGCGGCGCACGCCGAGTACGAGCGGCGCTTCCGCCATGTCTTCGTCATCTGCCTGGACGGCTACCGCGACGACGAACTGCTCGACCAGGTGCTGTCCGGCATCCGCACCCGGCTGGGCAACGAACCGGAGGAGGAACGGGCGGTCGCGGCGGACGAGCTGCGCCGGCTGGCCCGCGGCCGGCTGGCCCGGATCCTGGCCCCGGGACCCTGAACGGACGGGCGCCCGATGGCCGCATTGCCCGATAGTTCGGCACAATTCCGATTCGTCCTCGTGTGATAGCCCGTTGGTGGCTGTTTGATCACACCTAAGGACCCCCGCGCGAGGAACCGACAGCTCGTCGATACGATGACGAGCGGCCGGTGGACCGTACCCGGCCGGGCCCGACCGACAGAGAAGCCGGCGCGGCCCTAGTCCCCGCTCCCGGAGGGTTCTTCCGTGCCGGCTGGAACGCTGTACCGCGGCCGGGAAGGCATGTGGTCCTGGGTGGCTCATCGAGTCACCGGCGTCCTCATCTTCTTCTTCCTGTTCGTCCACGTCCTCGACACCGCTCTCGTACGCGTCTCCCCCGAGGCGTACGACAACGTCGTTGCGACATACAAGACGCCTATCGTCAACGTGATGGAGTACGGCCTGGTGGCCGCCATCCTCTTCCACGCGCTCAACGGCCTGCGGGTCGTCGCCGTGGACTTCTGGTCGAAGGGCCCGAAGTACCAGAAGCAGATGCTGTGGACCGTTGTCGGTGTCTGGGTCGTGCTGATGGCCGGTGCCTTCTACCCCGTGCTGCAGCACACCCTGCGCACGCTGTTCGGGAGCTGACGCGAGATGTCCGCTGAAACCACCCCCGCAGCCACCGCGACGGGCGCGACCGACACCGTGTCGCTCTACGACGTGGACAACCCGGCGCCGGTCATCGAGCCGCCGCGCAAGCGCACCGGGAAGTCCGGCCGCGCGTCCCGCGGCAACTTCGAGATGCAGGCATGGCTGTTCATGCGGCTGTCCGGCATCGTGCTGGTCGTCCTCGTCCTGGGTCACCTGCTGATCCAGCTGGTCCTCGACGGCGGCGTCTCCAAGATCGGCTTCGCGTTCGTCGCCGGCCGCTGGGCCTCGCCCTTCTGGCAGGTCTGGGACCTGGCGATGCTGTGGCTGGCCATGCTGCACGGCGCCAACGGCCTGCGCACCGTCATCAACGACTACGCGCAGCGGGACAACACCCGCTTCTGGCTGAAGATGCTGCTGTACACCGCGACGGTGTTCACCGTCCTTCTGGGCACGCTGGTGATCTTCACCTTCGACCCGAACATCTCCTGAAGCCGGGGCTGACTGGAACCATGAAGATCCACAAGTACGACACCGTCATCGTCGGCGCCGGCGGCGCGGGCATGCGCGCGGCCATCGAGTCGACCAAGCGCAGCCGCACCGCGGTCCTGACGAAGCTCTACCCGACCCGCTCCCACACCGGCGCCGCCCAGGGCGGTATGGCCGCCGCCCTCGCGAACGTCGAGGACGACAACTGGGAGTGGCACACCTTCGACACGATCAAGGGCGGCGACTACCTGGTCGACCAGGACGCCGCCGAGATCCTCGCGAAGGAGGCCATCGACTCGGTCCTCGACCTGGAGAAGATGGGCCTGCCGTTCAACCGCACGCCCGAGGGCAAGATCGACCAGCGCCGGTTCGGCGGTCACTCCCGTAACCACGGTGAGGCCCCGGTCCGCCGGTCCTGCTACGCCTCGGACCGCACCGGCCACATGATCCTCCAGACGCTGTACCAGAACTGCGTCAAGGAGGGCGTGGAGTTCTTCAACGAGTTCTACGTGCTCGACCTGCTGCTCCAGGACGTCGACGGCGTCAAGAAGTCCGCGGGCGTCGTCGCGTACGAGCTGGCCACCGGCGAGATCCACGTCTTCCAGGCGAAGTCGATCGTCTTCGCCTCCGGCGGCACCGGCAAGTTCTTCAAGGTGACCTCCAACGCGCACACCCTGACCGGTGACGGCCAGGCCGCCGCCTACCGCCGCGGGCTGCCGCTGGAGGACATGGAGTTCTTCCAGTTCCACCCGACCGGCATCTGGCGGATGGGCATCCTGCTGACGGAGGGCGCCCGTGGTGAGGGCGGCATCCTCCGCAACAAGGACGGCGAGCGCTTCATGGAGAAGTACGCGCCCGTCATGAAGGACCTCGCCTCGCGTGACGTCGTCTCGCGCTCCATCTACACGGAGATCCGCGAGGGCCGCGGCTGCGGTCCCGACGGCGACCACGTCTACCTGGACCTCACGCACCTCCCGCCGGAGCAGCTGGACGCCAAGCTCCCGGACATCACCGAGTTCGCGCGCACGTACCTCGGCATCGAGCCCTACACGGACCCGATCCCGATCCAGCCGACCGCGCACTACGCCATGGGCGGCATCCCGACCAACGTCGAGGGTGAGGTCCTGGCGGACAACACCACCGTCGTGCCGGGCCTGTACGCGGCCGGCGAGGTCGCCTGCGTCTCCGTGCACGGCGCCAACCGCCTGGGCACCAACTCGCTGCTGGACATCAACGTGTTCGGCCGCCGGGCCGGCATCGCGGCGGCGGAGTACTCCTCCTCGGCCGACTTCGTCGAGCTGCCCGAGGACCCCGCCCAGCAGGTCGTCGAGCAGGTCGAGCGGCTGCGCAACTCCTCCGGCACCGAGCGGGTCACCGAGATCCGCAAGGAGCTCCAGGAGTGCATGGACGCCAACGTGATGGTGTTCCGCACCGAGCAGACGATCAAGACCGCGGTCGAGAAGATCGGCGAGCTGCGCGAGCGCTACCGGAACGTGGCCATCCAGGACAAGGGCAAGCGGTTCAACACCGACCTGCTGGAGGCCATCGAGCTGGGCAACCTGCTCGACCTGGCCGAGGTCATGGCGGTCTCCGCGCTCGCCCGCAAGGAGTCCCGCGGCGGTCACTACCGCGAGGACTACCCCAACCGCGACGACGTCAACTTCATGCGGCACACCATGGCGTACCGCGAGGTGGGCGCAGACGGCACCGAGTCGATCCGTCTCGACTACAAGCCGGTCGTGCAGACCCGCTACCAGCCGATGGAGCGTAAGTACTGATGAGCACCCCGACTCTGGAAAAGGCGGACGAGGCCGGCACGCCCGAGCCCGGTTTCGTCGACTCCCCCTACATCACGGTCACCTTCCGGATCCGCCGGTTCAACCCGGAGGTCTCCGACGAGGCCAGCTGGCAGGACTTCCAGCTGGAGATCGACCCCAAGGAGCGCGTCCTGGACGCCCTCCACAAGATCAAGTGGGAGCTCGACGGTTCGCTGACCTTCCGCCGCTCCTGCGCCCACGGCATCTGCGGCTCGGACGCCATGCGGATCAACGGCCGTAACCGGCTGGCCTGCAAGACGCTGATCAAGGACATCAACCCGGAGAAGCCGATCACCGTCGAGGCCATCAAGGGCCTGACCGTGATGAAGGACCTTGTCGTCGACATGGAGCCCTTCTTCCAGGCGTACCGCGACGTGATGCCGTTCCTGATCACGACCGGCAACGAGCCGACCCGTGAGCGTCTGCAGTCCGCCGAGGACCGTGAGCGCTTCGACGACACCACCAAGTGCATCCTGTGCGCCGCCTGCACGTCCTCGTGCCCGGTGTTCTGGAACGACGGCCAGTACTTCGGCCCGGCGGCGATCGTCAACGCGCACCGCTTCATCTTCGACAGCCGTGACGAGGGTGGCGAGCAGCGCCTGGAGATCCTCAACGACAAGGACGGCGTCTGGCGCTGCCGGACCACGTTCAACTGCACGGACGCCTGCCCGCGCGGTATCGAGGTCACCAAGGCGATCCAGGAGGTCAAGCGAGCGCTGATCACCCGGCGCTTCTGACCGCCGTCACCGGCGCCTGCCGGCTGCCCGGGCCGCGGCCCGGGCACCGATCAGCGACGGTACGTCCCTGAGGGCCTCGCTTCCGGAGAACCGGAAGCGGGGCCCTTCGGCCGTCGCGGGGTGGGACGTGGCGGCCCGGCCGGCCGGCGCGCTCCGCGCCTCGGCGGCCGGATAGACCAGTACCGGCGGCAGCGCGTCGTCCACCAGCGCCACCGGGTCGTCCCGGCAGAAGTACGAGGGGACCAGGACCAGCCCCCGGCCCTGCAGGAACAGCTCCCGCTCCACGGGGTAGTCGACCTCCAGCACCGGTGGCCGCCACCGCATCACCGGGCCGAACGTCCGCAGCATCGCCTCCGCGCCCGACTGACCGAGCGCGTGCGCCCGCAACGCCCGGTCCGCGCCGACCCGCCCGGCGATCCGCGGCCAGCTCGGCGCGATGGCCAGGTGGTGGTACGTCCGCAGGCTCCGCGCGAGGTGGCGCAGGGCGGCCGGCTCCCCCTCCCCGATCCCGCGGGCCCAGCCCGGCAGCGCCCGGTGCCCCGACAGCAGCGTCAGCTCGGTCCGGAGCCGGCTGCGCGGGGTGCTCATGACGGCTTCCAGGCCGGGCTCGACGCCGTCCAGCGCGGCGAACGGGGTGAGGAAATCCGGGAAGTAGCCGTGCTTGGGCACCAGCGGCAGCAGGGTCCGCAGCGGGCCGGGGCCGTGCCGTACCGCGTGCTGCCGCCAGTGCGCCAGCGCCGGCTCGGTCCGGCACTCCCGCAGACTGTGCAGGCTCAGCACCGTCTCCCAGAGCGGGTCGGCCCCGTCGGCGACCCGCGTACGCGTCAGATCCTGCGCCGTGAAGTGCACTCTCAGCACATCAGCCCCCTGCTTCTCGCCCCTCCCCCGAGGCGTGCACACGAGGATCTGTCCGGTGGGTAGCTTGTGGCAAGCGGAACACACGAGTAGCTTGCCTGCCTTTCGGCCGGGCCGCCGTCGACGCGCCCGCTGCCCGCTCAGCCCGCGCGCAGCGCCAGCGCCGCCAGCGCCTCGTCCTGCGTCCGGCGCTCCCGCATGACCTGCACATACGCCCCGAGCGCGGCCCGCCTCCGTGCCAACTCGGTCATCTCGTGGTCGAGTTGGGCCATCTTCCGTTCGACGATGCCGCTCGACAGCGCACACGGCGTCAGCCCCGGCCCGCCCTGGGCACAGGGCAGCAGCTCGCGGATGTCGTCGGTGTTCAGCCCGGTGGCGAGCAGCTCCCTGATCCGCCCCACGACCTCGACCGCGTCCTCGCCGTCGTACCGCCGGTACCCGTTCGCGTCCCGCTCGGCCCCCAGCAGGCCCCGCTGCTCGTAGTAGCGCAGCACCCGGGTGCTGACCCCCGTACGCCGCGCCAGCTCACCGATCCGCATCCGCGTCCCCCTCTTCCCGGCCGGCTTGACCTTCACACCGATGTCAAGCTGCAACCTCTTCCCCATGACGCAGATTCCCGCGGGCCCCGCGCCCGTTGCCGCCCCGCTCCCGCCCCTGTCCACCACGGTCGCCGGTGATCCGGCGGGCCCCGGCGTCCTGCTGGCCCACGGCGCCACCGGCAGCATCGAGAGCAACTACGGCGCCCTTCTCCCCGCGCTGGCGGCCTCCGGCCACCGGGTGGTGGCGCCCGACTACCCCGGCTCGGGCGAAACCCCGCGCGCCACCGGCCCGTTGGAGCTGGACGCGCTGGCCGACGCCGTGGTCGCCGAGGCCGTCTCGGCCGGCCTGGAGACCTTCACCGTGATCGGCTACTCCATGGGCACCGCCGTCGCCGTACGCGCCGCCGCCCGGCACCCGGAACGCGTACGGGGCCTGGTCCTCACCGCCGGACTCGCCAGGGCGGACGCCCGCACCAGGCTCTGGCTCGACCTGTGGCTGCGGCTGCTGGCCCACGGCGACTACACCGCCTTCGCCCAGACCGGCGCCCTCAGCGCCTTCTCGCCCGAGTACTTCAACGCCATGTCGCCGGCGGAGCGGGCCGCCGTACTGGACCCGGACCCCACCCGGCGGCCCGCCGGCTCCGCCGAACAGGCCGCGCTCGTCGGCAGGTTGGACACCACCGGCGACCTCCCCGGCATCTCCGTCCCCACCCTGGTCATCGCGACCGGCCGGGACGAGCTGCTGCACCCGGACCACTCCCGCTACCTGGCCGACCACATCCCCGGCGCCGCGTACGCGGAGATCGCCACCGGCCACCTGCCGATGGTCGAGCGCCCGGAGGAGTGGCAGGACCTGATCGCCGCCTTCCTGGCCGAGCACGGGCTCTGAGGGCCGGGGTCGGGCGGGCGGGTGCCGGCGAGGGGGGCGAGGGGCGCGCGGGCGGCACGTGGACCGCGGGCGAGGGCTGGGCATCCCTGCCGATGGTCCCGGCCCGGCCGTCGAAGGACCTGACTTTCGTCAGTGCCGCGGCGGCCCGCCCCCTGCCTAGGATCGGAGCCATGAAGAGACCTCAACTCCGGTGTGGCATTGCCGCGTTACTCCTCTCCGCCGCCCTCCCGCTGCCGCTCGCCACGGCCGCCGTCGCCGCCCCCGCACCGCCCGCGGCGTCCGCCACGCCCGCGACGTCCGCCGCACCCGGGGTGCCCGCCACTGCCCGCCTCACCCTCCCGGCCCCCACCGGGCCGTACGCCGTCGGACGCGACACCCTCCACCTCACCGACCCGCAGCGCCGGGACCCCTGGGTGCCCGCCGCGGGCGCCCGTGAGCTGATGGTGTCGCTGTACTACCCGGCGCACCGGGGCACGGGAGGTGCCCGCGCGCCCTACATGACGGCCGAGGAGGCCCGGCTCCTCCTGGAGGGCGACAAGCTCACCGGCGTGGTGCCGCCCGAGGTGCTCGCCGGCACCCGTACCCATGCGCGTACCGGTGCCCGGCCGGCCGGCGGCCGGCACCCGCTGGTGGTGCTCTCCCCGGGCTTCACGCTGAACCGCGCCACGTTGTCCCTGCTCGCCGAGGAACTCACCTCGCGCGGCTATGTCGTGGCGCTGCTCGACCACGCCTACGAATCCTTCGGCACGACGTTCCCCGGGGGCCGCACCCTGACGTGTGCGGCGTGCCGAGCCGTCGAGAGCGCCCCGGGGAGCACCGCCGAGAAGCTGATGGCGAAGGTGGCGACCGGCCGCGCCGCCGACATCCGCTTCGTCCTCGACACCCTGACGGGGCGGGGACACGGCGCGGACACCCGCGCGGTATCCGGCCACGGCACTCCGGCCGGCCGGTACGCGGGCCTCATCGACCCGCGGCGGATCGGCGTCGCCGGGCACTCCATCGGCGGCAACAGCGCGGCCGCCGCCATGGCCGCCGACCGGCGGATCCGCGCCGGGGTCAACATGGACGGCACGTTCTTCGCACCGGTCCCGCCCGGCGGGCTCGACGGCCGCCCGTTCCTGATGCTCGGCTCGCTCGACGGACACGCGCCCGGCGCGGAGGACACCACCTGGCTGCGCGACTGGCGGCGCCTCGACGGCTGGAAGCGCTGGCTGACGGTCCGCGACGCCGGCCACTTCACCTTCATCGACATCCCGGTCCTGGGCGCTCAGCTCGGCATCACCGACCCCTCCGCCCCGCTCCCCGGCAAGCGCTCCGGGGAGATCACCCGCGACTACGTCGGCGCCTTCTTCGACCGGCACCTGCGCGGCCTGCCCGAGCCCGTCCTGGACGGTCCGACGGCCGCCAACCCCGAGGTCCTCTTCCAACGGCCGTGAGCAGTGCCCGGTCGCGTCACTCGTTCTCCGGCTTTCGCGGACCTCGTGGTCAGCTCCCGGACACAGACTGACGCTCCCCCACCAGGGAATCGTCCAGGACCTTGTCCAGGAAGTCGTCCAGGTGCCGCACGAGGCGCGCGATCCGGTCCTCCAGCGGCAGCGTCTCCTCGTGCCGGCCGGCGAGCTGTGAGCGCTTGCGCCCCCGCACGTAGAGGGAGCAGGCCAGATCGGCGCAGAAGTACGCGCCGACGGTGTTCCCCTGCCGCCCGGCGGCCCCCGCCCGGCGCGCCGCGAGCAGACTGACGCCGGAGCCCGGATGGCCGGTCACACACACCGAGCACACCGTCGTCTTGGTGAAACTCCGCCGTACCCCCTGCGGCACCCGCAGCGTCACCCCGACGAGCCCGTCGCCGCGCGGCGCGACCAGATAGCCCCGGTCCGGCGCACCCGGATCCCGCCACCCGAGGAAGTCGAGATCCTCCCAGCGAAGGTCACCCAGCCCCGCCGGCAGATTGATCCGACTCGCCTCCCCTTTCGAGCAATTCACGAAGGAGGCACGTATCGCTTTTTCACCTACGGGGTCCATGGCGCACGAAACTAACAGCGGGGGCACGGTGGCGTCGTCCCATTTACGCGCCGCCGGGAACCACGGGCGCCGGAGCGCCGGCCTCAGGCCCCCGGCCGCATCATCACCGCGCGCTTCGTCCGGTGCGTGAGCCTCGCCTGCTCCGCCCGTGCGCGCCGCTCGGGGTCGGCCTCGTCACGGCGGCGTGCGGTCTTGTCCCAGTCCGCCGGCTTCAGGAAGAACATCTCCTTGCCTCCGGGCACCACCATGACGCCGCCGAAGGGCAGGTCGCCGGCGAACCACACGCCGTCCTCCGTGCCCTCCGGCCAGCGGCGGCGGCCGGCCGCGTTGACCGCCAGCATCAGCGGCGCCCCGTGCTGCCCGCGCGTCGTCACGCGGACCTCGAAGACGTTGCCGTACCGGGTCCACCGCTCACGCTTCTTGACCACCCGGGGGTGGAATTCCAGCGGGTAGGTGCGGAGGACTCGGGCGCACTGGGAGACCCGGAGTCCGTAAAGGAGGCGGTACACCGTGTAGATGAAGAGGAACATCCCGGGGACGATGGGCAGGATGAGGACGAACGAGTTCGTCCCCGTCACACGGGACAACGTGACCGGGATCGCCACCAGCAACGCGCTGATCAGCAACCGCAGGGCGAAGAGCCCCGTCAGGGCACGGTAATTGGCCTTCACCACCTGCGCCACGTCCAGGGCCTCGGGTGGTGCCGGGGTCTGCGCGTCGTACGCCATGACATTCTCCTTCCGGTTCGGCTGCGACTAGCCGAACGGGTTCTTCGCCGTGTCGGCCGCGGCACCCGGGCCCGTGCTCCCGGCCCCGTCCGTCTTCTCGGCGGGCGACGGGTCGGTGAACGACACCGTATGCCCGACGCCCAGCAGCACATCGCGGTAGTCGTCGGCCAGTTCCAGGGCCGGCGTGACCAGCTGCACCACCACGATGTCGGAGATGCCCGGGCCGGTCACCGCGATCGTGCCCTGCCAGACCGGCTCCTCGGGAAGACTGCCGTCCTCCTCGGGGGGCCTGCCCGGCGCGACGGTGCTCCGGGTCTCGACGGCGAGGAACCCCGTACCGCACGGCAGCTCCAGCGGCTGCACGTCCTTCTCCGGGTCCGCGGCGGCCGTCACCGCCAGATCGGCCAGCGCAAGGGCCGCGTTCACGCCCGACGCGGGCACGGTGGAGAACGTCAGGACGGACTGCGCGAAACCGCCCTCGTCATCGGGGTGCAACCCGATCGCGCAGCCCTGCACGTCGTGCGCGTTCAGCGTCGTCACCACGCCGGCATAGAGCCGGAGGACCCGCTCCGCCTGGTTCCTGGTCTCCTCGGGCAGGCCGAGGAGGTGGTTCACCAGCGCCGTCAGCTTCTCGACCGGAGGGTCGAGGTCCAACGGCAGGTATCCGTGCGGAAGCCCGTACCAGTAGGCAGGTACCGGGTCGCTCGTCCGCTCCATCACACTTTCCGTCACTACCGCATTCGCCTTTCCGGGGCCGTGTCGACGCGTTTCACAGCCAGCCGAAGAGGCCGGCGATGTCATGGGCGGTGGCGGCGGCCTTGGTGCTCTCCGCGGCGTTGTGGCCCGCCCCTTCCTCCGGAAGGACTCCCAGACTCTCCATGGAAGACATCATGTTCGCGCCGACGTTCAAGCCGCCGGCGCTGAGGGCGCCCATCATCTTGGCCGAGCCGCTGGCGGTCGTACGCGCCGCGTCCCACGCCTCGGAGACCTCGCTGACGGCATTCGATTTGAAGGCCGGGACGATCTCCCGGCAGAATGCCGCGCCCTTTTCGGCGTTGGTCACACCGACACCGATCCGGCCGGCCAGACCCACGCCGTCGGCGACCTCCCGACCGGCGGCGGCCAGTGCGGAACCACCCGGGATCATGCCGACGGTGTCTCCGGCCATGGAGGCGTACGCCGAGAAGATCTCCATGCCGCTCCCCTTGAACATCAAGGCGTCCCTGAATTCGGGATCGGAGAGGTTCTTGGTCATGGACGCCGCGCTCGCCACCACCGCGATGCCGGCGAAGAGCGGGGTCAGCGGCGTCGGGAACAGTGCCAGCAGGCCGGCGATGGCGCCGATCGTGCCCGCGTGCTCGTACAGGAAGTCGCCGACCGCCTTGATGCCGTCCCAGATCGCGTCGACGGCCTTGCTCAGCCAGCCCGGCTCCTTCGGCGCCAGCTTGTCCGTGGCGCCGTCGAGCTCACCGGCGACCGTGCCCGCCTGGTCGGCGTGGGTGGTCTCCAGGGTCTGGGCCTTGGAGATGACGTCGTTGTACGACTCGTTGGCCTTGTTCAGCTCGGTGGTCGCCGCGTTGAGCTCGCGTTCCGCCGCCCGGAGCCGCTCGGTGGCCGCGTCGGCCTCCGTCTGCGACGGGAACTCCTGGCCGGCGAGCTTCAGGTCCGGGTGCTGTGCGGCCTGGGCGTGCTTCGACTTGGCGTGCTCCACCGCGGTCTTCTTCTCGGCGGCCGCATCGTCGTACTTCTTCGCCAGATCGCGGTTGGAGGAAAGGTGCTCGTCCCAGTTCTTCAACTGGACCGATGCCTTTTCCAAGGAGCGGGCCGCGTTCTTGATGTACGTCGGCAATTCACCGTCGAGCGCGTCACGGAACGCTTCCGCCGCGTCGCCCTGCCAGTAGCTGCTCTCGCCGATGAGCTTCTGGATCTGCTGGTGGCAGCTGCGCAGCGCGGTCGCCGCGGTGCTGACCTTGTGCTGGAGCGCGCCGACTTCGGCGGGAACACCGGGTACCGGGTTCCAACCGAGATGCGGGTAGGGATTCTGCGCCATTACTTCGCACCCCCACCGGACGTCTTCTTGGCTATCTGCGTCAGCGTCTTCTCCAAGGCGTCCTCGACCTCTTGATAGTTCTGCTTGGTCGCCTTCACGCCCTCGCTGATGGCGTCGATCATTTTCTTGGTCTGCTCGGACCCGTACTTCCAGCGTTCCTGGAATCCGTCGCACGCTTCGTCCAGCCGGCCGGTTCCGATCTGGTCGGCCCGCACGTGGGCCAGGGCCGAGCGCGCTTCGTTGAGCTCGCGGACACAGCCCTCAAGCGTTTTGAGGAACTGCCCCAATTGATCGACGTCCGTTGCGAATTGCTTTCCCATGGACGGAATTCCCCCGTGGATATGGCTACTGCGTGTGCGATGAACGGTTGAGACATGCGCCGCGGCCGCTCCGGAACGGAACGGCCGCGGCAGTGGTACGGCGGAGGCTCAGCCCCACGCCTGATTACGCGCGTTGCGGCGGCGGACGGAGACCACGATGCCGATGACGATGCCGGCGACGACCAGGACACCGAGCCCGATACCGCCGAAGAGCGCCAGCTTCTCCTTGCCGCCCATGGGCGGGTTGGGGTCGGAGCCCTTGTCGGCACTCGCCTCGGAGTACTTGCCCTTCGGCATCGGCAGGGGGCCCTGCGCCGGGCCCGCCGCGATGTCGCGCCGCAGGGCGGGGCCGGGCTGGATGAAGCCGTAGCCGTAGTGCGTGTCCGGCAGCTTGAGGTGCTTGGCCTTCTCGGCCTGCGCCAGGCCGGCCGTCTTCACCAGCCGGTTGGCGATCTGTCCGGGGGTGAGGTCGGGGAACTTCTGCTTGAGGAGCGCGGCGGCGGCGGAGACGTAGGCGGTGGCGGCGGAGCTGCCGTTCGCCTCGGTCTGGTAGGCGGAGTCGCTCTTGCCCATGGCTACGGGGACCTTCACGCCGGGGGCGAGCAGGTCGAGGGTGGAGTTGGCGTTGTTGGCGTCGTCGGGCTTCCCGTACTCGTCCACCGAGCCGACGCCGATCGCGCCGGGGCAGGCCGCCGGGTAGTTCTTCTTCGGGAGACCATCGTTGCCGACACCGGCAACCACCACGACGCCCTTCTCCAGCGCGTAGTGGATGGCTGCGCAGTCGTCGGCGCCCGGAACGCTTTCGATGTACGACATATTGATCACGTCGGCACCGTGTTCCACTGCCCACCGCGTGGCCTGTCCGCTGTTCTTGAACTCGGGAACGGGAAGGATCTTGGCTTCGGGTGCCAGTCCCTTCACGCCTTCGGATCCGGCAGGGCCGTGACCATGGCCGGCGATGATCCCGGCCATCGCGGTGCCGTGGTCGCGGACGTCCTCGTTCGGTTCAAGGGTCTTGGCGTTCTCTTCCTGGGTGGCCTTCCCCCAGTCCGGCCCGGACAGGAACTGGCCCTTCAGGTCCTGATGCGTCGTACGGAACCCGCTGTCCAGGACGGCCACCGTCACGCCCTTGCCGGTGGCCTCCTTCCAGAGCTGCTGGGCCCCGAACGCCTCCAGCGGCCACTGGCCCTTGCGCACCTGGTCCGCGGAGGCGGTACCGCCCGAGGCCAGCAGCAGCGCTCCGGTCAGCGCAGCACCCACCGTCGCGCGCAGTGTTCGGGTGACCCTCATCCTTCGCTCCTTCTTGCTGTGCTGTCCGGCGGCATCGTTCCGCCTGAGGAAAGGCCCCGCACACGTGGAGTGCGGGGCCTTTCCGCATAGGCCGCAGGTGACGTTATCTTCGGCTCACTCGATGACGCGAGGGGCCACGTTACGTTGCGGGGTCCAGGTCTCCTCGTCCTCGACGAGGTAGTCGGGGCGCTGTCCGGTGGTGCGCTCCTTGTCCCCCTTGCCCTTGCCCTTGCCCTTCGCGCCGGCCGCGCCCGCGGCCCCGGCGGCGGCGTTCTTGCCACCGCGGCTGCGGTGCAGCCCGGAACCGCCCTGCTTGGCTCCGCCGGCCGGGCCGCCCGGCTTGCCGACCAGTCCGCCACGGGTACGCGCCTGCGGACCGCGACCGGCCGCGCCCTTGGCGCCGCCCGCCTTGCCGGCCCCGGCGCCGGCACCCGGCATGCCGCCGCCGCGCATCCCGCCGGCACCGCCCGTGCCACGCGCCCCGCCGGCGCCCATGCCGCCACCGGGCATGCCGATGGCGCCGGGCGGAACCGCGCCACCCGGGAAGCCGCCACCCGTGCCGCCGGGCGCGCCGTGACCGCCGCCGGTCGTTCCACCGCCCAGGCCACCGCCGCCCACCGACGGCGGGGTGAGGGTGCCACCCTGCACGCTGTCGAGCCCGGTGGTCACGGGCAGTTCGGGCCGGTTGATCTTCGGTCCGTCGAACCCTGCCGGAACGGCACCGCCGCCCGCGCCGTTGGGCATCTTCGGGGCCTTCGGCATCTGCGACGACGTGCGCGGATGACTGCCGCCGATCACCGGCATGTGCACCGGGGGCGGCGCAGGCTTCGAGGAGGGCTCCTTAGGCCAGTCACCCCTGGGGCCACCCGGATCGACGCCCTCGTGCAGAACCCCCGCGTGTGCGTCGTAGTTGGCCGCCAGCTCATCCATCACGATGACCGCTTCGACCTGACGCTCCTTGGTCAGGGACAGGTTGTCCCTGTTGAGCTCCAGCGCCATGCGGGTGTCCATCTTGGGATTCGCCATGTCCCGCTTGAACTGGCTGTCGTCGCCCTTTTCGTCCATGGCCCGGTCCATGACACCCGGGTCATGGATCTTCGACATCGCCTTCTTCGCCTCGCGGAGGCTGTGCGCGACGCTGCTCTCCGGCCCGGACGAGCGACTACCGATCAGGGTGGACTCGACGTTCCGCGAGTGCTGGTACGTCCGGTCGAGCTTCACGAGGACCTTGCCGGCTTCCCTGCGGAACGCTTCGGCCGCCGAGCCCTCCCAGTGCGCCGAGGCGTGATTGACGGCGTCCATGAATGCCTTGCGGATACCGCCGTGTCCGTCCTCCCCGGCCAGCCGGTCGGCAGAGGCACGCCAGTGATGGCCCGAGGTCTCGATGGCCTCGGGGTTGGCGTTGTCGATCATCGCCCGCAGCGCGTTGAGGCCATGGTGATGGAAGTCGGAAGGAGACCGACGCGTAGGGGTCTGCCCCTTGAACGACTTCAGCCGCTCATCCCGCTCGTGCTCCTTGCGCTGCCGCTCCATGTCTTTGGCGCTGTTGTACTCCTGCCTGGCGTCAACCATGCAGGCCCCCCTTCGCGTTCATCTCCGCCTCTCGTGCACCCACTGTCGCGCCCCGCTCAGCCGTTCATCGAGGTCTTGGTCTCGTGCTCCTGGTCCTCGTACGCGCCACGGCTGGCTTCGGTCTTCTCGCCGAACTTGTGGATGAGGTCCTGGAGCGCGTTGATGACCTGGGACATGTACGACTGCATGTCGTCATGCGCCTCGGCGAGCTTGCCGGCCTCGATGAAATTCACCCCGAACGCCGATTTCGGAATCGTCGTGCTGTATTTCACCTTCTGGCTGGGTTCATCCATATCGGCGCGAAGGCGCTTGAGCTGGCGTACGACACTGTCCAGTTCGTCGAGATCGACCTTGAAGCGCTCGCTCATTACTGCTCTCCCCGTTCCCCGCGTGCCCCGCTCGTCCCCCTCGCACCGCCCGTGAAGCCGTCACGGTAAGGGCAACATAAAGTAAAGAAATACTAGGGAGTTGACCCCCTTCACTGCAAGATCGAAAGTCGTGATCTGTCCGATTTAGCGCAGGATGGCACCGCAGTTTGTAGAGGGGTTGTTACCTCATCGGTGCAACCTGTCCGCAGGATCGTCGTCATCGGTTCGGCGATCCCGCTCGCGCCCCGATTACGCCCGCAGTGACGCCAGTTCGACCACCGTCACGTCCGGTGGCGCGCCCAGCCGGACCGGTGGGCCCCAGGCGCCCGCGCCGCGCGTGACGTACAACTGCGTGTCGCCGTAGCGCGCCAGGCCCGCGACGGTGGGGTTGGTCGCGGCGGCGACGTAGGTGAAGGGCCACATCTGGCCGCCGTGGGTGTGCCCGGAGAGCTGGAGGTCCACCCCGTGGCGCACGGTGTCGTGGATGGTGACCGGCTGATGCGCCATCAGGACGACGGCGCGTGCCGGGTCCCGGCCGTCGAGGGCGCGTTCGTAGTCCGGGCCGGCGTGTTCGGTCTGTCCGGCGAGGTCGTTGATGCCCGCGAGGTCGAAGCCGGGGAGTTCGGTGCGCGCGTTCTCCAGCGGATGGACCCCCAACTCCCTTACGTGGTCCACCCAGGGGGCCGCGCCGGAGTAGTACTCGTGATTGCCCGTCACGAAGTACGCGCCGTGCCGGGAGCGCAGCGCCCGCAGGGGTTCGGCGGCCGGGGCCAGGTCGGCGACGCTGCCGTCGACCAGGTCACCGACGACGGCGATCAGATCGGGAGAGGTGCGGTTGATCGTCTCGACCACCCGCCGGGTGTGGGCGCGGCCCAGGATCGGGCCGAGGTGGATGTCGCTGACGACGGCGATGCGGAACCCGTGGGCGGAGCGCGGCAGTTTGGCCAGCGGGACGGTGACGCGCTTGACGACGGGGCCGCGGAGGGTCGTTGCGGTGCCGTACCCGACGGCGGCGGTGGCGGCCAGGGACGCGCCGGCCGCCACGGCCCGGGCGACGAAGAGCCGCCGGGGCGGGGCGGGGAGCGGCGGCAGCGCGGGGGTGCGGGGCGGGAGCAGGGTGGGGGACGAGGAGGGGACGGGGATCCGGCGGGCGCCGGGCGCGGGGGCGGGGGCCGGGACGGCGGGCCCGGCGGTCGTGGGCCCGGCGGTCGTGGGCCGGCCGTCGCCGGGCTCGCGGTCCCGGCGGCGCGCCGGCACCCGTAGCCACACCGCGCGGACGGCTTCGCCGGCCAGCAGGCCCAGCACGAGGTAGAGCACGAGCGCCAGCCACAGGTAGCCGGGCCAGGCCAGCAGCTGCTGGAGCAGGAAGGGCAGGCCGGCCCGGCCGGCCAGCAGGGCGCCGAGGGCGAGCAGCGGCAGGACGAAGAGGGCCGCCGTACCCACCCGCCGCGGCCGGCCGCCCGGCGTGGTCGTGTCGCGGACGAGCCGGCACCACAGATAGCGGTGCACCCCGAAGAACAGCCCGAGCACCGGGACCACGATCAGGGCAAAGATCACGGCTTCTCCCCTTACGGTTGCGCGCTGCTGCGACGGCGGAGCACGCACGCTATCCGCTGGGGCGGGAGGGGCGCGCGTGCGGGAGAGGCGCGTGCGGGAAGAGCGTGGAGGGGCGGCGCGTACGGGGCGTACGGAGAGAGGCGCGTACAGGGCACGGGGCGTACGGAGAAAGGCGCCTACGGGGCCGTACGGAGCGGGACGGCCCGCCCTCATGGGCGGGCCGGAGAGCCGGACGGGCGGGCCGGAGAGCCGGCCGTCGGCTCACACCCCCGTGGGCGCCAGTTCGCGTTCCCGGTCCGTCTCGCGGGCCGCGAAGGGGCACTGCCACTCGGCGGGCTTGGGGCGGCCGGAGTAGCGGCGGGCCTCGGAGAGTTCCTCGTACTCGTGGAGGTTGGGGTTGATGTCGCCCTGCAGCTTGATGTCCTGCTTGCGTATCTTCTCCGCCAGCCGGTCCCACATCCCGGCGCCCTTGATCCGGGTGAACTGCTCGTGGGAGTTGAAGGCCAGCATCGGGAAGGGCGGGCGGCGGCCCCAGCGGCGGTGGGTCTCGTGCAGGCCGATCACGAAGAACGGATGGCCGGCCACGCTGTACGCGAATTCTCTGGCCTGCGGGTCCGAGGAATAGCCCTCCGCCCACCGGTAGTTCTCCGCGTCCTGTTCGTGCAGCAGCTGGAGGTGCTGCCAGAGCAGCTCCTCGAAGCGCAGCTCGTCCACCCCGCGCGGCTGCTCGAAGGTCGCGACGAAACTCGTGAACGTCCGGGCGCTCCAGTTCGCCGAACCGACGAACTCCGCGAGATCGAGCGCCATCAGACGGGCCGACTCCGCGCCCCCCAGCAGGTCATAGTGCCGGTGTGCGATGCCCCCCTGGCGCCAGGCGGAACGTCCCGCCAGACAGGAGAACCGGTCTCCCAGGATGAACCGCTCGACCTCATCACGCGCATCCGACGTCATGGCCAGCCTTCCTTCCACCTACGTACCTCCTCGGGGGAGATCATCTCCTTCACGGAATCCGACAGGCGCCCGCCCCAGCCCCACGCACCCGGGCCCACGGGGCGGCTGCGGCAGCCGAGACCGCACACGGGCAGGACCGGGTCCGACGGGGAAAACGGGGAGGGTCGCTGGGTGATTGTGACCGGCCGAAGCCGATCGGCGAAATGCCCGAAGCGGCGTCCGTGGCGACGATTCGCTCACATCGCCCGATGAGCACGGCGTTTCACCCAACGTGAGGGAGCCGGGCGCGCCGCGGGTCAGCCGGCGGCGCCGGTCCGGTCGTCGGCGGAGTGCCGGTCCGCGCCCTGCGCCTGCTGCCGGCGCAGCGCCCGTACGCCGCGGAACCCGATCACGCCGATTGCCGTCCCCAAGAGAAAGGAAGCCACCGCGAGCAGGAGATGGACCCAGAAGTAGGCGGTCGGGTCACCCGCGTCGTCGAAGGCGAGACCGCTCCCGTCCTTCCAGAGGTTCTTGACGAAAGTGATCCAGATGAACCAGCTCCACACCCCGAAGGCGAGCAGGAACCAGGCCACCGGGCGCGAGAGAGTCGTGGGTGTGCGGGGGGAGTCCCCGGAGGAACGCAGCATGCGTTCCAGTATGGGCAGCGGCTCCATCCGGCGGTCGGGAGGGGCACTCTTCCGTGGGGTGCTGTCGGCGGCGGGGTCAAAGGGGGGTACGTTCAGCGACGTGCCGACGACCTTCAGTGCCTCCACGGCTTCCACGGCCGCCACCGGACCGCTCGCCCCGGCCGCCCCCGCCGCGACCGGCAGCGCCGGACGCGCGGCGCGCAACGGCTTCCCCCTGCGCACCGTCGCCGCGCTGGCCGCCGGCGGGCTGCTGGGCTCCCCGCTGCTGGCCGGCACCGCCCAGGCCGACCCCAAGGCCCCGGCGCCGCCGGCGAAGATGTCGCAGATCGGCGGGGACCGGCTGGGTACGCCCGGCGTCCACGTGCAGCCGAAGCCCGGAGCCCCGAAGCTGCCGGGGCCGGACGCGCTGACCGCCCGGTCGTGGATCGTCTCGGACGCCGAGTCCGGCAAGGTGCTGGCCGCCAAGAACCCGCACTGGCAGCTCGCGCCGGCCAGCACCCTGAAGATGCTGTTCGCGGACACCGTGCTGCCGAAGTTCCCCAAGGACCAGAAGCACACCGTCAAGCCCGCCGACCTCGCCGGCATGGGCGCGGGCAGCAGCATGGTCGGGATAAAGGAGAACCTCACCTACACGGTCCACGACCTGTGGCTCGGGGTCTTCCTGCGGTCCGGGAACGACGCGGTGCACACGCTCTCCGCGATGAACGGCGGCACGGCGGCCACCGTCGCGCAGATGCAGCAGCACGCCAAGGAGCTGAACGCCAACGACACCCACGTGGTGACGCCGGACGGCTACGACGCGCCGGGGCAGGTCTCCAGCGCGTACGACCTGAGCCTGTTCGCGCGGGCCGGGCTGCAGAACGCCGACTTCCGCGAGTACTGCTCGACAGCGAGCGCCCAGTTCCCCGGCGACAAGGGCAAGGACGGCAAGCGGGCGACGTTCGGCATCCAGAACACCAACCGGCTGCTCAGCGGCGACTACGACATCAAGCCCTACCCGGGGATCGCCGGGGTGAAGAACGGCTCGACCACCAACGCCGGCTCGACCTTCACCGGTGTGGCGCAGCGGGGTGACCGCAAGCTGCTGGTGACGGTGATGAACCCGGCGAAGAAGCTGCACAACGAGGCGTACAAGGAGGCCGCGCAGCTGCTGGACTGGGGCTTCGCGGCGGCCGACAAGGTGGAGCCGGTCGGCCGGCTGGTCGGGCCGCGCAGCGAGGACGACGGCCGGGGCGCGGTGGCCCCCGCGAAGCACCGCAAGGGCGCGAACGACAGCACCCAGGCGGCGCTGGACAGCACCGGCGGATCGGGCGGCGCCTGGACCGCGGTGGGGATCGGCGGCGGCGCGGTGGTGCTGCTGGGGCTCGTGGGGCTGGCCGTGCACCGCCGGTGGCCGCTGCCGGCGCTGGTCCGCGGGCGGGGACGGCGCTCGGGCAGGTGAGACGCGGCCGCGGGGCGGTGGGGGCTCAGCCCTCCCGCCCCTCGGGCGCCGCCGCGGGCCCGTCCGGCCCGTCCGCCCGCTCCCGGACACCCGCGCCGCCCGCCTCCCCCCGCTCGACCGTCTCCTCCCTCTCCTCCGTCTGCTCCGCCTCTGCCGTCTTCTCCTGGGTGGCGGTCCACGAGGCGCAGTACACCAGCAGCTTCGCGGTGAAGTTGATCCACAGCAGCAGGGCGATCGGGGTGCCGAAGGCGCCGTACATGCTGCGCGAGGCGACGCCCCTGAGGTAGCCGCTGAGCAGCAGCTTGAGCAGTTCGAAGCCGATCGCGCCCATCAGGCCGGCGACCACCACGGCGCGGCGCGGCGGATGGGCGCCGGGGAGCCTGGTCAGGATGTAGGCCAGCAGCAGGAAGTCCGCGAGGACGGCGATGCAGAAGCCGGCGACCGAGAGCAGGACGGCGCCGGCCCCGCCCTCCGGCAGGCCGATCGCCTCGGCCGCCTTGCCGACCGCCGCGGAGGCGAAGGTGGAGCAGGCGAGCGAGAGCACCGCGACACCGCCGAGGCCGAGCAGCAGGGCGCCGTCCCGGAGCTTGCCGAGGAAGAAGTTGCCCTCCTCGTCGTCCTTCTCCCACACGGCGCGCAGGCAGTCGCGCAGCGACTCGACCCAGCCGATACCGGTGAGCAGCAACACGCCACCGGCGACCAGCCCGATGGTGGTGGCGTTTTCGACGAGTGAGGCGAGGTCGAGTTGCGCGGCGATGCCGGGGATCTGCTCGGCGATCTTGGTTTGCAGCTTGTGCACCCCGCTGGGGCCGAGCAGCGCGGCGCTGATCGCGGCGGCGACGGTGAGCAGCGGGAACAGGGCGACGAAACTGGTGAAGGTGATCGCGGCGGCGAGCCGGGTCCACTTGACCCGCAGCATGCGCGTGTAGGCGCGCCAGAGGTGGGTGGTCATCAGCCAGGTGACGGCCGGTCCGATCACCGGCAGCCTGCTCAGCCAGTCCATGGCATTCCCCTCGTGCCCCCGTGGCCCGCCGGCCCGGGCCGGTTGTGCGGCGGGGGGCCCGGCCGATCCGGAGCCCTAGCGTCCGCGTACCCCGGGAATGCCCCCGCTCATACGTCGGCGTGGGCCATCGTGTGGACCGCCGGCCGGGCACGGCCCGGAGCGGGCACGGCTCAGCAGGAGGGGGCGGGCGGCCGGGAGAGGTCGGCGGCCTGACGGGGGACGGCCGCCGTACGCGGACCGAAGGGGTACTCCCGCTCCAGGCGCCAGACCGCGTCCGCGCCCTGCTCGTAGAGCGCGAAACCGCTGATCGTCCAGGTGGCGGAGAAGTCCCGCAGCTCGTCCTGGGCGCGGTCCATGGCGGCCTCGGCGATGCCGTGCGCGACGGTCACATGGGGGTGGTACGGGAACTGCAGCTCCCGGGCGCAGGGGCCGGAAGGGGCGCGCACCCGGGCCTGGAGGGCGGTGCAGCCCGCCTCCCCCTCGGTGACCTTGACGAAGACGACCGGGGAGAGCGGGCGGAAGGTGCCGGTGCCTTCCAGGCGGAGCGGGAAGGCGCGGCAGCCGGCCGCGACCTCGGCGAGGTGGCGTTCGACGGCGGGCAGCGCGTCGGTGTGCACCTCCGTCGGCGGGAGGAGGGTGATGTGCGTGGGGATGCCGTGTGCGGCAGGGTCCCCGAAGCCCGCGCGCTTCCGCTGGAGGAAGCTGCCGTACGGCTCCGGGACCGCGATCGAAACGCCCAGCGTTACGGTCCCCACTGCGTTCTCCCTCCTGACGTGTGTGCGGCGCGCTCGCGCACCCTCCTAGTGTGCCGGGTGCGCGCCCTTCGCGGGGAGCGTCCTCGGCTCTGTTGCGGGCAGGCACAAAGGCCCCCGCAGGTGGGGGCCCCTGGTTCCGCGGGGGTCGCGCGGGCCGCCCGGGCGGGCCGCGCGGACGGTCCCGTCAGTGCTTGGCCGGCAGGAATCCGAGCCGGTCATACGCGGTGGCGAGGGTCTCCGCGGCGACCGCGCGGGCCTTCTCCGCGCCCTTGGCCAGGATCGAGTCCAGCGTCTCGGGGTCGTCCAGGTATTCCTGGGTGCGGTCCCGGAACGGTGTGACGAAGTCGACCATCACCTCGGCGAGATCGGTCTTGAGAGCGCCGTACATCTTGCCCTCGTACTTCTGCTCCAGCTCCGCGATCGAGGCGCCCGTGAGGGTGGAGTAGATCGTCAGGAGGTTGGAGACGCCCGGCTTGTTCTCGGCGTCGTAGCGGATCACGGTGTCGGTGTCCGTGACGGCGCTCTTGACCTTCTTCGCGCTGGCCTTCGGGTCGTCGAGGAGGTTGATCAGACCCTTGGGGCTGGCGGCCGACTTGCTCATCTTGGCCGACGGGTCCTGCAGGTCGTAGATCTTCGCGGTCTCCTTGAGGATGTACGGCGCGGGGATCGTGAAGGTGTCGCCGTAGCGGGTGTTGAAGCGCTCGGCGAGGTCGCGGGTCAGCTCGATGTGCTGGCGCTGGTCCTCGCCGACCGGGACCTGGTGGGCCTGGTAGAGCAGGATGTCCGCGACCTGCAGGATCGGGTACGTGAACAGGCCGACGGAGGTGCGGTCGGCGCCCTGCTTGGCGGACTTGTCCTTGAACTGGGTCATGCGGGACGCCTCGCCGAAGCCGGTGAGGCAGTTCATGACCCAGGCGAGCTGGGCGTGCTCGGGCACATGGCTCTGCACGAAGAGGGTGCAGCGCTCCGGGTCGAGACCGGCCGCGAGCAGCTGGGCGGCCGCGATCCGGGTGTTGCTGCGCAGCTCGGCCGGGTCCTGCGGAACGGTGATCGCATGCAGGTCGACGACCATGTAGAAGGCGTCGTGGGACTCCTGGAGCGCCACCCACTGGCGCACCGCACCGAGGTAGTTGCCGAGGTGGAAGGAGCCGGCCGTGGGCTGAATACCGGAGAGTACGCGCGGGCGGTGCTGCATGGCGGAGCCATCCCCCTGGGGGCGCTGGTGGTCGACGGGCAGGCGATCGAGAGCCATGGCACCGATTGTCTCAGGTCGGACGGGCTCCACGGGCGTGGAGGCCCTTGGGGGACGGCCGAACACATCCCGTAGGGGGTGCGTGGGCCCCCTCGGGGCCTCAACGCGGTGGTTACCGGGGGGTATTCCCGGCGTCCGGACCCGCGGAGCGGGCCGGGGCCAGGCACCGGGGGTGCCGGGGGACGGGCTCGGGGGCAGTCACCGGTGAACGGACCCGGCACCCGGGCAGCCGCCGGGGGCCAAGCCCCGACGGACAAGCAGACCCGGGGGCAGCCACCGGCGAACAGGCCCGCCCCGGGCAAGCGCCGGAGGCCAGGCCCCCGAAGGACAGGCAGCCAGAGGGCAGCCGCCGGCGCACAGGTCCCGAGGGGCA
The DNA here is from genome assembly GCF_001729485.1 of Streptomyces lydicus. Classification (GTDB taxonomy): domain Bacteria; phylum Actinomycetota; class Actinomycetes; order Streptomycetales; family Streptomycetaceae; genus Streptomyces; species Streptomyces lydicus_D. The sequence goes on from NZ_CP017157.1 coordinate 7,260,191, forward strand.
GGCGGAGCCGGAGCGTCAGGCGTCGAGGGGGAGGCCCGGGGCCGGGTGGGCGGCCATCAGGTCGGCGACCTCCGTGCGGATCACCGCCAGGGCCTGCTCGTCGCCCGTCGCGGCGGCCCGTACGCCGCGGTCGATCCACTCCGCCACCAGCGGCATCCGGTCCGCGCCCAGGCCGCGGGAGGTGAGCGACGGGGTGCCGATGCGGATGCCGGAGGGGTCGAAGGGCTTACGGGGGTCGAAGGGGACGGTGTTGTAGTTGACGACGATGCCGGCCCGGTCCAGGGCCTTGGCGGCGACCTTGCCGGGGACGTCCTTGGAGGTGAGGTCGATCAGCACCAGGTGGTTGTCGGTGCCGCCGGAGACCAGGTCGAAGCCGCGGGCCAGCAGCGCCTCGGCGAGCGCCTTGGCGTTGGCGACGACGGCGTGCGCGTAGTCCCGGAAGGACGGGGCGGCCGCCTCGCGCAGCGCGACCGCGATGGCGGCGGTCGTGTGGTCGTGCGGGCCGCCCTGCAGACCGGGGAAGACGGCCTTGTCGACGGCCTTGGCGTGGCTCGCCCGGGACATCAGCATGGCGCCGCGCGGCCCGCGCAGGGTCTTGTGCGTGGTGGTGGAGATGACGTCCGCGTGCGGCACGGGCGACGGGTGGGCGCCGCCCGCGACCAGCCCGGCGATGTGCGCGATGTCCGCGACCAGGACGGCGTCGACCTCCCGGGCGATCTCGCCGAACGCGGCGAAGTCGATGGTGCGCGGGACGGCCGTACCGCCACAGAAGATGATCTTCGGGCGCTCCTTGCGGGCGAGGTCGCGCACCTCGTCGAAGTCGATGAGCCCGTTGTCGGCGCGGACGCCGTACTGGACGCCGCGGAACCACTTGCCGGTCGCCGAGACGCCCCAGCCGTGGGTGAGGTGGCCGCCCATCGGCAGCGCCATGCCCAGCACCGTGTCGCCGGGCTCGGCGAAGGCCAGATAGGCGGCGAGGTTGGCCGGCGAGCCGGAGTACGGCTGGACGTTGGCGTGTTCGACGCCGAAGACGGCCTTGGCGCGCTCGACAGCCAGCGTCTCGACGCGGTCGATGTTCTGCTGGCCTTCGTAGTAGCGACGGCCCGCGTACCCCTCGCTGTACTTGTTCTGCAGGACGGTGCCGGTGGCTTCCAGGACGGCGGCGGAGACGTAGTTCTCGCTGGGGATCAACCGCAGCGTGTCGGCCTGGAGCCGCTCCTCGGCGCCGACGAGGGCGGCCAGTTCGGGGTCGGCGGCGCGCAGCGCGGCATGCGGGGCGGGGTGCGGGGCGGGAAGTGACATGGCGTCCTCCGGGGCGCTCGATCGGTGGTCCGGTCGGGTCCCGGGTGCCCAGGCGGGCGGCACCTCGTGATGGTGGCCGCACACCGCTCCCTCGGGGTCGCTTCCCCGTACGCCAGTCGCGATGCGCACCGCCGAGTCTAGACGCCGCCGCACCCGGCGGCGCCGGGACCACCGACCGCCCGGGCGGCTTCCGAACACACCGCCCGCGCGGCACTATAGAGGGGCAGATCGGCGCATATGCCCCGTACGGCCTACCGAAACGGAGATCCGGTGACGTCCACGGAACGCAGCATCGCCGCCGCCGAAGCCCACAGCGCGCACACCTACCACCCGCTCCCCGTCGTCGTGGCCACCGCCGAGGGCGCCTGGATGACGGATGTGGAGGGCCGGCGCTACCTGGACATGCTCGCCGGCTACTCCGCGCTGAACTTCGGGCACGGCAACCGCCGCCTGCTCGACGCCGCCCGGGCCCAGCTGGAACGGGTCACGCTCACCTCGCGCGCCTTCCACCACGACCGGTTCGGGGACTTCTGCACCCAGCTGGCCGAGCTGTGCGGAATGGAGCTGGTGCTGCCGATGAACACCGGCGCCGAGGCGGTCGAGACGGCGATCAAGACGGCCCGCAAGTGGGGCTACAAGGTCAAGGGCGTGCCGGACGGCCGCGCGCGGATCATCGTCGCCGACAACAACTTCCACGGCCGCACCACCACCATCGTCTCCTTCTCCACCGACGCCGAGGCCCGCGCCGACTTCGGCCCGTACACCCCCGGCTTCGACGTCGTCCCCTACGGCGACCTCGCCGCGCTGGAGGCCGCCGTCGGCGACGACACGGTGGCCGTCCTGCTGGAGCCGGTCCAGGGCGAGGCGGGCGTCCTGGTGCCGCCGCCGGGCTACCTCGCGGGCGTACGGGAGCTGACCCGGCGCCGGAACGTGCTGTTCATCGCCGACGAGATCCAGTCCGGCCTGGGCCGCACCGGCCGGACCTTCGCCTGTGAGCACGAGGGCGTCGTCCCGGACGTGTACGTCCTGGGCAAGGCGCTGGGCGGCGGGGTGGTGCCGGTGTCGGCGGTGGTCTCGTCCCGCGAGGTGCTGGGCGTCTTCGCGCCCGGCGAGCACGGCTCGACGTTCGGCGGCAACCCGCTGGCCTGCGCGGTGGCGCTGGAGGTCATCGCGATGCTGCGGACCGGCGAATTCCAGCAGCGCGCCACGGAGTTGGGCGACCATCTGCACAGCGAACTGGGGCTGCTGGTGGGCGAGGGAGCGGTGGACGCGGTACGCGGCCGCGGCCTGTGGGCGGGCGTGGACGTCAACCCCTCGCGCGGCACCGGGCGGGCCGTCTCCGAAGAGCTGCTGACCCGCGGGGTGCTGGTCAAGGACACCCACGGCGCCACCATCCGCCTCGCCCCGCCGCTGGTGATCAGCAAGGAGGACCTGGACTGGGGGCTGGCCCGGCTGCGGGACGTACTGGAGGCATGAAGGGGGCCGGGCGGGCAGCGGGCGGCCGGCGGGCGAAAGCGGCCCCGGCCGCCCGCTGCGCCACGTCCCGGCCGCCCGCTGCGCGTGCGCGGCGGCCCGGGCCCGGGCGGCGGGCCCGGCGGCTCAGCGGATCACATGGGGCACGAAGCGCGCGTACTCGTCGGTGACCGGGCCCGCCGACTCCCGGATACCGAGCCCGGCGGCCTCGTCCTCGACGACCCACGCGCCGAGCACGACGCGGTTGCCGTCGAAGTCCGGCAGCGGAGCCAGCTCCTGGTAGCAGCAGGGGTCCTCGGGCCCGCGCGGCACCGGCTCGGCGCCCGGTTCGTGCAGGGTGACCCCGGCGCCCTCCCGGCCGAGCAGCGGCTTGGCCGCGTACCCGCGGGTGTGCGCCAGCTCGCGCGGCCCGTCGAGGTAGGCGGGCAGCAGGTTCGGGTGGCCCGGGTACAGCTCCCACAGGACCGCCAGCAGCGCCTTGTTGGACAGCAGCATCTTCCAGGCGGGTTCGATCCACAGGGTGGAGCCGGTGCCGCCGCCGTTGTCGAGGGTGTCCAGGACGTGCGGGCCGAAGTCGTCGGTGGCCAGCCACTCCCACGGGTAGAGCTTGAAACAGGCCCGCACGAAGCGCAGCCGCTGGTCGACGAAGCGGCCCGCGAGCCGGTCCCAGCCGATGTCCTCCACCGGGATCGACGCGGTCTCCAGGCCCGCCTGCTGTGCCGTCTCCTCCAGGTACGCGACGGTCATCAGGTCCTCCCCGAGCTCGTCGCCCGCGGAGTGCGCGAAGTGCACCGGCGCGCCGGGCGGCAGCAGCGGCGCCTGCCGCTTCCAGGCCGCCACCAGCCGCTCGTGCAGCGAGTTCCACTGGTCGGCGCCGGGGAACCGCTCCTCCATCCAGAACCACTGCGGGCTGGCCGCCTCGACCAGCGACGTCGGGGTGTCGGCGTTGTACTCCAGCATCTTGGCCGGGCCGGTGCCGTCGTAGTGCAGGTCGAACCGCCCGTAGAGGGAGGGGAGTTCGGCACGCCGGCGCCAGGACTCGGCGACCAGCCCGGCCAGCCGGGGATCGGTGATCCCCAGGTCGGCGAGACGGTCACGGGAGACGAGGTGCTCGGCGGCGGCCAGGCACATCGCGTGCAGTTCCTCGACGACCTCCTCCAGCGCCTCGACCTCCGGGAGGGTGAACGCGTAGTAGGCGCTCTCGTCCCAGTACGGGCGCAGCGAGTCGTCCGGGTAGCGGGTGAGCGGGTAGATCAGGCCCTGCGCCTCGACGGTCTGCTGCCAGCCGGGGCGGGGCGCGATGGTGTGGCGTTCCATGCCGGTGCCGGGTCCGCTCAGCCGCCGAAGGAGCCGTGGTGGCCGCCGGAGGAGCCGTGCCGGCCGCCCGAGCCGGAGCAGCCGAAGCCGCCGCGGTTGACGGCGGTGGTCTTGCTGAAGGTGCCCTGGTCGGCGTACGAGCCGCTCTTGCCGCCGTCGTAGTACCACTGGGCGTCCACCGGCTGCTTGCCCGTGCCGCGGCCGTTCCTGCCGGACCCGCCGCCGGTGCCGCCGCTCCCGGAGGACGAGCCGCCGCCCGCCGAGCAGTTCTTGGCGTCGACGACGCGGTAGCCCTTGACCACGTCGTAGCTGTTGCGGTCCACGCAGCGCTTGTCGGGCTCGGAGCCGCAGGACGTCAGGGCCGCGGCCAGCGCGCCCATCCCGCCCAGGACCACCGTGCTCGACCGCAGCCGCCGCCGTGCCTTCTCGGCCATTTCCGCATCCCCCGTCAACGTTCATCCGTGTGAGCCCGGCAAGCCTAGAGGGACGCATCCGCTTCCCGGGCCGCGGCCCTGCCGCCTTTCCGACTCGCCCCCTACAGTCGGCTCCATGCTCCTTGGGATGATCTGTGCCCTCGCTTCCGCCGTGTGCTTCGGCACCGCCTCCGTCCTGCAGGCGGTGGCCGCGCGGGGCACCGCCCCCGGTACGGGGTCGGGCGTCGACCCGCGCCTGCTGCTGCGGGTGCTGGGGCAGTGGCGGTATCTGCTCGGACTGGCGCTGGACGGCCTGGGTTTCGTGCTGGAACTCATCGCGCTGCGGGCGCTGCCCATCTACACGGTCGGCGCGGCGCTCGCGGCGACCCTGGCGGTGACGGCGGTGGTGGCGGCGCCGGTGCTGCACACCCGGCTCGGCGCTAGCGAGTGGCTCGGGGTGGCGGTGGTCTGCGGTGGCCTGGCGATGCTCGCGCTGGCGTCCGGGGAGGAGGGGCACCTGCGGGGGACGCCCGGGCTGCGGATCGCGGTGCTGGTCTTCGCGGTGCTGGTGCTCGCGTCCGGGGCGGTGGCCGGGCGGCTGCCGGACCGGGCCCGGGCGGCGGCGCTCGGGTTCGGCGCGGGCTGCGGCTTCGGCGTGGTGGAGGTCGCGGTCCGCCTCATCGACGACTTCGCCCCGTCGGCGCTGCTCACCAACCCGGCCTGCTACGCGCTGCTGATCGGCGGCGGCGCCGCGTTCCTGCTGCTGACGACCGCCTTCCAGCGCGGTTCGGTCACCGCCGCCACCGCCGGCATGGTGATCGGCGAGACGATCGGCCCGGCGCTGGTCGGCGTCGCCTGGCTCGGCGACCGGACGCGGCCCGGCCTGGCCCCGCTGGCCGTCATCGGCTTCGCGTGCGCGGTGGCCGGGGCGCTCGTACTGGCCCGCTTCGGGGAGGCGCCGGCGGCGGAGCGGACCGAGCCGGAGAGCGCGCCGGAAGCGGCGGCACCGAAGGGCCGGTAGCGGGCCCGGCCGGGGCGGCGGGGCGCATGCGGGCGCCGGGCCGCCCCGAGGGGACGGCCCGGCGCCGTGGTGCGGGTCGGAGGAACGGGGAAGGTCAGACCACGGTCTGGGTGTCGGTGTCGCTGGACGTGGTGAAGTTCCCGTCACCGGAGTAGACCGCCGTGACGGTGTAGAGCCCGGCCGTGGCCAGCGGGGAGCTGACGGCGGCGACGCCGCTGCCGTCCACGGTCCCGGTGAGGTTCACGGTGGTCACACCGTCGGTGACGGTGAAGGCGACCGTTCCCGTCGGGATGCCGGCCCCCGGCGCCACCGCCGCCACGAAGGCGACGAACACGACCGTGTCGCCGGCGGTGGACGGGTCGGGGAACGAGGTGACGGTGGTGACGGTCGACGCCTGGTTCACCGTCTGGGTGAGGGCGTCGCTGGAGCCGCTGAAGTTGGCGTCACCGCTGTACGTCGCGGTCACCGTGTGCGCACCGGCGTCGAGGGAGTTGGTGGTGACGGTGGCCGTGCCCCCGGAGACGGTGGCGGTCAGCGACCCGCCCCCGCCGCCGCTGATGACGAAGGTCACCGTGCCGGTCACGGTGCCGGCCCCGGGCGCCACCGGCGCGACGGTGGCGGTGAAGGTGACCGGCTGCCCGAAGACGGACGGGTTCGGCGACGCGGTCACCGAGGTGGTGGTCGCCGCCTGGCCCACGGTCTGGGTGTCGTTCCCGCTGGACCCGGTGTAGTTGGCGTCGCCGCTGTACGTCGCGGTGACGGTGTGCGCACCGGCGTCCAGAGGGGCGCTGACGCTCACGGTCCCCCCGGAGAGGGTGCCGGTCAGCGTCGGGCCGCCGGAGACGACGAACGTGACGACCCCGGTGGGCGTGCCCGCACCCGGCGCGACGGGCGCGACGGTGGCGGTGAACGTCACCGGCTGCCCGGCCACGGACGGGTCGGGCGACGAGGTGACCGTGGTCGTGGTCGCCGCCTGGGTGACCGTCTGGGTGCCGGCGCCGACGGAGCCCGTGAAGTCGGCGTCACCGCCGTACGTCGCGGTCACCGCGTACGTCCCCGCCGTCACCAGCCCGTTGGTGGACACGCTGACCGTGCCGCCGACCAGGGTCCCGGTCAGCGTCACCGTGGTGAGACCGTCGGTCGCCAGGAAGGTCACCGTTCCGGTGGGCGTCCCCGCCCCCGGCGCGACCGGCGTGACAGTGGCGGTGAACGTCACCGTCTCACCCACCACGGACGGGTCGGGTGAGGAGGTCACCGAGGTGGTGGTCGCCGCCGGGGTGACCGTCTGGGTGCCGCTCCCGCTGGAGCCGCTGAAGTTGGCGTCGCCGCCGTACGTCGCGGTCACGGTGTGCGTACCGGGGGTGACGGCAGCGGTCGTCACGCTGGCCGTACCGCCGGAGAGGGTGCCGGTCAGGGTCGGGCCGCCGGCGATGACGAAGGTGACGGTCCCGGTGGGGGTCCCCGCCCCCGGCGGCACCGGCGCCACGGTGGCGGTGAAGGTCACCGACTGCCCGAAGACGGACGGGTCCGGAGTGGACGTCACCGTCGTCGTGGTGGCCGCCTGGGTCACCGTCGCGGTGGTGTTCCCGACGGAGCCGGTGAAGTCGGCGTCGCCGCTGTACGTCGCGGTCACCGCGTACGTACCCGTCGTCGCGAGCCCGTTGGTGGTCACCGTGGCCGTGCCGCCGACCAGGGTGCCGGTCAGCGTCACCGTGGTGTCCCCGTTGGTGGCCAGGAAGGTCACCGTGCCGGTGGGCGTGCCCGCACCCGGCGCGACCGGTGTGACGGTGGCGGTGAACGTCACCGTTTCGCCCACCACGGACGGGTCAGGGGACGCGGTCACCGAGGTGGTGGTGGCCGCCTGGGTCACGGTCTGGGTGGTGTTCCCGCTGGAGCCGGTGAAGTCGGCGTCGCCGCCGTACGTCGCGGTGACGGTGTAGGTACCGGCCGCGAGGGCACTGGTCGTCACGCTCGCCGTACCACCGGAGAGGGTCCCGGTCAGGGTCGGACCGCCGGAGATGACGAACGTGACGACCCCGGTGGGCGTCCCCGCCCCCGGCGCGACCGGCGTCACGGTCGCCGTGAACGTCACCGACTGCCCCACCACCGACGGGTTCGGCGACGAGGTGACCGTGGTGGTGGTCGCCGCCTGGGTGACCGTCTGGGTGCCGGCGCCGACGGAGCCGGTGTAGTCGGCGTCACCGCTGTATGTCGCGGTCACCGCGTAAGTCCCCGCCGTCACCAGCCCGTTGGTGGACACGCTGACCGTGCCGCCGACCAGGGTCCCGGTCAGCGTCACCGTGGTGAGACCGTCGGTCGCCAGGAAGGTCACCGTTCCGGTGGGAGTCCCCGCCCCCGGCGCGACCGGCGTGACGGTGGCGGTGAACGTCACCGTCTCACCCACCACGGACGGGTCGGGTGAGGAGGTCACGGTGGTCGTGGTGGCCGCCTGGACGACGGTCTGGGTGTCGGTGCCGCTGGACCCGGTGAAGTTTCCGTCACCGCTGTAGGTCGCCGTGACGGTGTGCGAGCCGGCCGCGAGGGCACCGGTCGTCACGCTCGCGGTCCCGCCGGAGAGGGTGCCGGTCAGGGTCGGGCCACCGGTGATGACGAAGGTGACGGTCCCGGTGGGGGTCCCCGCGCCGGGCGCGACGGGTACGACCGTCGCGGTGAAGGTCACCGACTGCCCCACCACCGACGGATCCGGCGACGAGGTCACGGTGGTGGTGGTCGCCGCCTGGCTCACGGTCTGGGTGTCGGACCCGCTGGACCCGGTGAAGTTGGCGTCACCGCTGTACGTCGCCGTGACCGTGTAAGTCCCGGCCGTCACCAGCCCGTTGGTGGTCACGGTGACCGTGCCGGCGACCAGGGTCCCGGTGAGTGTCACCGTGGTGAGACCATCGGTGGCGACGAAGGTGACGGCGCCGGTGGGGGTCCCCGCGCCGGGTGCGACCGGCGTGATGGTGGCGGTGAACGTCACCGTCTCGCCCACCACGGACGGGTCGGGCGAGGTGGTGACCGTGGTGGTCGTCGACGCCTGGTTGACCGTCTGGGTGTCGGTGCCTACGGAGCCCGTGAAGTTGGCGTCGCCGCTGTAGGTCGCGGTGACGGTGTGCGAGCCGGCCGCGAGGGCACTGGTCGTCACGCTCGCCGTACCGCCGGAGAGGGTGCCGGTCAGGGTCGGGCCACCGGTGATGACGAAGGTGACGGTCCCGGTGGGGGTCCCCGCGCCCGGCGCGACCGGCGTCACCGTCGCGGTGAAGGTCACCGGCTGGCCCACGACCGAGGGGTCCGGCGACGAGGTCACGGTGGTGGTGGTCGCCGCCTGGGTAACCGTCTGGGTATCGGTGCCTACGGAGCCCGTGAAGTTGCCGTCGCCACTGTAGGTCGCCGTGACCAGGTAAGTCCCCGCTGTCACCAACCCGTTGGTGCTCACGCTGACCGTGCCGCCGACCAGGGTCCCGGTCAGCGTCACGGTGGTGACCCCGTCGGTCGCCAGGAAGGTCACCGTGCCGGTGGGAGTCCCCGCACCCGGCGCGACCGGCGTCACCGTCGCGGTGAACGTCACCGACTGCCCCACCACGGACGGGTCGGGTGACGTGCTCACCGTGGTCGTGGTGGCCGCCTGGGTGACCGTCTGGGTATCCGTCCCGCTGGAGCCGGTGAAGTTGGCGTCACCGCCGTACGTCGCCGTGACCGTGTAAGTCCCGGCCGTCACCAGCCCGTTGGTGGTCACGGTGACCGTGCCGCCGCTCAGGGTCCCGGTGAGTGTCACCGTGGTGAGACCGTCGGTGGCGACGAAGGTGACCGTGCCGGTGGGCGTGCCCGCGCCCGGCGCGACCGGCGTCACCGTCGCCGTGAAGCTGACCGACTGCCCCACGACGGACGGGTCGGGCGAGGTGGTCACCGAGGTGGTCGTCGACGCCTGGTTGACCGTCTGGGTGTCGGTGCCTACGGAACCGGTGAAGTTGGCGTCGCCGCTGTAGGTCGCGGTAACGGTGTGCGAGCCGGCCGCGAGGGCACTGGTCGTCACGCTCGCCGTACCGCCCGAGAGCGTGCCGGTCAGGGTCGGACCGCCCGAGATGACGAACGTGACCGTGCCGGTGGGGGTCCCCGCGCCCGGCGCGACCGGCGTGACGGTGGCGGTGAAGGTCACCGGCTGACCCACGACCGAGGGGTCCGGCGACGAGGTGACCGTAGTGGTCGTCGACGCCTGATTCACCGTCTGGGTGTCGGTGCCTACGGAACCGGTGAAGTTGGCGTCGCCGCTGTAGGTCGCGGTGACGGTGTGCGAGCCGGCCGCGAGGGCACTGGTCGTCACGCTCGCGGTCCCACCGGAGAGCGTTCCGGTCAGCGTCGGACCGCCCGAGATGACGAACGTGACCGTGCCGGTGGGCGTGCCCGCGCCCGGCGCGACCGGCGCCACGGTGGCGGTGAAGGTCACCGGCTGACCCACGACCGACGGATCCGGCGACGAGGTGACCGTGGTCGTCGTCGACGCCTGGACGACCGTCTGCGTGTCGGTGCCTACGGAGCCCGTGAAGTTGCCGTCACCGCTGTACGTCGCCGTCACGGTGTGCGAGCCGACGCCCAGCGCAGCGGTCGTCACGCTCGCCGTACCGCCCGAGAGGGTCCCGGTCAGCGTCGGACCACCCGAGATGACGAACGTGACCGTGCCGGTGGGCGTGCCCGCGCCCGGCGCGACCGGCGTCACCGTCGCGGTGAACGTCACCGGCTGACCCACCATCGACGGATCCGGCGACGAGGTGACCGTGGTCGTCGTCGCCGCCTGGACGACGGTCTGGGTGTCGGTGTCGCTGGACCCGGTGAAGTTGGCGTCACCGCCGTAGGTCGCGGTGACCGTGTACACCCCGGTGGTGACCAGCCCGTTGGTGCTCACCGCCGCGACCCCGCTGCCGTCCAGGGTCCCGGTGAGGGTGACGGTGGTGACTCCGTTGGTGACGACGAAGGTGACGGTGCCGGTCGGTACCCCGCTGGCGGGGGCGACGGCGCCGACGAAGGCGGTGAAGGCGACCGACTGCCCCACCACGGACGGGTCGGGGAACGAGGTGACCGTGGTCGTGGTCGACGCCTGGTTGACGGTCTGGGTGTCGGTGCCGGTCGAGGTCGCGAAGTTGGCGTCGCCGTTGTACGTCGCCGTCACGGTGTGCGAGCCGGCGCCCAGCGAGCTGGTCGTCACGCTCGCCGTGCCGCCCGACAGCGTGCCGGTCAGGGTGCCGCCCCCGGGGCCGCCGATCACGAACGTGACGGTTCCGGTGGGGGTGCCGGCGCCCGGCGGGACCGGCGCGACGGTCGCCGTGAACGTCACCGTCTGCCCGACGACCGACGGGTCCGGCGCGGAGGTGACCGTGGTGGTCGTCGATGCCTTGTTCACGGTCTGGGTGTCGGTGCCCGTGGAGGGGCTGAAGCCGGGGCCCCCGCTGTACGTCGCGGTGACCGTGTGCGTACCGACGCTCAGCGCACTCGTCGTCACGGTCGCCGTACCGCCCGACAGCGGCGCCGTCAGCGTGGGACCACCGGAGATCACGAAGGTGACCGTGCCGGTCGGGGTGCCGGAGGCGGGCGGGACGGGGGCGACGGTGGCGGTGAAGGTGACGGGCTGGCCGAAGACCGACGGGTCCGGGGACGAGGTGACCGTGGTCGTCGTCGCCGCGCTGGACTGCACCGTCTGGGTGTCGGTGCCGGACGACGCGGAGAAGTTGGCGCTGCCGTTGTAGGTGGCGGTGACCGGATGGGTGCCGACGGTGAGGGTGCTGGTGGTGACGGTGGCCGTCCCGCCCGACAGCGGCGCGGTGAAGGTGCCGCCCCCGCCGCCTCCGATGACGAAGGTGACCGTGCCGGTCGGTGTTCCGGCGCCCGGCGCGACCGCCGCGACATGGGCGGTGAAGGTGACGGGCTGGCCGAAGACCGACGGGTCCGGGGACGAGGTGACCGTGGTGGTCGTCGCCGCCTGGGTCACGATCAGCACGGTGCTGCCGGAGGACGACGAGAAGAAGGCGTTGCCGTTGTAGGTGGCGGTGACGGTGTGCAGCCCGACGGACGGCGCGCTGGTGGTGACGGTCGCCGTGCCGCCGACCAGGGTGCCGGTCAGGGTGGGGCCGCCGGCGATGACGAAGGTCACGGTGCCGGTGGGTGTGCCCAGTCCGATGGGGATGACTGTCGCGGTCAGGGTCACGGTCTGTCCGAAGACTGCCGGATTCGGCGCTGCGGACACCAACGTGAGAGTGGGTGCCATGGACGGCCCTTCGCGTGTGTGGAGGTGGCGGGCCGTGCGTCTCCCCGTAGAGCCAGCGGAGCGCGGGGAGGCTCCGGCATCCCGAGGGGAAGGGCCGGGCACCATCAGTCATGGGGGCGCGCATCTGCCTGCCGGTGCGCTCTCCCAGGTGGACGACCCGCCGGTCGATAGCATCAGTAAGGGCGTTGACCGCGCGGCCTCGCCAGAGCGGGCCCGCGCTTTACCCTGAATGGCGCAGCGTGTTCCGCCCGGACCGTACGCACGGTGCGCACCCCTGGGCGCAGGAATGGTGTGTGCCGGCGCAGGCCGACGACCGGCGTGCGAGGCCCCCTCCCCGCACCACCCGTGACCCTCAACGGGGCTTCCGCGCAACGGGGTTCGGCCGCCGGACCGGACCGGGGCGGCCACCGACGTGCCGGCGTCGTCGGCATCGTCCGCGTCGTCGGCATCGTCCGCGTCGTCCGCGTCGTCCGCGCCTAAGCTGCCCGTCATGGACGACGAACGCACGGCGGTTGCACGCACAACGGTCGACGGGCGCGACGCAGACGCCGGGGCGGGGCTGCCGGGCGGTTTGCTGGTGCGGCACCCCGTACCGGAGGACCACGGGCGGCTTCAGGTGGCGCTGGCCGACTGGTGGGGCGGTCTGGGCGGCGAAGCGGGCGCGCTGCAGCGCCAGTTGCTCGTGCCGCGGCTGTTCCTCCAGCACTTCGCCGGCACCAGCTTCCTCGTCGAGCGCCCCGACCACACCTTGCACGCGTTCCTGATCGGCTTCCTGTCCCAGACGGATTCCCGGACGGCGTACATCCACTTCGTGGGCGTGTGCCCGGACGGCAAGCGGGCGGGGGTGGGCGGCTTCCTCTACCGCCGGTTCTTCGCCGCGGCCCGCGCGGCCGGCCGTACCCGGATCCGCTGCATCACCAGCCCCAACAACCGCGACTCCCTCGCCTATCACCGCCGGATGGGTTTCCGTCTGGAGCCGGGCGACCGGATTGATGAGCACGGGGTGCCGGTGCACCGGGACTACGACGGGCCGGGGCTCGACCGGGTGTCGTTCGTACGGGATCTGCCCGCCGGGCCGGGCGACGGGCCGGGCGCGGGTGCCGGGCCGGGCGCTACTCCCCCGGCGGCAGCGCCCTGACCAGCGCGTCCAGGACGCCCGCGAAGGAGTGGTCGGGCGGGGTGCCGTAGGCGACCACCAGGGCGTCGCGGGCGGCCGGCGGGGCGGCCGGGTCGCGGAAGCGGTCCAGTCCCTCCAGCGCGAGGCCCTGCCAGCGGGCGGCCTGGACGACGGACTGCTCGGTCCCGGGCGGGAGTTCCAGTACCGCGTGCAGTCCGGCGGCGATACCGGAGACGTGCACCTGGGGCGCCCGCTCGGCCAGCGCCGCGACCAGCTGGTCGCGGCGGCGCCGGTAGCGCAGTCGCATACCGCGCAGATGCCGGTCGTAGGCGCCCGAGGAGATGAACTCGGCGAGGGTGAGCTGCTCCAGCTGCCCGGACTGCCACTCCCCGGTGCTCTTGACCGCGAGCAGCGGGTCGACGAGCCGGTCCGGCAGCACCATCCAGGCCAGCCGCAGCGCGGGGGCGAGGCTCTTGCTCGCGGTGCCCAGATAGACGACGTGGTCCGGGTCGAGGCCCTGGAGGGCGCCGACCGGCTGGCGGTCGTAGCGGAACTCGCCGTCGTAGTCGTCCTCCAGGGCGTAACCGCCGTGCGCGCGGGCCCAGTTGACCGCCGCGGCCCGCCGGTCGGGGTGCAGCGGGACACCGGTGGGGAACTGGTGGGCGGGCGTGAGCAGGGTCGCGCGTACGTCGTCGAGCGCGGCCAACTCCTCGGTACGGGCGCCGTGTTCGTCGACGGTGAGAGGGACGGTGCCGAGCCCGGCCCGTTCGATGACGCCCCGGTGGAAGTCGAGGCCGTACGCCTCGGTGGCCAGCCGCCCGGCGCCCGGCAGCCGGGCGAGCAGGGCCAGCGCCTGCATGAAGCCGGTGCAGACGACGATGCGGTCGGGGTCGGCGCGGACGCCCCGGGCGCGGGCCAGGTAGTCGGCGAGGACGGCGCGCAGTTCCGGGCGGCCGGCGGGGGTGCCGTAGCCGAAGGCTTCGCTGGGCGCGGCGGTCAGGGCGCGGCGGGCGGCGGCGAGCCAGGCAGTGCGGGGGAAGGCGGCGACGTCGGGGGTGCCGGGGGTGAGGTCGAAGCGGGGCCGGCCGGGCCGGCGGGGGTCGCCGGGGCCGGGCCGGCGGGGTGCGGCGGGCAGGGCGCGCGGCAGCACCACCCGGTCGGCGACCCGGGTGCCGGAGCCCTGGCGGGCGCTGAGCCAGCCCTCCGCGACCAGCTCGGCGTAGGCGTCGGCGACGGTGTTGCGGGCGATGCCCAGGTCGGCGGCGAGCGAGCGGGAGGACGGCAGCCGGGTACCGGGGGCCAGCCGCCCGGAGCGTACGGCGTCGCGCAGCGCGTGCAGGAGGGCGGCCCGCAGCCCGCCGGGGCGGGTGAGGTCCAGATGCAGATCACGCCCGAAAGTGGCCCAGGAATTCGCCATGGAAGTGGACCATACCGGTGCGCCACTGTCGCCGTAGCGTGAGAGCCATGACCACAGCCCACACACCCCGCACCACGCCCGAGGCGGCTCCGGCCGCGACCCACTCGCACGGCCCCCGCCTGCGCTGGGCGAAACTCGCCCCCGACGTCTACAAGGCCATGATCGCGCTGGACGCGGCGGCGAAGAAGGGCCTGGACCCGGCGCTGGTCGAGCTGGTCAAGATCCGCGCCTCGCAGCTCAACCACTGCGCGTTCTGCCTCGACATGCACATCACCGACGCCCGCAAGGCCGGCGAGACCGAGGAGCGAATCTACCTCCTGAACGCCTGGGAGGAGGCGGCCGGCTTCTACTCCCCCCAGGAGCAGGCCGCGCTCGCCCTCACCGAGGCCGTCACCGTGCTGACCGAAGGCTTCGTGCCCGACGCCGTCTTCGAGCGCGCCGCCGCCCACTTCGAGGACGCCGCACTCGCCCAGCTGATCGCCCTGATCACCACCATCAACGCCTGGAACCGCTTCGGCGTCGCCACCCGCATGGCTCCGGGGCAGGCATGAGCACGCCCGAGACCGCGCCCCGGCTTCCCCTCTTCCGGCTCGCGCCCGACATCTACGCCCCTCTGCACGCGCTGACCCGGGCCGCCAAGCAGGGCCTCGATCCCGTCCTGGTCGAGCTGCTGCTCATCCGTGTCTCGCAGCTCAACCGCTGCGCGTTCTGCCTCGACATGCACGTCACCGAAGCCCGCAGGGCCGGGGTGAGCGAGCAGCGGATCGCCCTCCTCAGCGCCTGGGAGGAGGCCCCCGCGCACTACACCGGGAAGGAGCGGGCGGCGCTGGCGTTCGCCGAGGCCGTGACGCTGTTGTCGCACGGCGGCGTACCGGACGAGGTCCACGAGCGGGCCGCCGCCCACTTCGACGACGCCGAACTCGCCCGTCTCCTCGCCCTGATCACCGCGATCAACTCCTGGAACCGGCTCAATGTCGCGGCCCGCACGCCCGTCGGAAGTGCCCTGTGACGGCCGCGGCGCTGCGCGCCCTGCACCACGGCCCGGAGCTCCCGCTGGTCCTGCCCGGCCCCTGGGACGCGGCGTCCGCCAAGGTCTTCGCGGACGCCGGCTTCCCCGCGCTGGCCACGCCCAGCGCGGGCGTCGCGGCGTCCCTCGGCTACCGCGACGGGCAGACGCCGGCCGCGGAGATGTTCGCCGCCGTCGCCCGCATCGCCCGGGCCGTGGACATCCCGGTCACGGCGGACGTGGAGGCCGGCTACGGCCTGTCCGCCGAGGAGTTGGTGGGCCGGCTCCTGGACGCGGGCGCGGTGGGGTGCAACCTGGAGGACACCGACCCCGCCACCGGAGCCCTCCGGGACCCCCGGGAGCAGGCGGACTGGCTGGCCCGGGTACGTGCCGCGGCGGGCGACGCGCTCGTCGTCAACGCCCGGATCGACACCTACCTGCGCGGCGTCCACGACGAGGACGAGACGATCCGCCGGGGCCGCGGCTACGCCGAGGCGGGCGCCGACTGCGTCTACCCGATCGCCGCCCCGCCCGACCGGCTCGCCGCACTGGCCACCGCCATCGGCCTGCCCCTCAACGCCGTGGTCCTCCCCCAGGGCCCCGGCCCCCGCGAACTCGGCGCCCTCGGCGCCACCCGCATCACCTTCGGCCCCGGCCTCCAGCAGCAGGCGGCAACGGCGCTGGCCCGGGTGGCGGGGCAGCTGCGGGAGGACCTGACGGCGGGGGCCTGAGGCCGCGCGGGTCACCGTTCGTCCGTGCCCGGCACCTTCGCCGTGCTGAGGGCGACGCGGTTCCAGGTGTTGATGGTGAAGATCAGGGCGAGGAGGCGGGCGAGTTCGTCCTCGGGGAAGTGGGCGGCGGCCCGCTCGTAGACCTCGTCCGGTACGCCGCCGTGCGACACCAGCGTCACGGCCTCGGTGAGGGCCAGTGCCGCCCGCTCCTTCGCGGTGAAGAAGTGCGCCGCCTCCTCCCAGACGGCGACCATGTGCAGCCGCTCCTCGCTCTCCCCCGCCTTGCGGGCGTCGGTGGTGTGCATGTGCAGGCAGTACGCGCACTTGTTGAGCTGCGAGGAGCGGATCTGGACCAGCTCCACCAGGGCCGGGTCGAGGCCCTCGCGGGCTGCGGCGTCGAAGCCGATCAGGGCCTTGAACGCCTTGGGGGCGGCCTTGGCGAAGTTCACCCGGGGCCGGCGGGCCACTGCTGCGTCGTCGTGCCGTGCGGTCGTCCGTGTGTGCGTCTCGTTCGTCATGTCTTGAATCTAGAAGCCCGGATGACCGACTGTAGGGTGCATTTCCGTGCCGAAATCATGGGTCAATCTCGCGGAGAGCCTGGGCGCCGACCTGCATCTGGAGCTGACCGGGCCGGGCGGCCGGCGGGCCGCCCTGCTCCGGGCGCTGCGCGACGCCGTACGCTCCGGGCGGCTCGCCCCCGGTACCCGGCTGCCGCCCTACCGCTCGCTCGCCGCCGACCTGGGCATCGCCCGCAACACCGTCGCCGACGTCTACGCGGAACTCGTCGCCGAGGGCTGGCTCACCGCCCGCCAGGGCTCCGGCACCCGGGTCGCCCACCGGGCCGAGCCGCCGGCGCCGGCCCGCGCCCCGGCCCACCGCGCCCCGACGGCCCGCCCCACGCACAACCTCCTCCAGGGCCGGCCGGACGCCTCCGCCTTCCCCCGTACCGCCTGGCTGGCGGCGGCCCGCCGCGCCCTGACCGCCGCCCCGCACGACGCCTTCGGCCCCGGCGACCCGCGCGGCCGCCCCGAACTGCGCCGCGCGCTGACCGACTACCTGGCCCGCACCCGCGGCGTCCGCACCGACCCCGACCGCATCGTCATCTGCTCCGGCTTCGCCCACGCGCTGCGGCTGCTCTTCCCGGCCGTGCTCCCCGGCCCGCTGGCCGTCGAGGCGTACGGACTGGCCTTCCACCGCCGGCTCCTGGCCACCGCCGGCGTGCCCACCCTGCCGCTCACCGTCGACGAACACGGTGCCGACACCCGGGAGTTGGCCCGGCTCGACGGCGCCCGGGCGGTCCTCCTCACGCCCGCCCACCAGTTCCCCACCGGCGTCCCGCTGCACGCCGACCGCCGCGCCACGGCGATCAACTGGGCCCGGGAGAACGGTGGTTACGTCCTGGAGGACGACTACGACGGCGAGTTCCGCTACGACCGCCGACCGGTCGGTGCCCTCCAGGGCCTGGACCCCGAGCACGTCCTGCACCTCGGCTCGGTCAGCAAGAGCCTGTCCCCCGCGCTGCGGCTCGGCTGGATGGTGCTCCCCGCCCGCCTGGTGGACGCCGTCCTGGCGGCCAAGGGCGAACGCGAGGCATGGGCGGGCGTCACCGACCAGCTCACCCTCGCGGAGTTCCTCACCCACGGCTCCTACGACCGGCACATCCGCCGGATGCGCCAGCGCTACCGCCGACGCCGCGACCGGCTCGTCGAGGCCGTGCACGGCCACGCCCCGCACCTGCGGGTCACCGGCATCGCCGCCGGCCTGCACGCCGTCCTCCAACTCCCCGACGACGCGACCGGGGCCGACGAGCAGGCCGCCCTGCGCGCCGCCCGCTGGCAGGGCCTGGCCCTCGACGGCCTGACCGACTACCGCCACCCCGACGCGACCCAGCCGCCCCGCCACGGCCTGGTCGTCGGCTACGCCACCCCCACCGACAGCGGCTTCCCGTCCGCCCTGGAGGCGCTGTGCCGGGCGCTGCCACCGGCGCCGTAGCGGCCGTCGGGAGGCCACTACGGCCCGGCGGCCGCTACTGGTTCGCGAACTTCCGGCTGATGCCGGTGAAGACACGTTCGGCCTCCGGACCCAGATGGGGGCCGGCGAGCCAGGTGTGGGCGTTGGAGCTGATGGAGGTGTTGGAGACCAGGGTCAGCTTGCCGCCGCGGGTGACGAACCAGCCGCCGCCGGAGGTGCCGCCGGTCATGGTGCAGCCGATGCGGTTCATGGCGGGCGTGCCCTGCTGCATGACCAGGCGGCCCGGGCGGGCGGGGCAGTTCATCATCCGGGCGCCGTCGTAGGGCGGCGCGGCCGGGTAGCCGAAGGCGTCCAGCGAGCTGATCCGGTCGGCGGACGGGGCGTCGAACCACACCTGGGCGGCGGCCCCCACGGTCTCCTGGAGGGACCTGCCGCCGCCGTTCTCCGGCTTGACGTGCAGCACCGCGAAGTCGTAAGCGGAACCGCCGTTGCCGGACTCCTCGCTGCCCATGTTGATCCACTCGCCGGAGGTGGTGATCCAGTCGGCCCAGAAGCGGCCGTAGGGGGTGATCTGCTGGGACGGGGTGCCGTCGACCTGGCTCATGGGCACGCCGTTGTCGTTGTACGACGGCACGAAGACGATGTTGCGCATCCAGCCGCCCTGCTTGCCGGAGTGCACGCAGTGACCGGCGGTCCACACCAGGTTGGAGCGGCCCGGGTGCGCCGGGTCCTCGACGATCGTGCCGGAGCAGACCATCGGGCCCTTGGGGCTGTCGAAGAAGATCTTCCCGACCGGGGCCATGTTCCGGTGGTACGGGCGGGCGACCTGCTCGGCCGTGACCGGCTGCGGCTCGGGATCGGTGGCGTCGAACTCACTGCCCGCGCCGGTGGCCTGCACCCCGATCTCCGGCGCGGCCTTCGCCCGCGCCAGCCGGTCGTTCCGCCAGTGGTCCTTGATGACCGGGTTGACGAAGTCCTGCGCCTTGCGGGCCCACTCGTCCCAGTTCTGCCAGCCGCCGTCCTTCCACTTCTTCAGGCCGTCGAGGTCGGTCGGCACGCCCTTGGGGAGCTTCAGGCCCGCACCGCCCTTGTGGTCGGCGGCGGCCGAACTCCCGGGCCCGGCAGCCGCGTTGTCGCCGGGGCCGCAGGCGGTGGCGGTGACCGCGAGCAGCGCGGCCAGTGCCGCGGCCGCGGCGGTGGAGCGGCGGATGGATGGCATGGTGCGAGTCCCCCCGTGACGTGACGGCGCCGCCCCCGGCCGCGCCGTTCCGTAAATCTGTCATGTCCCTCATCGGTCTGCGCCCTACTATGCCGCCATGCCCGGGCCGCCCCGCTGCGGGGGCCCGACGGACCGACTACCCCAGGACGGACGGCTGCCATGGCCCGCTCAGCCACCGTGGTGCGCAGTGCCCGACTGGCGCTCCGCCGCTTCACCCCCGACGACGCGGAGCAACTGGCCGCGCTGCACGGCGACCCGGACGTCATGCGCTTCATCGACACCGGGCGACCGGTACCGCGGGCGCAGGTGCTGACCCGGACCCTGCCGGAATTCCTCGCCGAGCCGGGCGTACGGGCCGCGGAAGTGGCCGCCACGGGTGAGTTCATCGGCTGGTTCGCGCTGCGGCCCACCCGCCCCGGACAGTCCGACGAGGCGGAACTCGGCTACCGGCTGCGCAGGGCGGCCTGGGGCCGGGGCTACGCGACCGAGGGCGCCCGCGCGGTCCTCGCGTACGGCTTCGGCGAGCTGGGGGTGCGGCGGGTGACGGCGACGACGATGACGGTCAACCGGGGCTCGCGCCGGGTCCTGGAGAAGGCCGGCCTGCGGTACGTACGGACCTTCTTCGAGGAGTGGCCGGACCACATCGAGGGCGCGGAGCACGGCGACGTGGACTACGCACTGTCCCGGGAGGAATGGGCGGCGGGCGCCCGGCGGTAGTCCCTACCGGCGGGCCGGCAGGCGGGGGTCCCGGTAGGCGGGGTGGGGGTGGGGGGCCGGGGCGCCGGGGCGGGCGGGGGTTGAGATCCCGTCGCGGAACTCCGCCAGCTGCTCCGCGGTGGGGTACCACTGCTGGGCGCAGCGGCCGCACCACCAACGCCAGTTGTCCCAGTCGGTGTTGGTGTTCGTGGTGTCCTTCCACAACCGGTCGTCGCACGCGGGTGTGGGGCACTTCGGCGGGAGGGGCATGGCGTCAGCCTGCTGGGTGCGCCGCCGTGGGGAGCGGCGGATCGCCGACCGCCATCCGAACGGGTGAGACCGGCGGCCGGGCCGCGGGGCGGCACGACGGAGGGGTGCGGGCCCGCCGGCCCGCACCCCTCCGTTCCGTCCTTCCGGCCGGCTGCTACTTCTTCGGCAGCCAGCTCTTCCAGACGTCCGGGTGCTTGTCCACCCACTGCTTCGCCGCCTCGTCGGCGGACAGGCCGCCGGAGGCGATCGCTTCGGAGACCTCGTTCTGGTCGTCCTTGGTCCACTTGAAGTTCTTCAGGAACGCCGCGGCACTGCCGCCCTTCTTGGCGAACTCCGTGTTGAAGAACTTCTGCAGCGGGGTGGTCGGATAGGCGCAGTCGATGGACGTGGGGTCCTTGGCGCCCTTCGCCGCGCAGGCGTCGGTGTACTTGGGGAGCTTGACCTCCACCATCGGCACCTGGTTGAAGAGCCACTGCGGCTCGTACCAGTACGTCAGGAACGGCTTCTTCTGCTTGGCGAACTGCTGGATCTGGGTGATCTGCGCGGCCTCGGAGCCGGCGAAGACCACCTCGTAGTTCAGACCCAGGTTCTTCACCAGCGCCTTGTCGTTGGTGACGTAGGACGGCGAGCCGTCCATCAGCTGGCCCTTGTTGCCGCTCTCCGAGGTACGCAACTGCTTGGCGAACTTGTTGAGGTTCTTCCAGTTGGTGACCTCGGGGTGCTTGTCGGCCCAGTACTTGGGGACGAACCAGCCGATGTGACCGGTGACGCCGTTGCCGCCGCCCGCGGTGATCGTCTTCTTGTCCTTGACGTACCGCTTCTCCTGGTCGGGGTGGCCCCAGTCCTCCAGGATCGCGTCGACCCGGCCCTGGCTGAGGGCGTCCCAGGCGGGGATCTCGTCCACCTGGACGGTGTCGACGTGGTACCCCATCTTGTGTTCCAGCAGGTACTTGGCGACCGCGACGTTGGACTGGGCGCCGACCCAGGTCTGCACCGACAGCGTGACCGACTTGGAGCCCTTGGCCGCGGCGAACGGCGAGGACTGCTTGGTCATGTCGGCCTTGCCGCAGGCGGACAGGGACAGCGAGAGGACCACCGTGCCGGCGAGCACGGTCGTGCCGAGGACGGCTTTGCGCGTACGGGACATGATCAGGCTCCCTTCCCCGTCGTGCGGCGTTCCGTGGGCTGGGTGACCCGGTCGAGCATCAGGCCCAGGCACACGATCGCCACACCCGCGACCAGGCCGACGGCCAGGTCTCCGGTGGCGAGGCCGGTGACGACGTCGTAACCGAGGGCGCCACCGCCGACCAGGCCGCCGATGATGACGACGGCGAGGACGAGCACCACGCCCTGGTTGACGGCCAGCAGCAGGGCCGGCCGGGCGAGCGGCAGCTGCACCTGGCGCAGCATCTGCCAGCGGGTGGCGCCCAGCGAGCGGGCCGACTCCATGGCCGCGGGGTCCACCTGGCGCAGGCCCTGGGTGGTGATGCGGATGACCGCGGGCAGCGCGTAGACGACCGCCGCGGCGGCGGCCGGGGCGCGGCCCACCGCGAAGAGGGCGACGACCGGGATCAGGTACACGAACTGCGGCATGGTCTGCATGACGTCGAGGACCGGGCGCAGGAACGCCTCGAAGCGCTTGCTGCCGGCCGCGAGGATGCCCACGCCGAAGCCCAGCACCAGCGTCACCGCGAGGGCGGCGAGCACCTGGGAGAGGGTGTTCATGGACGGCTTCCACACGCCCAGCACACCGATGGCGGCCATCGCGAGGACGGCGGTCAGTGCGGTGCGCCAGGTGCCGATGAGCCAGGCCAGCGCGGCGACGACGAGCAGCGTGCCGTACCAGGGCAGCGCGGTCAGCCCGTCGCGCAGCGGGTTGAGCACCCAGTTGGTGAAGTGCGCGGCCCAGTCGGCGGTGCCGCCGATGACCGGGACGCCGGAGTAGAGGTGGTCGACCATCCACGCCTTGAAGTCGTTGACGGGGTGGGCGATGTCCACCGACCAGGCGCCGGGCCAGACCAGCGAGCCCGCGAGGCGGCCGAGCAGGGCGACCACCGCGGTGACCGCGGCGATGCCGGCCCAGGCCCGCCAGCCGCGCAGCCAGGCCGGGCCGCCGGTGGCGGAGTCCGCGCCCAGCCGGGCGCCGGCCGCGGCGGTGGTGCGGTCCATGACGATGGCCAGCAGCACGATCGGCACGGCGGCGGCGAGTGCGGCGCCGACGTCGACCGAGGCGAGCGCCTGGTAGACGCGGTCACCGAGACCGGCCGCGCCGATCATGGAGGCGATCACGACCATGGACAGCGCCATCATGATCGTCTGGTTGACGCCGAGCAGCAGCTCCTTGCGGGCCAGCGGGAGCCGGGCGGTCAGCAGCCGCTGCCGGCCGGTGGCGCCGAGCGAGGAGACCGCCTCCAGCACCCCCGCGTCCGCGCCGCGCAGACCCAGCGCGGTCAGCCGCGCCATCGGCGGGGCCGCGTAGACGACGGTGGCCAGCAGCGCGGCCGGCACGCCGATGCCGAAGACCAGCACGACGGGCAGCAGGTAGGCGAACGCCGGCAGCACCTGCATGGTGTCGAGGACCGGGCGCAGGATGCGGAAGAGCCGGTCGGACAGGCCCGCGGCCAGGCCGAGCAGCGCGCCGACGACGACCGAGGCGAGCACCGCCACGACCATCAGCGCGAGCGTCTGCATGGTCGGGACCCACATCCCGAGTGCCCCGCTGACCAGGAAGGACAGCAGCGCGGTGGCGGCGATGCGCACACCGGCCACGCGCCAGGCGAGCAGCGTGACGCCGGCCGTCACACCGGTCCAGCCCAGCGCGAGCAGCACCAGGTAGACGGCGCGTACGGAGAGGACCACGGCGTTGGAGAGGTGGCCGAGGAAGTAGACGAACAGCCAGTGGCTGTCGCGGTTGTTGATGATCCAGTCGCTGGTCCTGCCGAGCGGCCCGGACACGTCGACGGTCAGCGAGGACGGCCAGGCGGCACCGTACTTGGCGGCCAGCAGCGGGACGAGGACGGCCGCGGCGACGGCGAGCAGCAGGAGCTTGGCGAGGCCGCGGCGGTCCAGCAGGGCCTTGACCGGGCCGGCCTTGGGGGCGTCGGCGCCGAGGCCGCGTCGAGCGGCGGGGGGTGCGGATGCAGTGCTCATGCGCGCCCCCGCTTGACGGTGCCGGTGGGCACGTTCATCGCGGCGCAGCGCTGGGCCTCGCGCCACTGGCGCAGCAGGGCGGCGCGCAGGCGGGCCCGGGGGAGGCCGCGGGAGCTCTGGAACCGACGGCGCGCACGGCGCCGCTTCTGGGGGTCGCGGCGTACATCAGGCAGCCACCTCGCCGTGCTGCGGGCGGTCGATCCGGGCGACCACGTCGAGCAGGCAGGCGTGGTCGACGACGCCCAGGCAGCGGCCGTCCTCGACGACCCGGGCCGCGCCGCCGGAGCGGGCGACCGCCTCGATGGCGTCGGAGATCAGGGTGTCGGCGGCCAGCGCCGGGCCCTGGTCGGCCTCGCCGTCGCCGGCCGGACGCATCGCGCGGCGCACGGTCAGCACCTGCTCGCGCGGCACGTCCCGGACGAAGTCGCGGACGTAGTCGTCGGCCGGGGAGCCGACGATCTCCTCGGGGGTGCCGAGCTGGACGATCTCGCCGTCGCGCATCAGGGCGATCCGGTCGCCGACCCGCAGCGCCTCGGCGAGGTCGTGGGTGATGAAGACCATCGTGCGGCCCTCCTCACGGTGCAGGCGGACGACCTCTTCCTGCATGTCGCGGCGGATGAGCGGGTCGAGGGCGCTGAACGGCTCGTCGAAGAGCAGCACCTCGGGGTCGACGGCGAGCGCGCGGGCCAGTCCGACGCGCTGCTGCTGGCCACCGGACAGCTGCCCGGGGCGGCGCTTCTCCAGGCCGGCCAGGCCCACCTTGTCGACCATCTCGTTGGCGCGCTCGCGGCGCTCCGTCTTGCCGACGCCCTGGATCTCCAGGCCGTAGGCGACGTTGTCGACGACGGTGCGGTGCGGCAGCAGGCCGAAGTGCTGGAAGACCATGGCGGCGCGGCGGCGGCGCAGTTCGCGCAGCGCGGTGCGGTCCATGGCGCGGACGTCCTCGCCGTCCATCTCCAGGTCGCCGCTGGTCGGCTCGATCAGCCGGGTCAGGCACCGGACGAGGGTGGACTTGCCGGAGCCGGACAGGCCCATGACGACGAAGACCTCGCCCTTGTGGACGTCGAAGGAGACGTCGCGGACGGCGGCGGTGCAGCCGGTCTGCTCGCGCAGTTCCTGGGCGCTCAGCTCGGTGACGGAGGCGTCGTCGGGGATCTTGTCGGCCTTGGGGCCGAAGACCTTCCACAGGTGCCGGACGGAGAAGACGACCTCGCGGGCGTCCTCCGCGGTGTCGGCGGCTTTGCGGGCGTTGGGTATCTCGGATGCGCCGGCGGAGGTGGTAGCCATCACGCATCACCTCCCTGAGTCGGGGCCTTATGGAGCAGGTCGGCGCACTTCTCCCCCACCATGAGCACGCCCAGCATCGGGTTGACGGCCGGCATCGTCGGGAAGACCGAGGCGTCGGCGATACGGATGCCGGCCAGTCCGCGGACCCTCAACTCGGGGTCGACGACGGCCAGTCGGTCGTTCGCGGCGCCCATCTTGCAGGTGCCGGCCGGGTGGTAGACGGTGTGCGCGGCCTTGCGCACCAGCTCGCTGATCTCCGCGTCGTCGGTCACGTCCGGACCGGGGAAGACCTCGCGCTTGAGCCACTTGGCGAACGGCTCGGCCTGCGCGACCTTGCGTGCCAGCTTGATGCCGTCGACCAGGGTCCGGCCGTCGTAGTCGTCCTCGTCCTCGAAGTACCGGAAGTCCAGCGCGGGCTTGACCTCGGGGTCCGCGGAGGTGAGGTAGAGCCGGCCGCGGGAGCGGGACTTGGGGATGTTGGGGGTCATCGACACCCCGTGCTCGGGCCGCTCGTAGCCCAGTCGCTCGGGGTTGTCGGTGAAGGGGATCTGGTAGAAGTGGAACATCAGGTCGGGGCCCTTGTGCTCCGGGTCCCGCTTGACGAACAGACCGGCGTCGGAGTCCATCGCGGAGTTGCCCGGGATCGGCCCGTCGGTCTCCCACACGATCACCGACTCGGGGTGGTCGATGAGGTTCTCGCCCACGCCCGGCAGGTCGTGCACGACGGGGATGCCCAGCGCTTCGAGGTCCTTCTTCGGGCCGATGCCGGAGTGCATCAGCAGCCGCGGGGTGTCGACGGCGCCGGCGCACACCAGCACCTCGCGTGCCGCCTCGACGTAGATCTCCTCGCCGTCCTTGGTGCGGACGTGGACGCCCTTGGCGGTCGTGCCGTCCAGCTCCAGCTTGTGCGCCCAGGTCTCCAGCATCAGCGTGAGGTTGGGGCGGTCGCCGGCCTCGATGTGCGGGTGGAGGTAGGCGACGGAGGCGGAGGAGCGCTTGTTGTTCTCCGGGTGGTAGGAGAGGTCGAAGAAGCCGACGCCCTCGTCGAAGGGCTTGTCGTTGAACCCGACGACCTCCGGGACGCCGAGCGCCGTTTTGGTGGCCTCGATCCAGTCCGTCGCGATCTGGTTCTGGTCCTTCTTCGCCACCCGCACGATGTTGTTGCGCAGCTTGCCGAAGTAGGGGTCCATCTCCTTGTGGCCCCAGCCGGCGGCGCCCGCGGCCTCCCACTCGTCCCAGTCGGACGGCAGCGGCTTGAAGGAGATCAGGGTGTTGTGGGAGGAGCAGCCGCCGAGGACCTTGGCGCGGCTGTGCAGGATGTGCGAGTTGCCGCGCGGCTGCTCGGTGGTCGTGTACTCGTAGTCCAGCTCGCCGCCGAGCAGGCCGAGCCACTTGCGCAGCGTCAGCACGTCCTCGCGGTCGATGTCGGAGGGACCGCCCTCGATGACGGCGACGGTGACCCCGGGGTCCTCGGTGAGGCGGGAGGCGATGACGGAACCGGCGGTGCCGCCACCGACAACGACGTAGTCGTACACGGGCATGGGGGTCGTTCTCCTTCTGCGAAATTCACCAGCGCTGCGATGGCCCGAGCTGCCTGGGGGTGGGTGCGGGAGGACGGGGCCGGCGCCGCGGGGGGAGGCGGCGCCGGCCCCGGGTCAGCCCGCGAACCAGCGCACCGGCTCCGGCCGGAGGTTTTCGTAAATGTGCTTGCTCTCGCGGTATTCGTCCAGACCCGTGGGGCCAAGTTCCCGGCCGATGCCGGACTTGCCGAAGCCGCCCCACTCCGCCTGCGGGAGGTAGGGGTGGTAGTCGTTGATCCACACCGTGCCGTGCCGCAGCCGCGCCGCGACCCGGCGGGCGCGGGCGGTGTCGGCGGAGAAGACCGCGCCGGCCAGGCCGTACTCGGTGTCGTTGGCGAGCGCGACGGCCTCGTCCTCGGTGCGGAAGGTCTCCACCGTCAGGATCGGCCCGAAGGTCTCCTCGCGGACCACCTTCATCTCCCGGTGGCAGCCGTCGAGGACGGTGGGCGCGTAGAAGTAGCCGGTGGCCGGGCGGACGTCGGACGACTCGGGCCGGGCGCCGCCGCAGCGCAGCTGGGCGCCCTCGGCGAGCGCGGAGGCGACATACGCCTCGACCTTGTCGAGCTGCTGCTGGGAAACCAGCGGGCCGCACTCCACCCCGTCCTCGGTGCCCCGGCCGAGCTTGATCTTCTCGGCGCGGCGGGCGAGTTCGGCGACGAAGCGGTCGCGCACCGACTCCTCGATGATCAGCCGGGCGCCGGCCGAGCAGACCTGCCCGCTGTGGATGAACGCCGCGTTCAGCGCCTGGTCGACGGCGGTGTCGAAGCCCTCGTCGGTGGCGCAGGCGTCGGCGAAGACCACGTTGGGGTTCTTGCCGCCGAGCTCCAGCGCGATCTTCTTGGCGCCGGACACCGCGGCCGCGCCCGCCTTCGTGCCGCTGACCAGGCCACCGGTGAAGGAGAACAGGTCGACGTCCGGGTGCTCGGCCAGCCGCTGACCGACCGGGAGGCCCGCGCCGGTGACGATGTTGGCGACGCCGGCCGGGAGGCCGGCCTCGACGAGCAGCTTGACCAGGTGCACGGTCGACAGCGGGGTGACCTCGCTGGGCTTGACCACAAAAGTGTTGCCGGCCGCGAGGGCCGGCGCGATCTTCCAACTCGCCTGGAGCAGCGGGTAGTTCCACGGCGTGATGAGCGCGCAGACACCGACCGGCTCGTGCACGACGACGCTGTGCACGTCCGGCGAGCCGGCGTCGACGACCCGGCCGCCGCTCTCGTTCATCACCACGTCGGCGAAGTACCGGAAGGCGTTGGTGACGTCGTCGACGTCGACCCGGCCCTCCTCCAGCGTCTTGCCGGTGTCCCGGCTCTCGATCAGCGCGATCTCCTCGCGGTCGCGCTGGAGCAGGTCGGCGACCCGGCGCAGCAGCGCGGAGCGCTCGGCGACCGGCGTACGCGGCCAGGCGCCGTCGTCGAAGGCGCGGCGGGCGGCCGCGACCGCCGCGTCGGCGTCCTCGGCACCGCCCTCGGACACCACCTGGAGCGTGCTCGCGTCGGCGGGGTCGAGGACCTCCCGCGTGGCGCCGGATGCGGCGGACCGCCACACCCCGTCTACGTGAATGGTCTCGCTTGCCGACACGTCGTTCTGCCTTCCGCTTACCGATTTGTTCCCACTGGTGCAACCACTGGCATCACCAGCAACGGGAACCCCTATCCGGAAGCGCCCCACCTATGCCCAAACCTTCATGGAAAGTGAGCCGACTCACTCAATGTGCGAACGAATGTCCTAGAACGTAACCTGAATAGCCGTATGTCCCTCGGGACGTCACAGGGGTGCCCGGTCACCCCTCCTACCCGAGCCACACCCCCCTCCCACGCCCCCTCCGGACCGGAGGTGCCGAGATGACCAGCAGATGCCGCGCCGTCACCGCCACCGCCGCCCTGAGCTGCGGGGCGGCCCTGCTCGCCGGGGCCGCCTGCACGGGCGTCGCGGCGGCCGGCGACCCCGACGGCGAGGGCGACCTCGCCGGCAAATCGGCCCAGCAGATCTCCGACACCGCCCTGCACGAACTCGTCGCCGCGCACTCCCTGCGCCTGCGGACCCGGACCTCCGCCGACCCCACCGAGCTCGACCTCACCCTCGACCGGGCCGGCAACTGCACCGGCGCCATCAGCAAGGGCCCGTCCGGGCGCGTCGAGATCATCAAGCACGGCACACAGGTCTGGATGAAACCGGACGCGGCCTTCTGGAAGAGCCAGCTCCCCGGCAGCAAGGGCGAGGAGGCCGCCGCGAAGTACAAGAACACCTTCCTGCACGGCACCACCCACGACGACTTCCTGCACAGCCTGTCCGAGGCGTGCGACCTCACCGCCTTCCAGAAGTCGGCCGCCGGCTCCGACGAGCCGCCCTCCGGCGCCCCGTCGCCGTCCCGCACCCCGACCCTGACCAAGGGCCGCCCCACCGTCCACGAGGGCGCCCGCGTCCTGCCCCTCGTCAAGAAGGCCGACGGCGTCGTCCAGACCCTCTACGTCGCCATCGACGGCAAGCACTACCCGCTCAAGCTCACCGCCGAGGTCGACCACCAGACCGGCACCATCCTGCTGAGCAACTACGGCACCCCGGTCCCCGCCACCACCCCCGCCCCCGGCGACACCGCCGACATCTCGGCACTGGAGAACCTCCTGCAGGGCACCCGGGGGGCCTGACGGGAGGCGCGGGCCGGGCCCACCCGGGTGCGCGGCTCCCCGGACGGGCGGCCCGCCCGCCGGTCAGTCTTCCGTGGGCGTGCCCGGCGCGGCGGCGGTCGCCGGGGGAACCGCGCACTGGTCGGAGAAGCCCTGGCTGCGCAGGCCCATCGCGCTGTTCAGACGCGAGCGCAGGTTCTCCACCGCCACCACCGTGGTCAGCTCGACGAACGCCCGGTCGCCGAGCCGCCCGCGCAGGTCCGCGGCCAGCTCGTCGGTGACCGCCGGCGGCGTCGCGGTCATCGCCTCCGCGTACGCCATGACCAGCCGCTCCGGCTCCGTGAAGGACTCCCGGTGGGCGCGCCGGTCGGGCACCTTGCTGATCTTCGCGAGCGGCAGCCCGAGCCGGTCCGCCTGCCAGTGGCCGAAGTCCACGCACCACGAGCAGCCGATCGCCGCCGCCGACGCCAGCTCCGCCAGGTGCTTCAGCGCCGGGTCCAGCGCCTTCCAGCGCGCCACCCTGCTCTCGAAGGCGAAGTACCCGCGCAGGATCTTCGGGTGGTGCCCCAGCACCAGGGCGGGCTGCATGACCCGGCCGTAGGCGCGCCGCGAGTACCACTCGGCGAGGCGCAGGGTGAGCGTGCGGGGCGGGGAGAGCGGAATCCGGGCCATGGCGGTACCTCCTTGTGCCACCGGGGCCGGCCGCCGGCCCCTCACCCCATTGACGTACCGGTACCGGCCGGTGTGACATCCCGGGGGCGACAATGCAGGCATGGCTGAGACAGCGGCGAAAGCGGTGCTCGTGGGTGGCCCCGAGGAACTGCCCGAACGGATCGTCCCGGTCGATCCGCCCGGGTCCGAGCTGAAGATCCCGTTCCGTAACGGCTACGAGCACTTCCGGGCCACCAGCCGGCAGCAGCACACGCCCGAGGGGCCGCTGCCCGTCTACGAATGGTGGGAGCGCACCGAACTGCCCGGGTAGCGGCCGGCAGCACCGTCACCGCGCGCACCGCGCGCAAACGGCCGAGCCCGCACGGCCGTTGCGGCCGTGCGGGCTCGGTGCGTCGGTGCTGCCGGCTCAGAGGAGGCCGAGGGCGCGGACCGCCTCGCGCTCCTCCTCCAGCTCCTTGACGGACGCGTTGATGCGCTCGCGCGAGAAGTCGTTGACCTCCAGGCCCTGCACGATCTCGTAGCGGCCGTCCTTGGTGGTGACGGGGAACGAGGAGATCAGGCCCTCCGGGACGCCGTAGGAGCCGTCCGAGGGGATGCCCATCGAGGTCCAGTCGCCGTCGGCGGTGCCGTTGACCCAGGTGTGGACGTGGTCGATGGCCGCGTTGGCGGCGGAGGCCGCGGAGGACGCGCCACGGGCCTCGATGATCGCCGCACCGCGCTTGGCGACGGTCGGGATGAAGTTCTCGGCCAGCCACTTCTCGTCGTTGACGATCTCGGCGGCGTTCTTGCCGGCGACCGTGGCGTGGAAGATGTCCGGGTACTGGGTCGCGGAGTGGTTGCCCCAGATCGTCAGCTTCTTGATCTCGGAGACCGGGGCGCCGGTCTTCGCCGCGAGCTGCGAGATGGCGCGGTTGTGGTCCAGGCGGGTCATCGCGGTGAAGCGCTCGCGCGGTACGTCCGGCGCGGCGGCCTGCGCGATCAGCGCGTTGGTGTTGGCGGGGTTGCCGACGACCAGGACCTTGATGTCGTCGGCGGCGTGGTCGTTGATGGCCTTGCCCTGCGGCTTGAAGATGCCGCCGTTGGCCTCCAGGAGGTCGCCGCGCTCCATGCCCTTGGTACGGGGGCGGGCGCCGACGAGCAGGGCGACGTTCGCGCCGTCGAAGGCCACGTTCGGGTCGTCCGAGATGTCGATGCCCTGGAGCAGCGGGAAGGCGCAGTCCTCCAGCTCCATCGCGGTGCCCTCGGCGGCCTTCAGACCCTGCGGGATCTCCAGGAGGCGCAGCTTCACCGGCACGTCCGCGCCGAGCAGATGACCGGAAGCGATGCGGAAGAGGAGTGCGTAACCGATCTGGCCGGCGGCGCCGGTGACGGTGACATTGACGGGAGTGCGGGTCATGGCGATCTCCTGCGCGGTGTTTTTCCGGGGGCAAGCCCCTGGACCACCATGGGTGGCGGTGGGTGTCCCTGCCCAGTTATCGAGGTCTCTTGGTATCGAGAGACTCGGCCGTCAGGCTATCGGACCCCTCCCCGCGCCACGTGACGGGCCGGTGTGGAACACCTCACCGGATGCGTCCGGCGCACCCGGGCCCCGCGTGTGGTGGGGCGGCCGCCCGCTCAGGGAGGGGGGAAGCGCGCGGCCGCCGAGTTGTGCCACACCCGTGGGGGGGGTACGGAGGAGCGCCTGCCCGGGATGCCGCGGGGCATGCCCCCGGATTTTCCGGGCCGTTCCGCGAACGGCGGTTACCGGCCAGTGGCGGGCGGTGCGCCGCCCCGCCGGGCCCCGGTCAGCGGACGGCCCGCCCGGTGACCGGGCGGGCGCAGACGTTCGCGCCCGCGGCGGTCGTCCCGCACGCCGAGACCTTCGCCGGGTCGCCCGTCACCTGCACCATCGAGGTGTACGCCGCGCCGTCCCGCTCGACCCGCGCCGTGACGCGCCGCCCGCCCGCGCTGACCGTCGCCCGGTCCCCCGGCGCCGCCCCGCTGAGCCGCGCCCAGGCCGCCCGGCAGACCGTGCTGTAGCGGACCTCTATCAGCGCGCCGCCTGCCGTGCCGCGGGACGCGCTGGTGGCCCGCGCCCCGCCGCAGCCCATCGCCTCCGGGTCCTTGCCCGCACAGTCGGCGCCGCTGCACCGCACCCCGGCCGGCAGCACCGGCCGCGCGCCCGGCGTCGCCGGCGGCGCGGGCGCATCGGCTGCCTTCCGGACGCCCCCGGCGTCCGGCTGCAGCAGCAGCACGGCGGCGACGGCCACCAGCAGCGCGCCGACCACGCCGGCCGTCCACGCGAGCGCCCGCGGCCCGCGGGTCCGCCGGTCCGCCCCGGCCGCACCGGACGCCGCCGCCGGGGCGGGGGCGGCCGGCGGCACCACCCCGTCCCGGCCGGGGAAATCACCCGGCGCGGGCTCCTGCGCACCGCGCTGCCGCGGCACCGAGGAAGCCCACGGCCCCGCGGCCGTCTCCCGTTGCTCCGCGACCTCGACGCCCCGCGCCGACGGGCCGGCCGGCCCGCCCGTCCGCCCCGGCTCCCCGGAGTTCGCGTACCCGGCCGCGGCGCCGGCGGTCCCGGACCGCGCCCCCTCCGTCGCGCGCGACGGGGACTGCGCCGGCCCGGACGGTGTCTCGAACTCGCCCAGGGCGGCCCGCGCCTGGGCGACCCGTATCGCCTCCACCGTGACGTCCTGCCGCATCTCCGCCCGGCTCCAGGCGCGTTCGGCCAGCTCCCACAGGGTGGTGAGGTGCCCGGCGTGGGTGTCGGTCGCCTCGGCGAGCGCCAGCACCGCGCGGCGCGGCGGCAGCAGCCGCCCGTTGAGGTAGCGCTCCCACGACGTCTTGCTGAAGCCCGTACGGTCCGCGAGGGCGGACACGCTCAGCCCGCTGCGGTCCACGAGTCTGCGCAGCCGGCCCGTGAACTCCCGCACCTGCGGGTCCAGTTCCGCCGGCAGCGGCTTCCAGCGAGGCATGGCCTCCCCCAATCGCCCATGTACGCGCGACGACGCGACTCCCCCGGGCCGCCGGCCTCCGATGACTACCCACAGGGATGCCCCCGGCCAGGACGCGCTGCGCCTTTCCTGAGCGCACGGCAGCAGACGGGGCAGGTGCCGCACACCCGTACGCGCCCTGGAGCTCTCAGCAGTGTGGCATTTCCGCCCGGGTTCTTACGACTTTCCTACAGATGCCGACAAGAACCGGCCACGAGGGCGTCGGGCGTGTACCGTCCGGCCGACCCGGCAGGCGCGCCGGGTCAGCCCGGGACGCACTCCTTCGCGGCGCCACCCGCCGGATAGAGGCACAGCCGGATGCCCCGCGGGCCGCGGGCCGCCGCCATGGGCGTGACGAGGTACCCCTCGGCGTCGAAGCGGTCCCGCACCCGCACCGACCGCGGCGCCGACCCCGGCACCGACACCTCGATGCGGTCACCGACCCGGCCGTTGCGCAGCCGCCCCCAAGCCGCCCCGCAGACCGTGCCGTAGCGGACCTGAAGATGCTGCCCCCGGGAGGCGGTCCGCTCCACCGGCGTCTCCACCAGGCCCGCGCCGCCGCAGAACATCGACTGCGGGTCCTTGCCGTCGCACGCCCGCCCTCGGCAGCCGGTGACCGCCGACGAGGACGGCACCGCGCCCCGCACCGGGCCGCCCACCCGCTCCTCCCCCGCCCGGAAGACCAGCGCCACCCCGACCGCCAGGACGCCGACGCAGACCCCGGCCGCCACCGCGGCCACCGCACGGGAGAGCGGCGGCCGGGACGGCGGCCCGGCCGGCACGGAGGGCACCCGCGGCGGCGGCACGGGCGACGCGGCCGGCGCGGCACCCTTCGAGGGCGCGGCCCGTCGGCTCCAGGCCGCGTCCGCCAGCTCCCACAGCGCCACCAGCCGCCCGGCCGGCTCGCCCGCCAGCCGGCACAGCGCCTCGACCGCACCCCGGGGCGGCAGCTTCTTGCCGTTCAGATAGCGCTCCCACGACGACTTGCTGTACGGCGTGCGCGCGGACAGCGCGGCCAGACTCAGCCCCGTACGCCCCCGCAACTCCCGCATACCGGCGGCCAGTCGGGACGTCTCCACGTTCTCGCACAGCTCACCGCGGCGCCCGCTCACCGGCGCAGCACCTTCCAGGTGTCGGGCCCCACGATCCCGTCCGTCGGCAGCCCGGCCCCGGCCTGCAGGCGCTTGACGGCGCGCTGGGTGTGCTCGCCGACGACGCCGTCCACCGGGCCCGGGTCGTAGCCGTGGTGGTGCAGCAGGCACTGCGCCTCGACGACGTCCCAGCCGGTGGCGCCGCTGCCCAGGATCGCGGTCGTGGTCCGGCTCCGCCCGGCGGACAGGCCGCCCGGCGCGCGGGTGAGGTGACAGCCGAAGGTCTCACCGACCCGGTGGGTGAAGGCCGGCACCGCGCCGGTCGCCCGGCCGGCCTCCGCACCGGCCGTACCGCGCCCGGCGGTGTCCGGCTGCCAGGGCCGGACGACCAGCAGCGCCACGGCGGCCACGACGACCAGGCCCAGCGCCGCCAGCACGACCAGCGGCCCGGTCCGCGCCCGGGGACCCCCGGCCGGCCGCGGACCGCCCTCCCCGGCCCCCGCCGCGTCCACCGCACCGGCCCCCGCTGCGTCCACCGCTCCGGCGTCCGCCGGGCCCGCCGCCGGCGCCGTCTCCGGGGCCGCCGCCGCGCCCCCGGCCGGCTCCGCCCCGCGGGGCCCCGGCGCCGGCCGGTCCGTACCCCACGCCTGCGCCGCGACCTCGTGCAGCGCCAGCAGCCGGGTCGGATCGGTGCCGCAGACCCGCGCCAGCGCCGCCACCGCGTCGCGCGGCGGCAGCTTCTTGCCGTTGAGATAGCGCTCCCACGACGACTTGCTGTACGGCGTCCTGGCGGCGAGCGAGACCAGGCTCAGCCCGCTGTGGTCCTTGAGTCTGCGGAGCTGCACGACGAGCTGCCGCACCCGCGGGTCGAGCGATTCGGGCAGCCCTTTCCAACGCGACATGTCCCACCCCGTACGCGTGCGTTCTCCCCCGAGGCGCGAGCCCCCTGTGCATGCCGATGATGACGCGGACGTGGCCTCCGGTTCCCGCTTTTACGGTTTCCGCACCGTTTCCGGACATCCGTGCCGAACACTCCCCGTCCCAGCGCGGCGTCCGCGGG
Organism: Streptomyces lydicus; assembly: GCF_001729485.1. Classification (GTDB taxonomy): domain Bacteria; phylum Actinomycetota; class Actinomycetes; order Streptomycetales; family Streptomycetaceae; genus Streptomyces; species Streptomyces lydicus_D. The sequence continues at coordinate 7,294,839 of NZ_CP017157.1, forward strand.
GCCCACGTCCCCGCAGGCCGGCCCGTGGGACGTCCCACGAGGTCCCAGCCGGCCGGCACACGGTGGCAGGCCGCCGACGCGGCGGCGCACAGTCGTTTCCGCACCACCGGCGGCACGGACCACTCCGCGCCGCCCTCCACTCACCGGGGGAGGAACCCACACCATGAACATCCGCAGCAACGTCCGTCAGCGCCTCGCCCTCACCGCGGCCGCCGCGGCCGCCGCGGGCGGCCTGGCCCTGGCCCCGGCCGCCGGCGCGTTCGCCGCCCCCGCGCCCACCCAGCACGGCTCCGTCACCCTGCAGCGCGCGCCGGGCAACTGTCCCCGCGGCTACCTGTGCGTCTACCCCAAGCCCAACTACAAGGGGACGCCGAAGAAGGTGGCCGGCAACAACCGCGACCTGCGGCGCTACGGCGGTGCCTTCAGCCACCCGTGGTCGGCGTTCAACAACGGCACCCGCTGCAACGTGACGGTCTACGAGCGGCCCAACTACCGCGGCGGCCACGCGAAGCTGAACCGCGGCACCGGCTGGACGTACATCGGCGGCAACATCATGACCATCTACTCGAACAAGTGGTGCTGAGCACCCCACACATGACGGCGGCGGCCCGTCCTCCCACGGGGGAGGAGGCGGGCCGCCGTCCCGTACCGTCGCGGCTCAGCGCACGGTGAAGTGCACGATGTCGTCGAGGAACGGGATGTGGATCCACGGCTTCGGCTGCACCATCAGGGCCAGCATCACGATGACGAAGCCGAGCACCCCGTACGTCAGCATGTCCGTGAAGCGGGAGCGCACCGCCAGCATCCCCACCTCCGGCAGCATCCGGCGCAGCACCGCGCCCGCCAGCAGTGCGAGCCCGATCACGATCGCGCCGATCCGGAACGCGTCGAGCGCGACGAGCAGCAGCCCGAACGCGACCCCGCCCATGACCGTCAGCAGCGGCCACTGCCGGGCCGGCGCGGGGTAACCGCCCGACGCGGCCCGGCCGCCGCCCTCCGGGCGGGCCGTGTCGCGGGTCAGGGTCGGAAAGCGGCGCGAGGAGCGCTGCGGCTCGGACGCTCCGTCCGAATGCGCGTCGGCAGCCATGGCTGGCGGTCCTTCCGTGTCCGGTCCGTCTGTCTGTCTGTGTCTTCCAACAGGGTCGCAGAGTCCGCGAGCGGTCAGCCCGCCGCGCGCTCGGCCGCCTCGACGACGTTGACCAGCAGCTGGGCGCGGGTCATCGGGCCGACCCCGCCCGGGTTGGGGGCGACCCAGCCGGCCACCTCGGCGACGCCCGGGTGCACATCGCCGACGATCTTGCCCGCCTCGTCGCGGCTGACGCCGACGTCCAGGACGGCCGCGCCCGGCTTGACGTCCTCGGGCTTGATGATGTGCGGCACACCCGCCGCCGCGACGATGATGTCGGCCTGCTTGAGGTGCGCGGACAGGTCGCGGGTGCCGGTGTGGCACTGGGTCACCGTGGCGTTCTCCGACTTGCGGGTCAGTACCAGCGGCATCGGACGGCCGATGGTGATGCCGCGGCCGACGACCACCACGTGCGCGCCCTTGATCTCGACGTCATGACGGCGCAGCAGCTGCACGATGCCGTAGGGGGTGCACGGCAGCGGGCCGTCGATGCCCAGCACCAGCCTGCCCAGGCTCATCGGGTGCAGTCCGTCGGCGTCCTTGGCCGGATCCATCAGCTCCAGCACGCGGTTGGCGTCGATGCCCTTGGGGAGCGGGAGTTGGACGATGTAGCCCGTGCAGGCCGGGTCCTCGTTGAGCTCCCGTACGACCGCCTCGATCTCCTCCTGGGTGGCGGTCTCCGGCAGTTCGCGCTGGATCGAGGCGATGCCGACCTGCGCGCAGTCGCGGTGCTTGCCGTTGACGTACCAGCGGCTGCCCGGGTCGTCGCCGACCAGGAGGGTGCCGAGGCCAGGCTGCACGCCCTTGGCCTTCAGCGCCTCGACGCGGGCGGTGAGCTCGGACTTGATAGCGGCTGCGGTGGCCTTGCCATCCAGAATCTGGGCAGTCATGGCTCCATCTTCCCGGACGAGGGCGGCCGGGTACCAATCAGGGCGCGCGACCCTTGCGGCGCGGGGCCTCCAGGCGGTTCCCGGCCATCCGCGCGGGGCCCGCTGGCCGGAATTGATCATTGCACTTGCACAACAGCCAAGGGCCTTGACTGGACAGAGTGAACGCGCGAATAGAAGGATTGACACGCAGTGCCGCAGGCTTCGTCGGGGGGGTGGCCAGTGAAACCTGTTTTTCCTCCGCGTCACGCCGCGTGTCCCCCACTGACCCAACGGAGGAAAACAGCAGATGAGCTTCGGTGACCCGAACAACCCTTACGGCCAGCAGCCGCAGGCACCGTACGGCCAGCAGCCGCCCGTCCCGCCGCAGGGCGGCCAGCCCGGCTACGGCTACCCCCAGCAGGCCCCGCAGGCTCCCCAGCAGCCGTACGGCTACCCCCAGCAGGGCGTCCCGCCGCAGGGCGGCCAGCCCGGCTACGGCTACCCGCAGCAGGCGGCCTACGGCCAGCCCGGCATGCCGGGCATGGGCATGCCGCAGGGCTACGCGAGCTGGGGCGCGCGCGTCGGCGCGTACCTCATCGACTACCTGATCGTGGGCCTGATCCCCACCATCCTGTACATCATCGGCATGGCCATGACGGCGAGCTCGGCCACCTCGTCCATCCCGGACACCTCGTCCTGCCCGCCCGGTGACGTGCAGTGCATCAGCGACGCCTACAACAAGGCCAGTGAGGCCAGCACGCCGGTCGGCGCCTTCGTCATGGTCGCCATCGCCGCCCTGATCGGCCTCGCCGCCGGCATCTTCGTCCTCGTCAAGGAGGGCAGCACCGGCCAGACGCCCGGCAAGAAGGCGATGAACATCCGCCTGGTCAAGGAGACCACCGGCCAGCCGATCGGCTTCGGCATGGCCTTCGTGCGCAAGCTGTGCCACATCCTCGACGGGTTCTGCTGCCTCGGCTACCTGTGGCCGCTGTGGGACGAGAAGTCGCAGACCTTCGCCGACAAGATCGTCGGCACGGTGGTCGTCAAGTCCCAGTGAGCCGGCCGGGGCAACCCCCCGGTCCGCCGTGCACCACTCCCCGAAGGCCCCCTCGCACCTGCGCGATCGGGGCCTTCGCGGCTCCGTCCCACTCGCTTGAAGGACACCGCTCGTGAGTTACCCCAACCAGAACAACCCCTACGGGCCGCCCCCGGGCCAGCAGCCCGGCTACGGCTACCCCCAGCAGCCGCCGCCCCCGCAGCCCTCGCCGTACGGCCCCTACCCGGGCGGCGGCCCGATGCCCGGCATGCAGCCGCAGTACCCGATGGTGATGCCGGGCGGGGTCAAGGCCGCCCGCATCCTGCTGTACGTGCTCGCCGGCCTCAACCTCATCGGCCTGGTCCTCGCCGTCGTGGGCCTGGGCGGCGTCAGCCGGGCGTCGCACGACGCCTCCCCGTACACCGGCTCCGACGACATCATGGCGATGAACATCGGCAAGGGCCTGCTCATCGCGGCGATCGTGGTCATCGTCATCTTCACCGCGGCCGCCATCACCCTGGCCACGCAGTTCGCCAACGGCGGCGGCGGCGTCCGCGTCGGCACCATCATCTTCGGCGTCGCCACCATCATGCTGAGCCTGTTCAGCTTCCCGATCGGCCTGGTCCACACCATCCTCGGGATCCTGGTGCTGGTCTTCGTCGCCAAGGACGAGGGCAACGCCTGGTTCAGCCGGCCGCGTTACTGACCCGCGCGCCCGCACACCACGAAGGGCCGCATCCCCGGGCGGGGATGCGGCCCTTCACGTCGCTACGCCGTCGGTCCGTGCACCGGCTCAGTGGAAGAAGTGCCGGGTCCCGGTGAAGTACATCGTCACGCCGGCCTTCTCCGCCGCCTCGACGACCAACTCGTCGCGCACCGAACCACCGGGCTGCACCACGGCCTTGACGCCGGCCTCCGCCAGCACCTCGAAACCGTCCGGGAACGGGAAGAACGCGTCCGACGCCGCGTACGATCCGCGCGCCCGGTCCGCACCGGCCCGCTGCACCGCCAGCTTCGCCGAGTCCACCCGGTTCACCTGGCCCATGCCGACACCGACCGTGGCACCGTCCTTGGCCAGCAGGATCGCGTTGGACTTCACCGCGCGGCAGGCCCGCCACGCGAAGGCCAGCTCCGCCAGCTCCCCGGCGGGCAGCGCCGCGCCCGTCGCCAGCGTCCAGTTGGCCGGATCGTCGCCGTCCGCCTGCAGCCGGTCGGTCTCCTGCAGCAGCGCGCCACCGTCAACCGCCTTGACCTCGACCGGGTTCGACGGCGCGTCGGGACAGCGCAGCACCCGGATGTTCTTCTTCCGCGACAGGATCTCGACCGCGCCGTCCTCGTAACCGGGCGCCACGATGACCTCGGTGAAGATCTCGGCGACCTGCTCCGCCATCGCCACCGAAACAGGACGGTTGACGGCGATCACCCCGCCGAACGCGGAGAGCGAGTCACAGGCGTGCGCCTTGCGGTGCGCCTCGGCGACCTCCGCGCCGACCGCGATCCCGCAGGGGTTGGCGTGCTTGATGATCGCCACACACGGCTCGTCGTGGTCGTACGCGGCCCGGCGCGCGGCGTCGGTGTCCGTGTAGTTGTTGTACGACATCTCCTTGCCGTGCAGCTGCTCGGCCTCGGCGAGACCGCCCTCACCGCTGACGTAGAGCGCGGCGCCCTGGTGCGGGTTCTCGCCGTACCGCAGCACGTTCTTGCGGGTGTAGGTGGCGCCGAGGAAGTCGGGGAAACCGGAGTCGTCGGCCGCCGCGTAGTCACCCGCGAACCACGACGCCACCGCCACGTCGTACGCCGCCGTGTGCTGGAACGCCTCCGCCGCCAGCCGCTTGCGCTCGGCGAGCGCGAAGCCGCCGTCGGAGACCGCCTTCAGGACGTCCGCGTAACGGGCCGGATTGACGACGACCGCGACGGACGGGTGGTTCTTGGCGGCCGCGCGGACCATCGAGGGCCCGCCGATGTCGATCTGCTCCACGCACTCGTCGGGGGTGGCGCCGGAGGCAACCGTCTCCCGGAAGGGATACAGATTCACGATCACCAGGTCGAACGGCTCGACACCCAGGTCGGCCAGCTGCCGGCGGTGGTCCTCCAGGCGCAGGTCGGCCAGGATCCCGGCGTGCACCTTCGGGTGCAGCGTCTTGACCCGGCCGTCGAGGCACTCGGGGAAGCCCGTCAGCTCCTCGACCTTGGTGACCGGCACCCCGGCCGCGGCGATCCTCGCCGCCGTCGAACCGGTCGACACGAGCTGGACGCCCGCCGCGTGCAGCCCCTGCGCCAGCTCCTCCAGACCCGACTTGTCATAGACGCTGACCAGCGCGCGGCGGATGGGCCGCTTCGAACCTTCGGCGGTGGCGGTCACGAGATACGTACCTTTCGTCCCTCAATGCGGTAGCCGTGCCGGGCCAGACGCCCCACGACCTCGACGAGCAGCGATCGCTCGACTTCCTTGATGCGCTCATGCAGCGCGGATTCGTCGTCCTCGTCCCGGACCTCCACCACGCTCTGCGCGATGATCGGGCCGGTGTCGACCCCGTCGTCGACGAAGTGGACGGTGCATCCGGTGACCTTCGCGCCGTACGCGAGCGCGTCACGCACGCCGTGGGCACCGGGAAAACTCGGCAGCAGCGCCGGATGGGTGTTGACGATCCGGCCGTCGAAGCGGGCCAGGAACTCCTTGCCCAGGATCTTCATGAAGCCGGCCGACACCACCAGGTCGGGCCCGTACGACGCGGTCGCCTCGCTGAGCGCCCGGTCCCAGTCCGCGCGGCTCCCGTGGTCCTTGACCCGGCACACGAACGTCGGCAGGCCCGCCCGCTCGGCGCGCTCCAGGCCCACGATGCCGTCGCGGTCGGCGCCGACGGCCACGATCTCCGCGCCGTACGCCGCCGCGCCCTGCGCGGCGATCGCGTCCAGCAGCGCCTGCAGATTCGTCCCGGAACCGGAGACGAGCACGACGACGCGGGCGGGCCGGCCGGGATCGGCGGGCGGCACCGCGTGGACGGGCGCTGAGGCGGGGACTGAGGCGGAGGCTGGGGACGAAGCCACGGCGGGGCTCTTTCTCGATCTCGCGTGCGGTGAGCTCACCCGAGCCCACATGCCTTGTCTGGTCGCATGCCCGGGGTGGTGCGCATGCATTGTGTGGTCGTACAAGGCCGCGGGTACCGAAAATCCGGGGAACCCTACGAAGGCGCCGACCGTCAGCAACGATACCGGCACACCGCGCGGCCCCCGCGGGACGGGTACAGGGACGGGAGGTAGCGTCGGGCGTAAGACTGCATGCAGTTCGTGGTAACCGGGCGCCGGCCGCGAGGCCCGCGTACGGACGAGACAAGGGGAAGACACGCCTCAGATGACGGACCGACGCCGCCGCGCGGCCCTCCTGCTCCCTCCCCCAGCTACCGCTGGGTGGTACCCCCGACCCGTCACCACCCCCGGGGCGGTGCTGCTGCCGCGCGAGCGCAAGTCGTCCTCCTCGAAGCCGTCGTCCCCGGCTTCCACGGGCTCCGACCGTGACAACCCCTTCGCCCCGCCACCCGTCGGCACCCCCGACCGGGAATGGCGGCCGCGCCACCCGGCCCCGCACACCCACGACCAGGACCCCGCACGGGGCCAGGGACACGACCAGGGGCAGGGCCGGGACCCCGGGCAGGGCCAGGGCGGCCAGGAGCAGTCACCGCAGGACGAGCCGCCGCGGAACTGGGGCAGCCAGTGGAGCCCCCGGCAGCCCGGCCGGCAGAGCGGAGACTTCGGCACCCGACCCGGCGGCCGCAACGGCCAGCCCAACGGCGGCCCCGGCGGCCCCGGCAACCTGCGCTGGGACCCCACCGACCCGTCGCAGCGCCGCGCGCGCTACGCGCTGCTGGCCGGCATGTGGGCGTTCTTCTTCGTCCTCTTCAGCCTCCCCGAGGTCTCCCTGCTGCTGGGCGCACTGGCGATCTACTGGGGCATCAGCTCCCTGCGCGCCAAGCCCGACCCCGCGAAGACGACGGCCGCCGCCACCACCGCCGCGATGGAGGGCCGCCCGACACCCGGCACCCCGGAGGACCGCCCCACCCCCGGCGCGACGGAGAGCCGCCCGACCTCCGGCACGACGGAGAGCCGCCCGGCCTCCGGCGCCCCCGCCGCGGCCACCACGGGCCCCCGCCCCGCCACCCCCTCGGCACCGGCCCCCGGCACCACCCGCCCGCAGGTCACCGCGGCGATCGCCGGCCTGGTGACCGCCTCCCTGGCACTGATGATGGTGGCCGCCACCTTCACCGTGCAGCTCGTCTACCGCGACTACTTCACCTGCGTGAACGACGCCCTCACCCAGTCCTCCAGCAAGTCCTGCGAAAACCTCCTCCCCAAGGAACTCCGCCCCCTGCTCAGCGTCCAGGAGTAGGCGGGGGGGCAGGAGCGGCCGGAGGGTAGGAGCAGCCGGGGGGCAGGAGCAGCCGGGGGGCAGGAACGGCCGGAGGGCAGGAGTAGCCGGAGGGTAGGAGCAGCCGGGGGGCAGGAGCAGCCGACGGGAGCCACCGGGGAGACCTTCCCCGCCCCTCTCACACCCTCTGACATGGGCAGCACCCCCAGCCCCCTCCCCCATCACCCTCCGTAGCGATTAACCACCCTCAGCAGGAACTAGTCACTCTCCGTATTCGTTGCCGTAAAAGGAAGAGAACGCGGAGGCAAGGCGAAGCCACCGGCAGAACCCACCCCGGAGCTCCCGACAGAGGCGCCCCGACAGCCCGCACCGACGCCCTCTCCGCGCCCACCGCCACTACCGCCGGCGGTCCCGGCGGATGCTGCGACGGTCGCTGCGGCGGTGGCTGTCACTGCGCCGGCGGTCGTCGCTGCGCCGTTGGTCGTCACTGAGCCGGTGGCGGCCGGGTTTCTGGTGCCGTCGGCCAGGTCTCTGGTGCCGTCGGCGTCGGCGGAGCCGTGGGGCTGCTCCCCCACTGAGTCGCCGCCCCCGTCTGCTCCCGCCCGCCGCCCCGCCTTCGCACGCGCCGCGGTGGCCGCCCTCGTCACCCTCTGCCCTGCCGCCTGGCTCCCCTGGCTCGCCGTGCCGCCGCGGGTGGCGCGCGCCGCCCGCAGCCGCCAGGCGCGGGCTGCCAGCGCGCCGGGGATACCGATCAGCGCCGTCCAGGCCGCAGCCGCCAGGCCCGTACGCCACCAGCTGGGACCGAAGGCGGCGAGCGCGTTGTTGCCCAAGGCTCCGCCGGCGAGGCCCGAGAGCACCGCCACGAGGGCACCGCAGACGGCGGCGGCCAGGCCCGCCACGCAGGCTGTCGTCCACCAGGGCCACGCCCCTGTCGCCGTCGGCGTACCGGATGCCGCCGTCTCGGACGAGGCCGTCCCGGAGGGCGTCGCCCCGGACGGCGTCGCCCCGGACAGCCTCGCCCCGCACGGCGGCGCCCCGGGTGCCGGAGTCTCAGATGAGGCTGTCGCGGACGTGGCCGGCTCCGATGACGCTGTCGCGGACGAGTTCGTCTCGGCCGGGGCCGTCTCGGGCGCCGGCACCGCGGGCGTCGATGCGGGGCGTGGGGTGGGCGTGGCGCAGTGGGCGATGTGGCGGGCCAGTAGGGCGCCCGCGCAGAGGGGTACCACGGCGACGGCCCAGGTCAGAGGGGTTCCGGGGGTGGCAGAGACAGTCTCCGGCAGGGCGCCGAGCAGGGGCAGTGGGGGCGGTACGGGGTGCGGGGAGGCGCCGAGTGGGCCGATCACGCTGTCCGCGCCGAGGGTGAAGCCCGGGCCGAGGCCGTACGCGGCACCCCAGACGGCCGCGTTCGGCAGCAGGAGGAGGCACAGCAGCAGGACCGTCGCGCGGCCCGCCCAGTCGGGCGCGAGCTGGAGGAAGTCCTGGCGGACCCGGCCAGCGTGCAGTCCGAGTGCGAGCAGGGTGAGCAGCGCACCGGCGACGAGCAGGGCGAGCAGGGCTACGCCGGCGGCCTGCAGTGCGGCGGCGGCACGCGGGCCGCCGAGCCGGGCGCGTACCCGGTGCGGCAGCTTCGCACCGGCCCGCCGGAGCCGGGCGGGGAGCAGGGCAGCACCGGCCGGCCCGAGGACGTGCCAGGTCGTGGCGGCGAGGGTGGCGAGGGCCGTGCCCGGTACGTACAGCAGGACGCTGAGCGCGTTTGCTTGCAGATGGCCCGCCGAGGTGTAGAGCAGCACGCCGGCCGCGACCAGCAGATAGCCGGTGAGCAGGGCGCCGAGGAGAGTGCGGGGGCCTGGATCGGCCGGGGTGGTGGAGTCGGCGGATCTGGCGGATCTGGCGGAACTGACGGAACTGACGGAACTGACGGATCTTGGGCCGGTGCCACCCAGTTGGCCGGTGTCACCGCTTTGACCGGCAGCACCGCGTAGGTCGATGCCATCGCGCAGGCCGGCGCCATCGCGCAGGCCGGCGCCACCGCGTAGGGGTGTCGTTCGTGGGGTGGTGACGGTAGGCAGGGCGGTGGCGACCGGGGTGGTGTCGTTGCCCCCGCCATCGACTCCCGAGGCGGTGTCGTTGTCCCCGCCATCGACTCCCGGGGCGGTGTCGTCGTCCCGGCTGTCGGCTCGCGGGGTGACGGTGCCGGCCGGGCGAGCGGATTCGGGGGTGGTGCCGGCACCCCGTACGGACCCCGGCGGGCTTTCGCATCCCGCAGTCGCGCCGAGCCGATCCGTACGTCCCAGCTCCCTCCCGGCCGGACGCGCGTCTCCCACCCTCGGGTCGCCGCCTCCCGGCGCCGCGCGTCCCGGGCCCCTGCCGGTCCGGCCGGGGTCGGCAGGTGCGGGGGCGGTGGCCAGGGTGTGGCGGGCGGCGCGGTGCAACAGCCAGACCGGGAGTACGGACAGCAGCAGCGGGGTGACGGCGACCGGGGCCGCGGCGCCGGAGGGGGTGGCGGTGCGTACGAGGTCGCCGCCGTGCGCGAGCAACCACAGGTCGGCGGCGAGGTGGAGGGCCCGCGAGGGGCCGCTGTCGGGGTACGGGGAGGCGACCCACAGCAGCAGCACGGCCACCGTCAGGGCGCCCAGGCCGAGGCCGGCGGCGGTCACCCCGCCGACGAAGGCCGCGCCGATCGCCGAGGAGCGCCGGGCGGCGGTCCGGCCGTGCGAGGAGAGGGTGGGGCCGCGGTCGGTCAACTGGCTCACGCGGCCATGCTGCCAACAACACCCTTTTCATCCGCGTACTGGGCAAATGATCGACGTGTCGCGTATGCCGTGTGTGTCGCACCGGCTCCGTCGATCCTGGTTTTCCACACTGCTGGGTATGACGCAGCGCGAGCAGAATCCGGCCGCCACCGCCTTCGACGACCTGCACTCCCGGCACGCCGCCGGCCTGACCCGGCAGGCGTACCTGCTCACCGGCCGCCCTGAGCTGGCCCGTAGGGCCGTGGAACGCGGCTTCCGGCTGGCGTGGCAGCGATGGCCTCAGGTGGCGGTGGACCCGGACCCGGCGGGATGGGTGCGGGCGACGGTGCACGAGGGGGCGCTGACGCCCTGGCAGCGGCTGTTGCCCTGGCTGCGGACCGCCCGGACGGCGCAGGAAGTGCCGCCCTCCGTGGCACCGGCGGACCGCGCGCTGCTGACGGCGGTGCTGCGTCTGCCCGCGCCGTACCGGCGGATGCTGGTGCTGCACGACGGGGTGGGGCTCGGGCTGTACGAGGCCGCGATCGAGGTCGAGGCGAGCACGCCGGCCGCCGCGAGCCGCCTGGCCCACGCCCGTGAGCGGGTCGTAGCGGAGCTGTCGGGCAGGGAACTCGCGGGCGGGAAGCTGTCACGCGCGGAGTCGTCACGTGCGGAGTCGTCACGCGGAGGGGAGCAGGGTACGGAGGAGCAGGGCGTGGAGAAGTGGGGTGCGGATACGGCGGGGGACGAGGGGTGGCGGGGCCGACTGGCGGTGTTGGCGGCGACGTTGGAGGTGGCGCCGCCGGCCGTACGGCAAGCAGCCGCACCGCAAAGGGTCACCGCGCAGGCGGTCACACCTGCGGCGGCCGCGCCGCTGCTCCGTGCCGAGAGTGAGCGCAGCGCGCGCCGGCTCACCAGGGTGACCTTTGCCCTGACCGGGCTGTTCGCGCTGGTCACGTTGTCCGTGGCGGTCGTCGCCCCGGACCGTGGGGCCCCGCCGTGGCAGCGGCCCCTGGTGACCGCGCCGGTCGCGCCGGATGGGCCGGTGCAGCCCCGCGAGGCCCGGCTCCTCCCGGAAGCCCGCTGAGCCCGGGGGGACGGAATCAGCCCGAGCCCCGGCCGGGAAAACCGGATCCGCCCCGGCTGCCCGCCGCACCCCGTAAAGCCAGTAAGGCCAGTGGGGACGGCAGGGCCGGTAACTGCCCACGCTCCGGGCCCAGTTGGGCCGTCCGGGCGCCGGTGAGCGAGAACAGCCGCGGGCCCGTACCCACCAGGGGTACGGGCCCGCGTCCCGCTGTGCACGGCAGCACTGCGCCGCAGGACGGGTCCGGCGGTGCGAGCCGGCAGGTGGTCAGCCGACGAGGATCTCGCGGGCCAGGCGCGCGGTCTCCGACGGGGTCTTGCCGACCTTGACGCCGGCGGCCTCGAGGGCCTCCTTCTTCGCCTGGGCGGTGCCGGAGGAGCCGGAGACGATGGCGCCGGCGTGGCCCATGGTCTTGCCCTCGGGCGCGGTGAAGCCCGCGACGTAGCCGACGACCGGCTTGGTGACGTTGGCCTTGATGAAGTCGGCCGCACGCTCCTCGGCGTCGCCGCCGATCTCGCCGATCATGACGATCAGGTCGGTGTCGGGGTCCGCCTCGAACGCCGCGAGGGCGTCGATGTGGGTGGTGCCGATGACCGGGTCGCCACCGATGCCGACGGCCGAGGAGAAGCCGATGTCACGGAGCTCGTACATCATCTGGTAGGTCAGCGTGCCGGACTTCGACACCAGGCCGATGCGGCCGGGCTTGGTGATGTCGCCCGGGATGATGCCGGCGTTGGACTGGCCGGGGGTGATCAGGCCGGGGCAGTTCGGGCCGATGATGCGGGTCTTGTTGCCCTTGGACTTCGCGTACGCCCAGAAGGCGGCGGAGTCGTGGACCGCGATGCCCTCGGTGATCACGACGGCGAGCGGGATCTCGGCGTCGATCGCCTCGACGACGGCGGCCTTGGCGAAGGCCGGCGGCACGAAGAGGACGGAGACGTCGGCGCCCGTCTTCTCCATCGCTTCCTTGACGGAGCCGAAGACCGGGACCTCGGTGCCGTCGAAGTCGACGGAGGTGCCGGCCTTGCGCGGGTTGACACCGCCGACGATGTTGGTGCCGTCACCGAGCATCAGCTTGGTGTGCTTCATGCCAGTGGCACCGGTCATGCCCTGGACGATGACCTTGCTTTCCTTGGTCAGGAAGATAGCCATGGTGGTTAGTGTCCTCGTCCCTCTTACTTAGCAGCAGCCAGCTCGGCGGCCTTGTCGGCCGCGCCGTCCATGGTGTCCACGCGCTGGACCAGCGGGTGGTTGGCGTCCGACAGGATCTGACGACCCAGCTCCGCGTTGTTGCCGTCGAGGCGCACGACCAGGGGCTTGTTGACGTCCTCGCCCTTGGACTTGAGCAGCTCCAGGGCCTGGACGATGCCCTTGGCGACCTCGTCACAGGCGGTGATGCCGCCGAAGACGTTGACGAACACGGACTTGACGTCCGGGTCGCCGAGGATGATCTCCAGGCCGTTCGCCATGACCTCGGCGGAGGCGCCGCCACCGATGTCGAGGAAGTTGGCGGGCTTGACGTTGCCGTGGTTCTCACCGGCGTAGGCGACGACGTCGAGGGTGCTCATGACGAGGCCCGCGCCGTTGCCGATGATGCCGACCTGGCCGTCGAGCTTGACGTAGTTGAGGCCCTTCGCCTTGGCCGCGGCCTCGAGCGGGTTGGCCGCGTCCTTGTCCTCGAGCGCCTCGTGCTCCGGCTGGCGGAACTCGGCGTTGGCGTCCAGGGAGACCTTGCCGTCCAGGGCGATGACGTCGCCGTTGGCCACCTTGGCGAGCGGGTTGACCTCGACGAGGAGCGCGTCCTCGGCGATGAAGGTCTCCCACAGGGTGACGAGGACGTCGGCGACCTTGTCGGCGACCTCGGCGGGGAACTTCGCCGCGGCGACGATCTCCTGCGCCTTCTCCTTGCTGACGCCGTCGTTGGCGTCGACCGGGATCTTGGCGAGCTTCTCGGGGGTCTTCTCGGCGACCTCCTCGATGTCCATGCCGCCGGCGACGGAGGCCATGGCCAGGAAGGTGCGGTTGGTGCGGTCGAGGAGGTACGAGACGTAGTACTCCTCAAGGATTTCCGGCGCGGTCTCGGCGATCATCACCTTGTGGACCGTGTGGCCCTTGATGTCCATGCCGAGGATGTCCGTCGCGCGGGCGACGGCCTCGTCGGGGGTTCCGGCCAGCTTGACGCCACCGGCCTTGCCGCGGCCACCGACCTTCACCTGCGCCTTGACGACGGACTTGCCGCCCAGCCGCTCGGTCGCCTCGCGGGCTGCCTCAGGCGTGTCGATGACTTCACCGGCCAGCACCGGTACACCGTGCTTGGCGAAGAGGTCCCTCGCCTGGTACTCGAACAGGTCCACGCGCGTCCGTCCCTTGTCTTCTCAGAATCGCCGTAGTGATCGCGGTTCGTTCGTCTGCGATGGGCGTGCCGCGAAGGGCAACGTGACGGCGCTGTCACAGGGGAGGCGTACACGGTGACCGGATACGCGGCATGTCCGTCTCGCAGGTTATCGCCGCAGGACCTGCGGCCCTAAATCGCAGATCACACTCCAGCGGTGATTACGGTCACAGATCTTTTGGCCAAGTTACGCCTTCTCGTGATTTCCGCATGTCGTCGGCGGTTTTCCGACGTCGTTGCGCGATTGGCGAGGAGCGAGGAGCGGGAATCCCGGCGTGATCGGCGTATAGGGGTCCGGCCGGCCGTGGAAAACACAAGGCCGGGCGGCCCTCCCCCACAGAGGTCCGCCCGGCTGTTCTTGGTGTTCCGGTGCTGTTCGGCCGCCGCCGCGGCCGACGCGCCGGTGGTGCGTCCTGAGGGCTCAGATGGCCTGGACGGGGAGGGTCGGCAGGGCCGGGAGGACCGGCAGGGCCGGAACGTTGGCGGCGTTGGTGAGACGGGCCAGGTCGGCGGGCACGGCCGGGACGGCGACGGCGTCGGTCAGGTGGGCCGGGACGGCGGGCACGGAGGGCACCGAGGGAACGGAGGGCACCGACGGAACCGACGGGACGGACGGCACCGACGGGACGGACGGGGTCGCGGGCAGGGACGGGAGCGGGGTCGCGGCCTGCACGCCGGCGACGGCCTTGGTGGCGGTGCCCTTGCCGTCGGTCACGACGACGGTGGCCAGGCCCTTGGCGAACGGGACGGCGTCGGCGCCGGCATCCTGGCCGAACGCCACGGCGTCGGCGGCCTTGCCCTGCGCGAACGGCACCGCGTCGGCGGCCTTGCCCTGCACGAAGGCGGTCGCGTCGGTGGCCGCGCCCTGCGCGAACGGCACCGCGTCACCGGCGGCACCCTGCACGAACAGCTGCGCCTGGCCGCCGACGACGGTCACGAACGGGGTGGCCTGGGCGGCCGCGTCACCGGCGAGCCGGCCGGCGCCGCCGGCCGCGCCCTGGGCGACCGGCACGACCTTGACGACGATCCGACGGGCGACGGGCGGCAGCGCGTCGGCGGCCGCGTTGTCGACGACTGGGCGGGCGGTGGCCAGCGCGGCCTGGGCCTGCTGGGTCAGCTGCTCGGGACGGATGCCGGCACCGGCGAGGCCGGCCAGCAGGTTGTCGGCGGAGCCGGGGGCCTTGGGCAGCGCGGGGGCCTTGGGCAGCTGGGGCAGGCCACCGGGCAGGTCGGCGGAGGGCACGCCCGGGGTGGCGGGCAGCGACGGAACGGAGGGCACCGAGCCGTCCGTGAGGTGGCCGAGCTTGCCGAGGTCCGCGGCCTTGGCGACCTTGACAGCCTTCTTGACGGCCTTGGTGACCTTCTTGGCCTTCTTCGCGTCGACGGTCTTCGCGACCTGGCCGGTCTTCGGCAGGTCCGCGCCGCCCAGCAGCTGCTTCGCGCCGTCCACGGCGCCGGTGGCGTCACCGACCTGCGGCAGCTTGCCGGTGGGCAGGTCCTGGGTCGACACACCGCCGAGGGCGCCGGTCGCCTTGCCGGTCACGCCGCCCACCGTCTTCTGCGCGGGGCCGGCGACCTTCTTGACCGTCGTGGTGGCGGTGCCGGCCACGTCGCCGGTGGGCAGCTGCCGGGTGGCGTCGGTCACCGTGCCGGTGGCGGGCAGGTCCGTGGAGACGGGCAGCTCGGCGGCGTTGGCGGCGACGGAGCCGAGGGCCCACAGGCCGGTGGCGGCAGCGGCGACGACGACGGAACGACGGATGGTGGAACGCATGGAGATGAAGTCCTTTGAATTCAGGAGGGTTTAAGGGCAGACCTGTCCCGCCCCCGCGCGGCAGGTCCGGTTACAGACGCGGAGCGGTCTGCCCTAGCCCGGGAATTCGAGGATTTCTTCGGCACGCCGACGCGTCGGAGCGCCATCGGCCGTGCGGACGCCACCGGGCAGCAGCCGGAAGCGCGGGGAGTGTGCCGGGGTGGTGGCCTGGTGGTCCCCACCGCGGGGGCCGTGGCCGTCACCGGCGGTGTGCGGGGCGGGCGCCGACGGCGCCTGCGGGAGCTGGCCCGGCAGGCCGGGGTGGCCCGGGTCCCGCTGCTCGTGGACGGTGGTCCGGGAGAGCCCGGCGTCCGTCGTGTGCGAGCCGTCCGTGCAGCGCGCGGGCCGGGCGGCGGTGCCGTCCGCCGGCGTGCCGGTCCGGGGACCGGCCTGCTGCGCGTGGCCGGGCGTACGGCCGTGCGGGTGCGCCGCGCCGTCGCCGGGCCGCTGTGTGTGCGCGTCGCCGGTCGGGAGGTCGACGGGCAGCACGGCACCGGCCGTGTTCCCGAGGTCCTGTACGGCGTGGCTCACCGGTTCGGTGATCCGGCCGGTGACCGGTGCGGTCCGCTCGGCGGCGGGGCGTACGGCGTCGGCGAGTTCACGGGACGCGGCCTGCGCGCCGTCGGTGAGCTGCGTACGGGCGGCCGTGCCCTGCTGTGCGGCCGTGGCGTCGGAGCCGGCGAGCCGGTCCGTGCCGTCGGCGGCCCCGTCCCGGGTGGCGGCCCGGTCCGGGTCGGACGCCTCGGACGAGGCCCGGGCCGGGGACGTCGCCCCGGTCAGGGCCTGCGAGCCCGTACGGTCGTCGGCGTGGGCGCCGGGACCGAAGGCGAAGCCGAGGGCGACGAAGCCCACCAGGAAGAGCCCGGCCAGCAGTGCGCGCCGCGCGGCTGCCGCGCGCGGCAGGCGCACGGCCGCAGGCAGGGCGAGCACAGCGGACAAGGAGGGGACCTTCCCATACGGACGGGGACACTCGGGCACGACGGCCTCGGTGTCACGCGCGTCGCGGGCGATCGAGCGTTGCCCTGATCCTTGCACGAGGTGCCAGGTGGCACGCAAGTCCGCCCGGTGCATCGGTCACCGTTGCTCCGCCATGTCCGGTATGGGCAGCGGTCGTTTCTCCAGGGCGGCCGCCATGACGTCCGGGAAGAGGTCCGGTGTGCAGGCGAACGCCGGTGCGCCCAGGGCCGCGAGGGCCGCGGCGTGGCTCCGGTCGTAGGCCGGCGCGCCCTCGTCGGAGAGGGCGAGCAGGGTCACGAACTGCACTCCGGACGCCTGCATCGCGGCGACCCGTTTGAGCATCTCGTCGCGGATACCGCCTTCGTAGAGGTCGCTGATGAGGACGACGACGGTGTCGGCGGGGCGGGTGATGCGTGACTGGCAGTAGGCCAGGGCGCGGTTGATGTCGGTGCCGCCGCCGAGTTGGGTGCCGAAGAGGACGTCGACGGGGTCGTCCAGTTGGTCCGTCAGGTCGACGACGGCGGTGTCGAAGACGACGAGTCTGGTGTCGAGGGCGCGCATGGACGCGAGGACGGCGCCGAAGACGGAGGCGTAGACGACCGAGGCGGCCATCGAGCCGGACTGGTCGATGCAGAGCACCACGTCCTTTTTGACGGACTGTGCGGCCCGGCCGTGGCCGATGAGCCGCTCGGGTACGACGGTGCGGTGTTCCGGCAGGTAGTTCTTGAGGTTCGCCCGGATGGTGCGGTCCCAGTCGATGTCGCGGTGGCGTGGGCGGCTGATGCGGGCGGAGCGGTCGAGGGCGCCGCCGAGGGTGGCGCGGGTGCGGGTGGCGAGTTTCTTCTCCAGCTGTGCGACGACCTTGCGGACGACGGCCCGTGCGGTCTCCTTGGTGGTCTCGGGCATGACGCGGTTGAGCGAGAGGAGGGTGCCCACCAGGTGCACGTCGGCCTCGACCGCTTCGAGCATTTCCGGTTCCAGCAGGAGCGCGGACAGTCCGAGCCGTTCGATGGCGTCGCGCTGCATCACCTGCACCACGGAGGACGGGAAGTACGTGCGGATGTCGCCGAGCCAGCGCGCGACGCCGGGGGCGGAGGCGCCGAGTCCTGCCGTGCGCCGTCCGCGGTCGGTGCCCTGGCCGTCGGCGCCCTTCTGCCGGCCGTAGAGCGCGGTGAGGGCACCGTCCATGGCGGCGTCGCGGCCGTGGAGTTCGTGTCCGGTGCCGTCGGCGGCGGCGCCGAGGACCAGGCGCCAGCGGCGGAGGCGTTCGGAGCCGTCGTCGCGGGTGGTCGTGGTAGTGGTCAACTCGCCACCTCCGTGAGGTCGTCGAAGCCGCGCTGTCCGTGTCCCAGCAGCAGTCGCAGGGTGGGGAGGACGGCCGCGGCGCGGTCGCGGTCCAGGCCGGGGCCGAAGCCGGGTGTGTCGGTGTCGGCGGCGGGTGCCGGGCCGGGTGTCGTGGTCGTGGGGCCGCGGCGGGCGAGTTCGCCGAGTGTGCGCCGCACCCCGGTGTCGTATGCGGCGAACGTGCGGCGCAGCAGGGGCAGTACGTCGGTGAACGCGCCGTCCGGGACGCCGGTGAGCCAGCCGTCGAGCAGGGCGAGCAGCCGGGTGTCGTGGACGAGCAGCATGCCGCCGTCCCCGCTGTCACCGTCGCCGGCGAAGCCCTCGATCCAGCCGGCCGCGTCGGCGGGTGGGGTGCCCGGTGAGAGGGCGAGTCCCATCAGCCGCTCGGCTCCCCCGTCGGCCAGGGCGCCTTCGTCGAGCAGCAGCCGGGTCGCCCGGCCGCGGATGAGGCCGGGGACGGTGTCCCGTTCGCTCAGTGTGCGCAGCACGTCGGCCCAGCGGGCGCGCAGGTCGGCCGGGCGGGCCGGGGGTGCGGTCCGCTGTCCGGTCCGCGGTCCGGCGGGGGGTTGCGGGGGGTTGTCCTCCTGGGCGAGGAGGGCGACGGCCCGGTGGGTGGCGTCGAGGTGGCCGCGCAGTTCGGCGGCGCCGTCCGCGTCCAGTCCGGGGCAGGCCGGTGGCAGTCCGACGAAGACCCGTTCGGCCAGGCCCGTCGCCACGTCGCGGAGTGCCGTGGCGTCGGTGCCGCGGACGTCGCCGTAGCGCACGGACCGTACGAGGGCGGGCAGCGCCCGGGCGAGGTGGCCGACGTCGGTGTCGAGGGCGGCGCGGTCGGCGAGTGCGCGCATCACCACCGGGAGGGCGTCCGGGAGTGCGGCGAGCAGGCAGTGTTCGGCGAGTGCGGTGACCTCGGCGAGGGAGGTCGCCGCGGTGGCTTCGGTGGTGGCCTTGGCGGTGGCCGCGGTGTGCACGGTGGTGCCCCAGACGCCGGCCTCGGCGACGCGCACGGCCAGTTCGGGTTCCCAGCGCAGCTGCCAGGTCTCGCGGAAGGTGCCGGTGCTGCCGCGGGAGCGGGCGGGTTCGCCCCAGGGGATGCCGAGCAGCCGCAGCCGGTGCAGCAGGCGGCTGCGTCCGGCGTCGGTGTCCTTGCGCAGGTCGAGCTGCAGTTCCCGTTCCAGGGCCTCGGGTTTGAGCCGCAGCGTCCGCTGGCTGCGGGTGAGGTCGCGCTGCAGGGGGACCGCGGGGGCGTCGTCGGGGACCTCGCCGAGGACCTCGCCGACGACCAGCCGGTCGTGGATGAGGGAGGACGGCGCGTCGGTGCCGTCGCCCATGACGGCGCGGATCGCGTCGTCCAGTTCGGTCAGGCCGGCCAGTGGGCGGCCGCGGACCGTGGCCAGTCCTTCGGCGAGCCGTACCGCTTCGATGACGTGGGCCGAGGAGACGGCGTAGTCCTCTTCCCGCAGCACTCCGGCGACCTTGGTCAGCCAGCGTTCGACGGGGCGGTCGGGGGCGCTGAAGAGGTGGCCGTACCAGCCGGGGGAGGCGATGCCGGCGCCGTAGCCGCTGTGCCGGGAGAGCCGCCGGTGGGTCCACGGCACCCAGGTGGTCGCCACCTTGGCCTTCGGCAGCCCCTTGAGCAGCTGCCGGTCGGCGGCCACGGTGGTGCGCCGCGCCAGCGCCGGGACGTGCCAGGCGCCGCACACGACGGCGAGGTCGTCCCCGAATTCCTTGCGGGCGGCCCGCAGGCGGAGCCGCATGTGGGCCTCGCGGAGCGGGTCGCGGTGGTGTCCGCCGTCGCCGTACGCCTCGCGGAGCGCCGCCATCGCCTCCGCCAGCGCCGCGAACGGGGCCAGTGGATCCGCGTCGGGGTGCGCCCCGTCGGGCGCGGTGCCGCGGTGCTCGATCACGTCCTCCCACCAGCGTTCGGGGTCGTCGTAGCCGGCGGTCCCGGCCAGTGCCCGGATCGGGTCGATCCGTACGTCGGTGGCGTCGGGGGCCGCGCCGTCGGTGGCCCGGTCGGTGTCGGTGCTCCCGTCGTCCTGCGGCATCGCCAGGGTGTGCGCGGCGGGCAGGTCGATGAAGCGGACGGGGACGTCGTGCCGCAGGGCCCAGCGCAGCGCGACCCATTCCGGGGAGAACTCGGCCAGCGGCCAGAACGCGGCGCGGCCCGGATCGTCCTGTACGTGGGCGAGCAGCGCGACGGGGGGCCGCATGCCGTCCCGGGCGGCCAGTGGCACCAGTGCGTCGGCCTCGGGCGGTCCTTCGATCAGGACCGCGGCGGGTGCGCACCGCTCCAGTGCGGCGCGCACCGCCCGTGCCGAGCCGGGGCCGTGGTGCCGCACGCCGAGCAGCGCCGGCCGGGGGCCGTCCGCCGTGCGCCCGCTCATGCGCTCACCTCGCGGCAGGCGCGGTAGAAGTCCTTCCAGCCGTCGCGTTCCCGTACGACCGTTTCGAGGTACTCCTGCCAGACGACCCGGTCGGCGGCCGGGTCGCGGACCACAGCGCCCAGGATGCCGGCGGCCACGTCACCGGAGCGCAGTACGCCGTCGCCGAAGTGGGTGGCCAGTGCCAGGCCGTTCGTCACCACCGAGATGGCCTCGGCGGTGGAGAGGGTGCCGGACGGCGACTTGAGTTTCGTACGGCCGTCGGTGGTGCGGCCGTCGCGCAGTTCGCGGAAGACGGTGACGACGCGGCGGATCTCGTCGAGGCCCTCCGGGGCGGGCGGCAGGTCCAGCGAGCGGCCGATCTGGCCGACGCGGCGCGAGACGATGTCCACCTCTTCGTCGGGTGTCGCGGGCAGCGGCAGGACGACGGTGTTGAAGCGGCGGCGCAGCGCGCTGGAGAGTTCGTTGACACCGCGGTCGCGGTCGTTGGCGGTGGCGATGAGGTTGAAGCCGCGGACGGCCTGCACCTCCTGGCCCAGTTCCGGGATGGGCAGGGTCTTCTCCGACAGGACGGTGATGAGGGTGTCCTGCACGTCGGCGGGGATGCGGGTGAGTTCCTCGACCCGGGCGGTCATGCCGTGGGCCATGGCGCGCATCACGGGGCTGGGTACCAGGGCGTCGCGGCTGGGGCCGTTGGCGAGCAGCTGGGCGTAGTTCCAGCCGTAGCGGATCGCTTCCTCGGGGGTGCCGGCGGTGCCCTGCACGAGGAGGGTGGAGTCGCCGCTGACGGCTGCCGCCAGGTGTTCGGAGACCCAGGTCTTGGCGGTGCCGGGCACGCCGAGCAGCAGCAGCGCGCGGTCGGTGGCGAGCGTGGTCACGGCGACTTCGACGATGCGGCGCGGGCCGACGTATTTGGGTGTGATGACCGTGCCGTCGGCGAGGGTGCCGCCGAGGAGGTACGTGGCGACCGCCCAGGGCGAGAGCCGCCAGCGCGCGGGGCGCGGCCGGTCGTCGGCGGCGGCGAGGGCCTTGAGTTCGTCGGCGAAGGTGTCTTCGGCGTGCGGTCGCAGCGCTTCGCCGCCCCCGGTGTCCGGCGCCGCTGCGGCCGGCCGGGCGGGGTCGTTCCCCGCCGCGTCGTGCGTCGTGTGATCGGTGGTCTCGGACATGGCTCCCCCTAGTCGCAAGGACTGCGGCCGACACCGCGGAAATCCCTTCGGCCGCTTGCTGGATCAACCCTGCACCACACCACTGACAACGCCCCTGGAACCCGCTCTGACCTGCGGTTTCGATGTGGGCGAGGGGGATTGTCAGTGGTGCGCCGTAGCGTCGTTGACATGAATCCGCTGGGGGAACGCTGGACGACGGATCAGGTGCTCGCACTGGCACCTGACGAGGCATCACGCAGGGCGGGCGGCAAGCTCGCGGCGCCCGGGCCGTGGTCGGGGACGGGCGCGGACGACGGCGCGGTGTGGGGGCTGTGCAAGGGCAGCGGCAGGACGCCGTATCAGGCGGTGGTGGACATCAAGGGGCCGGCTTTCCGGTGCAGTTGTCCGAGCCGGAAGTTTCCGTGCAAGCACGCGCTGGGGCTGCTGCTGCTCTGGGCGGGGGACGCCGGGGCGGTGGCGGGCGGGGAGCCGCCGCAGTGGGCGGGTGAGTGGCTGGCCGGCCGTCGTGAGCGGCCCGGTGGGCCGGGGGGCGCGGCCGCCGGTTCCGGTGCCGCCTCGCGGGCGCCCGCCGATCCGGCGGCGGCCGAGCGACGGGCGGAGCGCCGGATGCGGCGCATCGGCGCGGGCGCGACGGAGTTGGAGCAGCGGCTGGAGGACCTGCTGCAGTCGGGGCTGGCCTCGGCCGACCGCGCCGGCGGGGGCGGTTCCTGGGACGAGACGGCGGCGCGCATGGTCGACGCGCAGGCGCCCGGGCTGGCCGCGCGGGCGCGGGAGTTGGGGTCGCTGGTGGCGTCGGGGCCGGACTGGCCGGCGCGGCTGCTGGAGGAGTGTGCGCTGCTGCATCTGCTCGGCCGGGGCTTCCTCGGCATCGAGGGCCTGCCGGCGCCGCTCGCGGCGACGGTCCGGTCGCGGGTCGGTCTGACGACGGAGGCGGCGGAGCTGCTGGCCGGTCCCGACGCGGCGACGGTGCGGGACCGCTGGCTGGTGCTCGCCCAACAGGACAGCGACGACGGCGCGCTGACCACCCGCCGCATCCATCTGCGGGGTGAGCGGACCGGGCGGATGGCGCTGCACCTGTCCTTCGGCGGTGCCCATCGTCCGCTGGACGTGGCGCTGCCGCCCGGTCTGGTGCTCGACGCGGACCTGGCGTTCTACCCGGGTGCCCGGCCGCTGCGCGCCGCCCTCGGGGAGCGGCATGCCCCGGCGGTTCCGGGGCCGGTGCCGCCGGGCTGCGGCATCGACGCCGCGCTGGCCGCGTACGGCGATGCGCTGCGCGACGACCCGTGGCTGGAGTCCTGGCCGGTGGTGCTCGCGGACGTCACGCCGATACCGGGCCGGGACGGCGCGGGCTGGCAACTGGCCGACGCGGACGGCGAGTCGGCGCTTCCGTTGGACCCGCGCTGTCCGGGCCGTACGGGGCTCTGGCAGCTGGCCGCCATATCGGGTGGTGCGCCGGTCACGGTCTTCGGCGAGTGCGGCCACCGCGGCTTCCTGCCGCTGACCGTCTGGGACCCGGCCCCGGTGTCCCTGTGACCGCAGGCCCCGGTCGCGCCGGACGCGACACCCTCGCACTGCTGTACCCCGTCGACCACCGATTCCTGGAGGAAGGGCATGACGACAACCACCAGCCCTGACGCCGCCCGCACGGCCGGCGACACCACACCCGCATCACCTGCTGCACCCGCCACACCGGCTTCACCTGCCGCGGCGGCAGCAGCCGACCCGTCCACCGCGCTCACCACCGCCGCCGCGCCCGCCGCTCCCCCGCCCGTCGCGGCCGCTCCCGCGCCCTGGTCCGCGCTCGTGAACGCGGCGCTGCTCGGGACCGAGCGGCGGCTGCCGCCGGTGGCGGTGCGGCCCGGCCAGGGTGCCGCGGCCGCGCTGCTGGACGCGGCCGCGGTGAGCACGGTCCGCCGCCGGGCGGCGCTGCGCCCGGCGCCGGCCGGTGAGCGGCCCGCCCCGGCCCCGGCCGACCCGCGGCCCCTGCTGCCGCCGGCCGCGCGCCGCCGGCTCGCGCTGCTGCTCGCCGACCGCGGCGGCTCCGGAGGCGGCAGCCGCCGCGGGACGGCCCCGGACCTCACCGAACTGCTGCCGCAGTGGCTGGCCGCCGCCGACGGCCACGGTTACCGCGCCCCGGAGGCGCTGCTGCCCGCGCTGCTCGACGCCGCCCGGGCGCGTACCGATCTGCGGCCGGCCGCGCTCGCCCTGGCGGGGCCGCGGGCCCTGTGGCTGGCGCGGCTCAACGACGCGTGGACGTTCGTGCTGCGGGGCAGCGGCGGCCCGGCGGAGCCGTCCGCGGCGGCGGATCCCGCACAGGTGCGGCGCCTGTGGGAGGAGGGCCTGTTCGCGGAGCGGGTGGCGCTGCTCACCGCGTTGCGCCGCCGCGACCCGCAGGAGGGGCTGGAGCTGCTGGTGACGACCTGGGCGACGGAGCGGGCCGAGGACCGCCTGCTGTTTCTCGACTCGCTGCGCGAGACCCTCGCGGCGACCGATGAGCCGTTCCTCGAACAGACGCTGTCCGACCGCAGCCGCAACGTCCGGGCCACGGCCGCCGAGCTGCTCTCCGCGCTGCCCGGGTCGGCGCTCGCGGCCCGGATGGCGCGGCGCGCGCAGGCGCACGTCAGTCCGGACCGCTCGGCCGATCCCGCGGTGATCGTCGTCGAGGCGCCGCACGAGTGCGACGCGGGGATGCAGCGGGACGGGGTGGCGCCGAAGCCGCCGTCCGGCCGGGGTGAACGGTCCTGGTGGCTGGGGCAGTTGGTGGAGGCCGCGCCGCTGGAGGGCTGGTGCGAGCGGTTCGCGGGCCGGGATCCGGCGGCGATCGTGGCGTTGCCGGTGGCCGACGACTGGCGGACCGAACTGCATGACGCCTGGTGCCGGGCCGCGGTGCGCCAGCGGAACGCGGAGTGGGCGCGGGCGCTGCTGGGCGCGCCGGCCGCTCCGGCGCAGGCCGCCGAGGTCGCGCCGGCCGGCTCGTCACGGGATCTGGCCAAGCTGCTGACCGTGCTGCCGGCCGACGAACGGGCCCGCTGGGTGGCCGAGTTCATCGCCGCGCACGGCCTGTCGGACGCGTTCCGGATGCTGGGGGTCTGCGCGGTGCCCTGGGCGGAGCCGCTGGGCCGGTCCGTCGTGGACGCCCTGGACATCGCGCGGGACGCGGGCAGCTATCCGTGGAGCTTCAGCGGCGTGATGGGCCTGGCCGAGCGGTGTCTGGACCCGGCCGCGGCGGACCGTCTGGACATGCTCACCGCGGTCACGGACGAGCCGGAGGGCGCCTCGCCCGGCTCCGGCGGCTACTGGTCCGAGGCGTTCCAGCGGCTGGTCGGCACGCTCCGGCTGCGCGCCACGATGCGTGACGAACTCGCCCCGCCGCCCGGGGGCCCGGACGGCCGGAGCGCGCGGTGAGGTGCCGCGCCCCGGCCGGGCGGCGCCGCCCGTCGGCCGGACGGCGCCGCTCCGGGTCGGGTCGTCCCGGTGCCTCAGACCGCCAGCGGGCGCACGTTGGCGTTGACCCACTCCACGATCGAGGTGGTCGTCGCGCCCGGGGTGAAGATCTCCGCGACGCCCTGGGCCTTGAGCGGAGGGATGTCCTCCTCGGGGATGATGCCGCCGCCGAAGACCTTGATGTCCGCCGCGTCGCGCTCCTCCAACAGGGCGATGACCTTCGCGAAGAGGGTGTTGTGCGCGCCGGAGAGGATGGACAGGCCGATGGCGTCGGCGTCCTCCTGGATCGCGGTGTCGACGATCTGCTCGGGGGTCTGGTGCAGGCCGGTGTAGATGACCTCCATGCCGGCGTCGCGCAGTGCCCGCGCGATGACCTTGGCGCCGCGGTCGTGCCCGTCCAGGCCCGGCTTGGCCACCACCACACGGATCGGGCCCGACCGGCCCGCCGTGCCCTGGCTCCCCGCTTGCGCCCCGCTCTGCCGAGCCACACTCATCACTGCCTCCAAGCCATGCACGGCACGGTGGTGCCGCCGAGCCGACAATCGATCGCGCGGCCGCGATCCGGCGGCCACGAGCGTGAACGAACGTTATCTCCAGCATCCCGTACCCAGCCGTTTCGTGACATCCGGCGAGGGGGAAATCACACACGGGACACGTTCGCCACGCACCGCGTCCCGCGCGCCGCGCCGCCAGGGACAGGCGGCGGCGCGCGCGGGCCGGGCGTACGGGGAGTCGCAGCCGGGCCACCGCGCCGTCGGGCGCACATCGGGACGGGTATGCCGGGACGGGCATGCCGCCTGCCCGCCGTGGCAGCTCATGGCTTCCCGCGAGGGCATTCGGGGGTCACAGCTGCCTTCCGCGTGCCGTTCGGGAGGTCAGCCATGCAGGCCCTGCCCTTTCTCTCCGCACCTCTTCTGCTCGCGCGCCTCCTCGCCGTACCGCTGCGGTGCGCCCGGCTGCTGCCGCCACGCGCCTCTTCCCTTCTGCTGCGCAGCACGGTGACGGAGCTGGCGGTGCTCGCCGGTCATCTCCTGCTGTATCCGACCGGCATCTCCCAGGAGCGGCCCCTTCCCCCGGCGGTGGAAGCGCCGCGCCCCGGCGCGGCCGGCCCGCCGTCGCCGCTGCCGACCGAAGGCCGGTCCCGTCCGCCGGTGCTCCTGCTGCACGGCTTCATCGACAACCGCTCCGTCTTCGTGCTGCTGCGCCGCTCGCTGCTCCGGCACGGCTGGCGCCATGTCGAGGCGCTCAACTACTCGCCGCTGACCTGCGATCTGCGCAAGGCGGCCGAGCTGTTGGGCCGCCATGTGGAGGAGGTGTGCCGGCGGACCGGTCACCGCCGGCTGGACCTCGTCGGCCACAGCCTCGGCGGGCTGATCGCGCGGTACTACGTCCAGCGGCTCGGCGGCGACGCCCGCGTCCGTACGGTCGTCACGCTCGGCACGCCGCACTCCGGCACCCGCGTCGCTCCACTGATGTCGGCGCACCCGATCGTCCGCCAGATGCGCCCCGATTCCGAGGTGATAGCGGAGTTGTCGCTTCCGGCGCCGAATTGCCGGACGCAATTTGTCGCTTTCTGGAGCGAGGAGGACCAGGTGATGGTTCCGGCCAGGACGGCCAGAATCGATCACCCGGATTTGATCACGTACAACGTGCATGTCGCCGGTGTCGGACATCTCGCGCTACCGGTCAACGGCGCCGTCGCAGCCGGAATACGGGAAGCCCTCGCCGCGGCGGGGGCGACGGCGGGAGAGGGCCCCGCGGAGGCCGCGTCGGTGGCGTGACCTCGCCACGCAGCGTGACGGACGGTCGAACACGCGTCGAACGGGGCGCCAAGAACTCGCATGGGCTCTGCCGAAAGGCGGCCAAATGCCCGGTCTTGCCGAGCGTAAAACCCGTGGAAGATTGTCGCCGTCGTGTACCGCCGGGTACAGTCGCCGCTAATTCTCCTGCTGCCGAGGCGAAAGAGAAGTTGGTGAACGACCGTCACCCATCGGAAGGCCCCCTTCCGACCGGCTCCGCTTCCGACGCCTCGTATGCGGACTTTCCCGCTTACGACCCGTACGGGCAGCAGCATTCCCCAGCCGGCAACGCCGAATACGGCGACGGTGACCCGCTGTTCGGCTCGCTTCCCGGCGCGTACGGGACGGAGACGTACGACACCGGCGGCTACCCGGCCGGCGGCTACGGCACCGGGACGTACGCCGCGGCCCAGGACGCCGGGAGCTACGACACGGGTGCCCACGGCACCGGCGCGGCATACGGCGCGTACGGCACGGGCGGCTACGACACGGGGTACGACACCGGGGCCTACCCGGCAGCGGCGGGCGACGGCTACACCCCCGGCGGGTACGACACCGGCAGCTACGACACGACGCAGTGGGGCACCGGCGCCTACGACACCGGTACCTACGACACCGGTACCGCCGGCGGCTACGACCCGTACGCGCACACCGCGTACGGGACGCCCGCGCCGGAGGCGGCCGGATACCCGCCGGTGACCCATGAGCCCGCCGGCCACGACGCCACCTCCTACGGCCACGGCACGTACGACACCGGCAGCCACCCCGCCGGCGGGTACGACACCGGTGCGTACGGGACGACCGGCACCTACGACGCGGCCGGCGCGTACGGGGCGGCAGACGTCTACGGGACGACGGGCGGCTTCGAGACCATCGGCCGGCAGGCCACCGCCGTCGAGGAGAGCGCGGCCTTCGCGAACGCGGAAACCGCGCACTTCGACATGGCGCACCTGGAGTCCGCGGCCTTCGACACCGGACACCGCGAGACGCCGGGGTACGAGGCCACCGCGATCTGGTCGACCGTGGACCAGGAGCTGATCGCCGGGATCCCCGCGCAGGCCGGCCCGCCGGCGGCCGACACCGTCCAGTGGGACAGCGTCACTTGGGAGGAGAGCGCCCGGCACGACGACGGCGCCCCCGGCGACGAGAACGCCCTCGGCGAGGCCCACGGCCACGACACCGCCGACGGCACGGACGCCGCCGGCACCGGTGACGCCGCCGCCGTGGCCGACGCCATGACGCAGGCCATGCCGGTCACCCCCGCCGCCCCGACCGGCCGGCGGGTCACCGGACCGGACCCGGGCAAGGCCGTCCGCGGCCGGGGCCGGCGCCGTCCGGCGAAGCGCTCGGCGCTGCTGACCGTCGCGGTGCCCTCGGTCGCCGCCATGGGGGTGTGCGGTGTGGCCGCCGCCTCCGTCGCCAACTTCAGCGGGGACGACAAGACCGACGCGGCAGCGCAGGCCGGCCCGGTCGACCCGGGCGGCGTCAAGACGACCGCCGCCAACAAGAAGCTCGACACCCAGCTCGCCGGGCTCAGCGCCAGCGCCGACGACTTCCGCGACCGGGCCAGCCGCACCCAGGAGCGGATCGACCTCAAGGAGCGGCAGGCGCTGGAGCGCAAGCGCAAGGCGGAGGCGGCGGCCCGCAAGGAGGCCCTGCGCCCCAAGTTCGTGCTGCCGGTCACCCAGCACGGGCTGAGCGCGCTCTTCGGCCAGGCCGGCGTGAACTGGATGTCGGTGCACACCGGCATCGACTTCCCGGTCAGCTACGGCACCCCGGTCATGTCCGCCACCGACGGCACCGTACGCACCCAGTGGAACTCCGCGTACGGGAACATGGCGATCGTGACGGCGCCCGACGGCACGGAGACCTGGTACTGCCACCTGAGCAGCACCAAGATCCGTTCCGGCTCGGTCAAGGCCGGCGAGCAGATCGCCTATTCGGGCAACTCCGGCAACTCCACCGGCCCGCACCTGCACTTCGAGGTCCGGCCCGGTGGCGGCGCCGCGGTCGACCCGATCCCGTGGCTGCGCAGCCACGGCCTCAACCCGAACTGACCGGCTGCCGGCAGGCCCGCTCCGGGCCTGCCGCCCCGCCCACCGGTCAGAGCTTCTCCACCGGCGCGTACCGCAGCAGCAGCCGCTTGGGCTTCTCCCCGCCGAAGTCGATGGTCGCCTCGGCGTTGTCGCCGCTGCCCTTGACGCCGACGACCGTGCCCAGGCCGAAGCTGTCGTGGGTGACGCGGTCGCCGACGGTCAGCGCGACCACCTGGCGGTCCTGGGAGCGGCGGGTCGCGAAGCCGCTGGGGCCCTTGGAGCGGGCCGACGACAGCGAGGCGCCGATGCCCGCGCCGAAACCGCCGCCACCGCCGCCGCGGGACGACAGCCCACCCATCGAGGCGGAGGGCGTCGCGGGACCCGTGCGCTTCCACTCCACGTAGTCGGCCGGGATCTCCTCCAGGAAACGGGAGGGCGGGTTGTACGAGGGCTGGCCCCAGGCGCTGCGCATCGTCGAGCGGGTCACATAGAGCCGCTCGCGGGCGCGGGTGATGCCGACGTAGGCCAGCCGGCGCTCCTCCTCCAGCTCCTTGGTCTGGCCCAGCGCGCGCATGTGCGGGAAGACGCCGTCCTCCATGCCGCTCAGGAAGACGACCGGGAACTCCAGGCCCTTGGCGGTGTGCAGCGTCATGAGCGTGATCACGCCGCTGCCCTCCTCGTCCTCGTCCGGGATCTGGTCGGAGTCGGCGACCAGCGCGACCTGCTCCAGGAACTCGGAGAGCGTGCCCGGATCCTCCTCGCCGCGGTCCTGCTCGAACTCCAGGGCCACCGCGGCGAGTTCCTGGAGGTTCTCGATCCGGGTCTCGTCCTGCGGGTCGGTGGACGCCTGGAGTTCGGCGAGGTAGCCCGTGCGCTCCAGGACGGCTTCCAGGACGGTGGCCGGGCCGGCGCCGGACTCGACGATCGTCCGCAGCTCCTCCATCAGCACGTTGAAGCGCTTGACGGCGTTGGCGGAGCGGGCGGCCATGCCGTACGCCTCGTCGACGCGGCGCAGCGCCTGCGGGAAGGTGATCTTCTCGCGCGACGACAGGGCGTCGATCATCGCCTCGGCGCGTTCGCCGATGCCGCGCTTGGGGACGTTGAGGATGCGGCGCAGCGGGACGGAGTCCTCGGGGTTGGCGAGCACCCGCAGGTAGGCGAGGACGTCGCGGACCTCCTTGCGCTCGTAGAAGCGCACGCCGCCGACGACCTTGTAGGGCAGCCCGACCCGGATGAAGATCTCTTCGAAGACGCGGGACTGGGCGTTGGTGCGGTAGAAGACCGCGACGTCGCCGGCCTTGGCGTCGCCGGTGTCGGTCAGCCGGTCGATCTCGTCGGCGACGAACTGCGCCTCGTCGTGCTCGGTGTCGGCGACATAGCCGGTGATCTTGGAGCCGGTGCCGGCGTCCGTCCAGAGGTTCTTGGGGCGGCGGTTCTCGTTGCGCTCGATGACGGCGTTGGCGGCGGACAGGATCGTCTGGCTGGAGCGGTAGTTCTGCTCCAGCAGGATCGTCGTGGCGTCCGGGTAGTCCTCCTCGAACTGGAGGATGTTGCGGATCGTGGCGCCGCGGAAGGCGTAGATCGACTGGTCGGCGTCACCGACGACGCACAGTTCGGCGGCCGGGATGTCGGGGGATGGGGGTCCCCCCGCGCGAGCGGAGCCGAGCGTGGGGGAGGTGCCCACCAGCTCGCGGACCAGGGTGTACTGGGCGTGGTTGGTGTCCTGGTACTCGTCGACGAGGACGTGCCGGAAGCGGCGGCGGTAGTGCTCGGCGACGTCGGGGAACGCCTGCAGCAGGTGGACCGTCGTCATGATGATGTCGTCGAAGTCCAGGGCGTTGGCCTCGCGCAGCCGCGCCTGGTACATCGCGTACGCCTCGGCCAGGGTCTTCTCGAACCCGTCGGTGGCGGTCCCGGCGAAGGTCTCCTCGTCGATGAGCTCGTTCTTGAGGTTGGAGATCTTCGCGCTGAAGGACTTGGGCGGGAAGCGCTTGGGGTCGAGGTCCAGATCGCGGCAGACCAGGGCCATCAGGCGCTTGGAGTCGGCGGCGTCGTAGATCGAGAAGGAGGACGTGAAGCCCAGCTTCTTGGACTCGCGGCGCAGGATGCGTACGCAGGCGCTGTGGAAGGTGGAGACCCACATCGCGTTGGCGCGCGGGCCGACGAGCTCCTCCACCCGCTCCTTCATCTCGCCGGCGGCCTTGTTCGTGAAGGTGATCGCGAGGATCTGGCCGGGGTGGACGTGGCGCTCGGCGAGCAGGTGGGCGATGCGGTGGGTGAGCACCCGGGTCTTGCCGGAGCCGGCGCCGGCGACGATCAGCAGCGGGCCGCCGGTGTGCACCACAGCGGCCTTCTGCTGGTCGTTGAGGCCCTCGAGCAGCGCGGCGGCGTCGACGGGCGGGCGGGCGGCGCCGTCGCGGTAGTAGGCGTCCCTGGGCGCGGGCGCGTCGAACCTCCCGCCGAAGAGGTCGGCGGGGATCTCCTCGGGGGCGGGCCCGTGCTCGTCCTCGGGAGGCGGCGGGGGCTCCTCCTCGCCCTTGGGGCCGAGGTCCGCCAGGAAGCTGTCGTCAAAGAGGCTGCTCATCGCCCACCGAGTCTAGGCGGCCGCACCGACAGCGCGCCGGGGAGTGGGCGATTGTCCGCCTCGTACGGGGCGGTGGCGGAAGCCGGGCGGGGGGCGACAACCTTCGCATCGCGTTCAGGTCACGAAAAGGTTTCGGGCATATCGAACATCAGCCTTCACAGGAGCCACACGAGTTGGCTAACGTCCTCGCTCAGGCAGCCCGCCTCCCCGCGATCGACAGGACCGCACGGGCCGCCGACGCCGAGTCCGGCCCTGCCACCAGGCACCCGGAGCCGGGGACCCACCAGCACCACCGGGGTGAATCGGTCCTGCGCCCGTCATCGAC
Source organism: Streptomyces lydicus (assembly GCF_001729485.1). Classification (GTDB taxonomy): domain Bacteria; phylum Actinomycetota; class Actinomycetes; order Streptomycetales; family Streptomycetaceae; genus Streptomyces; species Streptomyces lydicus_D. Next base: position 7,326,284 of record NZ_CP017157.1, read on the forward strand.
GGACGCCCGGACCGTAGGGCAAGCCTTCCGTCAGTAACCGCCCGAACCCGACAGCTAACCCGGTAGGCGGTTCACGGAAGGAGTTGCCGGCCTTGGCGTCCCATCGCAAGCCGCGCACCAGTGTTCTCACCTCGCCGGGGGGCCGGCGTACCGCGGCCGGGCTCACGTCCGCCGCCCTCGCCTCGGTCACCCTGCTCTCGCAGTCCGCCGACGCGGCCCCCAGGGCACCGAGGCCCACCATCGAAGAGGTCAAGCAGAAGGTCGACGGCCTCTACCGCCAGGCGGAGGTGGCCACCCAGAAGTACAACGCCGCCAAGGAGCGCGCCGACCACCAGCGCACCACCGTCGACGGCCTGCTCGACGCCGCCGCCAAGCGCGCGCAGAAGATGAACGACACCCGGCGGGAGCTGGGCACCTTCGCCTCGGCGCAGTACCGCACCGGCGGGATGAACCCGACGGCGCAGCTGATGCTCGCCAAGGACCCGCAGCAGTTCTTCGACCGCAGCCACCTCATGGAGCGGCTGACCAGCCGGCAGCAGCAGGCCGTCAGCAGCTACGAGGAGCAGGCGGCCGCGGCGGCGCGCCAGCGGGCCGAGGCCGGCCGCAGCCTGGAGCGGCTGCAGGCGTCGCAGGCGTCCCTCAAGGCGTCCAAGCAGTCGGTGCAGCAGAAGCTGGCCGAGGCCCGGCAGCTGCTGTCGCGGCTGACCGCCCAGGAGAAGGCGCGGCTGGCGGAACTGGAGCGCCAGAAGGAGGCGGCGGCCAAGCGCAAGGCCGAGGAGGAGGCGCGCCGGCAGCAGGAGCGGGAGCGCCAGCGGCAGCAGGACGGCGGCGGCACGACCGGCGGCGGTACCGCCGGCGGCGGCAGCACCACCGGGGGCACCCAGTCCACCAAGGCCGCGAAGGCGCTGGCGTTCGCCCGTGCCCAGATCGGCAAGCCGTACGTCTGGGGCGCGACCGGCCCCAGCTCCTACGACTGCTCGGGGCTGACGCAGGCGGCGTACAAGGCGGCCGGGGTCGATCTGCCGCGCACGACCTGGGACCAGGTCAAGGTCGGCCAGCGGGTGGCGACCAGCGACCTCCAGCCCGGTGACCTGGTGTTCTTCTTCGACGACATCAGCCATGTCGGCATGTACATAGGCGGCGGCAAGATGATCCACGCGCCGCACCCGGGCGCCGACGTCCGGGAGGAGTCGATCTACTACATGCCGATCTACGGGAGCGTCCGCCCGGGCTGAGCCCGGCCCCGCCCCGCCCCGCCCTGAAGACCACCCCCCACGGGCCACCCCCCACACGCCACCGCGCGGCCGTCGCCTCCGCTTCCGGAGTGCGACGACCGCGCGGTGTGCCGTTGCGGCGGCCGGGCCGCGGCGGCGCCCGGTGGGTCCCGGGGTGCCGCGGTGGCGGGTTCAGGTTCAGGTCCAGAGCACCGCGATGAAGATGTTGGCGACGGTGAGCCCACCGACCGCGCCGAAGAGCGGCTTGTCGACCGTCTCCTCGTCCCGCTTGACGTAGACCAGCGCCAGGATCACCACCAGGACGGCGAGCTTGATGCCGATCTTGATGTTGTTGACGGGGTGGCCCTGGGCCTGGTTGAGGCCGACCAGCACGATGCCGGTGACCAGCATCGTCAGCGCGCCGTGCAGCATCGCGGGCACGAAGCGCGCGGTGCCCGCGCTCATCGCCTTCATCTGGGTGAGGAAGCCGCCCAGGAGGGAGGCGATGCCGATGATGTGCAGCGCGACGAAGATATTGATTACTACGTCCATAGTGCTGGATCGTAGCCGCCGTATAGCACGGCCCCTCGGGCAGGGCGTCCGCAATCGCCGCTTCGGTCAGGGCAGACCGCTCCAGGCGTGCGGGCGACGGCGCGACGGTCAGGCCCGCTCCGGCGGCGGTCGAAAAAGGACAATGCCGGGCAAGCGGGCTCACTCGCCCGACGGCCGGGTCTAGCGTCCTCCCCCAGGCGGTCGGCTCCCGCCCCCACCGGACCCCGTACCGGTGTTCCGTCGACCGCCCCGCCGCGAGTCCGGCGGCGGTCCGCTCCTCGTTGCGGACCGCCGCCGGCCCCGGCCCGAAGGGAAGGAAGTGACGGCCACCGTGGCCTCGCACCGCAAGCCCAGGCAGCACCCGCTCGCCTCGCTCACCGGCGGCTCCCGCAGCGCGCGCACCGCCCGTACGGCCGCCACGCTCGCCCTCGCCGGCGCCGCCACCGCCACCACCTTCGACGGCACCGGCCAGGCAGCACCACCGCCCACACCCGCCCAGGTCAAGGGCCGGGTCGACGCGCTGTACCAGGAGGCAGAGGTGGCCACGCAGAACTACAACGGCGCCAAGGAGGCTGCCGACTCCGCACGCGAGGAGTTGAGCAGACTGCAGGACGAGGCCGCCCGCCGGACCTCGAAACTGAACGCCGCCCGCGCCGAACTGGGCACCCTGGCCGCCTCGCAGTACCGCTCGGGAGGGGTGGACCCGACCGTACGGCTGATGCTGTCGGCCGATCCGCAGCGCTATCTGGACGGCGCCGCGGTGCTGGAGCGCACCGGCAGCCACCAGGCGGCCGCGGTGGCCGGCTACGCGCGCCGGCTCGGCAGCGTACGGCAGGTCCGGCAGCAGGCCGCGGAGACGGCGCGGCGGATGACGGCGGGCGAGGCCACCGCGAAGAAGCACCGGGTCACCGTCGTCCGCAAGCTGGACGCCGCCGAGCAGCTGCTCAGCCGCCTGACCGCGGAGCAGCGGCAGCGGATGGCGGGCCGCGACGCGGCGCGGGACGGTGGCGGTGCCGGCCGGGCGAGCCGGGAGGCGGGCCGCGGCGACGGCCTCCTCGGCGGGATCCCCACCGGGTCGGCGGCCGCCGCGCAGGCCCCGGACTCCCGTGCCGCGCGTGCCGTCTCGTTCGCCTACGCGGCCCTCGGCAAGCCCTACGTCTGGGGCGCCACCGGCCCGTCCGCCTATGACTGCTCGGGACTGACGCAGGCCGCCTGGCGGTCCGGCGGCGTGGCCCTCCCCCGCACCACCTACACCCAGATCAACGCCGGCCCGCGCATCGAGCGATCCCAACTCGCCCCGGGTGACCTGGTGTTCTTCTACTCCGGCATCAGTCATGTCGGGCTCTACGTCGGCGACGGCAAGATGATCCACGCGCCCCATCCGGGTGCGCCGGTACGCCTCGCGCCCATCGACCAGATGCCGTTCGCGGGCGCCACGCGACCCGCGTAGCGCGGACCGCGCAGCCCGGTCCGCCGCGCCCCGGGAGCTCCTCGGCGCGGGAACCGTCCCCGGCGGCCGGGCCGTTACGCCCTGATCCGGCCGCCCAGCCAGCGGAAGACCTCCGGCACCTGCTGGCGCCACACCGCGGTGGTGTGGCCGCCCGCGTTCGCCGGGATCAGCTGCACGGTCACCGACGTCGGCCGCTTGGCCAGCTGGCGCAGGCCGATGCCCGCCTGGTAGCCGTCGCCGGCGGCGCCCGAGACGTACAGCGCCGTACGGGGCGGCCGCCCGGCCGCGTTGGCGGCCTGCAGGATGTGCAGCGGGTTGGACGTGAGGCGCAGCTTGGGGTCCTTGCCGGCGAGCGAGTCGGGCTCCAGGGCCGGGTCGTTGTAGCCGGACAGGGCGACCGCGGCGCGGTAGCGGTCCGGGTGGGCGAGGGCCAGCTTGGCGGCGCAGTGCGCACCGGCGGAGTAGCCGGCCAGCGCCCAGGAGTCCGGCTTGGTGCCGGCCCGGAAGTTGTCGGTGATCATCTTGCGTACGTCGACGGTCAGCCAGCTGTCGGCGTTGACCTTGCCGGGGAGGTTGACGCAGCCGGTGTCGGCGCCGGTGAGGATGTTGGTCCGCGGTGCCACCAGGATGAACGGCTTGACCGCGCCGCTCAGCATCAGCGGCCCGAGCTGCTCGCCGACGTGCAGCGACCCGAACCACGCCTTCGACGAGCCGGGGTAGCCGGGCAGCAGCTCGACCACCGGGAACCTCTTGTGCCGGTAGGCCGGGTCGGCGTACTGCGGCGGCAGCCAGACGTACACCTCGCCCATCACGCCCGAGATGCGGCCCTGGAGGTCGGTCATCCGCACACCGGGCCCCATCCGCGGGTCGTCGGCCGGGCGGAACCGCTGGAGCTGCTTGGGCTCGTTCTTGATCTGCTGGCCGCCCATGCCGTCGGGGCCCAGGTCCTTGGCCGCCGCGACATGGCTGTCGGTGCCGAGCAGATCGCCCCAGGTGTCGTAGAGGTTGTTGGCGTTGTTGACCATGACGAAGACCAGGGTGATGGCCGTGACCTGGGCGAACAGCAGCATCAGCAGGCGGGCCAGGCCGCGCAGCAGGGGCGGCCCGGCTATCCGGGTCCACAGGGTGAACGGCACCACGACGGCGACGATCAGCAGCAGGATCGAGGTGAGGAAGAAGGGCGTGCCCGTCAGGCTCATCGGGATCTCGTTTCCAGGACAACTACGCGAAGGACGTGGGGATGGTTCGGGCCCCGCCTCCGGCAGTGAGCCTCTCCGCGCCCTTAGATGGCGATCCGCGTGGTCCTGGTTGCCCGTCTTTGGTCGTTCTTTACGCCCTCGTCCTCCGCACCGCTCCCCCGCGCGCCCCCTTTCCCCGCGCCGCCGCCCCGGTCCCGTCCGCGGCGCCGCCCCGGGGCCGGTACCCACCGCCGGGGCGTACGGAGCCGCTGGTCAGGGCGTCAGACCAGTCTGCGGGCGGCCGCCCAGCGGGTCAGCTCGTGGCGGTTGGAGAGCTGGAGCTTGCGCAGTACCGCGGAGACGTGGGACTCGACCGTCTTCACGGAGATGAAGAGCTGCTTGGCGATCTCCTTGTACGCGTATCCGCGGGCGATCAGCCGCAGCACCTCGCGTTCGCGCTGGGTGAGGCGGTCCAGGTCCTCGTCGACCGGCGGGGCGTCGGTGGAGGCGAAGGCGTCCAGGACGAAGCCGGCCAGCCGCGGGGAGAAGACCGCGTCGCCGTCCGCGACCCGGAAGATCGCGTCGACCAGGTCGGTGCCCGTGATGGTCTTGGTCACATAGCCGCGGGCGCCGCCGCGGATGACGCCGATCACGTCCTCGGCCGCGTCGGAGACGGACAGCGCCAGGAAGCGGACCGGGCGCTCGGCGTCGGCCGACAGCGCGGCGCAGCGGCGCAGCACCTCGACACCGCCGCCGCCGGGGAGGTGCACGTCCAGGAGGACGACCTCGGGGCGGGTGGCGGTGATGACCGTGACCGCCTGGTCGACGTCGGCGGCCTCGCCGACCACCTCGACGCCGGTGCGGGCGGTCTCGCCGATCTCGGCCTGGACGCCCGTGCGGAACATCCGGTGGTCGTCGACCAGCACGACCCGTACGGTGCGGCCCCCGCCCGGGCGGGCGGTCGCGTCCTGCTGTGCGTCCTCGCTGCTCATGTCTTCCGTCCGTCCCTCGGTGTCTGCCCGGTCATCATCCCGTGTCCGCTCCGGCCCTGTCGCCGCCGGGAGCGCCTCGTCCGGCGCCGCGGTCTCGTCCGGCGCTGCGGCTCGGGTTTCCTCGTACGGCGCCGCGGCTCGGGGCTCCTCGTGCGGCGCGGTCATGTGCCCTGCTCCGCGGCCGCGCGTTCCATCTCCAGCTCGACGACGGTGCCGCCGTCGGGGGCGGGGCGCAGCCGGGCGGTGCCGCCGTTGCGCTCCATCCGGCCGATGATGGACTCGCGGACGCCCATCCGGTCCGCGGGCACCGCGTCCAGGTCGAAGCCGGGGCCGCGGTCGCGCACCGAGACGAACACCGACCGGCCCTCCACCTCGGCGAAGACCTGCACGGCGCCGCCCTCGCCGCCGTACTTGGCGGCGTTGACCATCGCCTCGCGCGCGGCCTGCATCTGGGCGCCCAGCGGTTCGTCCAGCGGGCAGTCGCCGACGACCACGACCTCGATCGGGACGCCGTGGTGGTCCTCCACCTCGGCGGCGGCCTTGCGGACCGCCTCCGCCAGGGTGGTGGGCTCCTCGTCCTCGTCCTTGCCGCGGCCCTCGGGCTTGTAGAGCCAGGCGCGCAGTTCGCGCTCCTGGGCGCGGGCCAGCCGCGCGACCTCCCGGGGGTCGTCGGCGTTGCGCTGGATCAGGGTGAGGGTGTGCAGGACGGAGTCATGGACGTGCGCGGCGACCTCGGCGCGCTCCTGGGCGCGGATGCGCATCAGCCGCTCCTCGGAGAGGTCCTGCATCATCCGTACGAGATACGGGCCCGCGAGCAGCGCTATGCCGACGACGACGGCGAGCGCGGCCTGCAGCACCGAGCCGAGATGCCGCACCGAGCCCTGCAGCACGACGATGCCGGTGACGCCGATGCAGACCAGCAGGACGCCGGCCGCGCCGCGCAGCACCGGCAGCAGCGCCTTGCGGCGGCCGAGCTCCAGCCATTGCGCGCGGCGGGAGTTGTCGGCCTGCCGCCACACCAGGGCGACGCCGGCACCGATCAGCAGCACCGGCCACAGATAGCCGTTGGCCTGGCCCAGCTGGAACCGGGAGGCGATGACGGAGGCGCCGATCAGCAGCGCGATCAGCGCGAAGACCTGGCCCTTGTCGGGCTTGCGGGCCAGCCGCCGGCGCTTCCCGCCGTCGCCCGCGGCGGGTTGGCGGTGCTCCACACCGCCGATGCCCAGCGGGACGAAGAACCAGAACGCGGCGTAGAGCAGGGCGCCCATGCCGTCGGCCATGAACAGGGCCACGAACACGATCCGCACCCAGGAGACCGGCAGCCCCAGGTGCCCGGCGAGTCCGCGCGCGACGCCGCCGAGCAGCCGCCCGTCGGCGCTGCGGTAGAGCTTTCGCACGGGCGGGTCGTCGGGGTCCGGCGCCGGGGCGTAGCCCGGCTCGGCGCGCGGTGGAGCTGTGGTCATGTCCCCGATCGTCACACGCCGGGGGTGCCCGGAGCATCAGGGTCGACCCTGAACCGGCCCCTGACGTTTCCCGGGGCCGGCCGGGCCGCGGCCGACGGCTCCCGGCCTCCCCCGCGGCCCCCGACTCCGCCCCGACTCCGCTGCTCCCCGCTCTGCTGCGCCCGGCCGGGTCGCCCTCAGCTCCTCGGTGTGGTCTTGCGGAAGCCGTCCTTCACGTTGGTGAAGACCTTCTCCAGCGTCGTCCAGTCCGCCGCGGGCGCGGTCACGTAGATCGCGTACTCCTTGTCGCCCTCGCGGCCGAAGCCGAGGTCGATGCCCCGGAAGGTGCGGGCCCGGCCCTGGAAGGTGAACTCCCAGATCGCCGCGGGGTCCCCCTGGAAGACGGTGTCCTGCATGCGCAGCCGCGTGTAGACGGGGTAGAGCTTCTTGAAGTCGGCCTCGACGTCCTTGAAGTGCTGCACCTGGTCGGCCGAGGAGAAGTCCAGGGCGCTGACGGTGATCTGGGCGCGCTGGGCGTCGGAGGAGTAGACGATCTGCCGCCCGCCGTCCTTGGCCTCCCGCTTCCAGCCGTCGGGCACGGGGAAGGTGGCGCCGAGCCCGGCCTCGGTGGCCTTGTGGTAGCCGCTGGGGACGGGCGGGGGCGGTCCGATGCTGCTGCCCGGGACGCTGGGCAGTACGGGCGCCGTGCCGCCGGTCTCCTTGGCCGCCCGGGGCGTGCCCGACTCGGTGCGGTGCAGCACGTACCAGGCGGTGCCGGCGCCGCCGCCGACGGCCAGCACCCCGACGACGCTCCAGACCACGGCCCGGACGCCGCGCCGCTTGCGGGGGGCCGGGCCGCCGGAGAGCACGTCCGTGCGGCTGTCCGGGGAGCGCGCGCCGAAGCCGTCGCCCGGTACCGCGACCCGGCCGGTCACCGTGCCACTGCCGCCGGGGGCGGGCGCCGCGACGGCGGCGGCGTCCGACGGGAGCGCCGTCCCGCCCGTGTGCGCGACCGCGCGCGTCGGCGCCTCCGACGGCGTGTCAGGGGCCTCCGCCTTCCTCAGGGACAGCGTCGGCCAGCCGATCCGGGCGGTCTCGGCCTCGCTCTCGGCCGCCCGCAGTGCCTGCTCGACGACCTCCGCCGTCGGCCGGTCGCCCGGCTCCTTGGCGAGCAGCGCCTCGATGAGCGGGGTCAGCGGCCCGGCGTTGCGCGGCGGTTCCAGCGGGTCCATGGCGATCGCGTACGCCGTCTCGACCGCGGTGTTCTTCCGGAACGGGGGCCGACCCTCGACCGCCTGATAGAGCGTCGCGCCCAGCGCCCACAGGTCGGAGGCGGGTCCCGGGGTGCCGCCCTTGACGCGCTCGGGCGCCAAGTAGTCGATGGAGCCGACCAGCTCGCCGGTCTTGGTGAGGGTGGAGGTGCCGGAGGCGACCGCGATGCCGAAGTCGGTGAGCACGACCCGGCCGTCCTCACCGAGCAGCACGTTGCCCGGCTTGACGTCACGGTGCAGCACGCCCGCGGAGTGCGCGGCCCGCAGCGCGGCGATCATGCCGCGGCCGATCCGGGCGGCCTCGCGCGGGGGGACCGAACTGTCGTTGCGGGCGGCCTCCTTGATGGCGTCGCCGAGCGTCGCGGAGGGGACGTACTCCATGACGATGCACGGCAGCCCCGCGTCGTCCACGACGTCGTGGACGCCCACCACGTTGGGGTGGTTGATGCGCGCCGCGGCCTGCGCCTCGCGGGTGGTGCGCTCATGGCGGGTCGCCAGTTCGTCGGCGTCCAGCTGCGCCACGTGCAGCCGCTTCACCGCGACCTGGCGGCCGAGGACTTCGTCCCGGGCCCGCCAGACGGTGCCCATACCGCCCTGGCCTATCCGTTCGACCAGGCGATACCGCCCGGCGACCAGTCGCCCCTCGTCCACCGACGCCGCCTCCGTCACCGCACGCCCCTCCGGAAACCCGTACGTATCCAGGGCGCAACGATAGTCTCCGGCGCGGGCGACGAACCCTCCGGCCACCGCGCGTCCGCCGCTGTCTTCGGGGCGCGGGCGGAAGACGGGGGCATATGCGAACCCGCGAGGGGTTTCGGCACCCCCTGGGGCATGTCCGGGCCGCCGGTGGCAGATCTCAGGGATCTGCCAGGGTTTCCACGGATGCCGTGGCCGTGGCGATCTTGTCACCATGGGTCCATGAACGAAGCAGCCCCCGTCGAGGAGTCGGCGCCCCCCGGCCCGGCCGGCCCCGCCCCGTCGCACGTCCCGCTGCGCCGCAGCAGGCGGCACAAGGTCATCGGCGGGGTGTGCGGCGGGCTCGGCCGGCAGTGGGATCTCGACCCGGTGATCTTCCGGATCGTGCTGGCCGTGCTCGCCGTCGGCGGCCTCGGCCTGATCGTCTACGGCTTCGCGTGGCTGCTGCTCCCCGCCGAGGGCGAGGAGGAGAACGAGGGCCGCAGGCTGCTCTCCGGCCGGGTCGAGGGCCCGGCGCTGACGGCGCTGCTCTTCGCGCTGGTCGGCTGCGGGCTGTTCCTGACGACCCTGGCCAAGGGCAGCATGATGTCCTTCGCCATCATGCTGCTGCTGGCGGTGGCCGGCTCCGCGTACTGGTCGCGCCGGCGCCGCGAGGTCCAGGCGCAGGGCCCGGAGGCGATGGACCCCGCCACCGCGCAGGCGGTCGCCGACGCGCCGCCGGAGACCACGGCGCCCCCGTCGCCCACCAGCCCCTCCTGGTGGCGTGATCCGCGCGCCCGGGAGGCCGGTCCCGCCTATCTGTGGGGGCCCGACACCACCCCGCTCCCCCTGGACGTCACCTACCGCTTCGCGCACGGCGCCGCGCCCGCCGGCGTGCGGCCGCCGGGCACCCGTACGGGCGCGGGCGGGCCGTCCGGTCCGGCGCCGCACGGCGCGCACCCGCTCCGCGGCCCGCGCCCGGGTCGCCGCAGCGGCCGTCCGATCGGCGGCTGGACGTTCCTGCTCGCGCTGGCCGCCGGTACCGCCACCGCGTCCGCCGTCCACGGGCGATCCGGTCTCGTCCCGTCCCTCCAGGCCGGGCTGGCCGCCGTGCTGGTCGTCCTCGGCCTGGGGCTGGTGCTCAGCTCCTGGTTCGGACGCACCGGCGGCGGCACGGTCTTCCTGATGGTGTGCACCGCCGGCCTCCTGGCGGGCGCGACGGTGCTGCCCGCCGACATCACCGCCGACTGGCAGAACCGCAGCTGGGCCCCGACCACCCTCGCCGCCGTCCGTCCGCACTACGCAATCGGCTCCGGCGAGGGGCGGCTGGACCTCGGCGAGCTGCCGCTGAAGGGCGGCCGTACGGTCCGCACCGGCGCGGAGGTGGGCGCCGGCCGCCTGGAGGTGACGCTGCCGCGGGGGGTCACCACCCGGCTGCACCTCTCGCTGGGCGTCGGTGACATCCAGCTGCCGGGCGACGCACCGGACGACGTGGACCTGACGACCGGCGGTCAGGAGCGGACCGTCACCCTCCCCGCGGAGGGCCTCAAGAAGGGCGAGCGGCCGCGCGGTTCGCTGGAGCTCACCGTCAGGGTCGGCGCGGGCCAGGTGGACATCCGGCGCCCCGATCCGGCTCCGGCCACACCCCCGCCGGCCGCGCCGTCGCCGGCCGCACCGACGCCCCGTGCGGCCGGCAGCCCCGCCGCGCTCCCGGCGTCCGGAGCGTTCCCGGCGCCCACCACGCCCGCCACGAGCCGCCAGGGAGCCCCCCGTTGACCCGTCACCCCTTCGAACCGGCCCGTCTGATCGCCGGCCTCACCGCCCTCGCCGTCGGCACCGGCTACGGCCTCGGCGCCCTCGGCGTCCGGCACCCGCCCGGCCCCTGGCTCTTCCTCGCCGTCCCCGCCGGCCTGCTGCTGTCCGGCATCACCGCCGCGGTCTGGGCAACGGCCCGCCGCCGGCACGCCCGTCACGGGGAGCAGCCGGCCCCGGCCCCACCGCCCTGAGGCCCCGGGGCCGTTCGGCCGGGCCCCACGGGCCGCGGGCGGTGCGACGCACGTGCCCGCCCGGCGCCGAGCACACCGCGGCGTACCGCGGCCCCCACGGTGCCGTGCGCTTACCCGCGAGGTAATCGCGCGGCCCGGCCGCACCGCCGAGGATGGTGATCCCGCCGCGTCAGTCGGACGCGGCGCCGGACCGGAGGAATCAGCCATGTCGCTGCCGCTGGACACCACCACGCACATCACAGCCCCGCACACCCGCGCCGTGGTGGAGGAGTTGCTGCGCCGGATCGGCGCGGGCGACCCGGAACGCATCGCGGAGCTGTACGCCGAGCACGGCGACTGGAAGCTGGACTGGCCGGAGGCCGAGCACGGCCGCACCGCCACCCCGTGGATCCGGCACCGCTCCACCCGCGCCGACGCCGCCGCCCACTACCGCGAACTCGCCGCGCATCACGTGCCGGGACAGGCGGCCACCGAGATCGAACGCCTCCTCGTCGACGGCGCCGACGCGGTCGTGCTCGGCGAGATCCGGCAGACCGCGCGCTCCACCGGCCGCGCCTACCGCGCGCGCTTCGCCCTGCACCTCACGGTCGAGAACGGCCTGGTCACCCGGCACCACGTCTACGAGGACAGCCTTGCCGTCGCGCAGGCATTCGCCCCGGACGCGCCGGCCGGCGACGCCTGAGCCCGCCCGCACCCGAGCCCGGCTCCGCACCCGCCCCGGCCCGCCTGGGCCCGCCCCGCGCCTCAGCCGAACAGCTGCGCCCCGTGCCGTTTGCGGCGCATCGCCACCACCGCGTCCAGGGAGAACCGCGGGGTGCCGGCCAGTACGAGGGGGACCCAGGCCACCAGGTAGGCGAGGTCGTTGCCGTAGTAGTACGGGGTGGTCGCCCAGCTGACGGTGAGCCACAGGGACAGCGAGATCAGGGCGCCGCCGAACGCCGCCAGCCGCCCCAGCAGTCCGAGCAGCGTGCCCAGGCCGACCGCGAGTTCACCGGCCGCGATGGCGTAACCGAAGCCGACCGGGCTCTTCTGCGCGAGGTCCACCAACTGCGGCAGCGCCGCCGCGTCATGGACCTGGCGCAGCGTCTCACCGAGCGAACCGGCGCCGCCGGCCGCCAGGAACGCCCGGTCGGTCAGCTTGTCGATGCCGGCGTAGAGAAACGTGACGCCCAGGAAGAGGCGCAGCGGCAGCAGCGCGTGGCGCGCCAGCTGTGCCCGCAGACCGGCAGGTGGGCCCTCGACGCCCGTACCGGCCAGGTCGGCATTGATCGTGCGATGCGCGTGAACCATGACGTCCGCCTCTCCGTTACCACCGGGAGCAGACGATTGTGCCCGCGCCCGCGCCTCTGAGAGAGATACGTACGCGGGTGCGCCCGACGTTCAACGGACCGCCGCACCTCGGGCGGCGAACGCACACAGAACCGCCACTCGCGCACCCGGCGGAGCCGTGGACGACCGCGGGCCGCCCCGCCCCGGACGGGCGCGCGGCGCGCACGGCCGGTGCCGTCTCAGTCCACGACGTCCAGCGGGAAGGCCGCGGTTTCCACCCCCGCGGCCGTGATCACCCGGACGGCCACCCGGCCCGGTTCGACATCGACCGGCACCGGGACCGTCAGCAGCCCGTCCGTCGGGTTGGCGAAACCGCCGGGCACCGGGACGAGGGGGACGGGGACGTGGACCGTGCCGATGCGTACGACGGTCCGGGCGAGCCGGTCAGGGGTGGTGGCGCCCGGGGGGACGAAGCCGGCCCCGCGGATCTCGATGTCGTCGCCGGTGCGGACCGGCGCGGCGAGGTCGCCCAGTTCCCGGGAGCGGACCACCGAGAGGATCACCGGGCGGCCGCCGGCCACCAGCTTCCCCGCCAGATACGTCGCCCCGGAGAGCCCCGCCAGGGCCACCAGCCCCCAGGGCAGCCGCGGCAGTTGCTCCGGCCGCCCGGCCAGCCGTACCAGGGCCAGGGCCAGCACGACCGCGTTGACCAGCAGGTACTGCACGTCCAGGAAGCTGCCGCGCCCCGCGTCGTCGGTCAGCAGATCGGCGGCGCGCGGCCGCTGCGCGGACACCTTCTGCAGCCGCCCCGCGCGCACCCGCGCGGCGACCAGCCCGTACGCCAGCACGGCCACCGCCCAGCCGGTCGCCAGCAGTGCCAGCAGCGCGCCGGAGCGGCCGAGCGAGAGGCCCGCGAGGAGGCGGTCCCGCAGCGGCGGTGCGGCGGCGGCCAGTTGGACGGCGGACATCAGCACCGCGTACAGCACCGCCGTCGCCCAGCCCACGGCCACCGTCCGCGAGGTGGACAGCCGGCCGTCCTCACCGATCAGCGGTGCCAGCGCCCCGCCGTGCGCCCGGTGCCGGACGGCCGCCGCCGTCAGCCCGAGCGCCGGCACGACGGCGGCGACCAGCGCGGCCGTACGGGACGCCGTCCAGCCCGCCCCGATGGCGGTCAGCGCCTCGCCGAGCAGCAGGGCCACCACCGCGCCCCAGACCGCCAGCAGGGTGCGCCACCGTACGGCGGCCAGCCACGACACCCCCTCGGCGGCGCCGCGCCTGGCCAACTCCGCGGCGGATAGCGTCAGTTCGTCGGAGACCCACTGCCGGGCGGCACCGGCGGAGTGCGCGAGTCCGGACGGCACGCCGCGCCCGGCGGCGAAGTCCTCGCGCAGCGCGACGAAGGCGGCCACCGCCTCCCGGTGCCCCGTCCGGGCGCCGTGCGGGCACCGTCCGCATCGGCACTCGCCGCCCTCGGCCCGCTCCGCGCGGCCCTCCGGCTCACCCGTTCCGGCCGTCCTGCCCGCCACCTCAACCGACACGTCCGCTACCGCCCGCCACCGCTCGTGGTCAACTCGTCCTGTCCGGAGGCGAATTGTGCCGCAACCGTCGGGCCCGGCAGCAAACGTCCAGCTGATGGCGGGTGGCTTGCGCCACGGCGGGTTGACGCCCGGCGCGCGCGTCCGTACACCTGACCGACCGGCGGGCCGCGCGCGCCCGGCGCATACCCCGTTCGGGCGAACTGGCACGGGGCGAAGGCTGAGCGGCCCGCGCGCTGCGCAAGCTCTCGCCGTGCGTCAAACAACCGGATATCACGGTCTGCACCGCCGAGTTGACCTGCGGCGGAGCGGCCCCCCAGGGCCGGCGGGGCACGCGGTTCGCCTCGGCGCCGGCCTGCTGGCCGCCGTCGTCCTCCTGCTGACGGGACTGACCGCGCTGTTCGCCACCGCGCCCGCGGCGACCGCGCTCGGCCGGCCCGACCGACCCCTCACCGGCGACAACTGCGCCTACGCCGGGACCGCCCCGCCGGTGGACCTCCCGACCGGTTTTCCCCTGCCGCGCGGCTGGCACTGGCCCTGCACCAAGGCCGAGCGGCCGCCCGCGCACCCCCGCCCGCCGGCGCCGCGTCCCCGCCCGCCCCGTCCCACGCACCGGGCACCGGCCCCCGCGCCGCCCCGGCCGGCCCCACCGCCGCCGCCACCGCCGCCACCGCCACGGCCCTCACCACCCCCGCCGCCGCCCACGCCGCACGCCCGCCCCGCTCCCCCGCCGCCCGCACGCAAGGCCGTGCGCCGGCCGCCGTCCCCCGCGCCCGTGCTGCCCCGCAGCTATGTGCGGGTGTCCCACCCGCCGCGCGGCGGCCGTTCCGTCGTGACCACGACCCTGCTGATCACCGCCCCGGCCGTGCTGGCGGGCGCCGCCCTCCGTCCCCGTTCGAGCTCCTCGTCCGGCTCCGCCGGGCGCCGTTCCTCGTAGGAGGTCCTCATGTCCCAATGGCTGGTGCTGGGTATCGCCATGGCCGCCGTCTGCGGTGTCGTCCTGCTGATCACCGTCCTCAAGGAGCGCCGGATCAGCGAGGACCACGACCCGACCGAGACGCCCGATGTGATCGAGTATCTGACGATGATGGTGGGGGTGGTGTACGCGATCGTGCTGGGTCTGGCCATCGCCGGGGTCTGGGAGGCCAGGAGCGCGGCCGAGGACACCGTACGGACCGAGGCGCAGGCCCTGCACGAGGTCAGCGCGCGGGCCCGGGCCTACCCGGCGCCGGTGCGCGACCGGATCCGCTCGGACGTGACGGCGTACGCGTCCTACGTCGTCCACAAGGAGTGGCCGGTGATGGCCGAACGGGGGCAGCTGACCGCGCGCGGCACCGAACTGCTGGCGAAGGTGCGGTCCGACGTCACCGACTACCACCCGGCCAACGACTTCGAGGGGCAGTCCTACCAGCCGCTCGTCGACCAGGTCGGGGCGGTCGACGCGGCCCGCTCGGCCCGGGCGGACGCGGCGGACTCGACGCTGCCCGGAGTGGTGTGGTTCGGGCTGATCACCGGGGGCGCCATCTCCATCGGCGTCGTCTTCACCCTGCAGATCCGGCGCTCGGCACGGGAGTTGCTGCTGGCCGGCCTCTTCAGCGCGCTGATCGCCTTCCTGCTGTTCCTCGTCTGGGACTTCGACGCACCGTTCAGCCGGGGCATCTCGGCGAGCGCGGACCCGTTCCTGGACCTGTTCCCGCATCTGTGACCCGGCCGCTCCGGCGAACGGTGCCCCCGCGGGACCCGCACGGTCCCCGGGGGCGCCGGCCCGTCGGCCACGCCCGCCTCACTCGAAGAGGTCCGGCGCGCTGCGCACGGTCTGCTGGTACAGCGGCTGGTAGTTGATCCACGCCACCAGGTCGGTGCCCAGCTGCTCGCGGGTGTGGACGGCGTCGGCGTGGTCGATCAGGACCGGCTTGCCGGCCGCCTTCGCGGTCAGCTGCACCTGGCAGGCGCGCTCCATGGCGAGGAACCACCACGCCGCGGCGTCCACCGAGTCGCCGACCGTCAGCAGCCCGTGGTTGCGCAGGATGACGGCCTTGTGCGGCCCCAGCGCGGCCGCGATCCGGCGGCCCTCCTCCTCGTCGACGGCGACGCCCGTGTAGGCGTCGTACAGCGCGTGGTCCTCGTAGAAGGCGCAGACGTCCTGGGTGAGGGGGTCCAGCAGCTCCCCGAGGGCGGCCAGCGCCCTGCCGTACGTGGAGTGGCTGTGCGCGGCGGCGACGACGTCCGGCCGGGCCCGGTGGACCTGCGCGTGGATCGTGAACGCCGCCTGGTTGACGTGGTAGCGGCCCTCGACGACCTTGCCGTCGCCGTTCACCAGGATCAGATCGCTGACGGTGAGGTGCCGGAAGGACATCCCGAAGGGATTGACCCAGAAGCAGTCCGGGAACTCCGGGTCGCGCGCGGTGATGTGGCCCGCGACGCCCTCGTCGAAGCCGAGGCGCCCGAAGAGCCGCAGCGCCGCCGTCAGGCGCTCCTTGCGGTGGCGCCGCTCGCCCTCGACGGTCCCGTGCGTCGGCGGCAGCTCGAAGTGCAGTTGCTCGGTGGGGAGGGGCGTGGGCGCGCTCGGCTCGGACATCGCGTCTCTCCTCGTTCTGCGGGTGCTCGCCCCGGAAGCTACGCCGCGGCCCGTGAAGAGACCAGAGAGGTCGCCGACGGGTGCGGTGGAGGTGCTGTGAACCGCGTACCGGCCGGCGACATCCTGGGGCGACGAGGTCGGACTCCCGGGCCGCCCGGCCCGTCGGACGGCCGCTAGGGCCGGTCGTCCGGTGCGCCGGGCCGGCCGGTCGGCTCACCGCTCAGCAGGCGTACGCCGCGCAGCAGCGCCGAGTGGTCCAGCGCGCCGTCGCCGCGGGCCACGGCGGAGGCGACGAGCTGGGCCGCGGCCGCGCCGACGGGCAGTGCCGCGCCCACCGTGCGGGCCGCGTCGGTCACGATCCCCATGTCCTTGTGGTGCAGCTCCAGCTTGAAGCCGGGGCGGAAGTCGCCGGCGAGGAGGGCGTCCTTCTTGCGGGTCAGGGCGGTGGAGCCGGCCAGCCCGCCGGCCAGGACCTCCAGGGCGGCCGGCAGGTCGACGCCGGACTTCTCCAGGAAGACGACGGCCTCGGCGAGGGCCTGCAGATTGACCGCGACGATCAGCTGGTTGGCGGCCTTGACGGTCTGTCCGGCGCCGTGCGGACCACAGTGCACGACGGTCGTGCCGACCGCGTCGAACACCGGCCGCGCGGCGTCGAAGTCCGCCCGCTCGCCGCCGACCATGATCGACAGTGCGCCCTCGACGGCGCCCGCCTCACCGCCCGACACCGGGGCGTCCAGCACCCGGATGCCCTTGGCGGCGGCGGCCTCGGCCAGGTCGACGGAGGTCTGCGGGGTGATCGAGGAGTGGTCGACGAGGAGCGCGCCGCGGCGGGCGTTCGCCAGGATGCCGTCGGGTCCGTAGGCGACGGCTTCGACCTGCGGCGACGCCGGGACCATGGTGATCACGACGTCCGCGTCCCGGACCGCCTCGGCGATCGAGCCCGCCTCCTTGCCGCCCGCCGCGACCAGGGCATCCGCCCGGCCCGGGCTGCGGTTCCAGCCGGTCACGGTGTGTCCGGCCCGGGCGAGGTTCACCGCCATCGGGCTGCCCATGATGCCGAGGCCGAGGAATCCGATCGTGCTCATCGCGCCACCCACTTACTTCCGCACAACGGAATCGATCTATCGCCACTCGGAATCCATCATGGGCCGGGCGCCGGGAGGCGTCAACCGCGGCCCTCCCCGGCCGGCGGGAACGACAACGCCGCCGCTCCGGCCCCGAGGGGCCCGAACGGCGGCGCGGTCGATCGGCTCAGCGGGGGACCCCGGGGGTCACTCCCACTCGATGGTGCCCGGCGGCTTGCTGGTCACGTCGAGCACGACGCGGTTGACGTCCGCGACCTCGTTCGTGATGCGGGTCGAGATGCGGGCCAGCACCTCGTACGGCATCCGGGTCCAGTCGGCCGTCATGGCGTCCTCGGAGGAGACCGGGCGCAGCACGATCGGGTGGCCGTAGGTGCGGCCGTCGCCCTGGACGCCGACGGAGCGGACATCGGCGAGCAGGACCACCGGGCACTGCCAGATCTCGCGGTCCAGGCCGGCCGCGGTCAGCTCCTCGCGGGCGATGGCGTCCGCCTCGCGCAGCAGGTCCAGACGGTCCTTGGTGACCTCGCCGACGATGCGGATGCCGAGGCCGGGGCCGGGGAACGGCTGGCGGTGGACGATCTCGTCGGGCAGGCCGAGCTCGGTGCCGACCATCCGCACCTCGTCCTTGAACAGCTGGCGCAGCGGCTCGACGAGCTCGAACTCGATGTCGTCGGGGAGGCCGCCGACGTTGTGGTGCGACTTGATGTTGGCGGTGCCGGTGCCGCCGCCGGACTCGACGATGTCCGGGTAGAGCGTGCCCTGGACCAGGAAGGCGACTTCCTCGCCCTCGGCGCCGGCCTCGGCGACCAGCTCGGCCTGGGCCTGCTCGAAGACCCGGATGAACTCGCGGCCGATGATCTTCCGCTTCTGCTCGGGGTCGCTGACCCCGGCGAGCGCGTTCAGGAAGCGCTCCTCGGCCTCGACGACCTTCAGCTGGACGCCGGTGGCGGCCACGAAGTCCTTCTCGACCTGCTCCGACTCGCCCTTGCGCATCAGGCCGTGGTCGACGTAGACGCAGGTCAGCTGGTCGCCGATGGCCTTCTGGACGAGGGCGGCGGCGACCGCGGAGTCCACGCCGCCGGACAGCCCGCAGATCGCACGCTTGGTGCCGACCTGCGCGCGGATCGCGGCGACCTGCTCCTCGACCACGCTGTGGGTGGTCCAGTTCGGCTCGATGCCCGCACCCCGGTAGAGGAAGTGCTCCAGGACCTGCTGGCCGTGCGTGGAGTGCATGACCTCGGGGTGGTACTGGACGCCGTAGAGGCGCTTCTCGTCGTTCTCGAAGGCCGCGACCGGGACCACGTCGGTGGACGCGGTGACGGTGAAGCCCTCGGGGGCGGCGGAGCAGGCGTCGCCGTGCGACATCCACACCGACTGCTCGGTGGGGGTGCCCTCGAACAGGGTGGAGCCGGGTCGGGAGACGGCCAGCGGCGTACGGCCGTACTCACGGGCGCCGGTGTTGTCGACGGTGCCACCGAGAGTGGTGGCCATGAGCTGGAAGCCGTAGCACATGCCGAAGACCGGGACACCGGCTTCGAACAGGGCGCGGTCCAGGCGGGGGGCGCCCTCCGCGTAGACCGACGAGGGGCCCCCGGAGAGGATGATCGCCTTCGGGTTCTTGGCGAGCATCTCGGCCACCGGCATGGTGGACGGCACGATCTCGCTGTAGACCCGGGCCTCACGGACACGGCGGGCGATGAGCTGGGCGTACTGTGCGCCGAAGTCGACTACGAGGACGACGTCCGGGGCGGCGGCAGGGGGCGCTGATGGCACTTCGGCGGCCTTCCGGCGGGTGTGGAGCGGGGTTGGACTTTCGATTCTAACGGGCTCATACTGTGACTCATGTTCCAGCAGCTGACCTTCGTCTTTACCTATGGCACCGGCCCGTCCGGCTGCCATGGTCGTGCTGCTTGATCGACTGACGAGCAAACTTCCCAGGCGCCCCGGGCCGACAAGGTCCGGGGCGTTTGTGCATGCCGAGGACCGTCAGCGGCTCCGGGGCCCGCTCACCCCAGGAGAAACCACATGAGCACCGAGACCACCGCCGCCCCCACCCCCGACACCGGGGCGCGCACCCCGGAGGCGGCCGGGATCATCACCGACGCACGGCGCCGGATCGACGATCTCGACGGCCGGATCATCGGCCTCGTGCAGGAACGGATGGCCGTCTCGGCCGTCATCCAGCGCGAACGGATCACCTCCGGCGGGCGGCGGGTGAATCTCACCCGCGAGATGGAGATCCTCGCGCACTACCGCGACCAGCTCGGCCGGCCGGGCACCGCGCTGGCGATGACCCTGCTGGAGCTGTCGCGGGGCCAGATCTGAACGGCGTCCCGGCGGCACCGGGACGCGCCGCGGGCACCACCCGGCCCCGCGGGCCGGAGCGCCCGCGCGTGGCCGGTTCCCTTCGGTGTCCGGTCGGTTTCGGCGGCCGGCCGGAGCGCGCGGCACGGGGGTGCACGCCCGGCGCAGCTGCTGGATCTGAGTTCGGTTGCCGACTCACCCGTACGGCGCGTGACCGGCCGCCGCGGGGCTTCGTTGTTCCCGGTGCCACGCCAGCCAGGCGCGGCCTGCAGGACTACGCGTAGACGCCGCCCCACGGGCGGAAGATCCGGAACGATGAGACGCCGGCCGCTTGCCGCGGTCCGCGTCGTGGGACCTCGCTCCGGTGCGGTGGCCGGTCAGCAGGGGACAGCAGCCCGGTCACATCCGATGGGGTGGTCGGTCCTGGGGACGCCCGGGACCGACCGCATCCGGTCGAAACGGTTGCGCCAGGTGAGGCGCATCCAGGACGATGCTTGACGAACGACCTACCGCTTCCGGTACGGACCGCACACTGCCCTTGGTCCGATCGGTGCGGGCCTCGGCACCACCCCTGAGCACCACCCCGAGCACCACCCCGAGCCAGCGGCGCTACCCCCCCAGCGCCGCCCGTCGGTGCCGGCGCTGCCCTGACGCCGGCACCGAAAGCCAAGGGCCCCGTGCCGTCCGCACCCCCCTCGCGGACGGTATTCGGGGCCCTTCGCTCTGCGGGGGCGCACATCCGGCGCACGGCCACCGCTCCCGCCCGTGCTGTGAGCCGGCTTTGCGTGTCCTGTGAGGCGGCTGTGAAAGCTGTGACCAGCATCACGCCCCTTGTTTCGGTTGAGCGAACAACCTTTTTTGGCCATGGCCAGTCATGTACGTGCAATCGCACGGCCACCCCGCGCCCCACCGCGACGGCCCGCCACCCCTTTGTGCCCCCCACCGGCACTTCGGACCCCGAGAGGTCTTCTCGATGAAGCTTCGCCGTGCCCTGACGGCCGCCGCCGCGACGGCCGTCATAGCCCCCGCCGCCCTGATGGCGGCCCCCGCCGCGTTCGCGACCGGTGCCGGCACCGAGACCGGCGTGAGCGCCGAGCCGACGACGGGCACCCCCGGCTCGGAGCAGACCGACGCCCCCACCACGCAGCCCGGGACCCCGGGCACCGGTGACGAGACCGCCCCGAGCGGCGACACCACGCCCGGCTCGGACACCGAGCCCGGCGAGGAGACCGGCACCGGTGGCGAGACCGGCCCGACCTCCCCCGCCACCACCCCGGGCGGCGACACCAAGCCGACCGCGACCGCAAAGCCCACCACCTCGGCCGAGCCCACCGCCAAGCCGACCCACGGCCCCGGCGAGGACCCGACCTGCGCCGAGCAGTCGGACGAGGCGGCGATCAGCACCGAGCTGCGCGGTCTGCCCAGCAAGGTCGTGGCCGGCTCCGGCTGGAAGAACTTCACCTTCCGCGCGACCAACACCTCCCACAAGGCGATGAAGTCGGTCGACGCCTACGTCGCGCTGGGCGGCGTCAGCACCGGCGGGTTCGACGACGTCTCCAAGCTGCTGACGGTGCAGTGGTACGACGAGGACAGCCACGCCTGGGAGGCCATCACCGACGTGGACGGCTACTTCGCCTCCGTCGACGGCCTGAAGCCCGGTGAGTACGCCGACGCCAAGCTGCGTCTGAAGGTCGACGCCAAGACGCCGGGCAGCTACGGCTTCGCGTTCACCATCGGCGCGTACCACAACGAGGACGACGTCTGCGGCTTCTCGGACGTCTCGCAGTACGACTTCGACGTCCTCGTCGCCGGCAGCAAGCCGGGCAGCGTGCCGCCGGCCAAGGGCAAGCCGGGCAAGAGCAAGGGCAACAAGCCCGCTCCGCAGGGTGACTTGAAGGACCTCCCGGTCACCGGCAAGCTCGCCGAGACCGGTGCCTCCTCCGCGCTGCCGACCCTCGCCCTCGTCGGCGGGGTCGCCATGGTCGCGGGCGCCGGCGCGATCTTCGTCGTGCGCCGCCGCAAGACCTCGGGCGGCGCCGCGGCCGCGTAAGCGGCACCGGCGGACGTCGGGGCCGCACCCGGAAACCCGGGTGCGGCCCCTTCCGCGTCACGGGCTGGGATCGAGCGACTTCTTCGGCGGGACCGGCGGGACGGCGAGGAACGGCAGCCGCAGCGCGCCGAAGGCGTCCGCGGGGACGGCGGGACGCACCGGCTCGACCGGGTCCAGCCGCCGGTAGGGCCGGCCCTGCGCGGGCCGCGGGTCCGGCTCCCCCTTGTTGGGCCACAGCGACATCGCGCGCTCGGCCTGCGCGGTGATGGTCAGGGACGGGTTGACGCCGAGGTTCGCCGAGACCGCGGCGCCGTCGACGACCGAGATGCCCGGGTGGCCGTAGAGGCGGTGGTACGGGTCGATGACGCCGGAGTCCGCGGAGTCGCCGATCGGGCAGCCGCCGAGGAAGTGCGCGGTGAGCGGGGTGCCCATCAGCTCGCCGATGTTGGAACCCGCGAAGCCGTTGATCTGCTCGGACAGCAGCGTCGCCGCCCGGGTGGCCTCGGGGATCTGGTTCGGGTTCGGGGCGCCGTGGCCCTGGCGCGCGGTGAGCAGGCCCTTGCCCGGGCCCTTCGGCTTCCGGTACGTCGTCAGGGAGTTGTCCAGGGACTGCATGACCAGCCCGATGATGGTCCGCTCCGACCAGCGGCGGTTGGACAGCGAGCGCAGCGCGAGCAGGGGGTGGCGCGCCATGTTGCCGAGCCATCCCGCGACCCGCCCGGCGGGCCGGTAGGGCACCTGCAGGACCGTCAGGCTGCCCATCGAGTTGGAGCCCTTGCCGTAGCGGACCGGCTCGATGTGGGTGTTCTCGTCCGGGTGGATGGACGAGGTGATCGCCACACCCTTGGTGAAGTCGACCTTCGCCGCGCCGTGCCGCCTGCGGTAGCGGCGGTCGTCGGTCTGCGCGCCCACCAGCGCCTCGGAGTTGGTGCGGGTCAGCGCCCCGAGGCGGTCGGAGACGTAGGGCAGCAGGCCGCTGTCCTTCATGCGGTGCAGCAGGGTCTGGGTGCCGTAGGTGCCGGCCGCGAGGACCACCCGCCGGGCGGTGAACGTCCGCCCGCCCGGCGAGGTGCTTCGCGCCGCCCCTCCGCGTCGGCCCTTCCGGCCGTCCGTCGGCAGCGTCCGCACGGCGAAGCCGCCGCGGGAGTCCTCGGTCACCGTGACCACGGAGGTCAGCGGGTGGATGACGGCGCCGGCCCGCTCCGCCAGGTAGAGGTAGTTCTCGTTGAGGGTGTTCTTGGCGCCGTGCCGGCACCCCGTCATGCACTCGCCGCACTCGGTGCACGCCCTGCGGGACGGGCCCGCGCCGCCGAAGTACGGGTCGGCGACCTCCGCTCCCGGCTCCGCGGTGGCCGTGCCGTCCGCGTCGTCGCCGTCCCCGAAGAACACCCCCACCGGCGCCATGTGGAAGGAGTCGCCGACGCCCATGGCCTCGGCGGTCGCCTTCAGGTGGACGTCCGAGGGCGTCATCGTCGGGTTGAGCCGTACGCCCAGCATCCGCCGCGCCTGGTCGTAGTACGGCTTCAGCTCGTCCTGCCAGTCGGTGATGTGCCGCCACTGCGGGTCGTCGAAGAACGGCTTCGGCGGTATGTACAGGGTGTTGGCGTAGTTCAGCGAACCGCCGCCGACCCCGGCGCCCGCCAGGACCATCACCTTGCCCAGGAGGTGTATGCGCTGAATGCCGTAGAGGCCGAGGGCCGGGGCCCACAGGTAGTTCTTGAGGTCCCAGGAGTTCTTGGGCAGTGACGCGCGGGTGAAGCGGCGGCCGGCCTCCAGGACGCCGACGCGGTAGCCCTTCTCCGTCAGCCGCAGGGCGGTGACGGCCCCGCCGAAGCCGGAGCCGACGACGAGCACGTCGTAGTCGTGGCCGGCCCCGTCGTCGGGACCGTCGGTCGCCGGGTGCGGGTTTCGGGCAGAGTTCTCCTGGGGCACTGGCTCTCCCTGCTGATCGTTGCCGGAGTGGCGGGTCTACCGCGGGCCGCTCACCGCAGCCGGAACGCCTTCATCGCCTGCAGGCTGCGGGTCATGAACCGGGCGTACTTCTCGTCGGTCATCCCGAAGGACGGCGCGAGGGGCATCACCCGCTGGTGGGCGACGGTCTGCGCCTCGGTGTACTTGAGGATGCCCTCGGAGCCGTGCCGGCGGCCCAGACCGGAATCGCCCATGCCACCCATCGGCGACTGGACGCTGCCGTAGCCGGCGGCGTAGGACTCGTTGACGTTGACCGTGCCGGTGCGCAGCCGGGCGGCGACCGCGCGGCCGCGGCGGCCGTCCTTGGTCCAGACGCTGGAATTCAGCCCGTACGGGGTGGCGTTGGCGAGGGCGACCGCCTCGTCCTCGTCGCTGAAGCGGTAGACGGAGACGACCGGGCCGAAGGTCTCCTCCCCGCAGACGGCCATCGGGGCCTGGACCCCGTCGAGGATGGTCGGCTCGTAGAACAGCGGGCCGATGTCCGGGCGGTGGCGGCCGCCGGCGACCAGCTCGGCGCCCTTGGCGACGGCCTCCTCGACATGGCGGGTGACGGTCTCCAGCTGGCGCTCCCCGACCAGTGAGCCCATGTCGGCGCCGTACGCCAGGGAGTTGCCCAGCCGCATCGCCTTCGTACGGGCCGCGAAGCGCGCCAGGAAGTCGTCGGCGACGGACTCGTGGACGTAGAGCCGCTCGATGGAGATGCACAGCTGTCCGGCGGAGGAGAAGCAGCCGCGCACGGCGCCGGCGGCGGCCTTCTCCACGTCGGCGTCGTGCAGCACCAACATGGCGTTCTTGCCGCCGAGTTCGAGGGAGACGCCGACCAGCCGGGCGGCGGCGCCCTGCGCGACCTCGCGGCCGGTACGGGTCGAGCCGGTGAAGGAGACGTAGTCGGCGTGCTCGACGACCGCGGGGCCGATGACCGGGCCCTCGCCGATCACGACCTGCCAGACGTCCTCCGGCAGCCCGGCCTCGATCAGCTGCTCACGGGCCCACAGCGCGGTCAGCGCGGTCTCCGTGTCGGGCTTCATCACCACGGCGTTACCCGCGACGAAGGCCGGCAGCGCGTCGCCGACGGAGAGTTCCAGGGGGTAGTTCCAGGGCGCGATCTGGCCCACGACGCCGCGCGGGTGGCGGATCTCGGTGACCTTGGTCAGGGTCGGTACGACACCGGTGTGGCCCTTCGGCCGGAGGTAGGCGGGGGCCTTGCGGCCGTAGTGGCGGGCGGCGACGGCGACCGCCTGCACCTCCTCGTGGGCGTGCAGCCGCGCCTTGCCGGTCTCCAGCTGGATCAGGTCGAGGACCTCGGCCTGGCGGCGCAGGACCAGGTCGTGGAAGCGGAGCAGCACCGCGGCGCGCTGCCTGACCGGGACCTCGGCCCAGCGTGCCTGGGCGGCGCGGGCGCGCTCGAAGGCGGTGGCGACGTCCTCGGGGGTGGACTCCGGCAGGTCGGCGAGCTTCTCCCCGGTGAACGGGGTGTGGTTGGCCGTACGCCCTGCCCCCACCACGCCGCGGGTCAGCCGGGCGGCGACCTCGGGGGTGACCACGTCGGCGGCGGTGCGGGCGCCGGCCGGGGCGGGCGCGACCGGGTTGCCGTCGGCGGGCGGCGCTGCGGGAGCCTCGGCGGTGGCGGAGGAGGAAGTTCCGGTGTCCTGCGAGTCCGTCATGCGGGCGAGCGTATTCCTCCCCGGACGCTTTGTGTACCCGGCAGTAATAGGTTTTCACGCGGTGCCCACAATCGCGCCAGCGATCGCTGGCCGCAACGGCTCTGGTCTGGGAGGACCACGCCGCGGATCAGGTGCCGGATCGGGTGCCGGATCAGGTGCCGGTCAGCCGGAACGCGTCGACCGCGGTGTCGAAGTGGCGTTTGGCCTCCGTACGGGAGCCGAGCGGCGAGGAGATCCACACGTCGATCATCCGCCCGCCCTCGTCCCAGCTGAGGTCGTAGGTGTAGCGCGAACCGCCGTCCTGGGCGCTGCCGTTCCAGACGAACTCCCAGAGGCCGGCCGTCAGGCCGTTGTGGGTGGTCTCGGTGACCTGGCCCTGCCGGTAGCCGCGGTAGGTGGCCGGGCCCTTCGCGTCCGCCGTGCGCATCGCGCCCAGCGGGCCCTGGGGTACCCGCTGCTGGAGCTGGACGCCGATCCGGAACCGCTTGCCCTGCGAGTAGTAGTAGACCCGGTCGTGCTCGTAGGAGCGGGTGAAGCCGTCCGGTACGGCGAGCGCGAAGCCCACCGTGTCGCGGACCACGCGGTAGCCGGCCGGGGTCGTGGCGGTGGGCGCCGGCGCGGGCCCGGCGGCGGCCGTGCGGTGCGGGCCGCCCGGCTTCCTGCTCGGCGTGGCGTCCGCGGCCTGCTGCGAGTGGCCGGGGCGGCCGGTCCTGCCGCCGTCGTCGGTGGTGCCGTCCTGGTGCATCAGCAGCGCCGTGCCGCCCGCGCCGGCGCCGGCGATCACCACCACCCCGAGCGCGACGAGCAGCGCCGTGCGGGTGCGGCCGGTGCGCGGGCGGGCGGCGGGCACGGGCGTGCCGGGAGCGGCCGGCGGGTGGAACCCGGGGCCGGCGGGCGCGGGGCCGGGTGCGGGCGGCCGGTGCCCGCCGGGTGCGCGCTCGGGGGCGGGGCCCGAGTGCAGACAGCCGCTCAGCAGCCGCTCGGTCCCGGCGATGTCCAGCCGGCGCTCCGGGTCGCGCTCCAGCAGGCCGCCGACCACCGCGCGCAGCGGGCGCGCCGCCTCGGGCAGTTCGATCGTGTCGTACACCACGGCGTGCAGCACGCCGGCCAACGAGTCGCGATGGAAGGGTGATTCGCCGTGCAGCGCGGCGCACAGCAGCACCCCGAGCGACCAGAGGTCGGCCTCCGGGCCGGTGGCGCGGCCGGCCATCCGTTCCGGCGCGGTGTACTCGGGCGAGCCGACGAAGCCGCCGGCGTCGGTCAGCGTCGTGGCGCCGGGGACCTGGGCGATCCCGAAGTCGGTGAGCACGACCCGGCCGGTGCCCGACTCCAGCAGGACGTTGGCGGGCTTGAGGTCGCGGTGCAGCACCCCGCGGGTGTGCGCGGCGCGCAGCGCGCCGAGCAGCGCGACGCCGATCCGGGCCGCCTCGCGCGGGGCGACCGGCCCGCCGCTGTGCAGCCGGTCGGCCAGCGACGAGCCCTCCACCAGCTCCATCACGATCCACGGCCGGCCGTCCTGCTCGACGACGTCGTGCACGACGATCACATGCGGATGCTTGATCCCGGCGACCGTCCGCGCCTCCCGCATGGCCCGCTCGCGCTGCACCCGCGCCTCCGGGGCGGCCGCCTCCTCGTCCAAGTGCAGCTCTTTGACCGCGACTTGACGATCCAGCAGTTCGTCGGTGGCCCGCCAGACCGTTCCCATGCCGCCGCGGCCCAGCCGTATTCCCAGACGGTACCTGCCACCGATCAGACGGCCCTCGCCCCCGAAGATCCCCATGGCTCCATCTTGCCGCACGGGCCCCCGGCGGGCGGGGCCCCACCCCTCGCCGGCGCCCGCTGCGCCGGCACCCTGCCGCTGACCTGGTCCCCTGTGGTCAACTGCCGCCATGGAGGCAGTTGTCGCAAGCGTCGTGGCCGTGTTCGGGACCCTGCTGGGCTCCGGCGTCACCCACTTCTTCCAGAGCCGGGCCGCCGACCGCAGCGAGCGGTTCGCCCGCGCGGAACGGCTCCGGCAGGAGCGGATCGACGCGTACTGCGCGTACGCGGGGGCCCTGCTGGACTACCGGCGGGTCCTCGTCCACCGCTGGTTCGCGCTGCACGAGGAGGACCCCTGCGACGAGGACAGCCCGGAGCTGCGGGAGGAGATGTACAAGACCCGCTACGCGGCACAAGAGGCCATGTTCCGGGCGCAGATGCTCACCGACGACCCCGGACTCCTCGACCGCACCGAGCAGGTGATGGCGGCGGTGACCGAACTGCACCGGGTCGCCGACCGGGAGGCGCTCGACGGCGTACGGGCCACCACCCGCCAGGGCATACGGGACTTCATCGCGGCCACCGCGCGCCAGGTGCGCTGAACCCACCGGCGTACGACACACGGGGTGGAACCTCCACCTGCTCCCGCGCCGTCCTTGACACAGTGAGGCTGTCGTACGGGACGGGCCGGTACGGCGCCTGCGACAGGCGGAGCGGGGGTCGGTCATGGTGATGCAGGACGGCGGAACGGTGGACGTCCGGCCCGGCGCCGACCCCGGCCGGGCCGCGCCCGAGCACCGCCGCGCCTACCGGGCGACCGCGCTGTGCCTGGGGGTGTACGCCGGCACGCTGCTCGCCTGGACGGTGTACGGCATCGCCCGGGGCGACAGCGGCGTCGACGACTTCCTGGAGGGCCTGTTCAACCCCGGGGCCGCGCCCGGCGCACAGGTGCTCGGCCCGTACGAATGGTCCTTCACCGTCGTGTTCGCCGTGGTCGCGGCGCTGGCCCTGGCGCAGCGCCGGGTGGCGCGGTCGGCCGCGCTGCTGTCCGCGGCCCTGCTGCTCGCGGTCTCCCTGCGCGAGGGGGTGGGCCTGCTGTCCGGCCCGTACCGCGACCAGTACGGCAGCGACCCGCTGGGCGGCTGGGCGCTGGCCACCCGCGGCCTGGGCCTGGTGGTGGCGCTGGTCGTGCCGGCCGTGCTGCTGCCGGCCGGTGAGGGGCGGCGGCGCGCGCCGGGGACGGCGGCGGTGTGGGCGGTCCCGGACACCCGCCGGGACCGGTCGTCACGCATCTGCGGTGTGCTGTTCCTGCTGATGGGGCTGGCGCGGCTGGGCTGGACGGGGCGGGACCTGACGGCCGGCGGGACGAACGTGGCGCACTATCTGCGCGGAGTGGTCGACGGCTCCCTGCTGGGCACGCTCGACCTGTCGGCGTCCACCGAGTTCACCACCGTCGCCTCGGTGCTCACGCTGCTGGTCCTCGGGACGCTGGCGTTACGCGCGCGGCGCGATGTCCGGGGCGCCCTGCTGGTGTTCGCCGCGGTCGAGCTGTACCTGACCGTGCGGACGGTGGTCTGGCTGACCGTGACGGACTTCTTCAACCGGTCCTTCGAGACCACCGAGGGCGCGCTGTCCATGGTGACCACGGCCTACGGCCTGGCGGCGATGACGTCGGTGGTCGTGCTGGCGACCGGCCGCGGTTTCGGCCCGTACGGCGGGATCCGGGCGGAAGGCTTCCGCACGGCCCGGGCGGGACGCCCGTAGGGCGAGGGGCGGCCGCGGCGGCGGGCTTCGGGCGGTGCGGGGGAGATCCCCCTCCGAACCGCCCCCGCACGCCAAGGACGGCCGCCGCGTGTGGGGGTCGCGGCGGCCGCCGGTGTGAACTGCAACGCGTCCCGGGCTTGTGGCCTCTTCAGTGGTGCAGCATGTGAACACTCTGCCTGCGGGGGGCTCCCCGCAGCATCCTCCCGAGGTCGCGGGCTCACCCCCGCCGCTCGGCGGGGGTGCCGTCCGCCGGAGGGCGGGCCGGGGTGAGCGGGGTACGGAGTCGCGCAGCGCCGGGCGGTTCCGCGGGATCGGATGGTGTGAACCAGCAGGAAGCAGAAAGGGGCGGCCGGTGATCCGTGTCGCTGTGGTGGACGACGAGCGGCTGGTCAGATCGGGGCTGCGGATGATTCTGGGGACCGCCCCGGACATCGAGATGGTCGCGGACTGCGGGGGCGCCGAAGCGGTGGAGACCGTGCTGCGCGCCGCCGCCGAGGTCGTACTGCTGGACATCCGGATGCCGGACGTCGACGGGCTGACCGTGCTGCGCCGGCTGCGCGCCGCCCCGGACCCGCCGGCCGTGGCGATGCTGACCACGTTCGACGCCCAGGAGTACCTGACCGCCGCGCTGCGCGAGGGCGCGGCCGGCTTCCTGCTCAAGGACTCCGACCCCGAGCAACTGGTGCGGGCGGTACGGACGCTGGCGGCGGGCGGCAGCGTGCTGGATCCCGGCGTGACGCGGGCAGTGATCGGCGGCTATCTGACGGCCGAGGACCAGGCCGCGGCGGCCCGGGCGGTCAGCGGGCTGACGCCGCGGGAGTCGCAGGTGCTGGCGCTGCTCGGGGAGGGCCTGGGCAACGCCGGGATAGCGGACCGGATGGGGCTGGCCCCCAGCACGGTCAAGGACCATGTGCGCGCCCTGCTGGCCAAGTTGGGCGGCATCAACCGCATCCAGGCGGCCATCGTCGCCGACCGCGCGGGCCTGGTGACGGGCGCGCCGCGGGGGACCGGGTGAGCGTCCGCGGCGGGCGGCTGCTCGCGCGCGGGAGGGCGGCCGGCCGGGCGTTCGTACGGGGGACGTGGGGGCGGCGGCTGCGCCGGATCGCCCCGGTCGTGGTGCCGGTGCTGCTGGCGATCGCGGACGCGGTGCTGGTCAACGGCCTGAAGATCGCCCTGGAACTGGGGGTGTCGGTGGTCGCCGCGGCGGCCCTGCTGCTGCGCCGCCGCTTCCCGCTGCTGGTCTTCCTCTTCACCCTGCCCGGTCTCTACATCGGTTACATCTGGTTCGCGCCGATGATCGGGCTCTACACGCTCGCCGCCCGGCGGCCCGGCCGGGTGCGGCTGGGGATCTGCGCGGTGCTGCTGATCGCCGCGCACTTCCTGCCGTATCCGATCTCCGACTTCGAACTCACCGCGTACCGCGAGAACACCCTGGTGCTGATCGACGCGTGCGTCACCTCGGCCGCGCCGATCGCGCTGGGCCTGCTGGTGCGCACCCGCCGGGAACTCGCCTCCCGCGTCGAGGACCTGACGCGCAGCCTGCGGCGCGAGGACCGGCTGCTGGCCGACCGGGTCAAGACCACCGAACGCGCCCGGCTGGCCCGGGAGATGCACGACGTGGTCGCCCACCAGGTCAGCCTGATCAGCCTGCAGGCGGGCGCGGTGCAGGTCAGCACCGCGGACGAGGAGGCGCGGGCGGGCGCCCGGACGATCCGGGAGCTGTCCGTGCGGACGCTGGAGGAGCTGCGACACATGGTGGGGGTGCTGCGGGCGGAGGACGGCGCGCAGGAGTCCCGCGAACTCGCGCCGCAGCCCGATCTGGAGGAGCTGCCGCGGCTGATCGAGATGAGCGCGCTGGACGTGACGTACGAGGGCGGTGTGGTGGCCGGCGCGAGCGGCGCGAAGACCGTGGAGCGGGCCGCCTTCCGTACGGTCCAGGAGGCGCTCACCAACGTCCGCAAGCACGCGCCGGGCGCGCGGGTGCGGGTCCGGGTCGATCCGGCGGACGCGGGGCTGCGGGTGGAGATACGCAACGGGCCGCCGGACGCGGCGGCGACGGTCCCCGCGCTGCCGGGCGGCGGGCACGGCCTGGTGGGGTTGCGGGAGCGGGCGCAGAGCCTCGGCGGGACGCTGGAGGCGCGCCGCACGTCCGACGGCGGCTTCGTCGTGCGGGCGGAGTTCCCGTACGCAGCGGGGTGAGCCGGGCACGGAGGGTGCGCAGGCCGGCGCGGGGGCGGGCCGGCGGGGTGCCGAGGGGCGCGGCGCGGGTGCGGCCGGCCGGTGGGGCGCGTCAGGCGGAGAGCGGTGCGGCGGCCTCGTCGACGGCGGTGAGCAGGTCGGGGTAGACCTCGAAGAGCCGGCGGACGCCGAGGGCGGCCAGCACCCGGTTGACGTGGGAGCCGTCGACGGCGCCCTGCGCGGGGAGGATCAGCCGCAGCCGCCCCTGGCAGGAACGCATCAGGCGGCGCGCGGCGATCAGCACGCCGACGCCGCTGGAATCGCAGAACCTCACCTCGGAAAGGTCGAGCACGAGCGATCTGCGGCCGTCGGCCACCGCGTCGTGCACGTGCTGGCGCACCGCGGGCGACGTGACCAGGTCCATCTCACCGGAGACCTGGAGGACCGCCCAGGGGCCCTGTTCGTCCTCTGCCACCTTCAACGACACGCGCTCGAAGCCTTTCGCTCGCTTTCGGACCGGATGCGTCCGGTTGCATCCGGAACACATCCTTCCCCGGCTCGACTGCCCGACCGCGATCCCCTGAAACACGGGCGCATCCTTGGCGCGTTCATGGCGCAACAGGCCGTCCTGCCCAAGGCTATGCCCAGGAGGCCCCTTCGATTCGCCGGTATCCCGTCACACCCGGATAACAGATCGCCGCATACGATCACAGATGCTCCACATCGAGCGCCTTCAAGCATCTTCTGTCGGCTCCCCCGGGGCTTCGGCACCGCGGAACGGGCCACCTGCCGTCAGGTCAATACCATCCGAATCCCCCGCAGGGCTCGGTTTGCCGCAAAGGAGCGTGCGTTGTCGGAGCAGCGCACTACATTCGATGGCACGGCATTTTCTGTGATCGTGCGCACAGAACCGGGCATGACGCGTGCAGGAGTGACAACTGAGGTGTGAGCCCGCAGGCGACGGGCAGGGATGGGGATCCGATGGGACACGACGCGCCACGGCGCTGGGACAGGCGGATGCAGCAGCGGCTCGCCCACGGCGAGGCGGCCGCGCTCGGTGAGCTCTACGACCGCTTCGCCTCGCTCGTGCACAGCCTCGCCCACCGCGTCCTGGACGACGAGGACGCCGCCGATCGCATCACCCGCGAGGTCTTCGCCTACATCTGGGAGCACCCGGACTCCTACGACCCCAAGCAGGGCTCCCTGCGCTCCTGGGTCGCCGGCGTCACCCGCCACCAGGCCGTCCAGCGGCTGCGCCAGACCGAGGCCGACTCGGCGCGCGACTGCGGGGACGACGCCCCGGCGCCCGCCGAGATAGAGCAGAAGATCCGCGAGGCGTCCACGGCCGCCCGCGCCGACTACATCGTCACGTCCATGCCCGCGCCCCTGCGCGACGCCCTGGAACTCGCCTACTTCCAGCGCCGGGACTACCGCCAGACCGCCGCCGACCTCGGCGTCACCGAGGACGAGGCCCGGCGCCGGCTGCGGCTGGGCCTGCAATTGCTGTCCACCGCGCACAACCACCAGGCCCTGCCGCCCACCCACCGCACCACGTACGCCTCCAGCACGGTGCGGGCCACCCCCGTGGCATCCCACCCGTCACAGCCGCCCCGGGGCGCGCGCCCGCCGCACTCCCACCACTCCGGCCCCGGCTCCTCCGCACCACCCGGCTCCGGCCACGGACGGGCCCTGTGAACGGCCCGGACCAGTGGGACGGCCGCGAGCTGTCCGGCGGCCCCGGTGAACGGCCGCGGATACCGGCGCCGCGCGCCGCCCCCGAGGACCGCGGCCCCCTCCCCGACGTCCCTCCCGCGCCGGTCACCGAACCGGCGGGCGATGCGGTGGCGGGTGACGGCGGCTCCCCGGCCCACGACGATCCGCGTGCGGACACCCCGCGCGAACCGGAGGCCGAGCCCTTGACCGACATCGCCCCCGCCCCGCTCACCGCCCCGACGCCCGCCCCTCCGCACCGCGTCCTGAAGTCACTGCTCGGCGCCTGGGCGCTGTCGGCCTGCTCCGCCGAGGAGACCGCCGCCGTCGAGGAGCACCTCACCGACTGCGCCTCCTGCGCCGACGAGGCGCTGCGGCTGCGCGACGCCGTCGGGCTGCTGCACCCCGCCGACAGCCTCGACCTCGACCCGCTGCTGCGCTCCCGCGTGCTGGAGGGCTGCCTGGGCCGCCGGCCGGCCCGTATCCCGGTGCCCGAATGGGCGGCTCCGTACGACGCCGAGACCGCCAAACTGGACGCGCTGCTGCGCGACATGGGCGAGGCGGAGTGGCGCGCGCCGGTACGGCTGCGCTGGTTCGAGGGCGAGCGCCCGGTCGAGCGCGAGACCACCGTCGCCGGCGTGATGGGCCACCTGCTGGCGGTGGACGGCCTGGTCGCGACCGCGCTCGGGCTCCCCGACCCGCTCGGCACGGCGGCCCCGCCCGGCGCGCCGAACCCCCTCATCCGTACGGAGACGTTCTGGCGGTCGCCCGACGGGGAGCCCGGCCCGACAGCCACCCACGGACCCTGGCGCGACCAGAGCTACTCCCTGATCCGGCAGGTGTCGTTCGCCGGCGGCAAGGTCGCCGAACTCGCCGTGCCGTACGGCGACTTCAGGCTCCCGCTGCGCGACGCGTTCCTCGACCGCGCCTTCGAGTGCTGGGTGCACGCCGGCGACATCGCGGAGGCGGTGGACTACCCGTACGAGGCCCCGGCCGCCGCGCACCTGCACCGCATGGTCGACCTCGCGGCCCGGCTGCTGCCCAGCGCGCTGGCCGACCGCCGCCGGGCCGGGCTCGCCGCGCCGCCGCAGCGGCTGGTCGAGGCGGGCGCCCCGGGCCGCACGCTCCATCTGGAGGTCGAGGGCAACGGCGGCGGCCACTGGTACATAGCGCTGGACTCACCGGCCGCCCTGGGCACCCCGGACCACACCGTCGCGCACATCGCGCTGGACAGCGCCGAGTTCTGCCAGCTGGCCGCGGGCCACATCCCGCCCGAGGAGGCCGCGGCGGGGCAGCACGGTGAGCGGGACGCGATCCGCGAGGTGCTCTTCGCGACCGCGTCGCTCTCCCGCCTCTGAAAGGCGGCCGGGCGGGCCGTCGGCGCCGGTCAGGCGAAGACGACCGTCCGGCTGCCGTTCAGCAGCACCCGGCGCTCGCTGTGCCACTTCACGGCCCGCGCCAGCGCCTGGCACTCGACGTCCCGGCCGATCGCCACGAGCTGGTCCGGGGTGACCTCGTGGCCGACCCGCTCGACCTCCTGCTCGATGATCGGGCCCTCGTCGAGGTCCGCCGTCACGTAGTGCGCGGTCGCCCCGATCAGCTTCACGCCACGGGCGTGCGCCTGGTGGTACGGCTTGGCGCCCTTGAAGCTCGGCAGGAACGAGTGGTGGATGTTGATGATCCGGCCGGACAGCGCCTTGCACAGGTCGTCGGAGAGCACCTGCATGTAGCGGGCGAGGACCACCAGCTCCACCCGCTCCGCCTCCACCAGCTCCAGCAGCCGCGCCTCGGCGGCCGCCTTGGTGTCGCGGGTGACCGGGATGTGGTGGAAGGGGATGTCGTACGAGCCGACCAGCTCGGCGAAGTCCGTGTGGTTGGAGACCACGGCCGCGATCTCCACCGGCAGCGCGCCGATCCGGGAGCGGAAGAGCAGGTCGTTCAGGCAGTGTCCGAACTTGGACACCATCAGGATGATCCGCATCTTCTCGTCGGCCCGGTGGATCTGCCAGTCCATGCCGAACGAGTCGCCCACCGCCGCGAAGCTGGCCCGCAGCTTGTCGACGGTCGCCGAGGGCGCCTCCCCCGCCGAGGCCCCGGAGGGGGCGTCCGCGCTGAAGTGGACCCGCATGAAGAACAGGCCGGTGTCGTGGTCGCCGAACTGCTGGCTGTCCTCGATGTTGCAGCCCGTGATGAACAGGTAGCTGGACACGGCGTGCACGATCCCCTGCTTGTCCGGGCAGGACAGCGTGAGGACGTACTGATCGTTCTTGGTGGGCTGCGACTCGCTCATGACCTCATAGGGTCGCACACCCGCGGAGCCGGTCAGGCCGGGGCGTCCGCCTGACCGGTCATGATGGCCAGCACCTCCAGCGAGCGGGGTGCCGCATCGGGGTCCTCGCCGTCCGCCGACGCCAGCCGCACATGGGCCTCCCGGGCCGCCCGCACGGCCTCCGGCCAGCCCTCGTGGGCCAGGTACGCGGTGACCGGGGCGTCCGCGCCGACCTGGTGCATGATCCGCAGCACCCGCAGCACGGCGGCGTCGACCAGCTGCGCCTCCTGGGCGTCGCGGAAGATCGTGCCGACGTATTTGTCGGCGGACCAGTTGTCCAGCCAGGTGTCCTCGACGAGCCGGTAGACGGCGTCGGTGACATCCCCGTAGCCGGGCCGGCCGGCGAGCCAGGTGTCCTGGTGGAACGCGGGGTCGGAGAGCATGTGCAGCGCGGAGCGCACATTGCTGCGCCAGCGCCACCACGGCATGTCGTTGAGTGGCATGCCGCCCATGGTGGTCGAGCGGCGGCCGCGACGGGAAGACTTCTCCGAACCTTGCACAGCATTCGATCGTACGTTCTCCACGAACGATCTCAAGCGGCCCCCCGGAGTTCACCTCTGCGTCACCATCCGTTGCCCCTTCGTCACTCGCCCGTTCCGGGCAGGACGGAAGGCTGCGGTGCCATGACCGGACGGCGACGCTCCTCCCCCCGCCCCATCCGACGTGCCACCGCGGTCGCGACCGTCTCGGTGGTGGCATGCGGGGCGGCCGTCGCGTCGCTGCTCTCGGCCTGCGGCTCCCTCCCCGGATCGGGGGATTCCGGGGAGAAGGAGCCGGTCACCGTCATGACCTGGGCCCCGCAGAACACCAAGGCGACCAACATGCCGGGCATGCCGGCCATGGCGCAGGCGTACGCCCGCTGGGTCAACGCCCGCGGCGGCATCAGGGGCCACCGCCTGCGGGTACTGACCTGCAACGAGCGCAACGACTCGGTGGCCGCGGCACAGTGCGCCCAACGCGCCGTCGACGAGGGCGCGGCCGCCGTCGTCGGCTCGTACAGCCAGTTCGGGCGGCAGTTCATGTCGCCGCTGGAGGTCAAGGGCATCCCCTTCATCGGCGGCTACGGCGCCTCCGACGAGGAGTTCGAGAGCCCGCTGTCCTACCCCGTCAACGGCGGCCAGGCGTCCCTGCTCGCCGGAAACGGCCGCCAGTTGGCGCGCGACTGCAAGCGCGTCGCGCTGGTCCGCCCGGACACCATCCAGGGCGACCAGATGCCGTCGCTGCTCAACTCCGGCCTGCAGAACGGCAGCCGGAGGCCCGCCAAGGACATCAAGGCCCCCGAGGACGGCACCGACTACTCGCCGCAGGTGACCCGCGCCCTCGACGAGGTCGGCGCCGACCCGGCCGCCTTCGGCACCTCCGAGGCCGGCGGGAAGGCGCCCGGCGCCTGCGTCACCGCCTCGCTCGGCGACCACACGGACGCGTTCTTCGACTCGTTCCGGCGGCTCCAGGAGGAAAGCCCCGAAGTGCGCGTCGCCTCGGTGCTCGGAAGTGTCGGCCAGTCACTGGTGAACCGTACGGGCGGCATCTCCGGGCCGCTGGAAGGCGCCGACATCACCGGCTGGTACCCGGTCGCCGACGACCCCCGCTGGAAGCCGATGCGCCGGGTCGTCACCGACTACGCCTTCGACGACAACCGCATCGACCCCGCCGACCAGGGCGTCCAGACCACCTGGATCGCCTACACCGTGCTGCGCGCCCTCATCGAGGAACTCGACGACAAGGGCGTCCAGGACATCACCGCGCACGAGCTGCAGACCACCCTCGACGAGGGCGACCGGGCCATCGACACCGGCGGCCTGACCCCGAAGCTGCGCTGGCGCGACGAGGACATGCTGGCCGTGCAGGACTTCCCGCGCATCGTCAACGGAATGGTGACCTACCAGGTCGTACGGGGCGGCCAACTCGTCGCCGCGCAGGACGGGTTCGTGAACGTCACCAAGACGCTGGAACGCCGGAAGACGGACAGCTGAGCGCCCGCGGCTCGGTGCGCCGGCTGAGCCGCCCCCCCCCGTGGCGCCCGCCCGGTTCCCGCTCGCTCAGAGCTGTTCCGGGCGGCGTTCCGTCAGGCCGTACTTCTTGGCGAGCGGGTTCCAGAGCTGGGCGGCCTGCTTCTTGGCCTGGGTGGCCTGGCCGCTGGCGGCGTTGCCCTGGGCGGTCTGCCGGGAGACCCGGGCCTTGCCCTTGTGGCAGCCCTTCTTGCCGCCGACCTGGCCCGCCCACGCCGCGTAGTGGTTGTCCGCGGCGGCCGAGGACTGCCATGCCTTGGTGAGGGCCGCGGTCAGCTGCGCGTGGTCGGGGATCTTGTCGACGGGCAGCTGCTGAAGCCGCTTGACGAGATCGTTGCGCTGCCCGGCCGCCGCCCGCAGGGCGCCGGCCGCGCCGCCGAGGTTGTCGCAGGACTTGATGCTGTTGACCGCGCCGATCACGGACGACCGGCTGTTGTTGCTGTCCCCCAGCAGCGCGTCCAGCCCCTTGGCCTGGGCCTCGGCCGGGTCGGTCGTCGCCTTCGGCGCGTCCTTGCCGGCATCGGCCTTGGCGGTGCTGCTGCCGGTGTCCTGCTTCTTGGCGGTGTCGTCGCTGCCGCCGCCGCTGAGCGCCCAGCCGAGGCCCAGGCCGGCGCCCGCGAGCACCACGACGATGATGCCGATGATCGCCGCGGGGGCGAGCCGTCCGCGCCGGCCGCCGCCGTCCTCCTCGTAGGAGCCCTGCTGGTCGAAGCCGCCACCGGGCGGGAACTGCTGGCCGTAGCCCTGACCGGGCGGCTGCCCCGGTGCGCCGTACGGCGGGCGGCCCGGGTCCTCGAAGCGGGGCAGCTGTGCCGTGGCGTCCGGCGCGGCCGGCTGCGGCGCGCCCGGACCGTCGCGGAACAGGCCGTCGAACTCGGCGGGCGTCGGGCGGTCACCGGGAGCGCCGGGGCGGACGCCGAACGGCGCGCCCGGAGGCGGGGTCGGCGCCCCGCCGCCCACCGGGGGAATCATCTGGGTCGCCTCGGAGTCGCCCGCGGCCGGGGCGCCGGGCATCGGCTGGGACTGCGGCATCGGCTGTGCCTGGCCCTGGGGCCGGCCCTGGCCCGGCTTCACGGCGCGCAGCATCGTGGTGGACTCGTCGGGCGTCTCGGGGCGGCCGGCCGCCTCGGGCGGCAGCGCGCCGCCGGAGCGCGCGTCGAAGGGCGGTATGAGGGTGGTGGCCTCCGCGTCGCCCGCGGCGGGCGGCAGCGGCGCGCCCGTCTGCGGGGTCGCCCGCACCAGCTCCCCGGAGGGGCCCGACGCGGGCTGCTGCTGTTGGCCGTACGCCTGCTGGGCGGGCGGCTGCTGCCCGGCACCGGGATAGGGCTGGCCCCCGTACGACGGGTTCTCGGGGGGCGGTGCCCCGTAGGCGCCCGGTCCGGGCTGCGCCCCGTAGGAGAGGAGCGAGGTCGCCTCCGGGTCCGCGCCGGCCGGCGGCAGCGGGGCGCCCTGCTGGTGCGGTGCCTGCTGGTACGGGGCCTGCTGGGGCGTCGACGGCGGAACGTTCGGCACCGGCGGCAGGCCCTGCGGCGGCTGCGGGAAGCCGTAACCGCCCTGCGGCTGCGGCGGTGGCACGGCGGCCTGCGGGGGCGCGGGCGCCGCCGGGGGCTGGCCGTAGCCCTGCGGCCCGCCGTAGCTCTGCGGCTGGGCGGGCGGCTGCCCGTACGGCTGCGGGGCGGGGGCGGAGCCGGGGGCGGCGGCCTGCTGGCCGGGGCCCCACGGCTGCCCCCAGGGCTGGCCGGCCGAGGGTGCGGCCTGCTGGTCGGGTGCCACCGGCTCACCGTTAGCGGGCAGCACTATGCCCTCTCGCGCGGGCCCGGCCGCAGAATTCTGCGGGTCGGGACCCTGTCCGCTCTGCGTCACCGTGACTCCTACCAACGTGCAGACCTACGGAATCGTCGGCTGCACGCTACCGGGTCGCAGCAACGTTCGACCACGAGCCCTGGTCACCGCCCCCGGCCCGCCCCCTTTCCCGAAGTGGTGCCGGCCGCCCGGCGCGGCCCGGCTCAGGCCGCCGCCCCCCGCAGCTCCAGCCGGGCACTGAATTCCCTTACGACGGGTTCGTCCCGATACGGCTCCAGACGCAGCTGGAAGTCCTCCAGATATTCCGCGCCGCGGTCCGAACGCAGCCCGCCCAGCAGCTCGACCGCCTGGGTGCCCGTGTGGCACGCCTGCTCGACCTCCCGCTGCTGCACCTGGGCACCGGCCAGCAGCAGCAGACCGATGGCGCGGCGCCGGGCCCGGCTCTCCGGGTGCCCGTCGAGCGCCTCCTGGGCGCGGTGCGCCGCGGGCCCCGGCTGCCCCAGGTCCCGGTGGCAGTGGGCGAGTTCGTCGGCCAGATAGGCCGGGTCGAAGTGCGCGATCCATACGGGGTCGTCACCCGTGTCCGTGGCTGCTTCGGCGCGCTCCATCGCGGCGACGGCCCGGCCGGCCACCACCTGGAAAGCCCGCCCGTCGCCCATCAGGGCGTGCCCGCGCGCCTCCGCCGCGCAGAACATCGCCTCGGTGCGCGGGGTGACGTGCCCGCGGGCGCCTTCCTGTGCGGCGCGGGCGAGTTGGGCGATCTCGCGCGGGTTGCCGAGCGAGGCGGCGAGGTGGCTCATGCTCGCGGCGAGGACATAGCCGCCGTAGCCGCGGTCGCCGGCCGCCTGGGCCAGCCGCAGCGCCTGGATGTAGTAGCGCTGCGCGAGGCCGGGCTGACCGGTGTCGACGGCCATGTAGCCGCCCAGTTCGGTCAACCGCGCGACGGCGGCGAAGAGTTCCCGCCCGACGGACTCGCGGTACGAGCCGGCGAGCAGCCCGGAGACGACGCTGTTGAGGTAGTGCACGACGACCGGCCGGACGTGCCCCGCGCCGAAGCGGTGGTCGAGTTCGCCCAGTGCCGTGGTCATGGCGCGGACCGCCTCGACGTCCGACACCCCGACCCGGGCGCCGGCGTTCCGGGCGACCTGGGTGTCCGCACCGGTGATCAGCCAGTCCCGGCTGGGCTCCACCAGGGCGGAGGCCGCGACCGTCGAACCGCTGAGGAAGTCGCGCCGGCCGACGTCGCTGCGCCACAGCTCACAGACCTGCTCGATCGCCCCCAGGACGGTCGGCGAGAACTGCAGCCCCACCCCGGACGCGAGGTTCTTCCCGTCGGCCATCCCGATCTCGTCGATGGTGACCGTACGTGCCAGTTTGCGGCCCAGCGCCTCCGCGATGACGGCCGGGGCGCGGCCGCGCGGCTGCTGTCCGCGCAGCCAACGGGCCACGGAGGTCTTGTCGTAGCGCAGGTCGAGACCGTGCTCCGCGCCGCACATGTTGACGCGGCGGGCCAGCCCCGCGTTGGAGCAGGCGGCTTCCTGGATCAGCGCCTGCAGCCGCTCGTTGGGCTGCCGAGCGACGAGTGGCCTGGCGGCCATGCTTGTACCCCCTGGTTACTGCTGCGCGTTCACCGCCGAACGCCGTTCCCCGTGATCGATGCCCCGCGAATATCCCGGATATCCGAGAGATCCTGGATACGAGCGATAGGCAGGATCAGTGCCGATAAGTGCTTTGCCATGGATGCCGGTTCGTGAGCGGTTCGTGTCACCTTCGGGGCGGCACGTGCGAACCATCCGTTCACGAGAGGGCGGCCGGAAGAGCGCGGTGGGGAAGGGCACGGCGGTGCCCGTGCAGGGAGAGCGGCGCCGCCGCGCAGGGCCTCCCCCTCATGCGCCGCGGTCTGCCGCCGGGCGGCCTCTCCGCCCGTCATGCAGGTGGCTACCCGCTCCCCGGGCCCCGTCCGCATACGCGCCCCCACCGGTGCACCCATGCGCCCCACGTGCGAGAACGATGCGCCGGGCGGGTCACCCATTCGGCCGTAACCCTTGGTGACACGGAGAGTTGTCCTCAGCGTGGAAGAGACCATCGGAGTCACAGGAGCCCCGCAGATCCCCAAGCAGCGCGGCGAGCAGCTGCTCGAAACTGCGGTGCGTTACGCGGAAGAGCGCCATTGGGACGTGTTCCCCGGCGCATGGCTGGTGCACGACGGGGAGACGCCGCGCTGCTCGTGCGACGCCACCGACTGCGCCGCGCCCGGCGCGCACCCCGCCGGGCCCGGCTGGGCCGGACTGGCCAGCGGCAGCGCGACGGCCGTCCGCCGGATGTGGAGCAAGCAGCCGCGGGCCTCGATCCTGCTGCCGACGGGCCGGGCGTTCGAGGCACTGGACGTCCCCGAGACCGCGGGCTGCCTGGCGCTGGCCCGTATGGAGCGGATGGGGCTGACGCTCGGCCCGGTCACCCGCACCCCGGACCGGCGCATGCTCTTCCTCGTGCTGCCCGGCGCCTCGGTGAAGGTCCCCGCGCTCGTGCGGGCCCTCGGCTGGGCACCGGCCGGCCTCGATCTGATCTGCCGCGGCGAGGGCGAGTACATCGCCGCACCGCCGACCCGGGTGGGGGCACACGGCTCGGTGCAGTGGGCCCGCCGCCCCACCGCCACCAACCGCTGGCTGCCGGACGCGGAGGAGCTGATCAGTCCGCTCGCGTACGCCTGCGCCCAGGAAGCGGCGGCGAACCGGGCCCGCTGAGCCCGGCGTCGCCCGGTGCGCCCGCGACCGAACGCGCTGTCGGTGGCCCCTCGTATCGTGGGAGGCCGGACGGGGGCCACGCCGGCTCCTGCGGGGACGTCGAAGGGCAGGACCGGTGGCGAACGAGCCGGAACACATCGAGGAGCGGGCCGAACAGGGACCGCCGCAGCAGGCAGTCGCCACCGATTCCGAAGGGGCGGCCGGGGCGCCGGACGGCCCGCCCGCAGTACGTATCCAGGGGCTGGGGAAGAAGTTCGGCGAGCAGGTCGCCGTCAACAACATCGACCTGACGCTGCCCGCGGGCCGCTTCATCGGCTTGGTCGGCCCCAACGGGGCGGGCAAGACCACCACCCTGTCCATGGTGACGGGCCTGCTGCGGCCCGATTCCGGCGTGGTCGAGATCGGCGGGCACGACGTCTGGCGCGACCCGGTCGCCGTCAAGTCCCGGATCGGTGTGCTGCCCGAGGGGCTGCGGCTCTTCGAGCGCCTGTCGGGGCGCGAACTCCTCGGCTACACAGGGCGGTTGCGCGGCCTGCCCGGTGCCGAGGTCGACAAGCGGGCCGGTCAGCTGCTGGACGTCCTCGACCTGTCCGGTGCGCAGCACAAGCTGGTGGTGGACTACTCCACCGGTATGCGCAAGAAGATCGGGCTGGCCGCGGCGCTGCTGCACAACCCCGAGATCCTCTTCCTCGACGAGCCCTTCGAGGGCGTCGACCCGGTGTCGGCGCAGACCATCCGCGGCGTACTGGAGCGCTACACCTCCTCCGGCGCGACGGTCATCTTCTCCAGTCATGTGATGGAGCTGGTCGAGTCGCTGTGCGACTGGGTCGCGGTGATGGCCGCCGGGCGGATCCGGGCGGACGGGCCGCTCGCCGAGGTGCGCGGCGCGGCACCCACCCTGCAGGACGCCTTCCTCGAACTGGTCGGCGCGAGCGGCCGCGGCGCCGGGCAGAACCTCGACTGGCTGGGCGGGGGCCGCGCCCGATGAGCGCCGAATCCACCGCCGCGACGGCCCCGCGCCCCACGGCGGCACCGTCGCTGACCGGCGTCTTCGTACGGCTGAAGCTGACCTTGCTGCGCAACGGACTGCGCCAGTCGGCCGGGCGCACGGTGGCGTACGTGGCGTCCGTCATCGTCGGCCTGCTGTTCGCGGCCGGCGCCGTCCTGGGGCTGGTCGCGCTGCGCGGCAACGCCCACGCGGGCGCGCTCGCCGTGCTGCTCACCGGAATCCTCACCCTGGGCTGGGCGGTGATGCCACTGTTCTTCCCGGCCGGCGACGAGACCCTCGATCCCACCCGGCTGGTGATGCTGCCGCTGCGGCCCCGGCCGCTGATCGTCTCGCTGCTGACGGCCTCGCTCATCGGCGTCGGGCCGGTCGTCACGCTGGTGCTGACGACCGGCGCGGTGATCGCGGTGGCGGACGGGCCGGTCGCCGCGGTGTTCGCCGTGGCGGCCGTGGTCCTGACGGTCCTGGTGTGCGTCTCGCTGGCGCGTGCGGTCGCCACCGCGGCGGTGCGGCTGCTCACCAGCCGTCGCGGCCGTGATCTGGCCGTACTGGGCGGCCTGTTCCTCGCCCTCGGCGGGCAGGTCGTGAACATCGCCGCCCAGAAGCTGGGCCGCCCGGACGGCCTGGCCGTGCTGGAGCCGGTGGGGCAGGTGCTGCGCTGGGTGCCGCCGGCGTCGGCGGTCGGCGCGGTCGAGGACGCCGGGCGGGGTGCGTACGGGCGGGCGCTGGCCGGTCTGGTGCTGGCGGCGCTGGCGCTGGTCCTGCTGCTGTGGTGGTGGCAGCGGACGCTGACCACCCTGATGACCGCACCGGACTCCTCCACCCTCCAGGCGCTGGAGAAGGACGGCGCACGCCGCTCCGGCACCGGCCCGCGGGGGCCGGCGCGCCTGCTGCCGGACGGCCGTACGGGCACGGTCATGCTCCGTACGCTGCGCTACGCCTGGCGCGACCCCAAGTCGAAGATGGCCTGGGCGACCGCGCTGG
Source organism: Streptomyces lydicus (assembly GCF_001729485.1). Lineage (GTDB taxonomy): Bacteria > Actinomycetota > Actinomycetes > Streptomycetales > Streptomycetaceae > Streptomyces > Streptomyces lydicus_D. Next base: position 7,369,805 of record NZ_CP017157.1, read on the forward strand.
GCGTCGGGCTCCTGGTGCCGGTCGTCTCGGCCGTGCAGGGCAACGGCAGCATCTTCACCTCGTTCTCGGCGTCCGCGCTGCTCGGGATGCAGATGTACAACCAGTTCGGGCAGGACACCTCCGCGTTCTGGATGGTCGCCTCGACGATCGCCACCCCGCGGGACGCCTATCGGGAGCTGCGGGCCAGGGCGTTGGCGCTGGCGCTGATCGGCGTTCCCTTCGTGACGCTGGTCGTGGTCGGCGCCGCGGCGTTCATCGGGCCGTGGTCGGACTTCCTGGAGGTGTACGGGCTGTCCCTGGCCGTGCTGGGTGCCCTGCTGGCCACCGGCGCGCTGTCGTCGGCGCTCGCCCCGTACTCGATCCCCTCGGAGGGCAACAAGAACGTGTCGCCCGGGCAGGGCGCGATCGCCTGGTTCAGCCTCCTCGGCGGAGTGGTGACCTGCGCGGTGCTGTGCTCACCGCTGCTGGGCCTGACGATCTGGCTGCATGTCGCGGACCTGCACGCACTGTTGTGGGTGCTGCTGCCGGCCGGCGCGGTCTACGGCACGGCCGTCGCCGAGCTGGGCCTGCGCGTGGCGGCCCCCCGCGTGGCCCGGCGCCTGCCGGAGATTCTCACCGCGGTCAGCAAGGGGTGAGGGTGCCCGGGGCGGCTCCAAGGCCGCCCCGGGAGCTTGGGTTTGGGGCGGGGCCGGGCTGCGGGTCCCGCCTCTTCACGGCCGGATTGCCCCGACTCCTCACGGCCGGACTCCCACGGCTCCTCACGGCCGGATTCCCGCGACCCCGGCGACTGCGTCGGCGACTCCCGAACATGGCTCGGCATAGGGCCTGACGTAGGGCCTGGCGTGGGGGTTCGTGAAGTTGTCCACAGGCCGCAGCGGGCGGCGCGGCGTGGCGGTAGCGTCGTCGCAACGACATGAACGAGGCAGGGCCAAGGGGGGGCGGCGGTGATGCGCGCCAAAATCGTGCTGGTGGCGGGCTGGTTGGCGGTGCTGTTCTGCGCCGGCTCCGTACCGGCCGCGGAGGCCGCGTCGGGAGTCCCCGACAGCCCGACGCAGACGGCGTACCTCGCCGAGCAGCTGCGCAAGGACCCCATCTACATCAGCGACCAGCTCCCCCGCGAGGCCCCCCGGTCGACGGCGCCCGAATTCGCCCGGGAGGCCCGGCGGTTGGGCGTTCCGACCTATGTCCTCGTCCTGCCGAGTTCCTCCTTCGGGGCCGAGCCGTCCGCCGTGCTCGCCGGTGTCCACGACCGACTGGGGCGCAAGGGCCTCTATGTGGCGCTGGGCGATACCGGGATCTCCGCGGTGCAGACCTACGGCGTGAGCCTGACCGGCGCCGAGGACGCGAGCCGGGCGACGCTGTACGAGCTGGCGTACGACGCCACCCCGCGCGAGGTGTTCCGGCACTTCGTCGACGTGGTGACCTCCGGGCACGCGCATCAGCGCGCGGAGCAGGCGCGGGCCGCCTCCGAGGGCGACCCGGACGGGCCGCCCTCCGTGCACACGGACCGGACCGACCGGGAGAACCAGAGCTTCGTGACCGGCATCGCGGTCACCGGCATTCCGCTCACGGCGCTGCTGATCACCGTGTACGCCCTCCAGCGGCGGCGGGTGCGGCGGGCCGCGGCCACGACCACGGGCCCGGGCGAAGCCGATCGCCCCTCCGCCGCCGGGGCAGCGACGGCCCGCAGCGGGAAGAAGGCCGGCCCCGCGAGGAAGGGGAGCGGCGGGGCGAAGAAGGCGAGCGGCGGCAGGAAGGGGGCCGGCGGGCCCGGGCCGTTTCCGCGCGAGCGGTTGCTGCCGCTGCTGGCCGCTGCCGTCCTGCTGGGCGGGCTGATCGCCTTCACCGCGTCGCAGGTCTTCGACGACACGTCCAGCGGCGACGGCTCCCGTCCGACGGCCGCCGATATGCGCGCGAGGATCGACCGGGTGGCCGACGGCCTGCGCCGCGATCCGCTCTACACCGACCCGGAGAGCCCGCCGGCGCTGGACGCGGCGGAGCGCGCCCACCTCCGTCGGCAACTGCGGACCCTGAACGTCCCGGCGGTGATCGCCGCCGTGCCCAGCAGCACGGACGACGAGTCGGGTGGCGACCGGGAGCTGCTGGCCAAGGCCCTCCACACGCGGTTGCGCCGCGACCTGCTCATCGTGCTCGCCGACCCGGGTAGCGGCAGCATCGACCTGGTCAACTACGGCACCCGCGTGGACGACATGTACCTCATCGACCGCCCGCGCGACCTCTCGTACCCCCGGTCCTCCGACCCCGCGCTCGGCCGGCGGCTCGACCAGTTGCTGACCTACGTCAGCAAGTCACCCAAGGCCGAGGCGGGCCACCTGCCCTTCGAACCGCCGGCCGCTCCCGACCCCGTCGAGGAACAGGCGCTGCCCGGTCTGTTCACCGGCGACTTCGAACCCGGCCTGGTCATCGGCACGTTCCTCGCCGGGCTGCTCTTCGGCCTGGTGGCGGCGGTGTGCGCCGTCGTCCGCCGGATATCCCGGCGCCGGCGTACGGCGGGCGCCCGTTCACCGGCACCGACCGAGCCCTCGACGGCCTGGTTGCGGCGCGCCGCCCGGCAGGAACTCGACGCTCTCACCGCCGCGCTGGAACCGGTGGCCGCGCTGCCCGAGGACGCCCGGCGACGGGCCTGGGAGTGTCTGGACGCCGCGGCGCTGCTGATCGACGGGGACAGCGACGGCCGGATCGACGCCGATGCCACGCCGGCCGCGCTGGCCTGTGCCGTCGTGCTGGCCAGGGCGGGCCGGGCCGCGATCGGGGACCCGGACGCGGCGCGGTTCGTCTGCCATCGCAATCCGCTGCACGGCGTGGCGCACAAGCGGGTCCAGGTGCCGTCGGAGGGCCGTGGCAGGGCTCGGGCCCGGGCGCGGTCGATGCCGGTGTGCGAAGGGTGCCGGGTGACGCCCGGCCCGGTGCTGCGGCTCCGCCCGTCGGGGAGTGCCCGACGCGGTGCGCATGTCCCGTACGCCACGCTCCCCGGGCCGCTGGCCGCGCTCGGCGACGGGACGGAAATCGATCAACTCACCCGCGATGTACGGGAGTACTTCGGTGTGCACTGACCCCTCCCAGCCCTGCTCCTCCTCCCCCGGTGCCGGTGCCGGTGCCCCGCTTCCCGGCCCCGAGCGCCCGGGCGCCCGCCGCGCCGGGGCCCGTTCCGGTGCCCGGCGGCTCCCGGCCGTCCGTCGGCTGCGGCGCGCCCTCGCCGTCGGTGCCTCCGCCGTCGTCCTGCTGCTGGGCGTCGCGGCACCCGGTGCGACGGCGGCCGCCGGGGCGGCGGGCCCGCAGGAACCGGAGCAGCACAGCGCCGGGCAGCGCAGCCCGGGGCAGAAGATCGCCGATGCGCTGCGCCGCTCCCCGGTCTATGTCGACCCGTCCCTGGCCACCGCCGTCGACGGTGAGCAGCAGCGGAAGTTGGTCGACCAGATCCGGCAGACCCGGCTGCCCATCCGTGTCGTCCTGGTGCCGCTGGTCGAGGGCGACAGCTGGGGCGGCAAGCCGGAGCAGCTGGCCGAGGTGGTCCATGACCGGATGGGCGGCGGCCCGTCGATCCTCCTCACGCTCGGCGACTACTCCGACGACATCGCCGCCCAGGAGTGGCCCTCGGGCGCCCATCAGGCGTTCCACGCCGCCGCCGCGGTCTTCTTCCAGGACGACATGAAGGGCGCGGGGCCGGCCAGGCGCCTCGCCCGCGCGATCAGCATCATCAAGGCGGGCAACGGCGACGAGGTGTACCGGAAGGCCACCGCCGGCCTCGGCTCCCCGAAGCCCGGCCCGGACCGGGCGGCCGGGGCGGGCGCCGGGCAGGGCTCGCCCCTGATACGGGTCCTGTCGCTGGTCGGCGGCCCGTTGCTGCTGGTGGCCGCGGCGGCGCTGTTGCTGCGGCGGCGGGCGCGGCTGCGTGACCTCTCGACGCCGTTCGCACTGCCGCGGTCCGTCTTCGCCGCCGCCAGGGAGGCCGACGAGGCCGGACTGCGCGAGCGGGCCGGCGAGGAGGTCGTACGGCTCGGTGAGGAGGCGCGTGGCGCGCAGGGTGATCCGACGGCCGTCACACGGGCCCTGGATGCCTACGCCGCGGCCGGTACGGTCCTGGACCGGGCCCGCGGAACCGCCGACCTGGCAGGGGTGTTCGCGCTGATCGCGGAGGGCCGGGCGGCGCTCTCCCCGGCTCCGGCCCCGACCCCGGCCCCGGTCACGCTCCCGCTGTGCTTCTTCCACCCGCTGCACGGGCCCGCCGTCCGCCGCATACCCTGGCGGCCCCTGGGCCGCCGCGAGCAGTTGCGGGTGGCGGCCTGCGAGGTGTGTCTGCGGGCGGTGCGCAGCCGGCGCGCCCCGGAGGTCCTCACCGACCGGCTGGAGGGCCGCCCGGTGCCGTATTTCGAGGTGCCGGCCGAGGACAGCCTGTGGGCGGCCACCGGATACGGCTCCCTGCTGAGCGGAGACGGGGACTCGCTCGCCGCGCGTGTGCAGCGCGGTGACTTCACCCGCACCCTGAAGTGACCGCACCCTGAAGTGACCGCCGGACGTGGATTCCCGGGTTCGCTCGTAATTCTGGTGCCGCGCCAAGGATGCCGAATTCACTGCACAATTGGACAGAAAGGAGGCAGAACTCCCGCACCTTCCGGAGAAATGACCGCCAATGCCGTCGATTTGCCCTTGAGTTGCCGTCGAGTTGCCGTTACGGCAGCGTCTTCCGCGTTTCGACAAAGCCGAATGGCCGCTCTTATGCTCCGCAGGCACAGCCGTTCGCGATCACACGGTCAACTGTGTGGCGCGACGGGGGAGAACGTCTGCTGGGAGAGCGTTTTGCTGCACACGAAGAGCGTTTGGCTGCGCGCCGTGGCGCCCGCCGCCGTATTGGCACTGACCCTGACCGCCTGCGGGGACGACAAGGACTCGGCCGGGGCGCAGGACCACAAGAAGAGCAATGCGGCCGCCGATGCCCCGAAGACGGAAAAGAAGTCGGCGGAACCGGTGGCCGGCGGTGAGCTGAAGGCCGGTCGGCGCGGCACGGGTAAGTTCAGGGAAGAGAACGGCAAGCGGGAAATCACCTACGACGTCGCCGCGGAGAAGGTTCACGTGGGGACCGAGGCCGAGGCCAGAAAGCTGGTCTCGGACCCGAAGGACGCCAAGGGCCTGGTGGCCGCCACCGCTTGGATCACGTACACGAACAAGGGCGGCGGCGTGGTCAAGGACATGCCCCGGGTGGGCAATGAGTCCGAGATCTACGCGGACGGCCGGCGCGGCGGGCTGCTGATAGGCGCCGCGGAGGACGGCCCGGGCTGCGAGGACACCATCGACATCGAGAACTGGAAGGTCGGGCAGAGCCACACCCTCTGCCAGACCTACATGATTCCGGCGGGAGCGAAGTCGGTGGAGGTCCACTGGGCGGGTGAGGGGCAGAGCGCGCCGTTCGTCTGGAAGTTCGCCCACGCCGGTGGAGCGGACCGCTCCTGAACGGCGCGCGCCAGGCCCGTGCCCGTCCGGCCCACCCGCGCGCCCGGCGCCACCCCTGAGGGGGGGCAGCCGCGAGCCGGGCGCGCTTACGGGCGCGGGCGCGTGGACCGCACGGCACGGTGAGCCGCGAGGCGTCGCTGAGCCGTGCGGCGTCGGTCAGCCGGGCCGGGTCGCCGTCTGGAGGAAGGGTTCGATGGTGGCGCACCAGGCGTCGGGCTGTTCCCAGGGGAGCAGATGGCCGGCGTCCGGGATTTCGGCGTAGGCGCCGCGCGGGAGGACGCGGACCATCTCCTGGGCCTCGGCGCGGCCCAGTTCGGCGTCGAGGCCGCGGACGACCAGGGTGGGGCAGGACACCTGGGCGAGTTCCTCCCAGTGGGCGTCATGGACCCAGGTCTCGCGGGCGGTGAGCATCTGCCGACGGGAGAACACGGGGCGCCAGCCGTCGGCGCGCTCGGCCATCACCTCGGCGAAGAACTCACCGCGGGCCGGTCGGGGGCGCTCCAGGGTCGGGTCGTCCTCACCGAACCACTTGCGGACGTCGGCGAGCGTCGCGAACGGCACCGGCCAGGAGCGGAACCACTCGGTCCACTCGTGCTGCGATGCCGCGCCCAGTGCGGAGGCGCGCATGTCGCAGATGACCAGCGCGCTGACCAGGTCCGGCCGCCGGGCCGCTAATTGCCACGCCGTCAGGGCGCCCATGGCATGCCCGACCAGGGCGACCGGGGCGAGGCCGAGCTGCTCGACGGCGGCGAGGGCGTCATCGACGTACGCCGCACGGTCGTAGGGCCCCTCGGCGGGCTTCTCGCTGCGGCCGTGGCCACGCTGGTCCAGGGCGACCGGGCGATGACGGGCACTCAGCCGGCGGGCGGTGTCCGCCCAGTGCGAGGCGCGCCCCATCAGGCCGTGGAGCAGCAGCACGCCCGGCCGGTGCTCGCCCCCCTCCAGCCCGCCGCCGATCTTGGGCGGGTCGGTGAATTCCCAGGCGGCGAGCCGTACGCCGCCGGCCCCTGTCACATCGATACGCCGCGTCATGTGCCCTGGCACCCCCAATCGTCCCTTGAGCAGCCCCACACTATCGAACCCCTATTCGAACGCGCCGATCTGACGCGTAATACCCCTCGTTCGAGTGACCTCGCTCAAGGATTGGTCCCGCCCGCCACGGGGAGACATCTGCCGGGAGGCGGGCCCTACCGGGAAGGGGGCCCGCGGGGAAAGACCCTGGGAGCTCGGGGCTCCGGGTCTTGGGTGGGGGACATGGGGAGGCAGGGCCCCGGCTGCTCGCAGCGCCGGGGCCCTGACCGTCCCCACACTCGGTGGACGCATTCGAGCCCCCTCCCTGGCAAGGACAGGCTGACGCATGGCCATGCGTCAGGGTGACACGAGACCGGCCGTATCGCACGGATTCGCACAAGTCCGTTCAACGCGCAAGAAGTTGCCGAGCCCGCTCTACGGCGCGTCAGCGCAGCTCAGCGGGGGCGTGGGGCGTGGTGAACGGCGGCGGGGAGGGGAAGAAACTGAGGTCGGTGCCGAGGGGGCACGTTTGACGCCGGGCGGGGACTCGTGCCGTTCGGCGTCGTGCGGGGGCGGGCCGCAGGGGCGTGCGTGCGCGGCGGCGCGGCCGCGCACCCGTCCCGTTCCCGTGCCGCCTTCGGTGGCGGCGGGTCAGCGCTTGGCGACGAAGACGTGGGAGGCGATGTCGGAGGTCAGCTCGGCGGCCTCGCCGCTGCTGCCGACCAGGACCCCGGCCGGCGACTCCGTCACGCTCACCACCGCGCCGGGCTGCACACCGGCCCGCCGCAGGGTGTACATCAGCTGGGCGTCCGCCTGGATCGGCTCCCCGATCCGGCGCACCACTGCCGTCTTGCCGTCGGCCCCGGCGTCCAGGTCCATCAGGCTCACCATGCCGGCGTCCAGGAAGGGGTCGGCCTCGGCCTTCTCGCCCAGTTCCTCAAGGCCCGGGATGGGGTTGCCGTACGGCGACTCGGTCGGGTGCCGCAGCAGCTCCACGACGCGGCGCTCGACCGCCTCGCTCATCACGTGCTCCCAGCGGCACGCCTCGGCGTGCACCTGCTCCCATTCGAGCCCGATGACGTCGACCAGCAGGCATTCGGCGAGGCGGTGCTTGCGCATCACCCGGGTCGCCAGGCGCCGGCCCTCCTCCGTCAGCTCCAGGTGCCGGTCACCCGCGACCGTCAGCAGCCCGTCTCGCTCCATGCGCGCGACCGTCTGGCTCACCGTCGGACCACTCTGTTCGAGCCGCTCCGCGATGCGGGCGCGCATGGGGACCACACCTTCCTCTTCCAGTTCGAGGATGGTGCGGAGATACATCTCCGTGGTGTCGATCAGTCCGGACATGCGTGCCCCTCGATGTGTGGTGCGGTGGCCCTGGACTCAATTCTGACGCATCCCACTGACAACGGTGCCGCCTCGTCCGCGGACCGGACCCGCGCCGCCGTGCCGACGGGCCCCTCCCCGCCGTACGGGTCCGAGCGGCGCGGTGACGTCCCGCGGAGCCCCGCGGCCGTATTGACAGGGCACTGGTCCAGACCGCAACGTGATCCGCGCCACTGATCAGTGGGTGGCGGGGCCCGGCGCGCGGCGCACGTCCGGACGCACGACCGACCACCCCCGGACCGACGACACGACATCCGACGAGAGGGGCCCGCGGCAATGGCTGAGAGCGACCGGAGCGACCGGCTGGCCGGGAAGTACTTCGACGCCGCGATCGACCTGCTGAGGCAGGTCCGCGACGAGGAGGGCGACCGGATCAGCGCGGCCGGCCGGCTGATCGCGGACACCGTCGCGGCGGGCGGCCGGGTCTTCTCCTTCGGCGCCGGGCACTCCTCGCTCCCCGCCCAGGACACCGTCTACCGCGCGGGCGGCCTCGCGGTCATGAACCTGCTGTCCGTGCCGGGAGTCGTCGGCGTCGACGTACGTCCCGCGACGCTCGGCAGCGCGCTGGAGCGGGTCGACGGGCTGGCCGCGGCCGTACTGGACACCAGTCCGCTGCGGCCGGGCGACGCGCTGGTGATCATCTCGCTGTCCGGGCGCAACGCGCTGCCCGTGGAGATGGCGATGAACGCGCGCGCCCTGGGGATCAAGGTCATCGGCGTGACGTCGGTGGCGTACGCGGATGCCACCAAGTCCCGGCACGTCTCGGGCAGCTACCTCAAGGACCACTGCGACCTCGTGCTGGACAGCCGGATCCCCGTCGGGGACGCGGAACTGACCCTGCCCGGTATCGACGCGCCGTTCGCCCCCGCCTCCACCGTCGTCACCAGCGCGATCATGCAGGCCGTGGTGGCGACGGCCGCGGGCGCGCTCGCCGAACGGGGCATCGACCCGCCGCTGCTGCGCTCCGGGAACGTCGACGGCGGGCACGAGTGGAACGCCCGAGTGATGACCGACTACGCGGACCGGATCTTCTACCGGCAGTGAGGCGCCGGGCCGGCCGGTCCGGGGCCGGGCGGGGCGGTTCCCCTCAGCGCGACGCCGCGCCCGACAGGTCCAGGCAGGCGGCGATCCGGGCAGCGACCTCCTCGGCGTAGTCGGCGTCGGCGCGGTCGAAGGGGCGGCGCGCGGGCGAGCGCAGGAACGTCAGCACGCCGAGCGTGCGGCCGCGGCTGCGCAGCACCACGCACAGGCCGTGCACGGTGCCGTCCGGCCAGTGCCGGGCGGCCGCCCAGCCCTCGGCCGGGGCGGCGCCGGCGCTGGTCCGCACCGGGCCGCGCCGCTGGAACGCCTGGAACGCCGGATGGCCCTGCGGGTACGGCACCGGGATGCCGGTCGCCGCGAACGCCTCGGAGGGGCCGGGCGAACCGGCCGGCGACGCCAGCGTCCGCACCAGCGCGCACCCCGCGCCGCGCCCGGCTCCCCCGCCCGCCTCCGCGGCGGCCTCCGCGGCGGCCTCCGCACCGGCCCGGTCGCGGGCGTCGCCGGCGGCCTCGGTGCCGTGAGCGCCGCGGGGGTCGTGGGCGTCATAGGTGCCGGACGGGTCGTAGGCGTCGTCCGCGTCGCCGTCGGCGACCGCCCCGTACGGGGCCGGGGCGGGCCTGGTGGCGAGGTCGGCCAGGCCGTGGTCGGCGAAGCCCGCGAGGGCGAAGTCGAGGTGGACGGCCGCGGCCTCGGCCGGGTCCGGGCAGTCGGCCGCCGCCCGGCCGGCGCGGTGCAGCTGGTGGGCGCGGAACCGGAGCAGGGAGCTGTCCTGCTCGGCGCGCTTGGCCTCGGTGACGTCCTGGAAGAGCCAGGCGACGCCGAGCGGTACCGGCTCCTCCGCCAGCGGCGAGGCCAGCCGTACGAAGCCGCTGCGCCAGCACCGGCGCGGCAGTTCGGCCTCCTCGGAGCGCAGCGTCACCCACAGCTCGGCGGCGGCCGGCGGCGCGCCCTCGGCGAGGACGTGCTGGAGGGCGCACTCCAGTTCCTCGACGCCCTGCGCCAGCAGGTCCCCCAGCGGGCGCCCCAGCAGGGCGGTGCGTCCCACGCCCAGGGTGCGGGCGGCGTGGGCGTTGACGACGGCGGGCCGCAGATCGGCGTCGACCAGCACCACGCCCCACGAGGCGTCCTCGAAGAGCGCCTCGCTGAGCGCGATGGACCGCTCCAGGTCCATCTGGGTGTGCACCTCGCTGAAGGCGCAGTAGACGCCGGCGACCCGGCCGCCCGGGCCACGGACCGCGGACGCCTGGGTGCGGACGAGAACCCGGTGGCCGTCCTTGGTGAGCAGGGCGAATTCGTGGACCTGGCGGCCCGGGGAGCGCATCGCGGCCGCGAGTACCGCCTCGATGCCGTCGGCGTCCTCCTTGCGGACCGCCCAGCCGGCCAGGCCCGTGCGGCCGACGGCCTCGTCGGCGGTCCAGCCGAGGATGCGGGCGGCCTCGTGGTTCCAGTGGGTGATCGTGCCGTCGGCCGCGAAGGCGACCAGGGCGGCGTCCATGCCGTCCAGGAGGGCGGCGAGCAGACCCGAGTCCTCGGTGTCGCCGTCGCCGTCCGGGGGCGGCGGGCCGGATGTGTCGGCCGACGGGCCGGTGAGCGCGGCCGACGGGCCGGACGCACCGGAAGAAGCTGACGAAGCAGTCACTGGCACCCCTCACGAACGCGGCTGCGCATGCTCCACCTGGGAACATTCAACTGGAACGTGACACAGCCCACACCCGATTCGCGGAAATCGTTGCTCCCGGAAAAATTCGGTTGTGCGGTTCCGGCCAGCTTCCTAATGTGTGGAGCACACGAGAAGGGAGGTGGTTCGGCAGATGATTTCGCACCGGACGCGTGAGGTGGCTGCGGGCTAGCGGCCCGTCGCTTCACCGAAGTGCAGCGCCGGACCGGCGCATACTGCAGATGCGCAGCCGGCCAATCCCAAGCAGTCACCCGACCCGCGGGCTGCCGGTTCGTCCGACCGGCCCTTCGCGCCACCGAGCGCGGAGGAACCAGCCCGCGGGTCGTCTGCGTGCCGGCCCCCGCAGCCGCGGGCGGCCGCCCGCTCAGGGCGCCAGGCGCTCCACCCGCCAGGTCACTCCCCCGGCCTCACCGCTGTCCCCGGCGCCGGCCTCCGGCCCGGTCTCGCGGACGTAGCGCAGCCGGTCGTGGAGGCGGTTCAGCCGGCCCTGCCAGAATTCGACGGTTTCGGCGGTGACGCGGTAGCCGCCCCAGTGCGGCGGCGCGGGCACCTGCTCGCCCTCGGGGTAGCGGGTGGCCAATTCCTCGTAGGCCCGCTCCAGTTCCTCGCGTGAGGCGACCGGCGCCGACTGGTCGCTGGCCCAGGCGCCGAGCTGCGAGCCGTGCGGGCGGGTGCGGAAGTAGGCGGCGGTCTCGTCCCGGCCGATGCGCTCGGCGGTGCCGGTGACCACTACCTGGCGGGAGAGCGGGTGCCAGGGGAACACCAGGGAAATGCAAGGGTTTTCGGCCAGTTCTCGGCCTTTGCGGCTGTGGTAGTTGGTGAAGAAGACGAAGCCGCGGTCGTCGAATCCCTTGAGGAGTACGGTCCGTGAGCTCGGCCGGCCGGCGCTGTCCGCCGTCGAGACGACCATGGCGTTCGGCTCGTGCAGACCGGCCACGGTCGCGTCCTTGAACCAGCGCGCGAACTGGTCGTAGGGGCTGGCGGCGAGGTCGGACTCGGCGAGTCCCTCGGCGCGGTAGTGCGCACGCATGGTGGAGGGATCGGGGGTTTCGGCGTGAGGCGCGTCGGCGGGGTGCACGGCCTCATCTTGCAGCATCGGGTCCGGCCCGGTCAGCTGGGAGGGGCGGAAGTCTGCCCCCCGTCGACCGGCCGTAACCCTCCCGTCAGCAAATCGACCAGTGTGCCGGATCTCACGCTTCCCCGCAGGTGGGGGACCCGCCAAAATCGTGGCCCGGTCCACTGTGGCCCTCGGACAGGGGGAGCTATCGTGTTCCGTCCGGCCCGTTCCCACGCACCACGGGCCCGCTCACACGTTCCACAGCACCGCCGCAGCACACCGCTTCCGGCCACCCGCGCACCGACCGACCGCGGGCCGGACCGCCGCGTGACCCACGCCCCGGCGGGGCATACCGGGGTGACCGGTACGGACCCCGAGCTGCCCGACGCAGCCGGGTAACCGCGCCGGCGCCGCACACCAGACCGTCCGTACGGCAGCCGGTGCGAACCGCTCGCCGTCCCCAGCCTGAGGAGCCGCCTGATGTCCGACTTCGTACCCGGACTCGAAGGAGTTGTCGCGTTCGAGACGGAGATCGCCGAACCGGATAAGGAGGGCGGCGCGCTCCGGTACCGCGGGGTCGACATCGAGGACCTCGTGGGGCAGGTGTCCTTCGGACACGTCTGGGGGCTGCTGGTCGACGGGGCGTTCAGCCCCGGGCTGCCGCCCGCCGAGCCGTTCCCGATCCCGGTGCACTCCGGTGACATCCGGGTGGACGTGCAGTCCGCGCTGGCGATGCTCGCGCCCGTATGGGGCCTGAAACCGCTGCTGGACATCGACGAGGCGACCGCCCGCGACAACCTCGCCCGGGCCGCGGTGATGGCGCTGTCCTACGTCGCCCAGTCGGCGCGCGGGCAGGGGCTGCCGATGGTGCCGCAGAAGGAGATCGACAAGGCGGAGACCGTCGTGGAGCGCTTCATGAAGCGCTGGCGCGGCGAGCCCGACCCCAAGCACGTCAAGGCCGTCGACGCCTACTGGACCTCGGCCGCCGAGCACGGCATGAACGCCTCCACCTTCACCGCCCGGGTCATCGCCTCCACCGGCGCGGACGTGGCGGCGGCGCTGTCCGGCGCGGTCGGTGCGATGTCCGGCCCGCTGCACGGCGGCGCGCCCTCCCGGGTCCTGGGCATGATCGAGGAGATCGAGCGGACCGGTGACGCCGGCGCGTACGTCCGGCAGGCGCTGGACAACGGCGAGCGGCTGATGGGCTTCGGCCACCGCGTCTACCGCGCCGAGGACCCGCGGGCGCGGGTGCTGCGGCGCACCGCCAAGGAGCTGGCCGCGCCGCGCTTCGAGGTCGCCGAGGCGCTGGAGAAGGCCGCGCTGGAGGAGCTGCACAACCGCCGCCCGGACCGGGTGCTGGCCACGAACGTCGAGTTCTGGGCGGCGATCGTGCTGGACTTCGCGGAGGTCCCGGCGCACATGTTCACCTCGATGTTCACCTGCGCCCGTACGGCCGGGTGGAGCGCGCACATCCTGGAGCAGAAGCGGACCGGCCGACTGGTCCGGCCGTCGGCCCGGTACGTGGGCCCGGGTTCGCGCAGCCCGCGGGACATCGCCGGGTACGGCGACATCGCGCAGGGCTGAGCCCGCCCCGTGGGGCGGACGTGCTCCCGCGCGCCGCGCGCGCCGGGGGCCACGTCCGGCCCGGCGGGTCTTCCCGGCGGACCGGCGGCAAGGTGGCCGTCACTCCGGGTTCAGCACACCGTCGATGATCTTCGCCCACTGTTCGACGACCCGGTCGCGGCGGGCCGCGTCGTCGGTCAGCAGATTCGCCAGTCCCAGTCCGCGCGCCATGTCGAGCAGACCCTGGACGGTCTCCCGTACGCCGGGCACCGCCTCGTCGGCGTCCAGCAGCGCCACCGCCGTGCGGTGCGCCTCGCGGCCGACCCGGGCCTCCAGGGCGGTCACCCGCTCGCGCAGCTGCTCCTCGTCGGAGGCGGCCACCCACAGGTGCAGCGCGGCCCGGAACAGCGGGCCCGTGTAGAGGCCGACGATTTCCTCGACGACGATCCGGGTCCGGGCGACGGACCCGGCGGGCGGCAGGTTGGGGGCGACGGCCTTCAGGGCGCCCTGGCGCTTCTCCGCGACGTGCTCGACGGCCGCGGTGAAGAGGTCCTCGCGGGTGCGGAAGTGGTGCTGCGCGGCGCCCCGGGAGACGCCGGCCCGCTCGGCGACCACCGAGACCGTGCTGCCGCTCCAGCCGCGTTCCGCCAGGCAGGAGACGGCCGCCTCCAGCAGCTTCCGGCGGGTGGCGCGGCTGCGCTCCTGCTGGGGCGGCTTCGGTTCGCGGGCCGGGCTCAGCGCGCCCATGACGGGGCCCGTCGCTCCAGGAAGGCGGTCATGCCCTCGCGGGCCTCGGCGGAGCCGAAGAGCTGCGCGGACCGTTCGGCGAGCGCGTCGGTGTCCCGGTCGAAGGCGGCCAGCACCTCCGCGGTGACCAGCTGCTTCGACGCGGCCAGCCCCTGCGGTGAGCCCTTGCGCAGTCCGTCCAGTACGGGCGCGAGGCCGGCGTCGACGTCCTCGGCGGCGAGCGTGACCAGCCCGATCCGGGCCGCCTCCGCGGCGCGGAAGGTCTCGCCGGTCAGGTAGTAGCGGGCGGCGGCGCGCGGGTCCAGCCGCGGCAGCAGCGGCAGCGAGATGACGGCGGGGGCGAGGCCGAGGCGGGCCTCGGTGAAGGCGAAGGTGGCCTCGGGGCCGGCCGCGGAGATGTCGCAGGCGCCGAGCAGCCCGAGACCGCCGGCCCGGACGTGGCCGGTGACCCGCGCGACGACCGGCAGCGGCAGTTCGACGAGGGTGCGCAGCAGCCGGGCCAGCCCCAGCGGGCCGTCCTTCGCCGTCCCCGAGGTGGCCTCGGACAGGTCCGCTCCGGCGCAGAAGGTGCCGCCGGTGTGGGTGAGCACGACGGCCCGGGTCGCGTCGTCGGCCGCGGCGTCCGCGAGCGCCCGGTGCAGTTCGGCGACGAGGCGGGCGCAGAGGGCGTTGCGGTTGTGCGGGGAGTCCAGGGTGAGGGTGGTGATGCCGCGCTCGTGGGAGCGCGACACCAGCGGGGTCACGGGTGCGTCGGTCATCGGTCCGTGGGGCTCCTTTCCCTGGTGCGCGCGGGCGCGCCGCAGGATCTTTCCGGTGGGGGCGCGCGGCCGGCGGACGCCGCGCGGCGCACCGTCGGTACCGGCGGCCTGCCCGGCAACGTACGCGATGCCGCCGCGCGGGGCCGCGCGGGCCCCGCGCGGGACGCTCTCCGGGCGGGTGTTCAGTACGACTTGGGCAGCCCCAGCGTCTGGTGGGAGACGAAGTTGAGGATCATCTCGCGGCTGACGGGGGCGATCCGGGCGACCCGGGCGGCGGTGATCAGGGAGGCCAGGCCGTACTCCTTGGTGAGGCCGTTGCCGCCGAGGGTGTGCACGGCCTGGTCGACGGCGTGGACCGCGGCCTCGGCGGCCGCGTACTTGGCCATGTTGGCGGCCTCCCCCGCCGCGAGGTCGTCGCCGGCGTCGTAGAGGTGCGCCGCCTTCTGCGTCATCAGCCGGGCCAGTTCCAGCTCGATGTGGGCCTGGGCGAGCGGGTGGGCGACGGCCTGGTGGGCGCCGATGGGTTCCTTCCACACCTGGCGGGTGCGGGCGTACGCGACGGCCCGGTCGAGGGCGTAGCGACCCATGCCGAGGGCGAAGGCGGCGGTCATGACGCGTTCGGGATTGAGTCCGGCGAAGAGCTGGAGGAGCCCGGCGTCTTCTCCCCCACTGCTGGACGCGTGGGAGGTGCCCCCACCGACGAGGGCGTCGGCGGGCAGCCGTACGTCGTCAAGGGTCAGCTCGAACTGCTTCTCCGGGGCGGCCAGTTCCATCGCGATCGGGTGGCGGCCGAAGCCGGGGGTGTCGCGCTCGACGATGAACAGGCACGGCTTGAGGCGGCCGGTCCGGGCGTCCTCGGTGCGGCCGACGATCAGCGTCGCGTCGGCGATGTCGACGCCGGAGATGAACACCTTGCGGCCGTTGAGGACCCAGTCGCCGCCGTCCTTGCGGGCGGTGGTGGTGATGCGGTGCGAGTTGGATCCGGCGTCCGGTTCGGTGATGCCGAAAGCCATCTTGCGGGAGCCGTCGGCGAGGCCGGGCAGCCAGGCCCGCTTCTGCGCCTCGGTGCCGAAGCGGGCGATGACGGTGCCGCAGATGGCGGGCGAGACGACCAGCATCAGCAGCGGGCAGCCGGCAGCGCCCAGCTCCTCCAGCACCAGGGACAGTTCGACGATGCCGCCGCCTCCGCCGCCGTACTCCGCGGGGAGGTTGACGCCGAGGTAGCCGAGTTTCGCGGCCTCGGTCCACAGGTCGTCGGTGTGCCGGCCCTCGGCGACGACGGCGGCGAAGTACTCCCGGCCGTAGCGGCGGGCGAGCGCGGCCACGGAGGCGCGCAGGGCGCGGTGTTCCTCGGTCTCGATCACAGGGCTGCTCATCAGGCTCCTTGTGTGCGGTGAGTGAGGTGCGGGCGGCCCGGTCGGGCCCGGCGTTTCAGTCGGTGACGACGGCCAGCAGCGCGCCCACCTCGACCTGCCGGCCGGTGCGGACGGGCAGGGCGGTCAGGGTGCCGGCGGACGGCGCGGTGATCTTGTGTTCCATCTTCATCGCCTCCAGCCAGAGGAGGGTCTGTCCCGCCTCGACCCGGGCGCCCTCGGCGATCCCGTCGGCGATGCGGACGACGGTGCCGGGCATGGGGGCGAGCAGGGAGCCGGGCGCGCGCTGCTCGCTCGGGTCGGTGAAGCGGGGCAGGGCGGTGAGCGCGGTGCCGTTGACGTACACCTGGTCGCCGTACGCGCCGACCGTGAACTTCCGCTGCACACCGCCGACTTCGAGGACGACGCGGGTCGGCGAGGCGTGCACCACGCGCACCGCGGCGTCGTCCGCCGCGAGGCCGTCGCGGGTGTGCCGGTAGCGGACCTCGTGCTCGGTGCCGACGGGTTCGGTGCGGTAGCGGCGGACCTGGGGGCCGAGGGCACGTTGCGGAAGCCGCCGAAGCGTGAGCGGCCGGTGGCGGCCCGGGCGAGGGCGGCGGCGAGCGGCGCGTACGGGTCCTCGTCCGGGGCCGTGAGGTCGGCGAGGTGCCGCTCGTAGAACCCGGTGTCCATCCGGGCGCCGGTGAACTCGGGGTGGCGCAGGGAGCGGACCAGCAGGTCCCGGTTGGTGACGGGTCCGTGCACCTCGGCCCGTTCCAGGGCCCCGGCGAGGGTGCGGACGGCGGCGGCCCGGGTGGGCGCGTACGCGACGACCTTGGCGAGCATCGCGTCGTAGTGCACGCCGATGGTGTCACCGTCGGTGCAGCCGGTGTCGAGCCGGACCGTCGGCGGCACGGCGAGGCGGTGCAGGGTGCCGGTCTGCGGGGCGAAGGCGGCGGCCGGGTCCTCGGCGTACAGCCGGGCCTCGACGGCGTGGCCGCGCGGCGCCGGGGGCTCGGGCTCCAGCCGCTCACCGTCGGCGACGCGCACCTGCAGTGCGACGAGGTCGATGCCGAACACGGCCTCGGTGACGGGGTGTTCGACCTGGAGGCGGGTGTTCATCTCCAGGAAGTGGGCGGTGCCGCCGGCGACGAGGAACTCGACCGTCCCGGCGCCGACGTAGCCGGTGGCGCGCACGGCACGCTCGGCCGATGCGGCCACCGCCGCCAGGACGTCCGGGTCGAGGCCGGGCGCGGGCGCCTCCTCGATCACCTTCTGGTGGCGGCGCTGCAGCGAGCAGTCGCGCGTCCCGAGCAGCCACACCGTCCCGTGGGTGTCGGCGAGCACCTGCACCTCGACGTGCCGCCCGCCCTCGACATACGGCTCGACGAACACCTCGCCGTCCCCGAAGGCGGACCGCGCCTCGG
This sequence comes from Streptomyces lydicus, assembly GCF_001729485.1. Classification (GTDB taxonomy): domain Bacteria; phylum Actinomycetota; class Actinomycetes; order Streptomycetales; family Streptomycetaceae; genus Streptomyces; species Streptomyces lydicus_D. Next base: position 7,387,291 of record NZ_CP017157.1, read on the forward strand.
CCCGGGCCGCCACCAACTCGTCCTCCAGGTCGGCGAGTTCCCGTACGACCCGCATGCCGCGCCCGCCGCCGCCCGCGGCCGCCTTCACGAGCACGGGCAGGTCCGCCCCGGTCACCTCGCCGAGCGGCGCGATGCCCATCAGCTCCTTGGCGCGGGTCTTGGACGCCATCGCCTCGATCGCCTCGGGCGGCGGCCCGATCCACGCGAGCCCCGCGTCGGTGACGGCACGGGCGAACGCGGCGTTCTCGGACAGGAACCCGTAGCCGGGGTGCACGGCGTCGGCGCCCGCGTCCAGGGCGGCCTTCACCACGAGGTCGGCGCGCAGGTACGTCTCGGCGGGGGTGGCGCCCGGGAGCCGTACGGCGAGGTCGGCCTCCCGTACGTGCAGGGCGTCGGCGTCCGGGTCGGAGTGCACGGCGACGGTGCGGATGCCCAGGTCGCGACAGGTGCGGAAGACGCGGCAAGCTATCTCGCCGCGGTTCGCCACAAGAACACTGGTGATCATCAGGGCCTCACATCCGGAAGACGCCGAAGCCGCCGCGGGCGCCCTCGTACGGTGCGGTGTGGATCGCGGACAGGCAGATGCCGAGGACGGTGCGGGTGTCGCGCGGGTCGATCACCCCGTCGTCGTAGAGCCGCCCGGACAGGAACATCGGCAGCGACTCGGACTCGATCTGCTGCTCCACCATGGCGCGCAGCGCGGCGTCCGCGTCGTCGTCGTACGGCTGCCCCTTCGCGGCGGCGGACTGCCGGGCGACGATCGAGAGCACGCCCGCGAGCTGCTGCGGCCCCATGACGGCGGACTTGGCGCCGGGCCAGGCGAACAGGAAGCGGGGGTCGTAGGCGCGCCCGCACATGCCGTAGTGCCCGGCGCCGTACGAGGCGCCCATGAGGACGGAGAGGTGCGGCACCCGGCTGTTGCTGACGGCATTGATCATCATCGAGCCGTGTTTGATGATGCCGCCCTGTTCGTACTCCTTGCCGACCATGTAGCCGGTGGTGTTGTGCAGGAAGAGGAGGGGGATGTCGCGCTGGTTCGCCAACTGGATGAACTGGGCGGCCTTCTGGGACTCCGCGCTGAACAGCACGCCCTGGGCGTTCGCCAGGATCCCGACGGGATAGCCGTGCAGCCGCGCCCATCCGGTGACGAGGCTGGCCCCGTACAGCGGCTTGAACTCGTCGAAGTCGGAGCCGTCGACGATCCGGGCGATGACCTCGCGCGGGTCGAAGGGGACCTTGAGGTCGTCCGGCACGATGCCGAGGAGTTCCTCCGGGTCGTACGCGGGCGGCTGCACGGCCACCGGATCCGCGTACGCCTTGCGGTGGTTGAGGCGGGCGACGACGCGCCGGGCCTGCCGGATCGCGTCCTGCTCGTCGAGGGCGAAGTGGTCGGCGAGGCCGGAGGTGCGGGCGTGCATCTCGGCGCCGCCCAGCGACTCGTCGTCGCTCTCCTCACCGGTGGCCATCTTCACCAGCGGCGGCCCACCGAGGAAGACCTTCGCCTTCTCCTTCACCATGATCACGTGATCGGACATGCCGGGGACGTACGCGCCGCCGGCGGTGGAGTTGCCGAAGACGACGGCGACGGTCGGGATGCCGGCCGCCGACAGCCGCGTGAGGTCCCGGAAGATGCCGCCGCCGGGGATGAAGATCTCCTTCTGCGACGGCAGGTCGGCGCCGCCCGACTCGACGAGGGAGAGGCACGGCAGCCGGTTGGCGAAGGCGATCTCGTTGGCGCGCAGTGCCTTCTTCAGGGACCACGGGTTGCTGGCCCCGCCGCGCACGGTCGGGTCGTTGGCGGTGATCAGGCACTCCACGCCCTCGACGACACCGATCCCGGTGACGAGGGAGGCCCCCACCGTGTAGTCGCTGCCCCAGGCGGCGAGCGGGGACAGCTCCAGGAAGGGCGTGTCGGGGTCGAGGAGCAACTCGATGCGCTCCCGGGCGAGCAACTTGCCGCGCCCCCGGTGCCGCTGGACGTACTTCTCGCCTCCCCCGGCGAGGGCCTTCGCGTGCTCGGCGTCGAGCGCGGCGAGCTTGTCGAGGAGGGCGGCGCGGTGGGCGGCGTAGTCGTCGGACCGGGTGTCCAGGGCGCTGGCCAGGACGGTCACAGCAGGGCCTCCGGGATGTCGAGGTGGCGGGAGCGCAGCCATTCGCCGAGGCCCTTGGCCTGCGGGTCGAAGCGGGCCTGCGCGGCGACGCCCTCGCCGAGGAGGCCCTCGACGGTGAAGTTCAGGGCGCGGAGGTTGGGGAGGACGTGGCGGGTGACGGGCAGGCCGGCCGTCTCCGGCAGCAGTCGCCGCAGCCGCTCGACGGTGAGGGTGTGGACGAGCCACCGCCAGGCGCGCTCACCGTCGACCCACACCCCGATGTTCGCGTCGCCGCCCTTGTCGCCGCTGCGGGCGCCGGCGACGCGGCCGAGGGGGGCGCGGCGGGCGGGCCCGTCCGGCAGCGGCGCGGGCAACGGCGGATCCGGCAGCCGTGCCGGCTCCCGGGTCGTGCGGGGCGGTGCGACGGAGACCCGGCTGCCGTCCGGCAGTACGGCGTGGTGCGCCACCTCCGCCGGGTCCACCGCGACCGCCTCGAAGACCCCGTACGGGGAGCCCTTCGTGGGCGGCGCGGTGACGTGGAAGCCGGGGTAGCTGGCCAGTGCCAGCTCGACCGCGGCGCCGCTGACCACCCGGCCCACCGCGTCCGGGTCGGCGTCCCGCACCACCAGCCGCAGCAGCGCGCTCGCCTCCTCCTGCACGTCCGCGTCGGGCCGGTCGGTGCGGGCGAGCGTCCAGCGCACCTCGGCCGGGCGCCGGCCGGCGGCGTCGAAGGCCGCGTCCATCTGGGCGCGGACCAGCTCCGCCTTCGCGTCGACGTCCAGCCCGGTCAGCACGAACGTGACCTCGTTGCGCCAGCCGCCGAGGCGGGTCAGCCCGGCCTTGAGGGTGGGTGGGGGCGCCTCGCCGCGCACCCCGTCGATCCGGACCCGGTCCGGGCCGTCCTGGGTGAGCCGCGCGGTGTCCAGCCGGGCCGTCACGTCCGGCCCGGGGTAGCGCGCGCCGGACGTCTCGTACAGCAGCTGGGCGGTGACCGTACCGGTGGTGACCGCGCCGCCGGTGCCCGGGTGTTTGGTGATCACACAGCTGCCGTCGGCGGCGATCTCGGCGAGCGGGAAGCCGGGCCGCCGCACGTCGTGGGCGCCGAAGAAGGCGTAGTTGCCGCCGGTGGCCTGCGCACCGCACTCCAGGACGTGCCCGGCGACCACCGCGCCGGCCAGCCGGTCGAAGTCGTCCGGCCGCCACCCGAAGTGCGCCTGGGCGGCGCCGCTGACCAGCGCGGCGTCGGTGACCCGCCCGGTGACCACCACCTCGGCCCCGGCGCGCAGGCACGCGGCGATCCCGCCGCCGCCCAGGTAGGCGTTGGCGGTCAGCACCCCCTCGCCCCGGCCTCCCCCGAGCTCCCGGCTCCACTCGGCCCCCGGCGCCAGCAGGTCGTCCCCCGCCACGTGCGCCACCCGTACGGGAACCCCGACCCGGTCCGCCAACTCCCTTACGGCGTCGGCGAGTCCGGCCGGGTTGAGGCCGCCCGCGTTGGTGACGAGGCGCACCCCGCGCTCGGCGGCCAGCCCGAGCCCCTCCTCCAGCTGCCGCAGGAAGGTCGTGGCGTATCCGCGGCCGGGGTCCTTCAGCCGGTCCCGGCCGAGGATCAGCATGGTCAGTTCGGCGAGGTAGTCACCGGTCAGCACGTCCAGGGGGCCGCCGGTGAGCATCTCGCGCAGCGCGTCGAAGCGGTCGCCGTAGAACCCGGACGCGTTGCCTATCCGCAGCGGCTCGCCGCCGCTCACGCGCAGGCCCCCCGGGTCCCGGGGGCGCGCCCCTCGCCGGGCGGCCCGGCGAACGCCTGGGCGATGCCCAGCCAGCGCTCGGCCTCCGCCCCCTCGGCCCGCACGGACGGCAGGTCGTCGCGGTGCGCCCGCTGGGTCACCAGCAGGCAGAACTCCAGGGCGCTCCCGGTGACCCGCTGTGCGGCGCCGGCCGGCCCGTACTCCCACAGGCCGCCGTCCGGGGCCCGCAGCTCGATGCGGAACTCCTCCTCGGGCGGGGTGAGTTGATGCGTCGCGTAGGCGAAGTCGCGGGTGCGGACGCCGATCCGGGCGATGTGCCGCAGCCGGGCGGTGGGCAGCCGGACGACGCCCAGCGCGTCGGCGACGTCCTGCCCGTGCGCCCAGGTCTCCATCAGCCGCGCGGTGGCCATCGAGGCGACGCTCATCGGCGGGCCGTACCAGGGCAGCTTCGCGCCCGGCGGGTGGTCGGCGAGCGCCCGCAGCAGTGCCTCCCGGCCCTCGCGCCAGCGGGCGAGGAGCACCGCGGGCGGCAGCTTCGCGCCCTCCTCGGCGGCCTCGTCGACGAAGGTCAGCGGGGTGGCGAGGGCCCGCTGCGCGGCCCGGGCGAAGGCGTCCGGGACGGTGGCGGCGAGCAGCGCCTGCCGGTCGGTCCACTCCAGGTGGGCGATCTGGTGGGCGACGGTCCAGCCGGCCGCGGGGGTCGGCTGCGCCCACCGCCCGGCCGGGAGCCCGGCGACCAGCGCGTCCAGCTCCTCGCTCTCCGCCCTGAGATCCGCCGGCACGGCGCCGGGATCGGACACGCGGCACTCCCCTCGTCGGCCCCATCTGGCATACGCCCGGGGCGGGTTGACAGGCGTGGTGGTGCGGTACGGGTCCGAGGGTGGCAGCGCGCCGAGAAACAATCAAGCACGCATGCATGATTTTTCGGCCGGATCCGCGGGCCGGTTTTCCCCGGGCGGAACCCACCCCGGACGGCCGACGACGGAGGACGGACGGACCACGACGGCGGCCGGGGCCGGGCGGCGATCACCGCACCGACCCCGGCCGCGTACCCCTACGGGTCCCTCGCCGGGTCCCTCTTCGGGCCCCTCTCCGGATCCTTCTCCGGGTCCCCCGTCAGGGACGTCGCCTCAGCCGTGCGTCCCCGCGCTGCGGACCGCCCCCACGCTCGCGACCACGACCAGGCCGATCGCCAGCACCTCGGCCCACCCCAGCGCCTGGTGCAGGACCAGGAAACCCGCGGTGGCCGCGGCGGCCGGCTCCAGGCTCATCATGACGGCGAAGCCGGACGCCGGGAGCTTGCGCAGGGCGAGCAGTTCCAGGGTGTAGGGCAGCACCGAGGACATCATCGCGACCGCCGCGCCCAGGCCCACCGTGACCGGGTCGATCAGCGCGGAGCCCGCGCCGGCGATGCCGAGCGGCAGGCTCAGCAGCGCGGCCACGGTCATGGCCAGCGCCAGCCCGTCCGCCTGCGGGAAACGCTGCCCGGTGCGCGCGGAGAGCAGGATGTACGCGGCCCACAGCCCGCCGGCCGCCAGCGCGAACGCCGCGCCGGCCAGGTTGAGCCCGTCGAATCCCTCGCGGCCCAGCAGCACCACGCCGCCCAGCGCGAGCACCGCCCACAGCAGACTCAGCCGTCGGCGCGAGGTGGCCACCGACAGGATCAGCGGCCCCAGGAACTCCAGGGTGACCGCGGCGCCCAGCGGGATGCGGTCGATGGCCTGGTAGAAGAGCGAGTTCATGCCGGCCAGGGCGACGCCGAAGGCGAGCACCGTGGCCCAGTCGCCGCGCGTGTAGCCGCGCACCCTGGGACGGCAGACGATCAGCAGCACCAGGGACGCGACGACCAGCCGCAGCGTGACGACGCCCAGCGCGCCGGCCCGCGGGAAGAGCAGCACCGCGACCGACGAGCCGAACTGCAGCGAGACGATGCCACCGATCACCAGCGCCACCGACGTGATCCGGCCACGCGCCCCGGCCGGCCCGGCGGGCCCCGCCGCGGCCTCCGCCGACAGCACCTCCGGCGAGGGCGGCACCGGCTGCGGCACACCGCCCGCGGCCGGGCCGGACGACGTCGCGGCGGTGGCCGACGGGGCAGGAGCGGCGGAAGTGGCGGGGATGCGGCCCTCGGGACCGTCGGGCGAAGCGTTCACCCCACCACGCTAAGGCCCGCCCTTCCGGTCCGTGAAATGCCGTTTCCCCTGTTGTTATGCTCCGCCGGCATGAGCATCGAGCTGCGTCATTTCCGCTGCTTTCTCGCCATCGCCGACACCCTGAGCGTGACCCGCGCCGCGGAGCGCCTGCACCTGACCCAGCCGGCCGTCTCCCGTACGCTCCGCCAGCTCGAACAGCAACTGGGCGTCCGCCTCGTCGACCGCTCCACCCACCACCTCGCGCTCACCCCCGACGGCGAGTCCTTCCACGACCAGGCGGCCATCGCGGTCACCGCGTTCGACCGCGCCCTCCGCCAGGCCCGGCACACCGGCTGGCCGCTGCGCCTGGGCCACGCCTGGTCGGCCGCCGGCACCGACACCACCGCCCTGCTCCGCCGCTGGCACGAGGAGCACCCCGACACGCCGCTCGAACTCCTCCGCATCGACGACCGCACGGCGGGCCTCGCCCGCGGCGACGTGGACGCGGCCCTGCTGCGCGGCGAGGTCCGCACGCCGGGCCTGCGCACCGAGCAGCTGACCTGCGAGCCCCGGGTCGCCGGCCTGCCCGCCGACGACCCGCTGGCCCACCGTGCCGCGCTCTCCCTCACCGAGCTCGCCGACCGCACCATCGCCCTCAACATCGTCTCCGGCACCACCACCCTCGACCTGTGGCCCCCGCACGCCCGCCCCTCCGCCACCCTCACCATCGGCAACACCGACGACTGGCTGGCCGCCATCACCGGCGGCCGCGCCGTGGGCGTCACCACCTCCGCCACCGCCGAGATGCACCCCCACCCGTCGATGGCCTACGTCCCGCTCACCGACGCCCCACCGGTCCCCGTCGTCCTCGCCTGGCGCGACGCGCCCGGCCACCCCCGCATCCCCGACCTGATCGCCCTGGCCCACGAGGTCATGGGCCCGGGCCCCGGCCGGGCCTGAGCCGCGCGCACCGGACGTCAGGCGTCCGCCTCCCCCAGCGCCCGGGCCAGCACCTCCGCCAGATGGCGGCCCGGCCGGTCACCGAGGTGGTCGAGCTGGGTGCGGCAGGAGAAACCGTCCGCGAGGATCTCGGCCTCCGGGGCTGCCCCCCGTACGGCGGGCAGCAGCTGGTCCTCGGCGCAGGCCACGGAGATGTCGTAGTGGCCGCGTTCGAAGCCGAAGTTGCCGGCCAGGCCGCAGCAGCCGCCGGACAGCCCACCGGTGAGGCCGGCGCGCTCCCGCAGCCGGCGGTCGGCGGCGTCACCGAGCACGGCGTGCTGGTGGCAGTGGGTCTGCCCGGCGACCGGACGGTCCAGGCGCGGCGGCTGCCAGTCGGGCGCGAAGTCCTCCAGGGTCTGCGCGAAGGTCCGTACGGAGGCGGCCAGCCGGGGCGCCCGGGGGTCGTCGGCGAGGAGCTCGGGGAGGTCCGTGCGCAGCGCGGCGGCGCAGCTCGGTTCGAGGACGACGAGGGGGCGGCCGGCGGCGAGCAGCGGGGTGAGGACGTCGAGGGTGCGGCGCATCACCGCGCGGGCCCGGTCCAGCTGGCCGGTGGAGACATAGGTCAGGCCGCAGCACAGCGGAGGCTGGTGCAGCCGGGGCAGGGCGGGCTGCGGCAGGGCGCCGCCGGCCTGCCGCAGGGGGGCGGTCGGCGGGAGGAGCGGGCGCAGCCCGGCCGCTTCCAGGACGCGGACGGCGGCGCGCCCGACCTCCGGGGAGAGGTGGTTGGTGAAGGTGTCGGGCCACAGCAGGACGGTGCGGCCGGTGGCCGGCGGCGGCGCGGCCCGCCGGCGGCGGCGCCACCACCAGCGGGTGAAGGTCTCGGGTGCCAGCGCGGGCAGGGGACGCTCGGGGGCGACGCCGGCGAGGCGCTTGGCGACCCCGGCCAGCGGCGTACGGGCCAGGGCGTTGACGACGGGGGCCGCCGGGGCCGCGGCGTGCAGCCACTGGGGCAGCCGGCCCATGGAGTAGTGGGCGGCGGGGCGCAGCCGCCCCGCGTAGTGGTGGTGGAGGAACTCCGCCTTGTAGGTGGCCATGTCGACGCCGACCGGGCAGTCGCTGCGGCAGCCCTTGCAGGACAGGCACAGGTCGAGCGCGTCGTGCACCTCCGGCGACCGCCAGCCGTCGGTGATCACCTCGCCGGCCAGCATCTCGTGCAGCAGGCGGGCCCGGCCCCGGGTGGAGTGCCGCTCCTCCCCGGTGGCGCGGAAGGACGGGCACATGACGTCCGCGGAGCCCGCGGCGGTCCGCTCGTTGCGGCACTTGGCCACGCCGACGCAGCGGCGCACCGCGGCGGAGAAGTCGCCGTTGTCGTGCGGATAGCCGAACGCGACGGGGACCGGGCGCCCGGGCAGCGGCGCGAAGCGGAGGTTGTCGTCGAGCCGGTCGGGCCGTACGAGCATGCCCGGGTTGAGGCCGGCGGCCGGGTCCCAGAGGTCCTTGAACCGGCCGAAGAGGCCGACGAGTTCCGGCCCGTACATCTTCGGGAGCAGCTCGGCGCGGGCCTGCCCGTCGCCGTGCTCACCGGAGAGCGAACCGCCGTGCGACACCACCAGATCGGCCAGGTCGTGGGAGAAGTCGCGGAAGCGGCGGACGCCGGGCGGGGTCAGCAGGTCGAAGTCGATACGGACGTGGATGCAGCCGTCACCGAAGTGGCCGTAGGGGGTGCCGCGCAGGCCGTGCTGGGCGAGCAGCGCACGGAAGTCCCGCAGGTACGGGCCCAGCCGGGCCGGCGGCACCGCGCAGTCCTCCCAGCCGGGCCACGCCTCCGACCCGTCCGGCATCCGCGTCGCGGTGCCGGAGGCGTCCTCACGGATCCGCCACAGCGCCCGCTGGCCGGCCGGGTCGGTGACCACCGCGTGACCGGTGGTGCCGTCCGCGGCCGCCGCCCGGCAGAGCGCCTCGGCGCGGGCGGCCGCCTCCGCGGGCGACGCCCCGCCCATCTCCACGAACAGCCAGGCGCCGCCCGCGGGCAGCCCCGCCGCGGAGCCCACCAGGTCGGCGGCCATCCCCTCGACGGTCATCGGCCGCTGCGGCAGCAGGGTGTGCGCGGCCTCGGCGGCGGCGCTCTCGTCGGGGTAGCCGAGGACGGCGAGCACCCGCGCGGCCGGCGTCTCGACGAGCCGCACGGTCGCCTCGGTCAGCACGCCCAGGGTGCCCTCGCTGCCGGTGAGCGCGCGGGCCAGGTCGCTGCCCTGCTCGGGCAGCAGCGCGTCCAGGGCGTAGCCGGAGATCCGCCGGGGAAGGTCGGGGTAGCCGGTGCGCAGCAGCGCCAGCTCCGCGTCGACCAGCGCCTTGACGCCGTCCCGCAGCCGCGGCGGCAGTCCGGTCGGGGCACCGGTGGGCCCCGTACCGCGGCCGGCCCGCACCCGCTCGCCACCGTACGTCAGCAGCTCCAGCGCGCGGACACTGTCGGCGGTGGTGCCCCACGCCACCGAGTGCGAGCCGCAGGAATTGTTGCCGATCATGCCGCCGAGGGTGCAGCGGCTGTGCGTGGAGGGATCAGGGCCGAAGGTCAGCCCGTGGGCGCCGGCCGCCGCCCGCAGGTCGTCCAGGATGACGCCCGGCTGGACGACGGCGGTGCGGGCGTCGGGGTCCAGCGACACGATCCGCCGCATGTGGCGGGTGAAGTCCAGCACCACGCCGACGCCGGTCGCCTGCCCGGCGATGCTGGTCCCGGCGCCGCGCGGCACCACCGGCACGCCGTGCTCCCGGCACACCCGCAGCGCCGCCGCGACATCGTCGGCGTCCCGGGGCGCGACCACCGCCCGGGGCACCCGCCGGTAGTTGGACGCGTCCATCGTCATCAGCGCCCGGTCGGCCGCGGCGGACGAGACCTCCCCCCGCACCGCGGCCGCCAAGTCCTTCGTCAGGTCCCGCTTCTCCGTCTCCGTGCGCTCAGCCATGCCCCCAGCCTTCCCACTGGGGCGGGGTCATGCCCCGGCCGACGCGCGGCCGGCCGCCGCGGCCGGGTGGAACCGGAAGAGGTTCTCCGGGTCGTGCGCGGCCCGGAGGTCCGCCAGCCGCCGCTGCTCGTCGGCGCCGTGCACGCTGCGCGCCACCTCCGCCGCGTCCGGCCGCTGCCCGTGGCCGCCGAAGAGGAAGTTCACGCTCCGGCCGAGCCGCCAGGGGGCGACGGCCGCCAGCGCCTCGGCGTGCAGCGCCCGAACGGCCGCCCGCCCCGCCTCGGGCGCGTCACCCGGCAGCGGCGACAGCAGGCGCAGCGCGTACCGGGCGTCGCGGTGGCCGACGGCCGTGGCCGCCGTGTCCCGCGCCGCGAGCGCGCCCCCGAGGTGGTTGAGCTGCACCACGCACATCACCGGCGCGGCCGGCCCGGTCAGCGCGGCCACCCGCCGCAGCGCCGCCGCGTCCACCCCGCCGAGCAGCGCGTTGTCACCGTCGTAGGCGTGCGGCTCGCTCGGGTCCCGGTGGATGGTGTGGGACGCGGCGTACGGCATCTCCCGCAGGTCGTCGCTCACCCGCGGGCCCACCGCGCGCAGCGGCGCCACCAGCCGCTCGCCCTCCTCGGCGCTGCCCGTGTACGCGATCCGGACGTGCACCAGGTACCGGCCGCGCAGCTGCTCCGGCAGCTGCGGCAGGTCCGGGTAGGCGATCAGCGCGACCGAGGACGTCAGCGCGTCGGGAACGTCCCGGGTCCAGCGCAGGTACGCCGCCAGCACCTCGTCGACCCGCTCGCCGCCGAACACCAGCTGCCCGCCGTAGAGCCGCGCCACCGGCATCAGGGCGAACTCCATCGCGGTCACCACCCCCAGGCCGTGGCCACCGCCCAGCAGCGCCCCGAACAGCCCGGGGTCGCGCTCCGCGGTGACCCGCCGCGGCCGGCCGTCGGCGGTGACCAGGTCCACCGACCGCACGTGGTCGGCGGCGAAGCCGTAGGTACGGGCCAGCCCGCCCACCCCGCCCCCCAGGGTGTACGAGACGACGCCGACGCCCGGGGACGAGCCGTTGAGCGGCGCGAGGCCGTGCGGGGCGGCCGCCTCGACGACCCGGCCCCAGACCACGCCCGCCTCGACCCGCGCGGTGCGGGCCGCCGGGTCCACCCACACCCCCGCCATCCGCCCGGTGCTGATCAGCAGCCCGCCGTCGGTGGCCGCGGACCGCCCGTGCCCGGTGGCCTGCACCGCCACCGGCAGGCCGTGGCCGCGGGCGAAGCGCACCGCGGCGGCCACGTCGCCGGCGCACCGCGCGCCGACGACGACGGCCGGCCGGTGCGGACCCGCCAGCTGGAAACCGGCGCACTCGGCGTCGTAGCCGGCGTCGCCGGGGAGGAGGACAAGGCCCCGCACCTCCCGGGCGAGGGCCGCCGGGGCGGCGGGGCCGAGGGCGGCAGCGGGGCGGGTCTGCGTGCGGTCGATGCTCTGCATGTCCCGCACCCTGCCGCGATAACTTGACACACGCCGTCATATATAAAAACGACTGTGAAGTCGGACCGCCTGCTCTCGATCCTGCTGCTGCTCCAGACCCGCGGCCGGGTACCCGCCCGGGAACTCGCCGAACGGCTGGACGTCACCCCGCGCACCGTCTACCGCGACGTCGAGTCGCTGTCCGCGGCCGGTGTCCCGGTCTACGCCGAGCGCGGCCGGCACGGCGGGATCGCACTGCTGCCCGGCTTCCGCACCGACGTCACCGGGCTGACCACCGACGAGGCACGCGCCCTGTTCGTACTGGCCGCGCAGGGCGCGCACACCGCGCTCGGCCTGGACGACGCCCTCGGCTCGGCGCTGCGCAAGGTGATGGCCGCGCTGCCCGCACCGCACCGCCCGGCCGCCGAACTGACCGGCCGCCGCATCCTGGTCGACCCGGACCGATGGCGCAGCGGCCCCCGCCCCGCCGTCGACCTGGACGACCTGCACACCGCCGTCTTCACCGACCTGCGACTGCGGATCCGCTACCGGCACGGCGGCGAGACCCGGCTGCGGACGTACACCGTCGACCCCTACGGGCTGGTGGCCAAGGCCGGCACCTGGTACCTCGTCGCGGACCGGCGCGCCCGGCCGCAACTGTTCCGGGCCGACCGGGTGGCGTCCGCGACGCTCACCGACGCGCCGGTGCGGCGACGCCCCGGCGTGGAACTCGCCGACGTCTGGCAGCAGCTGCGGCAGCAGGTGGAGGACCGGCCGGACGGGATACGGGTCACCGCCCGCATCCGCCGGGAGCGGCTGGACATGGCCGTCCGGATCCTGGGCGGCGCGCTGACCGGACCGCCCCGTACGGGTGACCCGGACGGCGACGCCACCGGCGACGGCGACTGGGCCGTCCTCGACCTGACGTTCCCCGTCGCCCGGGCCGTCCGCCAGCTCCTCCAGTTCGGCGACTCCCTGGAAGTCCTCGGCCCGCCCGAGGCCCGCCGGGTGATGGCCGACGCCGCGGCCGCCGTCACCGCCGTCTACGCCACGGACCCCCGGCCCGCGTGACGGCCCCGGCCCGTCCGCCGTACGGTCCCCGCCATCTCACCCGCTGGACGCGGCGCCGAGCCCCGCACCACGACGGATTACGCTTCGTCCGTGGCTGATATCCAGATTCCCGCTGACATCAAGCCCGCCGACGGACGCTTCGGCGCGGGCCCCTCCAAGGTGCGTACGGAGGCGCTCGGCGCCCTGGCCGCCACCGGTGACTCCCTGCTCGGCACCTCCCACCGCCAGGCCCCGGTCAAGAACCTGGTCGGCAAGGTGCGCGACGGGGTACGCGACCTCTTCCAGCTCCCCGAGGGCTACGAGGTCGTCCTCGGCAACGGCGGCTCCACCGCCTTCTGGGACATCGCGACGCACGGCCTGATCGAGCGCAAGTCCCAGCACCTCTCCTTCGGCGAGTTCTCCTCGAAGTTCGCCAAGGCCGCCAAGCTGGCGCCGTGGCTGGACGAGCCCACCGTCATCTCCGCCGACCCGGGCAGCCACCCGGACCCGGCGGCCGAGGAGGGCGTGGACGTCTACGCCTTCACCCACAACGAGACCTCGACCGGTGTCGCCGCGCCGATCGAGCGGGTCGCCGGCGCCGACGCCGGCTCCCTCGTCCTGGTCGACGCCACCTCCGGCGCCGGCGGCCTGCCCGTCGACATCGCCGAGACCGACGTCTACTACTTCGCCCCGCAGAAGTCCTTCGCCTCCGACGGCGGGCTGTGGCTGGCGGCCTTCTCCCCCGCCGCCCTGGAACGCGCCCGCACCGTCCACGCGTCCGGCCGGCACATCCCGGAGTTCTTCTCGCTGCCCACCGCGATCGACAACTCCCTGAAGAACCAGACGTACAACACCCCGTCGCTGGCCACCCTCTTCCTGCTCAACGAGCAGCTGGAGTGGATCAACGGCCAGGGCGGCCTGGACTGGGCGGTGCGCCGCACCGCCACCTCCGCGCGCACCCTCTACGGCTGGGCCGAGGAATCCAAGTACGCCACCCCGTTCGTCACCGACCCGGCCAAGCGCTCGCAGGTCATCGGCACGATCGACTTCAACGACGACATCGACGCGGCGGCCGTCGCCAAGGCGCTGCGCGCCAACGGCATCGTCGACACCGAGCCCTACCGCAAGCTCGGCCGCAACCAGCTGCGGATCGCGATGTTCCCGGCGATCGAGCCGTCCGACGTCGAGGCGCTGACCTCCTGCGTCGACTACGTCATCGGCCAGCTGTAACGGCACACCCGGCGTGACGCGCCACGGGCCCCGGCACCACCGTGCGCCGGGGCCCGTACGCGTCCCCGGACCGGCAACCGCGAACCGCCGGCCCCGGCCCCGCCCGCGGAAACCCGCCTACGACCGCCGCCGCAGCAGCCTGCGGACCCCCACGACCAGCGCCGCCGCCACCGCCAGGACCACCGCGCCCTTCACGAAACCGGGCTCCAGCTTCTGCCCGCCCGAACTCCCCTTGCCCCCGGCGCCGTCGGCCCCGTCCCCGTCCGCCGCGTCCCCGGCGGACCGCGCCGAGTCCGGCAGCTGCGCGCCGCTCAGCCCGACCGGCTTGACCTCGCTGTCCCGCCCCTCCGACCCGTACATCAGGGTCCGTCCGTCGAGGGTGAAGGTGACCGACTCGCCCTGCTGCTGGATCGGCACGCCCACACTGCCGATGTCCTTCGGGCCGCCCTGCTCCCAGCGGTACATCCGGGCACCGAAGTAACTGCGCATCACCAGGCGGGTGCCGTCCGGGGAGAACGCCCCGTCCGTCACCCACAGTTCGATCGGCGCGACCTTGCGGAACACGTTGGTGCCCCCGGTGGTGAGGCGGGCCGGCCCCTCGTAGAGCGCGCCACCGCCGTCCTCCTTCTTGCTGGCGATGTACACCCGGCCGGTCTTCGGATGCACCATCAGCGCCTCGGCGTCCCGCGGCCCGTCGGCGTACTTCACGGTGAACTGGGTGGCGGTGACGGTGGCGTCCCGCAGCCGGCGCGGCTCGGGGAAGCGGTAGATCCAGACGTGGTTCCAGGTACCGCCGAGGTTGTCGCCGATGTCGCCGACGTAGATCGCACCGTCCGGGCCGATCGAGATCGCCTCGACGTCGCGCGGCGCGCCGATGCCGCGCAGGGTGATCCGGGCGACCGTACGACCGGTCCGGCCGTCGACGGCGTAGACGTACGGGCCGTCGTCACTGTCGTTGTGGGTCCAGTAGATCCCCGGGTGCAGCCGGCTGGCGGCCAGCCCGCTGGACTCGGTGATCCGCGGATCGCCGAGGGTGAAACCGTCGGGCTCGTCAGCCGCCGCGGGCACCGCCGCCGCGGCCCACAGGATCCCCGCGGCACCGGCCGCGCACAGAAGCGAACGCATGGGCACAGACTGCCATCCCGGAGCCCGGCCCGTGCGGCGTGGCCAGCGTCACGTACCAGGTGGGAGGCGTCTCGGCCATCATGTCCGGATGAGGATCATGTTCGTCGGCGACTCCATGACGATCGGCAGCGCCGGCGATTTCACCTGGCGCTACCGGATGTGGCAGCACCTGAACGCGACGTTCGACGGCCCGTACCGCATCGTCGGCCCGCGCCGCACGCTCCACGACCCCGCCGGCGACGCCCCCACCTCGCACGCCTACGCCGACCCCGCCTTCCCCGAGGACGCCCGCCGCCACCTCGCCGGCTGGGGCGAGGGCTGGCTGCACATGGCACCGCTCATCGGTGACGCGGTCCGCCGCCACGACGCCGACACCCTGCTGGTCTCCCTCGGCCTGATAGACCTCGGCTTCTACACCGACGCCGACCAGACCGCCGACAACGTACGGGAGTTCGTGGCCGCGGCACGGGCGGCGGCACCGCACATCCGGATGGCGCTGATGCCCGTCATCCCCAACGTCCGGGCCACCGCCGACGCCGCGTTCGCCGCCCAGTGCGAACGCTTCAACGAACTCCTCGCCAAGACCGTCGCCGACCTGTCCACCCCCCGCTCCCCGCTGCTGCTGGCCTCCGAACCGGCCGGCTGGCGGACCGCGCACGCCACCTACGACGGCACCCACCCCTCGGAACACGGCGAACGACTGCTGGCGGGCGCCTTCGCCGAGGCACTCCACCAGGCATGGGGCGTCGGCGGGCCCTACCACCTCGCCGCCCCCGCCCCCGAGCCCGTACCGGCCCCCTGAACTCCACCGCCCCACCACCACCGTGACGGGGCGTCGGCCTTGCTTCGAGCGCACTCCAAGGCGTTGGCTGAACCACCATGGAGTACACGCAGCTCGGACGCACCGGACTCAAGGTCAGCCGACTCGTCCTCGGCACGATGAACTTCGGTCCCCAGACCGACGAGGCGGACAGCCACACCATCATGGACGCGGCGCTCGGCGCGGGCGTCAACCTCTTCGACACCGCGAACGTCTACGGCTGGGGCGCCGACAAGGGCCGCACCGAAGAGATCGTCGGCTCCTGGTTCGCCAAGGGCGGCGACCGGCGCGACAAGACCGTGCTGGCCACCAAGGTCTACGCCAACATGGCACCCGACGGCGAGCCGGCCTGGCCCAACCACGACAAGCTCTCCGCGCTCAACATCCGGCGCGCGGTGGACGCCAGCCTCCGGCGGCTGCAGACGGACCACATCGACCTCTACCAGTTCCACCACGTCGACCGGGACACCCCCTGGGACGAGATCTGGCAGGCCATGGACGTCCTCGTCCAGCAGGGCAAGATCCTCTACGCCGGCTCCTCCAACCACGCCGGCTGGCACATCGCCCGCGCCAACGAGACCGCCGCCCGCCGCGGTTCGTACGGCCTGGTCAGCGAGCAGTGCCTGTACAACCTCGCCGAGCGGCGCGCGGAGATGGAGGTCATCCCGGCCGCCGCGGGCTACGGCCTGGGCGTCATCCCCTGGTCCCCGCTGCACGGCGGGCTGCTCGGCGGCGCGATCCGCAAGGAACGCGAGGGCGGCGCGGGCCGTACGGGCACCGGCCGGTCCGCCGACGCCCTCGCGGACCCCACGGTCCGCGCCCGGATCCAGTCCTACGAGGACCTGGTCGCCAAGCACGGCCTGGAGCCCGGCGAGGTCGCGCTGGCCTGGCTGCTGACCCGCCCCGGCGTCACCGGCCCGATCGTCGGCCCCCGCACCGTCGACCAGCTCGCCTCCGCGCTGCGCGCCGTCGAGCTGACCCTGCCGGCGGAGCTGCTGGCGTCGCTGGACGAGATCTTCCCCGGCCCGGGGCCCTCGCCGGAGGCGTTCGCCTGGTGAGCCGGGTGGCCGCGGCGCGCTGACGCCGCGGCCGGCCGTACGGTGCTCAGCGCACGGCCGCCGCCACGATCACGACGACGAGCAGCACGACGAACAGGCCGGACATGATCCGGTTACGGGTCTTCGGGTCCACCCCACGAGCGTAACCGGGGTGGACCCGGAACCTTCACCGGCCCGGCCCCTTCGCCGCCCCGGCCCGCCCGCCCGGGCGCCTCCCCGCCCCCTCAGTGCCCGAGCGGCCAGGAGGCGATCTCCTCGTAGTGCGGCTGGCTGCCCGCCCCGCCAGCGGGCGGGTGGCTGCGCATCAGGGACAGCGCCCCGACCGTCCAGGCCGTGCCGGCGTACTCCTTGAGGGCGCTCGCGTACGGGGCGAGGCTGACGCCGGCGACGCGGTTCCGGGCGAGGGTGAGGTGCGGGGTGTAGGGGCGGTGCTCCTCCTGCATGGCGACGCCCGCCCGGCGGCCCGCGGCCGCCGCCGAGCCGGCGAGCCGGCCCATCTCGGGGCGGTCGCCGTCGGCCCCGGCCCACACCACACGGTCGGCGAACCGGCCGCCGCCGGCGATCCGCAGCTCGTAGGGGGCGCGGCGGTGGGCGGCACGGGCCAGGCGTTCATGCAGGTCGGGAAGGAGGTCCTCGGCGACCTCACCGTAGAAGGCCAGCGTGAAGTGCCAGCCGTCCCGGCCGGTCCAGCGCAGCCGGTCCGCGGCCGGCAGCTTGCGCAGCTGCGCCACCTCGACGGCCAGCTCTCCGAGCACGGCGGCGGGCGGCAGGACGGCGGCGAAGAGTCTCATGGAGGTAGGCGTACGCCGTGGCCCCGCGGTCGTCAATTCCACCGGGCCGGCCGGGGCGGAAGCGCGTTCCGCCCCTGCCGGGAGCCGCGCCGGCGAAGCGGCGGCGGCCGGGTCCCGCCGGTCTACGCGGCGGGGGCCAGCGCCTTCTCCCCCGAGGGGGCGGCCGCTCCCGGGGCCCTGGGCACGAACGTGAGGTGCTGGTGCCCGCGGCGCAGGTCGATCTTGAGCCGGAGGCCGCCCACGCGGGCCAGCACCAGACCGATCAGACCGGCGGCCGTCAGGGAGATCACCCCGCCCGCCAGGAAGCCGATCCGGGCGCCGAAGGCGTCGGTGACCCAGCCGACGACGGGTGCGCCCAGCGGGGTGCCGCCCATGAACACCATCATGAACAGGCTCATCACCCGCCCGCGCATCAGCGGGTCGGTGGCCATCTGGACGCTGGAGTTGGCGGTGACGTTGATGGTCAGGCCGACCATCCCGATCGGCGCGAGCAGCGCCGCGAAGAGCCAGAAGGACGGCGCCAGCGCGGCGGTGATCTCCAGCGCGCCGAAGAGCATCGCGGCACCCACCAGCAGGCGGAGCCGGGAGCCGGCGCGGCGGGCCGCGAGCAGCGCGCCGATCAGCGAGCCGGCCGCCATCAGGCCGTTGAACAGGGCGTACGTGCCGGCGCCCTGGTGGAAGACGTGGTAGACGAACGCGGTCAGCCAGATCGGGAAGTTGAAGCCGAAGGTGCCGATGAAGCCGACGAGGACGATGGGCCAGATGAGGTCGGGGCGCTGCGAGACGTACCGCAGGCCCTCGCGCAGCTGGCCCTTGCTCCGCGGGACGCGGTCGACCTTGTGGAGTTCGGCGGTGCGCATCATCAGCAGGCCGGTCAGCGGGGCGATGAAGGACAGGCCGTTGAACAGGAAGGCCCAGCCGCTGCCGAAGGCGGTGATCAGCACACCGGCGACGGCGGGGCCGATCAGGCGGGCGGACTGGAAGTTGGCCGAGTTGAGGCTGACGGCGTTGCGGAGGTCGTCCTGCCCGACCATCTCGGAGACGAACGCCTGCCGGGCGGGGTTGTCGACGACGGTGGCGAGGCCCAGGAGCAGCGCGACGAGGTAGACGTGCCAGACCTCCACCTGGCCGCTGAGCGTGAGCCCGGCGAGGGTCAGGCCGGTGAGTCCCATGGCGGACTGGGTCAGCAGCAGCAGCTTGCGCTTGGGGAAGCGGTCGGCGATGACGCCGCCGTAGAGGCCGAAGAGCAGCATCGGCAGGAACTGCAGGGCGGTGGTGATGCCGACCGCGGCGGACGAGCCGGTGAGGCTGAGCACCAGCCAGTCCTGGGCGATGCGCTGCATCCAGGTGCCGGTGTTGGACACCATCTGGCCGGTGGCGAAGAGCCGGTAGTTACGTATGCGGAGCGAACTGAACGTGCCCTTGCGCGGCGGGGCGGCGGGGCCTGCGGCGATGCCGGGGGTGGTGCCCCGTGCGCTCGCGGTCGCGGTCGCGTCGTCGGAAACCGTGTCGTGGTGGGAGTTCGGTGCGGGGGCGGAAGGTGCTCCGGATCCCGTACTCAAAGTGGGTTCGCCTCCTCGGCGTGGGGGTTACAACTGGGCGAGTTTCTCCAGTACCGGTGCGGCCGCCCGCACCTTCGCCCACTCGTCCTCGTCCAGCCCGGAGGCCAGCTCGGCGAGCCAGGCGTTGCGCTTGCGGCGGCTCTCCTCGAGCATCGCCTCGGCCTGTTCGGTCTGGGTGACGACCTTCTGGCGGCGGTCGTCGGGGTGCGGTTCGAGCCGGACCAGTCCCTTGGCCTCCAGCATGGCCACGATGCGGGTCATCGACGGCGGCTGCACGTGCTCCTTGCGGGCCAGCTCACCGGGGGTGGCGCTGCCGCAGCGGGCCAGGGTGCCGAGCACCGACATCTCGGTGGGGCTCAGCGACTCGTCGACCCGCTGGTGCTTCAGGCGGCGGGACAAGCGCATCACGGCGGACCGCAGCGCGTTGACCGCGGCGTCGTCTGGGGTGCCCTCCCGGCCGTCGGACTGGGGGCGGGACAGTTCCGGCATGGTCTTTAGCATAACTCATTACCCTCTCTAATAAAAGCTGCGAGGGCTCACCACCCCGCGAGATCACCCATACGAGTGAGGACGCGGCCGAAAGCGACACACCTGACCACGCAAGGACGGGACCGTGTCCGTATGGGATCGCAAGTGCTCAGCCTGCGCGTGGAGGGCGAGCTGCTGGAGCGCCTTCGGCAGCACGCCGCAAAACGCGGAATGAGCGTCCAGGACTATGTGGTCCGGACGCTCATCCGCGAGGACTTCGACGAGCGGTTCAAATCCTCGGTCGACGAAACCGAACGCCTGGGCATCTGGGGAACCGTCACCTGACCCCACCCCACCCCCCAAACTCTTCACTCTCCGCCACCCTCAGCCGGAAACTAATCACTCTCCGTGTTCGTTCCCGAAATGGAAGGGAGGTGAGGAGGGAGAGGAGAAGGCAGTAGGGAGGAGCGAGGAGGGACAAGGAGGAGGCGGTACCGGCCGGCGTCACCCCATCGCCGCTACATGGCTGCTACTTGGCCGCTACTCGGCTGCTACTTGACGCCGAGCGCCATCTCGATGGGGTGCAGCAGGAAGTACACCAGGAAGCAGAAGCCGACGACGTCCAGCAGCCAGGGGATCTCCTTGAAGCGGCCGGTGGCAGTCCGCAGCAGGATGAAGGCCAGGACGCCGATGCCGATGCCGTTGGTGATGCTGTAGGTGAACGGCATCGAGATGATCGTCAGGAACGCCGGGATACCGACGGTGGCGTCGCCCCAGTCGATGTCCTTGACGTTGGCGGCCATGATCAGGAAGCCGACGACGAGCAGCGCGGGGGTCGCGGCCTGCGACGGGACGACGGTTGCCAGCGGCGTGAAGATCAGCGCGAGCAGGAAGAGCCCGCCGGTCATCAGGTTCGCCAGGCCCGTCCGGGCCCCCTCGCCGACGCCGGCCGTGGACTCCACGAAGCAGGTGTTGGCGGAGGCGGAGCCGAAGCCGCCGCCCGCGACCGCGATGCCGTCGACCATGAGGATCCGGCCCATGCCCGGCAGGTTGCCGGTCTCGTTGTCCACCAGCCCGGCCTCCTCGCCGACGCCGATGATGGTGCCCATCGCGTCGAAGAAGCCGGAGAGCAGCACGGTGAAGACGAAGAGGCAGCCGGTCAGTACGCCGACTTCCTTGAAGCCGCCGAAGAGGCTGATGTGGCCGATCAGGCCGAAGTCCGGGGCGCCGATGATCTTCTCGGGGACGTTCGGGACCGCCAGGCCCCAGGCCGCGTCCGGGGTGTTGGTGACGGCGTTGAGGATGATCGCGACGACGGCCATGGTGACCATGCCGATCAGGATCGCGCCCTTGGTCTTGCGCACGATCAGCACGAACATCAGCGCCAGGCCGAGGACGAAGACCAGCACCGGCCAGCCCTTGAGCTGGCCGCCCTGGCCCAGGCTCATCGGGACGGTGGTGTGCGCGGCGTCCGGGTTGCGGCTGACGAAGCCCGAGTCGACCAGGCCGATCAGCGAGATGAACAGCCCGATGCCGATGGCGATGGCGCGCCGCAGGCCGTTGGGGATCGCGTCCATCACGCGCTGCCGCAGGCCCGAGGCGACCAGGATCATCAGCACCAGTCCGGCGAGCACGACCATGCCCATCGCGTCCGGCCAGCTCATCTTGGGGGCGAGCTGGAGCGAGACCACGGCGTTGATGCCGAGGCCGGCGGCGATGGCGATCGGGACGTTTCCTACGACGCCCATCAGGACGGTGCTCAGCCCGGCCATCAGCGCGGTGGCGGTGACGAGCTGACCGTTGTCCAGATGGTGACCGAACTTGTCGACTCCAGAGCCGAGGATGATCGGGTTCAGCACGATGATGTAGGCCATCGCGAAGAACGTCGCCAGGCCGCCGCGGAGTTCGCGGCTTACCGTCGACCCCCGCTCGGAGATCTTGAAGAAGCGGTCCAAGCCGTTCTTGGGGGGCTTGGGGGCCGGGTTCTCAAGGGTGTCGACCGGCGTGGTGGCCGAGGGGGACATACGGGGACCTCAGTCGGACGGGCCTGGGCAGGCGCGGGGGCCCGAGGGCCCGGAACACGTACAGAACAGGGATACAGAACATGAATATCCGGATCACCTTGGATGAATCGACGATCCAATCCGGTCAGATCCAGAAAGGTTCAGTATGAATAAACAATGCAGTGATCGCTATCTCCGCGCGTAGACCCCTGTGAGGCAGGGGTTCGCCGCCGCGCCCGGTGCGCGGGCCTCCCCCGTTCGGCTGTCGCCCGGCCGCCCCCGGACCCCGGCCCTCGATCCGGCCCTCGCGCCGCGGGCTCCACCGTCCGGCGCCGAAGTCGCCCCCCGTAAGCTGAGCACCATGTGGAAGAAGTCCGAACTGCGCGATGCCCCGGCGCCCCTGGAGGGCCCCGTCGTCGGGACGATCACCGGCGGCACGATCATCTGGTTCGTGCTCTTCCTCGGCCAGCTCCCCTTCTACGGCTGGTACGCCGACAACGGCCACGCCTGGTGGGTATGGACCTGCCTGGCCGGCGGCGGCCTGGGGCTGCTCGGCATCTGGTACGTCCGCAAGCGCGACGCCGCGATCAAGCGCGCCGCGGCGGCGACCACCGACCCCTCCTGACCCGACAGCCGGCAGCCGACATCGGGCACCCCAGGCCCGGCAGCCGACATCGGGCACACCGGGCCCGGCATCCGGCATCCGGCGGTGGCCTCGCCTGCCCCGGTGCCCTACGGCGACCACTCCTGACGCGAGAGCCCGCGCCGCTCACTCCCGGCAGCCGCTCGCCCCGAGAGCCCACGGTGGCCCCGGCGGCCCCGGCGACCCCTGCGGCCGGCCCTGAGGACGACCGGCCCCGCCCGTCCCCGGCTCCCTCCGGCCCGACTGCCCCGCCCCGACTGCCCCGCCCCTCCCAGCAGGTGCCCGGCGCCGTCCGCCCGTAACGTCGAGGGCATGACGGAGCGGGCGAGGGCCGGGGCCGGCGGGGGCCCCGGGCCGGGCGGCGGCGAGCCGGCCCGGCGGGCCGGGCGGGAGCCGGTCAATCCGGGCCTGACCGGCGCCGAGGTCGCGGAGCGGGTCGCCCGGGGCGAGGTCAACGACGTGCCGGTCCGCTCGTCCCGCTCCACGGTCGACATCGTCCGCGCCAACGTCTTCACCCGCTTCAACGCGATCATCGGTGTGCTCTTCGCGATCATCTTGGTCATCGGCCCGATCCAGGACGGCCTGTTCGGCTTCGTGATCGTCGCCAACACCGGTATCGGCATCGTCCAGGAGCTGCGCGCCAAGAAGACCCTGGACAAGCTCGCGGTCATCGGCGAGGCGAAGCCGGCCGTCCGGCGCGACGGCGTGGCCCGGCCGGTCCCCACCTCCGGGGTCGTCCTCGACGACGTGATCGAATTCGGCCCCGGCGACAAGGTCGTGGTGGACGGCGAGGTCCTGGAGAGCGACGGCCTGGAGATCGATGAATCGCTGCTGACCGGCGAGGCCGAACCGGTCGTCAAGAAGCCCGGCGACCCGGTGATGTCCGGCAGTTTCGTGGTCGCCGGCGGCGGCGCGTTCACCGCGACCAAGGTCGGCCGCGAGGCGTACGCGGCTCAGCTCGCCGAGGAGGCGAGCCGCTTCACCCTGGTCCACTCCGAGCTGCGCACCGGCATCAGCCGGATCCTCAAGTACGTCACCTGGATGATGGTGCCGACCGCGATCGGCCTGATCCTCAGCCATCTGCTGACTCTCGGGCTGCCCGGCGACGCGGCGGTCCGCCGGATGGTCGCCGGGATCGTGCCGATGATCCCGGAAGGGCTGGTGCTGCTCACCTCCGTGGCGTTCGCCGTCGGCGTGGTCCGGCTGGGCCGCAAGCAGTGCCTGGTGCAGGAACTCCCCGCCATCGAGGGCCTGGCGCGGGTCGACGTCGTCTGCCTGGACAAGACCGGCACGCTGACCGAGGGCGGGATGGACGTCAGCGCGCTCCGGCCCCTGGGGGCCGCCGCCGCGTCCGAAAAAGACGGAGCCGGCGATGGAGGTGGGGCGCGGGGCGGGGACGGGGGCGACGCGGCGGCGTACCTCGGGCAGGTGCTCGGTGCGCTCGGTGCGGCCGATCCGCGTCCCAATGCCTCGCTTCAGGCGATCATCGATGCCTATCCGGCGCCCGACGGCTGGCGGGTCACCGGGGCTCTCCCGTTCTCCTCCGCCCGCAAGTACAGCGGCGCGGCCCTGGAGGGCCCCGACGGCGCGCGCACGACGTGGCTGCTGGGTGCCCCGGACGTTCTGCTGCCGTCCGGCGACGGGCGTCTCACCGAGGTGGACGACCTCAACGCGCAGGGGCTGCGGGTGCTGCTGCTGGCGCGCACCGCGCGGGAGCTGGACGGTCTCGATCCCGGCCGGGACGTGTGCCCGGCGGCTCTGGTCGTCCTGGAGCAGCGGCTGCGCCGCGAGGCCCCCGACACCTTGCGCTATTTCGCCGAGCAGGGCGTCGCCACAAAGATCATCTCTGGTGACAACGCGGTGTCGGTGGGCGCGGTGGCCGGCAAGCTGGGCCTGCCGGGTGCGGACGCCGCGGTGGACGCCCGCGGGCTGCCCGCCGAGGCGGACGCGAGGGCCGCCGCACTCGACGGGACCACCGTCTTCGGGCGCGTCACGCCGCAGGAGAAGCGGGACATGGTCGGCACGCTGCAGGTGCGCGGCCACACCGTGGCGATGACCGGCGACGGCGTCAACGACGTCCTCGCCCTGAAGGACGCCGACATCGGTGTCGCCATGGGCTCCGGTGCCGAGGCCACCCGGGCCGTCGCGCAGATCGTCCTGCTCGACAACAGTTTCGCGACGCTGCCGTCGGTGGTGGCCGAGGGGCGTCGGGTCATCGGCAACATCACCCGCGTCGCCACCCTGTTCCTCACCAAGACGGTCTACTCGGTGCTGCTCGCCGTCCTGGTGGCCTGCTGGCAGATCCCCTATCCCTATCTGCCGCGCCACCTGACGCTGCTCTCCACGCTCACCATCGGCGTCCCGGCGTTCTTCCTCGCCCTGGCGCCCAACACGGAGCGCGCCCGCCCGCACTTCGTCCGCCGGGTCATGCGGTACGCGATCCCGTCGGGCCTGATCCTCGGTGTCGCCGCGTTCGTCACCTACCTGCTGGCCCGCGCGTACTACAGCGGGCCCGGCGCCCTGTCCGCCGAGACCAGCGCCGCCACGCTGACCCTGTTCCTCGCCGCGCTGTGGGTCCTGGCGATCATCGCCCGCCCGTACACCTGGTGGCGGGTCGCCCTGGTCGTGGCGATGGGCGCGGCCTTCCTGGTCGTCCTGGTCACGCCGTCGCTGCAGCACTTCTTCGCGCTGCGTCTGGTCGGTACGACGATGCCCTGGGCGGCGGTGGCCGTCGCGGCGGTCGCGGCGGCCCTGCTGGAGGTCAGCTGGCGCTGGGTGGCGCGCCGGTTCCCCGCCTGACGTGGCGGTTTCCCCGCCTGACGTGGCGGTGGACCGGGTGACCGTGACGGCGGGACAGGCGACCGTGACGGCGGGACGGTGACGCCTGGGACGGGTGCGTCCCGGCGCCGTCCTCGGGCATCCGGGGTGGTGCGGGGGATGCGCGGGCGGCGCCGGGACAGGGAAGCCGCTGGTGAGGGAGTGCAGCGGCCGGGCCTTCCGCGTCAGCAGTCGGGGACCGCCGGCGGATTGGCACCGCAGTTGTTGGGCGAGTTGTGGACGATCGGGCTCGCGAGCAGCGAGACGCTGCCGGAGTTCTTGTAGATGCCTCCGCCGTCGGTGGCGGCGGTGTTGTCGTGCACGCCGCTGGCGGTGAGCGTCAGCGCGTTGTCGGTGTAGATCCCGCCGCCGAGGTCGGCCCCGTTGTCGCGGACCGTGCTGGCCGTGAGGATCACATGGCCGCCGAAGTTGGCGATGCCGCCGCCCACGTCGTCCCCGGCGTCGCCGTTGCGGACGGTGATCGTGGTGAGGGTCAACTGGCCCTGGCCGGACGGCTCGTGCGAGGGGCCGTCGACCTCGATGATCCGGAACGGGTCGGCCTCGTTGTCGCGGGTGATCGTGGTGCCCAGGCCGGTCATGGAGATCGGGCTGGTGATGTTCGGGAGGCCCGACGGCCCGTCGCCGTCGCCGCCGTGCGCGCTGGTCAGGGAGTAGGTGCAGAACGGGGCCAGGATCAGCGTGCCGCCGCCGGCGGCGTTCGCCGCGTCGATCGCGTTGACCAGCGCCCCCTCACTGCACGGGACGATGGTCGGGCTCGCGGCCTGCGCGGCCTGCGCGGTCGGGGCGGTGACCGCGCACAGCGCCAGAGCACCGGACACGGTCATGAAGCGGAGAATTCGGATGGCTCGCACAACGCCTCCTCGGGAGGGTTTTTGAGCTACCCGCACCAGCCGAGGTCTCCTGGCGAAGACCCGATGCTGATGCCGTCCTCCGGCAAGGCGCGATCATGCACCGCGGACTGGGCCCCTGCGGACTGGGCCCCTGGGGCCTGGTGGCTGCCACACTGCGCTCCCTGACGGAGGGATGGGCAGCCCACCTGATCGGACATCGAAAGTAAGGCATTCAGGTGACAGCGGCGGCAAGGGCGCCGCCCCAAGGTCACCCGTTCGGCGCAGCGTGCAATGCGCCCTTCGCCCTCCCCCACCCTGCCCAACGCCCGGCGGACAGGACGTGTCGGCCCGCCCTAACGGCCCGGTCACGGAAGCGCGCCGGGCATGGCGTCGCCTTTCGCTTCCCCCTACCCTCCGCCCCATGAAGCTGATTGCGGGGGACCTCACGCACCAGGTCCTGGCGAGTTCGCACCACTATCACCACTACCACCACTCCTACGGGAGCGGCGGTGACGGTGTCATGGACTGGTGGGAGTGGCTGATTCTGGGCGTCGGCGTGGTCGTGGTGATCGGGGCACTGATCAAGAAGTTCAGCTCGGACTGAGCCGCGCCCCACGACTTTCGGCCACTCGCCGTACGTCGCGCAGCGCGTCGCTGAGCCCCCTGGCGAGGTAACGCAGCTCCCGGGTCCCGGTCTTGTGGTCGGCGAGCATGTCGGCGGCGTGGCCGAGGATCTCGTCCGCCATGTCGAGCTGTAGGCGCTCGATGGTGTCGGCGACCCGGGACACGTAGCCGGCGCCGTCGCCCACGAGGTAGCAGGGTTTCCCGTCGGGTCCGGCCCAGGGCAGCAGCCGGGTGGGTGCGGGGTGGATCGTCATGCGACGACCTCCGGCCCGTGGGTCCGCGAGGCGGGAACCAGTCGTCGCGGCAGCGCTCGGCAGAGGCGGGCGTCAGGTTTGCGCACGTCGTCAACTCCGGGTTGATGGCCTTGCCCCCGGGTCGTTGCCGCGGCCGCGGGGGTCCTGCGGTTACTCACCATTGCTGATCGTGCACGCTGGGTACAGGCTTGACCTGTCACCAAAGTCCAGCAGTGGACAGCACGTTGAAGGTGAGTTCGCACGATGGAGCTGAACAACGAGGACGACGGCAGGGCCACCCCGCGCACGGTGCTCGGTCGCCGCCTGCGCCGCCTGCGGGAGGCCGCCGACCTCTCCCAACGGGCCCTGGCCGACAAGGTCGGTTACCCGCATACATACCTCAGCCGGGTGGAGCGGGGGGAGCAGTTACCGTCGCAGGCACTGGCCGAGGACCTGGACACGCATTTCGCCACGGACGGGCTCTTTGTCGAGTTGTTGTCGATGGCGCAGGATGCGTCAATTCCTGACTACGGACGAGCCGTACTTGACGGAGAAGCCAAGGCTGCCCGTATTCAAGTCTTCGAGAGCAGCTTGATCCCCGGGCTTTTGCAGACCGACGATTACGCACATGCCTTGATCCGGACATCACTGCCCGGCGAGTCCGAGGAAGGGGTCAGCGACAAAGTCGCAGCACGAATGCGCCGCAAGCACGTATTCGAAAGGAAGGAACCACCGTTCTACTGGGCAATCATTGACGAAGCAGCACTTAGGCGACCAATTGGGGGCGCAAGGTGCATGACGGGGCAGATTTGCCACCTCCTCGCGATGGCTCAGTCACCGCACACTTCGATTCAGGTCCTGCCTTTTACTCAAGGGGAGCACCCACTGATGGCGGGGAGTCTGATCCTGCTCACTCTCACGAACGGCACAACGACCGGATATGCCGAGAGCTTCGCTTCGGGTGAGTCGGTAGAGTCGCCGCGACGCATCCTCCAGCTCACCCAGCGTTTTGATATCGCTCGTTCCATGGCATTGCCGGAGAGCGGATCCCTCGACCTGATCCGCAGCTACTTAAGAGGGTACGAAGTTGAAGAAGACTCCTGACGCGCCTGCACCAACTGCCTGGCGCAAGTCCAGTTACAGCAACGGCGAAGGAGCCGCGTGCGTCGAGGTCGCCGACAGGCACCCTGGCGTCGTCCCGGTCCGCGACTCCAAGAATCCGCACGGCCCGGCCCTGGTATTCCCGATAAGTTGCTGGTCGTCATTCGTGGCCGCCCTCAAGTGCGACGAGTTGGGGCGCTGAGTACGAAGATGAAGTCGATTCCTGACGCAACGACCATGAGCGACTGGCGCAAGTCCAGTTACAGCAACGGCCAGGGAGCCGAGTGCGTCGAGGTCGCAGACGGGCATCCCGGCGTTGTTGCCGTTCGCGACTCCAAGTGCCCGCACGGGCCCGCCGTGGCCTTCACGGCTGACAGCTGGTCGTCCTTCGTCACCGCCGTCAAGGACAGGACGTTCTCCGGCTGAGCATCGGCCCCCGTCGCGACATGACGGGGGCCGGGCTCGGGTTCGGTCCGGGGTCAGTCGAACCAGCGGGCCCGGGCCAGTTCTTCGCCTCGGGCCGGGTCCTCCAGGAGGGCGGCGACCTCGAAGCGGCGGGGCCACTGGCCGGTTGACCAGGCGAGGCCCGCCGCGACGCCCTCCAGGGTCGCGGCGTGCAGGGTGCCGTCGGGGGTCAGGCGCCAGTCGAGTTCGGCGGTCTGCCCGGGGCCGTCGCCGACGAGGAGTTCCTCGTGTTCGAGGTACGAGTCGGGGGTGTCGGCGCCGAGCAGCACCCGTACGGCCCGGGGTACCTCGTGGCGGACGCCGTCGGAGCGGACCTCGGCGGCGACGGCGTCGCTCAGCCGGCGGACCTGGAGCAGTTCGGCGAGTGCGGCGGCGCGGTCCGGGGGCACCGGCAGCAGGGGGAGGCGGGCCGCCAGCGGCATCAGGTCCGGGGCGTCGGCGACCACGGTGTCCGCCGCGTCCGCGACCCGTACGTCCTGGTCGAGCACGGCCCGCAGTTCGTCGGGCAGCGTGACCTGGTCGGGGTCGAGTTCGGCCAGCAGGCCGTAGAGGGCGTGGAGTTGGGCGGCGCCGACGGTCAGGTCGGGGTCGGCGAGGCGGGCGAGGAGTTCCGCCGCGCCGCCCGGTTCGTCGAGGAGGGCGGCGACCGAGGTCCGTACGCCGAGTGCGCGCAGCACCTGGGCGTCGACGTCGCCGGCGTCCGCGGACTCGTAGAGCCCGGCCAGGAGGGGGTCGCCGCCGGCCGAGCGGAGGCCGGCCGGGCGGCGGCCGTCCAGCACGGGGTGGCCGCGCAGCCACCAGGCGGTGTAGGGGCGGACGGACTCGGTGGTGCCGTCGGGCAGGAGGACGCGGACGGGGGCGGTGAGCGCGTCGCGCAGCGGGGGCCGGGAGAGCATTTCCAGGACCTGCGGCCAGGCGTCGTCGTCGACCAGGTCGAGGTCGCGGACCGCGACCAGTTCGGTGACGACCGGCGGGACGGGGGTGTCCGGGAGTGCGTCGAGGATGTCCTCGCACCAGACGTCGACGGCGTCCAGCAGTCCGGTGTCGTCGGGTTCGGCGAAGTCGCCTTCCCGCGGCTCCATCTCGTCCGGGTCGAGCACCACGTCGGTGGCGCGGACGAGGGCGAAGTCCGCGAGGACGCCCACCGCGGTCAGCGGCTGCTCGCCCCAGCGTTCCGCCAACTCCGTGTCGCAGGCGGCGAGTTCACCCTCTCGGATGACCCGTTCGAAGGGGCTTCCCGGGTACACCAGCTCACCCGCGGGGGCGAGTTCGCCGTCCTCGTCGGGCAGGGCGAGCGCGCCGAGCCAGGGTTCGTCGCCGGGCGCGAGGCGGGCGTCGCGGACGAGTCCGAGGACGGTGTCCGCGAGTTCCTCGGCGCCGAGCGGGGCGCCGGGTCCGCCGCCGGTGAAGTCGTCCGCGAAGAGGTCGTAGGCGTCCTCGTCGGCGTCCAGCGAGTTGGCGACGGCCGCCCGGACCTGGGGGGTCGTCAGGACGGCGCGGGGCGCGGCCGGGGTGGCGCCGAGCTTCTCCAGCAGCGGGTGCGCCGCGTCGGGGTGGGCGACCTTCAGGCCGAGCCGGGCGAGCGTGCGGTGCCGGGCCTCGTCGGTTTCGGCTCCGTCCGGGCTGCCGGCGGGCAGTGGCAGCAGTACCTGGCGGGGTCCGATGGTGGTCCGTGCGGGTCCGGGGGCTCCGCCGGGGCCCTGGCCGGCGGTGCCGGCGAGCGGCACCGGCAGGCCGCTGAGCCGGTCCGGGTCGGTGCCGGCGAGCGCGTCGTAGAGCCGCCACCACCAGCCCGGCGGCCGTTCGACGCCGGCCAGCCGGTCGACCATCTCGCCCAGCGGCACCCGGGCGACGCCCAACGCCCGCAGTTCGGGGCGGCGTTCGAGGCCGGCGGGCAGCAGGCTGGGGAAGAGTTCCGCCAGTACCGCGACGGTCGCGGCGCCGGCGCCCTCGACGAGTTCGGCGTCGACGGGCCGCAGGACGTAGCGGTCGGCGGCTGCCTCGACGGTGTCCCATTCCTCCGCCGGGGTGTCCGCGGGGCCGCCCGGTTCGGCCGCCGCGGCGCGGCCGGCGCTCGGCAGGAACCGTACCCGCGGCAGCAGTTCCAGTACCTGGCGGCGGAGTTCGCCGTCGAGGCCGCCCTTGCCGAGGGGGCCCGGCACCAGGTCGAGGGTGCCGACGGACACCGGTTCCCAGTCGGCGAGCAGCGCCGCGTAGGTGGCGGCCGCGCGGCCCACCAGGAAGTCGGCGAGCGGGCCCGGGGCGACGTGGCGCCGGGTGGGCTCCAGGGGGAACGAGGCGATCAGCAGGGCGGGCAGGGCGAGCGGTTCGTCGGTGGGGGTGGGGGCGTGCACCACCGGGGCGGTGGTCGCCCGGGCCGGTGCGCCGTCGGCGTCGACGGGCACCGCCCAGGTCACCGTCCAGGCGGGCCGCAGGCGTTCCTCGACGGGCCGGTCGGCGAGCAGGGCCGGGTCCAGGGGGCCGTTGTCGGACGCGACCCGCCAGCGGGTGGTGCCCCGCTCGCTGTCCTCGATGAGGACGTGGCGGCCGTCCTCGCGGCGGCGCAGTTCGCGTACGCCTTCCGGGGTGTCGACGATCACCTCGGCGAGGCCGGGCAGGGTCAGCAGCAGCGCCGCGTCGATGCCGGTGAGCAGCCGCTCGGCGAGGTCCTGTGCCGCGACGTCGCGCAGCGGCAGGACGACCGCGGTGTCGTAGCCCTCCGGCGCGCCGCCCTCCGCGGGCAGCGGCAGCCGCAGCAGCGGTACGTGGCCGTCGCGGCGGCGCAGTTCGCCGCCGAGGCCGGGGCTGTGCGCGGCGACGTCCTCGGTCATCGCGCGGGCCTCGGCGAGGGACCAGCGGACGCCGCCGGTGCGTCCGACGAGGGCCGGCTCGTCGCTGACGGAGAGGACCGCGGCGAAGCCGACACCGAAGCGGCCGACGGCGCCGGCCGAGATGCTCGGCTCCCGTTTGGCGGAGGCGCGCAGCGTCGACAGTGATTCGACGCCGGTGGCATCGAGGGGTGCGCCGGTGTTGGAGGCGACGAGTACGGCGGGGGCCTCGCCGTCGGCGGGGTGCAGGGTCAGCCGGAGGCGGCCGGGGACGCCGGCGCGGGCCGCGGCGTCGGCGGCGTTCTGCGCCAGCTCCACGGCGAGTCGGTCACGGTAGCCGCCGAGCGCGAGGTCTTCCTCAGCGTTGGCGTCCTCCCGGAAGCGGGCCGGTGAGGTGGCCCAGGCGTCCAGCACGCCGCGCCGCAGCCGGGCCGTCCCGAACGGGTCTCCGGCGGTGCCTCGCACCCACGACGTAGCGGTCACGTCTCTCGTCTCCTCGGTATGTGGTTGGCCGGCGGCCGTTGGCACGACGGTATCGCCCCACGTCGCCGGGTGGGCCGCCGCGCCTGTGGTGTGGTGCTTCACCGGCCCGCGGCGGGGAGGGGAGGCCGGAAGCCCGGCCGCAGCGTGGTGCGGCCGGGCTTCCGGGTGGTGTGGTCCTGCGGTTGTCCGGGCGGGCTCAGCTGTGGCCGAGTTCCTCGCCGGGGCCGGTGTCCTCCACGGAGCCGCCGTCCCGCTCCGGCCGCAGGGCCAGCGGTTCGACGACGGTTTCGTCGACGACCGGCGGCGCGGGACGCGGCGGCTTCGGCATGACGGCGGCTTCGGAGTGCGCGCCGCAGCCGTAGGCGAGGGACACCACCCGGCCGTCCGCCGGGGAGAATTCGTTGGCGCAGACGCCGAACGCCTGACGCAGGGAGCCGGGCAACAGCGTGAGGAAGCCGCAGGTCACGCAGGTGGCGGGGGCCGCCTGGGCCATGGCGGTCTTGGGGCCGAAGGCTTCTTCCCAACGGTCCGCGGCGGCGTGCAGGCCGTAGCGGGACAGGACCCGGGCGCGGCGCATGCCCAGTTCCTCGGCGAGCGCGGCGATGCCGCCCCGGGCGGGCGGCGGCTGGTGGGCGGGCGAGCCGGGGAGGACGTCCGCCTCCTCGGTGTCCGCGACGTCGGCGGCCATGCCTTCGGCGACGGCGGAGTTCGGCGGTGGGGTGTCCTCGCCGGAGAAGCCGGGCTCCAGGCGCAGGTCCTCGGCCTCGGTGGGCAGCAGGTCGCCGGGGCCCATGTCGCCGGGGCGCAGCCGTTCGCTCCAGGGGACCCATTCCGGTGCGAGGAGCGCGTCGGGGCCGGGCAGCAGGGCCGTCTCGTCGATGGTGACGTGCTTGGCGCGGGAGGCGCGGGCGACGGTCACGGCCCAGCGCCAGCCGCGGTATCCGGGGTCGTTGGCGGTGAACAGGTGGGTGACGACGCGGTCCGCGTCGGCGACGGCTCCGATGTGCTCACCGACCATGCCGGGGAGTGCGGCTTCCTCGGCCGCCGTCCTGGCAAGGTCGACCGCCTCGGCGCACAGGCGGTCCGGGGTACGGCTTCGCATCGCAGCACTCACAAGAATCGATTCTCTCTTCCACGCCGTCTCACGAGTGCGCCAGCCGGAGCTGTCCTTGTCCTGTCCGGACGACCGGCGGTGACGGGGCGGGCGGAGCGGACCTGGGGACCGCGTCGACGTCCGCGCCCGATCGGTTCGGTCGAGCGCACCTCTTACGACCCATTCTGCGGGATCGTGGATCGCAATGAGACACGCGGCCACGTCCGACCGCCGGTGGCGCGCTACACACGCTACCCCTTCAACGGTGTACGACTCCTCGGTGGGAGCGGCAAATGTCAGCGGCAGTGCGCGCCGGCCCGGGCGCCCCGCGCGGCAACGACGACAAAGTGCCCTCGCCCGGGCGAGTTGGGGCACTATGGCCGGGTGGCTGCTGCGGGCGGGTCTCCGAGGGTGGCGAAGGTGGCGAAGACATCGCGGAAGTCGTCGAGAGTGTCGTCGCGGACGTCGTCCCGGGGGTGCCGGCCCCGGCGGGGGGTGGGGTCGCGGGGGGCCGGGTGCGGCGGGCGGGCCGGGCCGCCGGGCGGGCGCTGCGGCGGCCGTTCACCGGCGTGGCGCGGCGGCTGCGGCGGGTGACGCATGCGCACGGGGCGGGCGAGTCCGGGCTGGCCGAGCTGATCGAGCTGCACGCGGTGAACTCCGCCGGCGACATGATGATCACGGTCGCGCTGGCCTCGACGGTGTTCTTCTCGGTGCCGACGAATGAGGCGCGGGGCCGGGTGGCGCTGTATCTGGCGGTGACGATGGCGCCGTTCGCGTTGCTCGCGCCGGTGGTCGGGCCGTTGCTGGACCGGGTGCCGCACGGCCGGCGGGCGGCGATGGCGGGGGCGATGCTGGCCCGGGCGCTGCTGGCGTTGACGATGTCGGGTGCGGTGGCGAGCGGCGGGTTGCAGCTGTATCCGGCGGCGCTGGGGGTGCTGGTGGCGTCGAAGGCGTACGGCGTGGTCCGCAGTGCGGTGGTGCCGCGGCTGCTGCCGCTGCGGATCTCGCTGGTGAAGGCCAACTCGCGGGTGACGCTGGCGGGCCTGGTGGCGACGGGGCTGGCGGCGCCGGCCGGGGCCGGGCTGCATCTGCTGGGGCCGGCGTGGCCGCTGTACGGGGCTTTTGTGGTGTTCGTGGGGGGTACGTGTCTGTCGTTCTCGCTGCCGCACAAGGTCGACTCGGCGCGGGGTGAGGCGCGGGCGCGGCTGGCGTCCCGGGAGGCGGGTGCGGGGCCGGCGGGCGGCCGGCCGGTGAAGGCGGGGCTGCGGACGGTCGGCCCCTCGGTGCTGCACGGGTTGCAGGCCAACGCCGCGTTGCGGGCGCTCTCCGGGTTCCTGACGTTCTTCCTGGCGTTCCTGCTGCGGGCGCATCCGCTGGGCGGGCTGGGCGCGGCGGCCTCGCTCGGGCTGGTGGCGGTGGCGGCCGGGGCGGGGAACGCGTTGGGCACCGCGGTCGGGGCGTGGTTGAGGGCGCGCGGCCCGGAGCCGATCGTGGCGGCGATGCTGGGCCTGGCGCTGGGGGTGACGGTGCTGGCCGCGGTGTTCTACGGGGTGCTGGCGGTGGGCGTGGTGACGGCGGTGGCGGCCACCGCGGGCCTGTGCCAGGCGCTGGCGAAGCTGTCGCTGGACGCGATGATCCAGCGTGATGTGCCGGAGGGGGTGCGGACCTCGGCGTTCGCCCGGTCGGAGACGGTGCTGCAGCTGGCGTGGGTGGTGGGCGGGGCGATCGGGATTTCGCTGCCGCTGGTCGGCGTGGTGGGGATGGCGGTGGCGGCGGGGCTGGTGTCGGTGGGCGCGGCGCTGGCCGGGCGGGGGCTGCTGAGCGCGGGGCGGCACGGCGGTACGGCGGCGGCGCGGGTGGCGTGACGGTGGGCGGGCCGGGCCGGTCGGGCGTGCGGCGCGGCACGCCGCACCCGCGCGTGGCGTGGGCCGGGGCGCCAGATAGCCTGCCCGTATGACCGCTGCGTTGATCTCCTGGGGCAAGGGCCGCCGTGCCGCTGCCGCCATCGGTGCCGTGTCCCTGGGTCTTGTCACCCTCTCCGCCTGCGAGAAGCCGACCGCGCTCGCGACCGTGACCGTCGGCTCGTCGACCGTGACGGCCGAGGCCACGCCCGGCTGCGACGGCCACGGCAAGGACCTGTCGCGCAAGGCGGTCGCCGCCTGCATCACGAAGAAGGGCGGCAAGAGCATCACCGTCCATCCCGGTGAGAAGGTGCGCGTCGGCGTCGACCCGGAGGTCGCCAAGTCCGGCTGGATCGTGATCGGTGCCGGTCCCGTCATGCGGGAGCCGAGCAAGCAGACGTACCGCAGCTTCGACGCGGACACGCTGTTCATGCAGCAGAACCCGCAGACCGGTCAGACGACCTACACCAAGGACGTCACGCTGCAGGTCGCCGAGATCGGCAAGAGCGAGGGCCCGACCACGATGTGGCACTTCACGCTGAAGCAGAAGGACTGAGCGCTCTGAGCGCGCGGGACGCCGGGAGCCCGGCCGCGGACGGCGCGGACCGGGCGGGCCGGGTCCTGGTCGTCACGGCGGTGGCCGCCGAGCGTGACGCGGTGTGCGCCGCGTCGGCGGACGGCGCGGCGACGACGGCGCGGACGCTGCCCGGCGGCGGTGAACTGCGGTGCGTGCGCGGCGGGCCGGTGGCGCTGGACGTGCTGGCGGCCGGTGTCGGTCCGGCCGCGGCCGCGGCGGGCACGGCCACCGCGCTGACCGCCGCGGCGCTCGCCGGCACGCCGTACGGCCTGGTGGTGTCGGCCGGTATCGGCGGCGGTTTCGCCCCCGGGCCCGGCGCCGCCCTGCCGGACGGAGCGCCCTCGGGGGTGCCGCTGGGTGCGGTGGTGGTCGCGGACATGATCGTCGCGGCGGACCTGGGCGCCGAGACCCCCGACGGATTCACGCCGGTCACCGAGCTGGGCTTCGGGACGGTGGCGCACCGCCCCGATCCGGCGCTGGTCGAGGCCGTCGCGGCGGCGGCCGGCGCGGCCGTGGGCACGGTCCTCACCGTCTCCACCGTCACCGGCAGCGCGGCGCGCGCCGCGGAGCTGGCGGGGCGTCACCCGGGGGTGCTGGTGGAGGCGATGGAGGGCTTCGGGGTGGCCGAGGCCGCCGCCGCGCACGGCGTGCCCGTGCTGGAGGTCCGTACGGTCTCCAATGCCGTCGGTCCCCGCGACCGTGCCGCGTGGCGTATCGGTGCCGCGCTCGCCGCGCTCACCGGTGCCTTCCGTACGTTTCCCGGAGCCGTGGCCGCCGCCGGCGGGCCGGCTGCGGACCCGCACCGTCCCTCCAGGAGGAGCCCGTGACCCGGCCGTTGAACATCGCGTACTCGCCGTGCCCGAACGACACCTTCGTCTTCGACGCGCTGGCGCACGGCCGGGTCCCCGGCGCGCCGGGGCTGGCGGTCACCTTCGCCGACATCGACCTGACCAACGGCATGGCCGAGCGCGGCGAGTTCGATGTGCTGAAGGTGTCGTACGCGGTGCTGCCGTGGGTGCTGGAGGAGTATGCGCTGCTGCCGTGCGGCGGGGCGCTGGGGCGCGGCTGCGGGCCGCTGGTGCTGACCCGGCAGGGCGGCGGGGCCGCGGGCCTGGCGGGGAAGACGGTGGCGGTGCCCAGTGAGCGGTCGACCGCGTATCTGCTGTTCCGGTTGTGGGCGGCGGCCGAGGTGCCGGGCGGCGTCGGGGAGATCGTGGTGCTGCCGTTCCACGAGATCATGCCGGCCGTGCGCGACGGCAAGGTCGACGCGGGCCTGGTGATCCACGAGGCGCGGTTCACGTACCAGGACTACGGGCTGAGCTGCCTGGCCGACATGGGCGAGCACTGGGAGCTGACCACCGGCCTGCCGATCCCGCTCGGCGCGATCATCGCGAAGCGGTCGCTGGGCGAGGAGGCGCTGCGCGGCCTGGCGGCCGCGATCCGCACGTCCGTGCAGATGGCCCGGGAGGATCCGGAGGCTTCTCGTCCGTATGTGCTGGAGCACGCGCAGGAGATGGACCCGAAGGTGGCGGACCAGCACATCGGGCTGTACGTCAACGAGTTCACCGCCGACCTCGGTGAGGACGGCTATGCCGCGGTGCGCGGGCTGCTCACCCGCGCCGCGGCCGAGGGGCTGGTGCCGCCCCTCGGCCCGGATGCGCTGCGTTTCGTGTGAGGCGCCGAACGGGCGCCGGTGTGGCGGCGCCCGGCGGTGCGCCGGTGTGGCGTCAGACGTCGAGCTGGTCGGCGACCGCGCGCAGCATGCCGGCGATCTTCGAGCCGTGTGCCTTGTCGGGGTAGCGGCCGCGCTCCAGCTGCTGGGTGACGTTCTCCAGGAGCGTGGTGAGGTCCTGGACGATCGAGGCGAGTTCGTCGGGCTTGCGGCGCTGGGCCGCGGCGACCGAGGGAGCGGGGTCGAGGAGGGTGACGGTCAGTGCCTGGTCGCCGCGCTGGCCTGCTACGACGCCGAATTCGACGCGCTGGCCAGGCTTGAGTGCGGCCACGCCGTCGGGCAGCACCGACGAGTGCACGAAGACGTCACCGCCGTCATCGCGGGAGAGAAAGCCGAAGCCCTTCTCGCTGTTGAACCACTTGACCTTGCCGGTAGGCACGTCTGTCCTCGTCCTCGTACTCGTGGGAAAAATCTGGGCTGGGGTCGACCGCTGAATCGGCGGCCCGGTGCGGAAGAATGCGGAAGAAACGGTCTGGATAGCAATGCAGCGGGCCGCAGGACCCGCCATCACCAAGGCTAATGGTCCGGGGGCCGGTGACAAGACGCCGCCGGGTGGATCCTCAGCGCTTCTGGCCCGGACTTACCCTGGTCAGGTGTCTGACGAAACTCCCCGCGCCGGGGATCTGCTGGTCCGAATCGGCGCGATCATGTTCCTTGTTGGCGCGGTGGCCACTCTCGCCACGATGACGCCGTTGTTCATCGGGGCCCACCCGCTGCCGTCCGCGTTCTACTGGCTGTGCATGCTGATGGGCCTCGGTTTCCTGGTGGCCGCGGGCGGGGTCGTGCGGTCCGCCGCCGCGCAGCGCCGTCAGGCCCGGGCGGCCGCGGAAGCCTCCGGCGCCTCGTCGCCGTCCGCCCCTTCCGCCCCGTCCGCCCCTTCTGCTACGTAGCGTTCCAGCCATGACGGAAAGGCCGTCAGGTCGTCCAGCAGCACCTCGGCGCCGGCCGTTCGCAGTTCGGCCGCGTCGCAGGGCCCGGTGACGACCGCGACGGACAGCGCGCCCGCGGCCCGCGCGCCCCGCACGTCGCCGGTGTGGTCGCCGACGTAGATCCGCGCGCCGTGCTCCCGCAGCGCCTCGGCCTTGGCCTCCGCCCACAGCGAGCCGATGACCGCGTCCGGCTCGATGCCCAGGTGAGCGAGGTGCAGCTGGGCGTTCGGCTCGTACTTGGCGGTCACCACGACGGCCCGGCCGCCCGCCGCCCGCACCGCGGCGACGGCCTCCCGCGCGCCCTGCATCGCCGGTGTCGGCGTGATGGCGAAGTCCGGGTAGAGCGCCCGGTAGAGGGCGCTGATCTCCGTCACCCGCTCCGCGGGGAACCAGCGGCGGATCTCCTCCTCCAGCGGCGGCCCCAGCCGGGTCACCGCCGCCTCGGCGTCGACGAAGGTGCCGGTCCTG
This sequence comes from Streptomyces lydicus, assembly GCF_001729485.1. Lineage (GTDB taxonomy): Bacteria > Actinomycetota > Actinomycetes > Streptomycetales > Streptomycetaceae > Streptomyces > Streptomyces lydicus_D. The sequence goes on from NZ_CP017157.1 coordinate 7,425,470, forward strand.
GCGGCCAGCTCCTCGTAGGCGGCCTTGATACCGGGACGGGAATCGATCAGCGTCATGTCGAGGTCGAATCCGACCGTCAGGGGGTGTGCAGCCATGCCGGCCATTGTGCCGGTGGGCCCGATCCGGAGGACCCCGGGCCCAGCGTTCAGCCGTGCCTGACCGCACGTCCGTGCCGGCCGCGGACGGAGAGGGGCCCGCCTGAGGCCCCGGACGCCCGGCCGCCGCCTCGGCCTGATGCTGCTGGCGCTGCTCGCGCTGCTGCCCGCCGGCCTCCTCTCGCCGGCCGTGGGCAGCCGCGCGTTCACGCCGTCCGAGGTGCTCGGCGCCCTCGTCCACGGCGGTGACGGCGACGCCGCGCAGGTCGTGCGGTTCCGGCGGCTGCCGCGTACCGAGATCGGCCTGATGGTGGGCGCGGCGCTGGCGCTGGCCGGCACGGTCCTGCAGGGCCTCACCCGCAACCCGATCGCCGACGTCGTCCTCCACGCCTCCTACGGCACGCCGGAGAATCCCGGCAGGCGCAGATCACCACCGGCGGCCTGTGGAAGCGCCTGCGGGCGGTCACCACCGGGCACTCCTTCCGCGTCGACGACCAGCTCTGGATCCAGGGCATCGGCTGCACCGCGGCCGGCAAGATCCTCGACGAGATGCAGCAGCGGCTCGCCGCGCGGTGAGCGGCGCCGGGCGGGCCGGCCGCGGTGGCGCGCCGCCGGCCCGCGGCCGGGCTCAGCGGACCGTCCGGCGCATCCGCCACAGCAGGTAGAGCGCCGAGGCGACGGCCGCGACGCGGGCCGTGCCCGGCAGCGCGGCGAGGAGTTCCGGGCCCAGCCGGCCCTGCGCGAGCGGCTCGCCCCAGCGGCCGTCGAAACGGCCCCACATCCACACCACCAGGGCGCCGACGGCGGTCCCGGGCACGCCGAGCGCCGCGAACTTGGTCTCGGTGCGGGTCAGCCGGCGCGAGACGTAGGCCAGCGCCCAGCCGCCGGCCAGCGCGAGCCACGAGCCGAGCACCGCGCCGGCCACCAGGAGCAGCACCGCCAGCGTGGGGACGGGGCTGAGCCACGCCCGCAGCGGGAGGCCCCGCACGGCCTCGCCCGGGGTGCCGTCCGGGTCGGCGGTCCCCTGCGCGTCGGCCGCGGGCGGGGCGGCGGCCGGCCGGCGCCGGGTGAGCGCGCGGCGCAGCGGCTTCGGCAGCGGCCGGGCGCCGGCCGCGGCGGGGGCGTCGGCGGTGGCGCCGGCCGCGTCACCGGCGGCCGGCCCGCTGTTCTTCCGCAGCGACAGCCGCCGGCGCCGGCCGGCCGCGCCGGCTTCCGCTGCCCCGTCGTCGGCCGCCCCGCCGTCTCCGTCGGCGTCCTTGCCGTCCTTGTCGTTCTCGGGGCGCTCCCATATCTCCGGGATCTCGATGCCGCCGACGAAGCCGGGCACGGTCTCGCCCGGCCCGAACGGCGCCGGCTCGACCCGCCACCAGTCCGGTGCGTCCTGCGCGTCGCCGAGCTCGTCCGCGCCGGCGAGGTGCGGGGGCAGCCCGGCGGTCGGGACGGCGGGCGCGGGCGGGGCCGGGTCGCCGCCGCGGGGGGCGGGGACCGCGCCGCGTCCGGCGGCGGACCCACCGGGCGCGGCGGGGCCGCCGGTCAGGCCGGTGCGGCGGGCCAGACCGGTGAGCCGGTCGCGGGCGGAGGCGCGTCGTGGCGGTGCGACGGACGGGGACGGCGCGTCCGGCGGCGGGGTGCCCCCGGCCGCCGCGACCACCGCCTCCGGCGTCCCCAGCTGCGCCAGCAGCTTCTTGACGCCGGGCACCGAATCGGCCTGCGTGCCGTCTATCCGGGCGCGCAGCCCGGTCACCAGCCGCATGCGGGTGGCGGCGGGCAGGCCCCGCTGCTGGGCCAGGTCACCGACCCGGCTCAGATAGTCAAAGACGAGCTGATCACTCTCGATCCCCACGAAATCCCCTGCGGCCCGCGCTGGTTGCTCCCCCGACGGTACCCCCTCGCACCCCGCCGGAACCGGAGGCCGACGGAGCCGGCCGCCGTGGCGTACGGGCGCCCCGGCGGGTGCGGCGCGAGGTGCCGTGGCGGCTGCGGATCCGCCGTACCGCCGCTGCCTGTCTCCGCGCGCCCGGGGCGGCCGTTCGGCTCGGGCCGGGCCCGCGGGACACGGCAGCGGATCCCGCTCCCTGATCCGGCCTGATCCGAACGAAGCCCCTGACCCCGCTAACGTAGGACGAATGACCGATACTCCGCGCACCCTGGCCGAGGAGCTCCGCACCCGCACCGACAGCGGGCTCGTCGGACTGCTGCGGACGCGGCCCGACCTGCTCAATCCGGTGCCCGGGGACGTCACGCAGCTGGCGACCCGGGCCGGGACGCGGGCGTCGGTGGTGCGCGCGGTGGAGCGGCTCGACCGGTTCGTGCTGCAGACCGCCGAGGCCCTGGCGGTGGCGCCCGACCCGTGCCCGTACGGCACGCTGGCCGCGCTGATGACCGGGGACGCGGGGGACGAGGCGGTCGCCGCCGAGCTGCCCCGGGCGGTGGCGGTGCTGCGGGCGCAGGCGCTGGTGTGGGGCCCCGACGACCGGCTGCGGCTGGTGCGCACCGCCCGGGAGCTGCTGACGCCGAGCGCCGCGCACCCCTCGCCGACCGGTCTGGGCCCGACCGTCGCCGAGGCCACGGCCGGGATGTCGCCGGGGCGGCTGCAGGAGATCCTCGCGGCGGCCGGGCTGCCCACCACGCACGACCCGGTGTCCGCGGTGGCCGCGCTGACGGCGCTGTTCTCCGACCGGGCGGGCATGGCGGCGCTGCTCGACACCGCGCCCGCCGAGTCCGTCACGGTCCTGGACAAGCTGCTGTGGGGCCCGCCGTACGGCGGCGTCACCGACCGCCCGGCGCCGCATCTGCAGTGGCTGCTGGACCGGGGCCTGCTGCTGCCGGCGGGCGCCCGCAACGTGGTGCTGCCGCGGGAGGCCGCGCTGCACCTGCGCGGCGGGCGGGCGCACCACACCCCCGAGCCGCTGCCGCCCGCGCTCGCGCCCGCCACCGAACGCGATCCACAGCTTGTGGACAACGCCGCCGCGAGCCAGGCGTTCACCGCGCTGGCGACCGTCGAGGAACTGCTCAAGGAGTGGGACCTGGGCGGGCCGCCCGTGCTGCGCGCCGGCGGCCTGAGCGTCCGCGACCTGAAGCGGACCGCCACCGCCCTGGACACCACCGAGCAGCTCACCGCCTTCTGGCTCGAACTCGCCTACGCGGCCGGGCTGATCGCCTCCGACGGCGAGGCCGACGAGCGGTACGCCGCCACGCCGTTCGCCGAGGAGTGGCTGCAGCTGCCCGACGACCAGCGCTGGGCGGTCCTGGTGGCGGCCTGGCTGCCGGCGACCCGCACCCCGGGCGTGGTCGGCACCGCCGACGCGAAGGGGCGCGCCCTGGCCGCGCTCGGCCCGCACCTGGACCGCTCGCCCGCGCCGGAGGTCCGCCGGCGTGCCCTGATCCTGCTGGCCGGGCTGCCGCCGGGGACGTCCGTACCGGCCGCGGCGGTGCGCGCCCGGCTGCGGTGGGAGCGTCCGCTGCGCGGCGCCGGGCCGGGCGCGCGGGCCGCAGCCGCACCGGCGGGCGCCCCGGTCCCCGCGGCCGGCGGGGCGGCTTCCGCCCCGCCCGGCGCGGACGGGGCCGCCGCCGAGGACCTGCGTGCGCGGCTGGCCCAATGGGCGCTGGCCGAAGCCGAGTTGCTCGGCGTGACCGGGCGGGGCGCGCTCTCCGCCCACGGCCGGGCACTGCTCGGCCCGGAGCCGGAGGCCGCCGACGCCACCGCCGCGGAGACCGACGCCGCCGCGGCCCGCGCCGCCGCGCTGCTCGCTCCGCTGCTGCCCGAGCCCGTCGACCACGTGCTGCTGCAGGCGGACCTGACCGCCGTCGCGCCGGGTCCGCTGCGGCGGCCGCTCGCCGAGGCCCTCGGTGTGCTGGCCGACATCGAGTCCAAGGGCGGCGCGACCGTCTACCGCTTCACCCCGGCCTCGGTACGCCGCGCGCTGGACGCCGGCCGGTCCGCCGCCGAGCTGCAGGAGTTCCTCAGCTCCCACTCCCGTACGCCGGTGCCGCAGCCGCTCGCCTACCTCATCGACGACGTGGCGCGCCGGCACGGCCAGTTGCGGATCGGCGCGGCCACCGCGTACGTGCGCTGCGACGACGACGCGCTGCTCGCGGAGATCCTCGCCGACCGGCGGGCCGCCCCGCTGCGGCTGCGCCGCCTCGCGCCGACGGTGCTCGCCGCCCAGACCTCCCCCGAGCAGCTCCTCGACGGCCTGCGGGCGATGGGGTACGCGCCGGCCGCCGAGTCCGCCGCCGGCGACGTCCTGATCGCCCGCGCCGACTCGTACCGCACCCCGCCGCGCACCGCCCCCGGCCCGGTGCCGGACGGCCCGCCGCCGCCCGACCGCACCCTGCTGGAGGCGGCGGTGCGCGCCATCCGCGCCGGTGACCTCGCCGCGACCGCGGAACGCAAGCCGGTGCCCGCCCCCGCCGCGGCCGCCGGCGCGCTGCCGCGCACCACGTCCGCCGAGACCCTGGCCACCGTGCAGGCCGCGGTGCTCACCCACTCCGCCCTCTGGATCGGCTACGTGAACGCGGACGGCGCCGCGAGCCAGCGCGTGATCGCCCCGGTGCGGGTGGAGGGCGGCTTCGTCACGGCGTACGACCACACCGCCGACGAGGTACGGACCTACCCGCTGCACCGGATCACGGGCGTGGCGGAACTGGCGGACGACGCGGTGTGACCGCACCGGGGCCGCCCGTCCGGGCGGGCCCGGCCATCGCTATCGGGTCCGTGCGCCGATGCGGCACACTGGACGTTTGGCCGTATGTGCGGCCGCGGTGCCCGGTCGTCCCTGCGGCCGGCGGCCGGGAAGCGAAAGGCGAGGCGCGTGAACGGACCCCTCATCGTCCAGAGCGACAAGACGCTGCTGCTGGAGGTGGACCACGAGCTGGCGGACGCCTGCCGGCGGTCCATCGCGCCCTTCGCCGAGCTGGAGCGGGCGCCCGAGCACATCCACACCTACCGCGTCACGCCGCTCGGGCTGTGGAACGCCCGGGCCGCCGGGCACGACGCCGAGCAGGTCGTCGACGCGCTGGTGCAGTTCTCGCGGTACCCGGTGCCGCACGCGCTGCTCGTCGACATCGCCGAGACGATGTCGCGCTACGGCCGGCTGACGCTGGTCAAGCACCCGGCGCACGGGCTGGTCCTCACCACCACCGACCGCCCCGTCCTGGAGGAGATCCTGCGGTCGAAGAAGGTGCAGCCGCTGGTCGGCGCCCGCCTCGACCCGGACAGCGTCGTCGTCCACCCCTCCGAGCGCGGACAGATCAAGCAGACCCTGCTCAAGCTGGGCTGGCCCGCCGAGGACCTCGCCGGATACGTCGACGGTGAGGCGCATCCGATCGAGCTGCGCGAGGACGGCTGGGCGCTGCGGCCGTACCAGCAGCAGGCCGTCGAAGGCTTCTGGCACGGCGGTTCGGGCGTCGTGGTGCTGCCCTGTGGAGCGGGAAAGACGCTGGTGGGGGCCGGTGCGATGGCCCAGGCGAAGGCCACCACGCTGATCCTGGTGACCAACACGGTCTCGGCCCGGCAGTGGAAGCACGAGCTGGTGAAGCGGACCTCGCTGACCGAGGACGAGATCGGCGAGTACAGCGGGACCCGGAAGGAGATCCGCCCGGTCACCATCGCCACGTACCAGGTGCTGACGACCAAGCGGAAGGGCGTCTACCCCCACCTGGAGCTCTTCGACTCCCGCGACTGGGGCCTGATCGTCTACGACGAGGTGCACCTGCTGCCCGCGCCGGTCTTCAAGTTCACCGCCGACCTCCAGGCGCGGCGCCGGCTGGGTCTGACCGCGACGCTGGTGCGGGAGGACGGCCGGGAGTCGGACGTCTTCTCGCTGATCGGGCCGAAGCGGTTCGACGCGCCGTGGAAGGAGATCGAGGCGCAGGGCTACATCGCCCCGGCCGACTGCGTCGAGGTGCGGGTCAACCTGACCGAGTCGGAGCGGCTGGCGTACGCGACGGCGGAGACCGAGGAGAAGTACCGCTACTGCGCGACGACCGCGAGCAAGCAGTACGTCACCGAGTCGCTGGTCCGCCGCCACCAGGGCGAGCAGACCCTGGTCATCGGCCAGTACATCGACCAGCTGGACGAGCTGGGCGAGCACCTGGACGCGCCGGTGATCAAGGGGGAGACCACCAACGCGCAGCGCGAGAAGCTCTTCGACGCCTTCCGGCAGGGCGAGATCTCCGTCCTGGTCGTCTCGAAGGTCGCCAACTTCTCGATCGACCTGCCCGAGGCGACGGTGGCCATCCAGGTGTCCGGCACGTTCGGGTCGCGGCAGGAGGAGGCCCAGCGGCTGGGCCGGGTGCTGCGCCCCAAGGCGGACGGGCACGAGGCGCGGTTCTACTCGGTCGTGGCGCGCGACACCATCGACCAGGACTTCGCGGCGCACCGCCAGCGCTTCCTGGCCGAGCAGGGCTACGCGTACCGGATCGTGGACGCGGACGAGTTGCTGGCGGCCGACGAGGACGCGTGAGCGGGGCCAGGGGAGCCCCGTCGCGTCAAGGTGTCCCGGCGCTGCTCGCGTCAGAGCGTCCCGGGCCGGGCGGCGGACAGCTCGTCGGTGCGCGGGGCGGGGACGCCGGTGTCGGTGGTGGGGTCGTCGCCGGGAGGGCCGGCGGGGCGCCGCGTCCACCGGATGAGGACGGCCAGCAGGGCGAGCGCGAGCAGCGGGTACGGGGCCGCGAGCGGCTGCTGCCACCAGGAGATGTGCAGATCGAGGTCGCCGGCGTGCGGGACGATCCACATCGTCCGGGCGGTGAAGGCGACGGTGACGGCGGCCAGCAGCGCCCGGCGCCAGGGGCTGCGCCGGGTGTGCGCGGCGAGCGCGATGAGCAGCGGCACGCACCAGACCCAGTGGTGCGACCAGCTGATCGGTGAGACCAGCAGGGCGGTGACGGCCGTGGCGAGGACGCCCCAGGCGTCCAGGCCGCGCCGCAGACAGACCCGGCGGGCCGCGTAGAGCCCGGCCACGGCGGTCAGCCCGGCCGGCACCGCCCACAGCAGTCCCGGCTCGGGTTGGTGCAGCAGCCGGGTGATCAGCCCCTGGAGGGACTGGTTGTCCACGATCCAGACCTTGCCGACGCGGTCGGTCTCGAACATCCGCCGGGTCCAGAACTCGATGCTGGCGTCGGGCAGCACCAGCCAGCCCAGCAGCGCCGAGAGCAGGAAGCCGGCGAGGGAGTGGGCGGCGGCCCGCACCCGGCCGGTGATCAGCAGGTAGACCCCGAAGATCGCCGGGGTGAGCTTGATGCCGGCCGCGACGCCGGTGGCCAGGCCCTTGAAACGCGCGCCGTCCGGCCGGGAGAGGTCCCACAGGACCAGGCAGGTCAGCGCGAGGTTGACCTGGCCGAAGACGAAGGTCTGGAAGACCGGCTCCAGCCAGAGCCCGAGTGCGGTGGCTGCGAGCAGGGTCGGCGCGGTGTGGGCGGCCCTGCGCAGGCCGGCGGCCTTGCAGGAGAGGTGGATCAGCAGGGCGAGGAGGGCGGCGTTGACGAGGACGCAGACGACCTTGAGGGTGCTGAGGGAGAGCCAGGTCGTCGGGATGAACAGCAGCGCGGCGAAGGGCGGGTAGGTGGCCGGAAGGTGCCATTCGGTGACCGTGAAGCCGTAGAGGTCACCGCCGGTCGCGGCGGCCTGCCCCTCGGCACGGTAGACCACTATGTCGGACATCGGCAGCGGCTGGACCTGGTACAGCACCCACAGTCCGGCGAAGGACACGACGAGGAGCGCCGCTGCGAGCACCAGCCGGCGCGGGTGCGCGGTACTCACCGCCCAGGTGCGTCTCCAGGTCCACGTTCCCGTGCCCGTTCCCTCGGCGGCAGACACCCGTTGTCCCCTCCTCGTCACCCTGCGCGCGCCCTCTGCGGCGACGCTAGTGGATCGAGGCCGATCACCCGTAACGGTTTCCGGTCATCCGGATGTCGCCTCGACATCGTCGCGGCATCGGCCTCCGGACGGAATGGTGCGGGTTCGCCCCGAACGGTGCGGTGTGGTGCGCGCGTACGGCTACAGGTACGACCGCTCCGGGGCGGTTGGTGTCGTGCGGGGCAGCAGGAGGTGCGGGGTGGCAGGACGTGCGGGCGGACAGGGCGTGCGGGGTTGCAGGACGTGCGGACGGGCAGGGCGTGCGGGTCGGCTAGGCGGGGTGGCTAGGCGTGGCGGTGGGCTCGGCGGCCGGTGCGGTCGTCGGTCCGGTGGTCGGTCCGCTGGTCGGTCCGGTGTCCGGTCCGGTGGTCGGCGGGGGTGGCGTCCTCGCCGTACTCGCCCAGGACGGCCACGCTGAACGCGGCCCGGCCGAAGACCTTGACCGCCCGGAGCGCGTTGCCGAGGACGTGGCGGTGCCCGTGGACGGACGCGCCGCCGGCGGAGTCGGGGCCGAGGGCCGTGGCGCCCTTGGCCGGGTGGAGTACTGCGGACGACATGGAGGCTGGTGGAATCGCTGCGCTGCTCATGTCTCCATGATGGAATTCACGCGATTGGCGCACATCGGTCCACAGGTCCATCCTCAGCGCCCCCGATGTCCGCCTCCAGACCCACCCCATCCCCTACGGGAGACCGACGGCCCCTCAGGGTCACCCACCCCGGCAAGGGCTCGGCACCGCACGGCTCGGGGCCGGCTGCGGCACGCGCCCGGTGCAGGCCCCGCGGCCCCGAAAGGTGCAGGCCCCGCGGCCCCGAAAACCGTTGGCGCGCTCCCGGGGCGCTGACTACAATCGCGCGTCTGCCTGCCTCCCGCCGAGGAGTGCCGCCGTCCGGACGGAAACCGGCCGGCTCTTCGCTTCACGCCGCTGACCCGCGCAGCGCCCGACCCGCGCTCCGCACCGACGCCGGCCCGCCGCGCGCCCCACACAGGGCCGCGCGCCCGCCGCAGCACCCGCCCCGGAGGCAACGCCGTGCCCTCGCACGCCCACCCGTCACCCGACCACCACCCCTCATCGCCGGCCCTGCGGGCCGAAAGCCCCACCCCGTCACCCGACCACCACCCCTCATCGCCGGCCCTGCGGGCCGAAAGCCCCACCCCGTCACCCGACCACCACCCCACATCGCCGGCCCTACGCGCCGAAAGCCCCACCCCCACCTCCCCCGACCCCCTGCAGCGCGAGAAGGACCACCTCGCCGCCTCACGGGCCGCACTGCGTGCCATGCGGGCCGACGCCGAGGCGCTGAACATCGCCGATGTCACCGCGAACTGGGTCAACGCGGAGGTGCTGCAGGGCGAGATCGACGCCCGCATCAAGGCGCTCGCGGACCTCTCGCACACCCCGCTCTTCTTCGGCCGCCTCGACTACCTGCACGCCCCGGGCATCGACCTCGCCGAGGGCGCGGACGGGGAGAACTTCTACATCGGCCGGCGCCACGTCCACGACGCCGACGGCGACCCCATGGTCATCGACTGGCGCGCGCCCGTCTCCCAGCCGTTCTACCGGGCCTCCAAGAAGGACCCGATGGACCTCAAGCTGCGCCGCCGGTTCGGTTACACGGCCGGCGAGTTGACCGCGTACGAGGACGAGCACCTCACCGACCCGGCCGAGGCGGCCCGCACCAGCCGGCTGCTCCAGACGGAGATCGAGCGTCCGCGCGTCGGCCCCATGCGGGACATCGTCGCCACGATCCAGCCCGAGCAGGACGAGATCGTGCGTGCCGGCATCGGCGGCTCGGTCTGCGTCCAGGGGGCGCCGGGCACCGGGAAGACGGCGGTCGGCCTGCACCGGGTGGCGTACCTGCTGTACGCGCACCGTGAGCGGCTGGCGCGCTCCGGCACCCTGGTCATCGGACCGAACCGTTCCTTCCTCCACTACATCGAGCAGGTCCTGCCGGCGCTCGGCGAGTTGGAGGTCAAGCAGGCCACGGTCGACGACCTCGTGGCGCATGTGGAGGTGCGCGGCACGGACGAGGCGGCGACCGCGACGGTCAAGGGCGACGCCCGGATGGCCGAGGTGCTGCGGCGGGCGGTGCGCTCGCACATCGCGCGGCCCGAGGAGCCCTGCGTGGTCGTCCGCGGCTCGCGTCGCTGGCGCGTCCCGGCGTATGAACTCGAAGAGATCGTGCAGGAGTTGAGGGACCGCGACATCCGCTACGGCGCGGCCCGCGAGGCGCTTCCGCAGCGGATCGCGCATGCCGTGCTCGTACGGATGGAGCAGGCCGGCGAGGCGCCGGACGACCGGGTGCAGGACGCGGTGGCCCGCAATGCCGCGGTGAAGGCGACGGTCAAGGCGGTCTGGCCGCCGGTCGATCCCGCGAAGCTGGTGCTGCGACTGCTGAGTGACGCGGACTTTCTCACCGAGCAGGCCGAGGGGATCCTCACGCCCGAGGAGCAGAAGACGCTCCTGTGGGCCAAACCGGCCCGCAGCGTGAAGAGCGCCAAGTGGTCCGCCGCGGACGCGGTGTTGATCGACGAGGCGAGGGACCTGGTCGAGCGGACGCACTCGCTCGGCCATGTGGTCCTGGACGAGGCGCAGGACCTCTCCCCCATGCAGTACCGCGCGGTCGGCCGCCGCTGCTCGACCGGTTCGGCGACCGTCCTCGGTGACATCGCCCAGGGCACCACGCCCTGGGCGACCGACACCTGGGAGGAAGCCCTGGCGCATCTGGGCAAGCCGGGCGCGGCGGTCGAGGAGCTGACCCAGGGTTTCCGTGTGCCGCGTGAGGTGATCGCGTACGCGTCCCGGCTGCTGCCCGCCATCGCCCCCGACTTGACGGAGGCCACCTCGATCCGTGAATCGGCGGGTGACTTCGAGATCCGCAGGGTCGAGTCGACGGACCTGACCGCGGCGGCCCTCGCGGCCTGTGACGACGCGCTGAGGAAGGAGGGGTCGATCGGCCTGATCGCCGCGGAGGCCCGGATCCCGACGCTGCGCGCGGCCCTGGAGGAGGCCGGGGTGACCTGCCTGGCCCCGGGCGAGGAGACCTCCGCCGAGGCCCGGTTGACGCTGGTGCCCGCGACGCTCGCCAAGGGTCTGGAGTACGACTACGTGGTCCTGGACGAGCCGTCCGCCATCGTCGACGGCGAACCGGACGCCCGCACCGGCCTGCGCCGCCTGTACGTGTGCCTGACCCGCCCGGTCTCCGGCTTGACGGTGGTCCACGCGGCCCCCCTCCCGGAACAACTGACGGACGCCCCCACCGGGGCCGCCTGACGCCCCAGGGAACGCCCCGGCCCGGAACGCCCCGGCCCGGAACGCCCGAGCCAGGAATACCCGAGCCCGGGCCCCGCTCGGCACGCCTCCGATCGGGGACCCGGGCCCGGAATACCCCCGCCCCCCACGCCGTTGTGGCCCGCAAGGGGCGCCTGCTCCCCCTACGGGATCTGTTCCCCCACCCCCTAGGCCCGCCCCTTTGGGCCGCCCCTTAGGCCCACCCCTCACCCCGCCCCGCAGCCCCCGCCGCTGCTACGTCCCGTCCGCACCCCGGGCCGTCACAGCTCCTCCCCCTCAAGGGAGTTGAGGAGTGCGTCCAGGAGTCCGGGGAACCGCGCATCGAGGTCGGCGCGGCGCAGCTGCACATAGCGGTTGCGCCCGACCGACCGCGTGGAGGTGAGCCCGGCCTCGCGCATGATCCGCATGTGGTGCGACACGGTCGACTTGTGCAGATGCCCGACGCCCAGCCGCTCCGACGAGCAGTCGCACTGCTCCCCGCTCGCGTAGACCCGCAGCAGATGCAGCCGCGTCGGATCCCCGAGCGCGTGCAGCACCTTCACCAGCTGGATGTCCTCGACGTCCGGCTGTGCCAGCAGCACACCCTCGTCCTCATGGGCGCCCTTCACCACGGCCGCACCGCCTCCTTCCGCCTCGCGCTCACCCACCCACCCTATTTCTTTCCCGAAACTGTTTGACATCCATCCAACAGACTTTATTGTTTGACGCACATCAAACCTACCTGCCCGCTCCCCTCACCCCCTCGTGTTCGTACCGGGAAGGACACCCGTGCGTCTCCGTCTGCTGCTGCTCGCCCTCGGCACCTTCGCCGTGGGCACCGACTCCATGGTCATGGCCGGCATCCTCGGCCTCGTCGCCCGCGACCTGGACATCTCCGTCCCGGCCGCCGGCCAGATGGTCACCGTTTTCGCCCTCTCCTACGCCGTACTCGCCCCGGTGCTCGCCACCGCCGCCGCCCGGTGGCCACGTCGCCGGCTGCTGCTGACCGCGCTCACCGTCTTCACCGTCGCCAACGCGCTCAGCGCCCTCGCCCCCGATTACCCGGCCCTGCTGGCCACCCGGGTGCTGGCCGCGGCCGGCGCCGCGCTCTACACCCCGACCGCCAACGCCGTCGCCACCACCCTCGTACCGCCGGAGCGCCGCGGGCGCGCCCTGGCCACCGTCCTCGGCGGCATGACCGTGGCCACCGCGCTCGGCGTCCCCCTGGGCACCTACCTCGGCCGTACGGACTGGCGGCTGACCATGTGGCTGGTGGTCGCCCTGGGCGCCGCGGCGTTCCTGGGCCTCACGCTCCTGCTGCGCGACCTGCCGGCCCCCGCCGCCGCCCCCGCCCTGCGCGCCCGGCTGGCCCCGCTGCGCAACCGCCGCGTCCTGGTGGCGGCCGCCACCACCCTGGTCTTCTTCCTCGCCCTCAACGTGGTCTACATCTATCTCGGTACGGCGGTCCGCCCCGCGACCGGCGGCGACGCCGGGCGGCTCAGCCTGGTCATGCTGGTCTCCGGCGTCGCCTCGGTCGCCGGCAACTGGCTGGGCGGCCGGGCGGTCGACCGCTTCGGCGTACGCGCCGTCCTGCTGGCCGGCGGCAGCGCGGCCGCGGCGGCCTTCCTCGCCCTCCCCTGGGCCTCCGCGACGATGACCGGGGCGCTGCTCTACGCCGGGGTCGCCCCGCTCGCGGGCTGGGCCGTCGCGGTCGCCCTGCCGCACCACCTGGCCTCCATCGAGCCTTCCAGCGCCCCGCTGCTGATCTCCCTCAACAGCAGCGCCCTCTATCTGGGCGTCGCCGCCGCGGGCGGCGTCGGCAGCCTCGCCCTCACCGTCCTCGGCACGCACTGGTTCCCGCTCGTCTCGACCGTGCTGGCCCTGGTCGCGGTGTCGCTGGGGGCCGTCAGCACCCGCCGACGGGCGGACGGGGGCGGCGCCGACGGCCCCGTTGGCGGCACCCTGATCGCCACGTCCTCCGGGACGGCCGCCGCCCCCGCGCGCACCGCCGGCTCTCCGCACGGCGCGGCCTAGGCGTATCGCCTACGGAACCCCTGCCGCCTACGGAACCTGGACCGTCACCCCGTCGAGCGCCTCCCGCCACTCCCGTACCGCCGCCGCGTCCACCGGAGCCGACCAGCCGTCCGGCCGGGCCGCGCCGCCGATGTGGAAGGCGTCGAGGCCGGCCGCGCGCAGCGCCGGCAGATGGCCGAGCCCGAGTCCGCCGCCCACCAGGATCCGCGGCGCGTACCCGGGCTCGGCCGCCGCGGTCCGCGCCTGTTCGGCGAGCAGCACCGGTAGCCCCGCCTCGACGCCGCGGGCGTCACCGGCCGTCAGATACGTGTCGAGCCCGGCGGCGCCCGCCGTCCCCGCCAGTTCCTTGCGGAGCGCCGCGCGGTCGGCGGCCCGGTCGATGGCCCGGTGGAAGGTCCACCGGCAGCCGTCGATCACCTCGGCCAGCGCGGTCACCGCCGCAAGGTCGGGCCGCCCGTCCGGGGTCAGGAACCCCAGGACGAACTCCTCGGCGCCCTCCGCCCGCAGCGCCGCCGCCTCCTCGCACAGCGCCGCCGGGTCACCGGCCGCGAACCCGTCGGAGGCCCGCAGCATCACCCGCAGCGGGAGATCGACGGCCGCCCGGATCGCCGCGAAGGTGGCCCGGGGCGGGGTGAGCCCGTCGGCTGCCATGTCGGTGACGAGTTCCAGGCGGTCGGCACCGCCGGCCTGGGCGGCGACCGCGTCCCGCGGACCGAGCGCGATCACCTCCAGGAGCGCGCGCTTGCTCATATGACCTCAATCCTTCAGCGACGACGTGGCACGGCGGACCGGTGCCGCACACGACAACAGGTCTAGTCCAATATCCAGCGTACGGGCTGGTCGGCCCCAGGGCACAATGATTCGCATGACCCCCGCGTCCCGTACGGCAGACACCACCGACCCCGCGCCGGAACTCCGCCGGCGCTGGGCCGCCACCGTCGCCGAGGCCCGTGGCAGCAGACGATCCGCGGCCGCCGGAGGCGATCCGGCCCCCGACCCCGCCCCGTACGCCGACAACCTCCTCGACCGGTGGCGCGAGCCGCACCGCCGTTACCACACGGTCGAGCACCTGACAGCGGTCCTCGACCGCATCGACGAACTGGCCACGCATGCCGATGACTTGAGCGTCGTCCAGCTGGCGGCGTGGTTCCACGACGCGGTCTACCGCCCGGACCGCTCCGAGAACGAGGAGCGCAGCGCGGCCCTCGCCGAACGCGCGCTGCCCGAACTGGGCGTCGGCGCGGCCCGTACGGCCGAGGTCGCCCGTCTGGTGCGGCTCACCGTCACCCACGATCCGGCGCCCGACGACCCCGACGGCGAGGTGCTGTGTGACGCCGACCTCGCGGTGCTCGCCGGCTCGCCGGACACCTACGCGGCGTACGCGGCGGCGGTCCGCGCCGAGTACGCCTTCGTGCCGGAACCCGACTTCGTCGTCGGGCGCTCCGCCGTGCTGCGGCAACTCCTGTCCCTGCCGCGCCTCTTCAGGACCCCGCTGGGCTACGACCGCTGGGAGCACCTGGCCCGCCGGAACCTCTCCACGGAGCTGGAGCTGCTGGGCGGCTGAGTACGGCGGGGGGTGCCCGGTCCGCCGCTCCCTCGGTACGCATGGCCGAGATCACGTCCCTGACCGGCCCGCGGCGGGAATGTAAGGCGTCCTACCGTGGTTAGTAGCTGACATGCCAGCTGCGTCTCCCGCCACCCGCGCCCGCCTGCCCGTAGCCGTTTACGTCCTCGGCCTGTCCGTCTTCGCGCTCGGCACGTCCGAGTTCATGCTCTCCGGCATCCTCCAGCCGCTCGCCCGTGACCTGGACGTCTCCATTCCGCGGGCCGGTCTGCTGGTGTCGGCGTTCGCGATCGGCATGGTGGTCGGCGCGCCCGTGCTGGCCGCGGCGACGCTCCGGCTCCCCCGGCGTACGACGCTGATCGCGCTGCTGGCGGTCTTCGGGCTCGGCCAGGTGGCGGGCGCGCTGGCCCCGTCCTACGGCGTCCTGTTCGCCTCCCGGGTCGTGAGCGCGCTGGCCTGCGCCGGATTCTGGGCGGTCGGCGCGGCGGTCGCGGTGTCGCTGGTGCCGGTGACCGCGCGGGCCCGGGCGATGGCCGTGATGGTCGGCGGTCTGAGCATCGCCAACATCGCGGGCGTCCCCGCCGGTGCCCTGCTCGGTCAGCACGCCGGCTGGCGGGCCGCCTTCTGGGCGGTGGCCGGGCTGGCCGCGATCGGCCTGATCGGCGTGGCCGCGCTGGTGCCCGGCACGGCCGTGCCCACCGGCGACGACCGCCCGCAGCTGCGTCGTGAGCTGGCCATCTACAAGGACAAGCAGGTCTGGCTGGCGCTGACCGCCACCGCCATGAACGGCGCCGCGGTCTTCGCCCTCTTCTCCTACCTCTCGCCGCTGCTGACCGACACCGCCGGTCTCGCCGAGAGCTGGGTGCCGACGGTCCTCGCGCTCTTCGGTGTCGGCGCGCTGATCGGTACGTTCATCGGCGGCCGGATCGCCGACGCGCATCTGTTCGGCACGCTCTTCGGTGGCATCTCCGCCTCCACCGCCGTGCTGGCCGTCCTGGCGCTGACCGCGCACAGCCCCGTCGCGGCCGTCGCGCTGTCCCTGATGCTGGGGGTGACGGCCTTCACCACGGCGCCGGCCCTCAACGCCCGGATGTTCAACGTGGCGAACGCCGCGCCGACGCTGGCCGGCGCGACCACCACCGCCGCCTTCAACATCGGCAACACCCTCGGCCCCTGGCTCGGCGGCCTGGCCATCGGCGCCGGCTGGGGCTACCCGTCCGTGGCCTGGACCGGTGCGGCGCTGGCCGCGGTGGCCGTGCTCACCACCGCGTTCGCCTTCCGGCTGCACCGCGCGACCAACCGCTCCCGGCTCGTCGCGGCGTCGCCGAAGGCCGCGGCCGCGCCGGCTCCGGAGACCGCCGAACAGCACTGAGCGGCACCGGGCGGGTGCGGGTGGGGGCCTGTGTCCTCGCCCGCACCCGCCCGCGCCTGTCCCGCCGCACCCCGCACACCGTCGCGCCTCGCACGCACCGCCGTGCCTCGTCCCGCCCTCACGCCTGGTCGTCGAACGTCCACCGCGTCTGGCTGTGGACCGACTCGCCCCGCCCGAAGCCGAAGGCCCGGCGGGGCTCGACGCGGAAGACGACGGCGGGCCCGCCCTGCCCGTGGAACGCGCTGTCGCGGACGTCGAACTGCCAGTCGCTGCCGTATTTGTCGACGTACAGCTCGGCCAGCCGGCGCAGCGTCGGCTCGTCCTCGACCCGCTCGGCGTCGCCCTCGACGACCACGTCGAGACTCGCGTGCAGGTCGTTGCCGCCGGCCGTCGAGGTGGTCAGCGCGCAACGCGGGTTGGCCGCGAGGTTCTTGGCCTTGCGCTCGCCGGGGCCGGTGCAGAAGTGGAGGGCGTCCTGCGCCCAGACGGCGAGCAGCGGAGTGACGTGCGGGCGGCCGTCGGGCCGGACGGTGCTGAGCCAGAAGATCTCCGCCTCGGTCATGCCGCCGACGGCCGCGGACCAGGCGATCGCCGTGGCGTCCGCGGTGCTGTAGGCGGGGTCGAGTTCGGTGACCGGTGCTCTGTCCGGCGTACCGGCCGGTGTCCTGGCTGACATGGCTGTCCCCTTTCTCACGCCGCGGCCTTCTCGCGCCGCGGTCGGCGGGTGGTGCAGCGGTTCGGCGCGCGGCGCAGCGGTCCGGCGCGCGGTCAGCCCTATCGTGCGGGGGTCCGCCGACCGGCCACCGCTGCGACGCGCCGCGGCAGGCCGCCACCGGAGCCGGCCGCGCCGAGCCCCTGCCGGGGGAGGTGTCTCAGCGCCGCGGCGCCGGGCGGTGCTTGGGGCGGCGCAGACCGGCGTCCGTCAGCCGTCGCAGCAGTTCCTTGCTGCCGACCTCCACCGCCCCCGCCCGCACCGCGTCGGCGTACCGCTCCGCCGGCAGGTCGTAGTGATCGCGTTCGAACGCCCGCCGGGGGACGCCGATGCGCGCCGCGAAGGCGTGCAGCTCGTCGAAGGACTCGTCGCTCACCAGATGCGACCACATCCGGCCGTGGCCCGGCCAGATCGGCCGGTCGATGTAGATCGCCACCTCAGCGCCCCGACCGGATCGCCACGCCGGCCCGCCACGGCCCGGCCACCCCGGCCCCGCGCGCGCCGGATATCCGCGCCCCGGCCGTCGCCCGGGCCATCTCAGCCCTCCGCCGGAGCGCGGAGCCGGCCGACCGGGGCCACCGCGACCGCCGTCTTCGGGCAGACCCAGTGCGGATCGGGCCCCAACTCCGGGGCGACATCGAGGGCGTGCGGGTCACCCGTCTCGGTGCACACCGGGCACAGGGGCCAGCGGCCGTAACGCTCCAGGAGGGCGTCCTGGACGTCCTGGGCTATCAGACCCGCGACGAATTCCGCGCCTTCAGGCCATTGCTCCACCCACCAACGGCGGTGGGCGACCGCGTCCTCCACGAGCGAGACGATGTCGGCGTCGGCCACCTCGTCCGCCACCAGGTCGGCGAGCACCAGTGCCCGCGCGGCATGCAATGCCTGTTCCAGCTCCATGCCCCCCATTGTCTCCCGACCGCACCCGGGCGCCCGGCGTTGTCCACAGCCCGAGGCGGTCCGGCGGTTTGTCCACAGCCCCCAGCGAGGGGTATTGACGCGGGAGAGCGATGAAATTACTTTTCAAGCGTGAGTAGCAGCGTGAAGGAAACTTTCAAGGGCGTGGCCGCCGAGACCCGGCCGGCCCCGGCACCACCCGCCCCCGCGGCGCTGGCCGCCAAGGTCCGTACGCTCGCGCCGACGATGACCCGCTCCATGCAGCGGGTCGCCGAGACCGTCGCGAGCGACCCGGCCGGCTGCGCCGCGCTCACCGTCACCGGCCTCGCGGAGCGTACGGGCACCAGCGAAGCGACCGTCGTGAGGACTTCCCGGCTGCTGGGCTACCCGGGCTACCGCGACCTGCGTCTCGCGCTCGCCGCGCTCGCCGCCCAGCAGGCCGCCGGCGGCGCACCCGCCGTCACCGCCGACATAGCGGTCGACGACTCCCTGGTCGATGTCGTCGCGAAGCTCGCGCAGGAGGAGCAGCAGTGCCTGGCCGACACGGCGGCCGGCCTGGACGTCAGCCAGCTCGAAGCGGCGGTCGCCGCCCTGTCCTCCGCCCGCCGCATCGACGTCTACGGCATCGGCGCCTCCAGCCTCGTCGGCCAGGACCTCGTCCAGAAGCTGCTGCGCATCGGCCTGATCGCGCACGCCCACGCGGACCCGCACCTCGCCGTGACCAATGCCGTGCAGATGCGCACCGGCGACGTGGCGATCGCCATCACCCACTCCGGCCGCACCACCGACGTCATAGAGCCCCTGCGGGTGGCCTTCGACCACGGCGCCACGACCATCGCCATCACGGGCCGCCCCGACGGCGAGATCGCCGCCTACGCCGACCACATCCTGACCACGTCCACGGCCCGCGAGAGCGAGCTGCGCCCCGCCGCGATGTCGTCCCGGACCAGTCAGCTCCTGGTCGTCGACTGCCTCTTCATAGGCGTCGCCCAGCGCACCTACGAGACCGCCGCCCCGGCGCTCTCCGCTTCCTACGAGGCCCTGGCCCACCGCCACCAGCCCTGAGGTGGCCCGGCGCGGCCCGCCCTCGCGCCCGACTTCCGGAAAGAGCCGCCGAGCAATGACCTCCACCGCCGACCACGCCGACCTGCGCGCCCAGCTGGACGCCCTCACCACCGAGGCGTTCCGCCCCGACCTCGCCGAGATCGACCGCCGCTCCACGCTCGACATCGCCCGCACGATGAACGGGGAGGACGCCGCCGTCCCCGCCGCCGTCGCCGCACGGCTCCCGGAGATCGCCGCCGCGATCGACGCCACCGCCGAGCGGATGGCCCGCGGCGGCCGGCTGGTCTACGCCGGCGCCGGAACGGCGGGCCGCCTCGGCGTCCTGGACGCCAGCGAGTGCCCGCCGACCTTCAACACCGACCCCTCCCAGGTCGTCGGCCTGATCGCGGGCGGCCCGTCCGCGCTGGTCAAAGCCGTCGAGGGCGCCGAGGACAGCAGGGAATTCGCGGCCGAGGACCTCTCCGCGATCGGCCTGACCGAGCGCGACACCGTCGTCGGGATCTCCGCCTCCGGCCGCACCCCGTACGCCATCGGCGCGGTCGAGCACGCCCGCGCCCGCGGCGCACTGACCATCGGCCTGTCCTGCAACGCCGGTTCGGCCCTGGCCGCGGCCGCCGAGCACGGCATCGAGGTCGTCGTCGGCCCGGAGCTGCTGACGGGTTCGACCCGCCTCAAGGCGGGCACCGCCCAGAAGCTGGTGCTCAACATGCTCTCGACGATCACCATGATCCGGCTGGGCAAGACCTACGGGAATCTGATGGTCGACGTGCGCGCCTCCAACGAGAAGCTGCGGGCCCGTTCCCGCCGCATCGTCGCACTCGCCACCGGCGCCGGCGAACCGGAGATCGAGGCGGCGCTCAGCCGGACGGACGGCGAGGTGAAGCACGCCATCCTCACCCTTCTCGGCGACGTCGACGGGCCGACCGCCGCCCGCCTCCTCGACGCCGCCGGCGGTCACCTCCGGGCCGCCCTGGCAGCCGCCAGAAACCTCTGACCGCCCAAGCGCCGGCCCGCCGAGGGCCCGGCCCCGGCCGGCCCGCTCACCTGGTTCGCCACCACAGCAAGGCACCCACATGTCCGAAGACCCGAACCGCGCCACCGCCGCCGCGATCCTCCCGCTCGTCGGCGGCGCCGGGAACGTCACCTCCGTCGCCCACTGCATGACCCGGCTCCGCCTCGGCATCCGGGACCGCTCACTGGTCCACGACGAGGCGCTCAAAGCCCTGCCGGCCGTCCTGGGCGTAGTCGAGGACGACACGTACCAGATCGTGCTGGGCCCCGGGACCGTCGCCCGGGTCACCCCCGAGCTCGAACGCCTGGTGGAGCAGGCCCGCAGCCACCCCGAGCCCGCTCCGCAACCGGCCCCCGCCACGCCCGCCGCCGCACCCGGCGCCGCCACCACCGCCGAGCAGCTGGCCGACCGGGGCGCCGCCCTCAAGGCCCGCCAGAAGGCCAGGAACGCCACCCCCGGCAAGCTCTTCCTGCGACGGATCGCCAACATCTTCGTCCCGCTGATCCCGGCACTGATCGGCTGCGGCATCATCGCCGGCCTCAACGGCCTGCTCACCAACCTCGGCCGGCTGCCCGCCGTCGTCCCCGCGCTCGCCGCCCTCGCCTCCGGCTTCATGTCGCTGATCGCGGTCTTCGTCGGCCACAACACCGCCAAGGAGTTCGGCGGCACCCCCGTCCTGGGCGGCGCGGTCGCCGCGGTCATCGTCTTCCCCGGCGTCACCCACATCACCGCCTTCGGCCGGCACCTCTCCCCCGGGCAGGGCGGCGTGCTCGGCGCGCTGGCCGCCGCGCTGCTCGCCGTCCAGGTGGAGAAGAAGTGCCGGGCGGTCGTCCCCGCGGCCCTGGACGTCCTGGTCACCCCGACCGTCACGGTCCTGGTCACCGGCCTGGTCACGGTCTTCGGGCTGATGTACGTCGCCGGCGAGGTCTCCACCGCCCTCGGCACCCTCGCCACCTGGCTGCTGGCGCACGGCGGCGCGGTCGCCGGCTTCCTCCTCGGCGGCCTCTTCCTCCCCCTGGTCATGCTCGGCCTGCACCAGGCGCTGATCCCGATCCACGCCACCCTCATCCAGCAGCAGGGCTACACCGTCCTGCTGCCGATCCTGGCCATGGCCGGCGCCGGCCAGGTCGGCGCCGCCCTCGCCCTCTACCTCCGGCTCCCCCGCAACCGCTCCCTCCGGACGACCATCAGGTCCGCGCTCCCGGCCGGCCTGCTCGGCGTCGGCGAGCCCCTGATCTACGGCGTCTCGCTCCCGCTGGGCCGCCCCTTCCTCACCGCCTGCCTCGGCGGCGCCTGCGGCGGCGGCTTCATCGGCCTGTTCAACCAACTCGGCGACACGGTCGGCTCCACCGCCATCGGCCCCTCGGGCTGGGCCCTGTTCCCCCTGGTCAAGGGAGGCCAGGGCCTCGCCACGACGGTCGTCGTCTACGCCCTGGGCCTCGCCGTCGGCTATGTCACCGGCTTCCTGGCCACGTTCCTCTTCGGCCTGGGCACACAGCAACGGGCCGAACTCAACACGGCCCCGGACTCCGAAGCCGGGGCGGGCCCGCGCTCCGCGGCACGGCCCGCCACCGCGCCCCCGGTCCCGCTCACCCCGCCATGATGCTGCCGAACTGCGGCGCGCCCGCGGTCGAGAGGCCCACCGCCGACGGCGCGAGGAACCGCGAGCCCGCCGTGGTCAGACGGGTGCCGTCGGAGGGAAGGGTGATGACCGCGCCGTCGCCGCCGTTCTCGTACGTCGCCCCCACGGTCAGATCCGCCTTCTTGTCGCCGTTGAGGTCGGAGAGGAAGACCTCACCGCCGAAGAGGTCGTCCTTCTCGTTGGCTCCCGGGACGCCCGGCGAGTTCTGGTGGAAGTACTGCACGTTGTGGACGGTGTCCACGCCCGCCCGGGAGCCGCGCAGCACGGTCACCGCACCGGTCCGGCTCGCCCCGTCGACGGTCTCGGTGGCGGCCCCGATGGCCAGGTCCTGCACACCGTCTCCGTTGATGTCGCCGACGCTCACCTCGTAGCCGAACTTGTCACCCGTCTCGGAGCTGCCGGGGATCGCGCCGGACTCCTGGGTGATGGTCTCGATCCGGTCCACGCGCGGACCGGACGCCGAGCCGTGGATGACGTTGACCTTGCCGCCCTTGGTGCTGCCGGGCACCTTGTCGTCGAAGTGCACACCGGTGACGAGGTCGCCGAAGCCGTCGCCGGTGACATCGCCGATGGCCGTGATGATCCCCGCGGGCAGCCGCTGGGCGCGCGCCCCGGACAGCCCCGCCGCGGTGCCCGGCAGGTAGTAGTTGACGTTGAAGTACGGGCTCCGGTTGTCGTAGGCGCTGACGACGAGGTCGCTGTAGCCCTGGTCGGTGACCTCACCGGCGGTCAGGTTGAGGATGCCGTTGGTGGCCTCCCCGAGGATCGGCAGTGCGATCGCCGTGTGCGCGCCGGGCGCGCCGGACCTGCTGATGCCGCCCTTGAAGACGTGCAGCTTCGGCGAGGAGGTGCCGACGGCGAGGTCGGCCGTGCCGTCCCGGTCGAAGTCGCCGGCGGCCAGGGCCGCGCCGAACCGGTCGTGCTGGGAGGGGGCCGGATCGGCGAGGGTGGCGCTGCCGGTGCCGGAGAGGCCGCCCGCGGCGCCCCAGAGGATCTGTACGGTGCCGCCGTCCGCGTCGCCCGCGACGTCTTCGTACGGCGCCGACACGGCGAGGTCGGCGAACCCGTCGGAGTTGAAGTCACCGGCGGCCAGGCTCGCGCCGAAGAGGTCGCCGGCCTCGGCCGCCCCCAGCACGCCCGGGGAGTTCTGGCTCAGGGTGACGGCCCGGGACGCGTCGATGCCGTGGGCCGAGCCGTAGAGCACGGTGAGCGCACCGGCGCGCTGCTTGCCGTCGACGGTCGCGGCCGGCGCGGCGACGGCCAGGTCGCGGTAGCCGTCGCCGTTGAAGTCCCCCTGGCGGCCGTTGGCGGCGGGCGCGGCCGAGGCGGTGCCGGTGGCCGCGGTCAGCAGTCCGGCCGCGAGCGTGGTGGCGGCTGCGGTGACCAGGGTCGTACGGAGATGCTTGGGCATGCGGGGCTC
Organism: Streptomyces lydicus; assembly: GCF_001729485.1. Lineage (GTDB taxonomy): Bacteria > Actinomycetota > Actinomycetes > Streptomycetales > Streptomycetaceae > Streptomyces > Streptomyces lydicus_D. Next base: position 7,448,410 of record NZ_CP017157.1, read on the forward strand.
GTTCTCCCTGTGCGCAGAAGGCAGTTGACGTTGCACGGTTGGTGCACAGGAGACCCGCGGAAGCCGACGATGGTTGTAGCGAAGACGTGAAGGAGATGCGGAGGAAGGGCGAAATCAGGAAGAGGGGAAAGGGCGTCAGGGCGCGCCGATGCGCGTCGCCTCGGGCGCCCGGCCCCGGCCCCCGTCCGCCGCGTCCGGCTGCCGTACCGCCGCCCGCGCCAGCTCGGCCGCCAGCAGCGCGAACCACACGCCCACCAGCACCAGATGGAGGCGCTGCGGGATGCCGTGCCAGCCGGGGCGGCCGAGGAGCGGGCCCACCGTGCAGATGGCGGACGGCAGCGCCACGGCGAGCACCCTCGGTCCCCAGCGCCCGATCAGCGCGCTGCGGGCCACGTCGGTCACGGCGGCCCGGCTCAGCAGCGCCATCGAGGCGAACAGGAAGAAGTGGGCGAGGGCGCTGGTGACCGTGTGCCAGGGATGGACCGCCTCACAGGCGCGCTCCACAGAGGGCGCGCAGCGCATCGGCACCAGGACATCGGCGAGGGAGGACAGCCCGAGGCCGGCCAGGGCCGCACAGCCGCAGCGGGCCCAGGCGCCGCGCGCGATGCCGCAGGCCAGCAGCGCGCCCACCGCGACGAGCAGCGCGCAACCGCTCTCGATGCCGCCGAAGAGCGGCCGGAAGGGCTGGTCGGCGGCGTAGAGCTCACTGACGTACGAGTGGCGTGGGTCCAGGTGGGTCGGCAGCAGGAATTCCAGGAGCCACCCGTTGTAGAGCACCGCCGCCACGGCGAAGAGCAGGGCGCCCGCACGTGCCGCGCCGCGGGCCTGGCGCGAGGACCGTCCACCGGTGAACATGATCAGCGGTGATCCGCGGGCGAACCGATGGTGTCCCTGTGCTTCCTGATGTGCACGCACACCCCTTCACGGCCGGGATCGCGGGGAGCGCATACGCCCCGGTGACCCACTTTGATCACTGTCCACGTTGGATCTAGTGCACAGAGTAACCATCACCGTGTCACTACCCCATGACCTCGGCGAGCCGCACGGCTCGTTCGTGCCACCGCGGGGACATCACCGAGCGGCGCGAGCAGCGGCTGACGGGGCAGGGGGCGAAGCGGCCGGGAAACCCCCGGAACGCCGCCGGGGCGGCACCCCCTGGGAGGAGGGTGCCGCCCCGACGTACGTCTGGACGTGTGATCCGCGGGGATCAGAAGTCCATGTCACCGCCGGGCATGCCGCCCGGAGCGGCCGCGGCGGCCTTCTCCGGCTTGTCGGCGATGACGGCCTCGGTGGTGAGGAACAGCGCGGCGATGGACGCGGCGTTCTGCAGGGCGGAGCGCGTGACCTTCGCCGGGTCGATGATGCCCTCGGCGATCATGTCGACGTACTCACCGGTCGCGGCGTTCAGGCCGTGGCCGACGGGCAGGTTGCGCACCTTCTCCACCACGACGCCGCCCTCGAGGCCGCCGTTGACGGAGATCTGCTTGAGCGGGGCCTCCAGGGCCAGCTTCACGGCGTTGGCACCGGTGGCCTCGTCGCCGTCCAGCTCCAGCTTCTCGAAGACCTGGGAAGCCTGGAGCAGGGCGACGCCACCGCCGGCGACGATGCCCTCCTCGACGGCCGCCTTCGCGTTGCGAACGGCGTCCTCGATGCGGTGCTTGCGCTCCTTGAGCTCGACCTCGGTGGCGGCACCGGCCTTGATGACGGCCACGCCGCCGGCCAGCTTCGCCAGACGCTCCTGGAGCTTCTCGCGGTCGTAGTCCGAGTCGCTGTTCTCGATCTCGGCGCGGATCTGGTTGACCCGGCCCTGGACCTGCTCGCTGTCGCCGGCACCGTCGACGATGGTGGTCTCGTCCTTGGTGATGACGACCTTGCGGGCGCGGCCGAGCAGGTCGAGGGAGGCGTTCTCCAGCTTGAGACCGACCTCCTCGGAGATGACGGTGCCACCGGTGAGGATGGCGATGTCGCCGAGCATGGCCTTGCGACGGTCACCGAAGCCCGGGGCCTTGACGGCGACGGACTTGAAGGTGCCGCGGATCTTGTTGACGACCAGGGTCGACAGGGCCTCGCCCTCGACGTCCTCGGCGATGATCAGCAGCGGCTTGCCGGACTGCATGACCTTCTCGAGCAGCGGAAGGAGGTCCTTCACGTTGCCGATCTTCGAGTTGACGATGAGGATGTACGGGTCGTCGAGCGACGCCTCCATACGCTCCATGTCGGTGGCGAAGTACGCCGAGATGTAGCCCTTGTCGAAGCGCATACCCTCGGTGAGCTCCAGCTCCAGACCGAAGGTCTGGGACTCCTCGACGGTGATGACGCCTTCCTTGCCGACCTTGTCCATCGCCTCGGCGATGAGCTCGCCGATCTGGGTGTCAGCGGCGGAGATGGAGGCGGTGGAGGCGATCTGCTCCTTGGTCTCCACGTCCTTCGCCTGCTCCAGCAGGGCGGCGGAGACGGCCTCGACGGCGCGCTCGATGCCGCGCTTCAGCGCCATCGGGTTGGCGCCGGCGGCGACGTTGCGCAGGCCCTCGCGGACCAGGGCCTGGGCCAGGACGGTCGCGGTCGTCGTGCCGTCACCGGCGACGTCGTCCGTCTTCTTCGCGACCTCCTTGACCAGCTCGGCGCCGATCTTCTCGTACGGGTCCTCGAGCTCGATCTCCTTGGCGATGGAAACACCATCGTTGGTGATCGTGGGGGCGCCCCACTTCTTCTCGAGGACGACGTTGCGGCCCTTGGGGCCGAGGGTGACCTTGACGGCGTCGGCGAGCTGGTTCATCCCGCGCTCGAGACCGCGCCGTGCCTCCTCGTCGAACGCGATGATCTTGGCCATGTGAAGTGGTCCTCCCGGACTGGGGTGGATTGCTCCGGACCGCGCTGGCGCCCGCGACGGACGACCTGCAAGCCTGTGTGGTTCCTTGCCCCACCCGGCCTGCGGGCCTCGCCGACCCGGTCCTTCGTTGTCACTCTCACTGGGAGAGTGCTAACGCCAATGATTAGCACTCGACCATGGAGAGTGCAAGCCGCTTCGCAGAAGCGTCCGCCAGGGGAGGTGGTCGGGCGACGGGTGGGCGCAAGCCGCTTCGCAGAAGCGTCGGTCAGGGGCGCGGCGCCTCGCACGGGCACCCGGGCGGCCCGGCCCGGTACCCGGACAGGCAGAAGGTCCGCACCCCTCCAGGGGTACGGACCTTCCCTACGCAGCAGTCGGTCGGCGCCTCAGCCGGCCACCCGGACCATGTCCGCCTGCGGCCCCTTCTGGCCCTGCGAGATCTCGAACTCGACCCGCTGACCCTCCTCAAGGGTGCGGTAGCCGTCCATCTGGATCGCGCTGTAGTGGACGAATACATCCGCACCACCGTCGACCGCGATGAAGCCGTACCCCTTCTCCGCGTTGAACCACTTGACGGTGCCCTGAGCCATGCCTAACTCCCCTATTACTGGCCCTTGCGCAGGACCGCACTCCGCGGACCCGGGTCAGACCTCACCCCGCGAAAGGCCCGTGGGGTGTGCGCCGGAACGCGTCGACCGCCGCTGAATGTATCTGGACAGATGCCCAGCGCAACAGGTCAATCGGACGAGAATTCTGGGGCCGGGGAAACGGCAATATGCGATGAAATCCCGATTCTCCGGGGCAAGTCGGGCCGGGCATAGCGCACTTGCGCGACAAATACCGCACACACTTTGGGCACAACTCTCCGCGGTTTCCACTGCGCTCGGCATGCCCGCGGGGATATCCGGAGGGGGATCACCCTCATGGTATCCCCTTTCGGAAAGCGGAATTGCCCCGTCCGATTTGGCTGGACGGGGCAATTCCGGTCAAGAAGGGGAAAGATATGGCGCAAATACTGCACCCTCCCGGGCGCATGGTGCGCCTGAGGTCAGCCTCCGGCGACCGCCGGGATGATCGAGACGCCCGCACCGTCCGGCGTCGGCGTCTCCAGGCCCTGCTCGAAGCGGACGTCGTCGTCGTTGACGTAGACGTTCACGAAGCGGCGCAGCTTGCCGGTGTCGTCCAGCACCCGGGCCGCGATGCCCTGGTGGTTCTTCTCCAGGTCGGCGATCACCTCGGAGAGGGTCGCGCCCTCGGCGGCGACCTCGGCCTCACCGCCGGTGTAGGTGCGGAGGATGGTGGGGATGCGGACCTTCACGCTCATGGGTTCTGCCTTCCGGACAGGTGATACGGAGTACGGGTTCTGGGCGCGCCGCGGCTCAGCCGGCCAGGCCGGCCGCGCGGAACGCGTCCAGGTTCGGACGGATCGTGGCCGTGGGCCCGGAGGTCGGCGCGACGGCGTCAAGCGTCTTGAGTCCGTCACCCGTGTTGAGCACGACGGTGGTCAGGGACGGGTCGAGGAGTCCGTCCTCGATGAGCTTCTTGGTGACGCCGACGGTCACCCCGCCCGCGGTCTCCGCGAAGATCCCCTCGGTGCGGGCCAGCAGCTTGATCGCGTCCACGATCTGCTCGTCGTCGACGTCCTCGACCGCGCCGCCCGTGCGGCGGGCGATGTCCAGCACGTACGGGCCGTCGGCCGGGTTGCCGATCGCCAGCGACTTGGCGATGGTCATCGGCTTCTGGGGGCGCACGACGTCGTGCCCGGCCTTGAAGGCCGTCGACACCGGAGAGCAGCCCTCCGCCTGGGCACCGAAGATCTTGTACGGCTTGTCCTCGACCAGGCCGAGGGCGATCAGCTCCTTGAGCCCCTTGTCGATCTTCGTCAGCTGGGAGCCGGACGCGATGGGGATGACGAGCTGGTCGGGCAGCTGCCAGCCGAGCTGCTCGCAGATCTCGTACGCGAGGGTCTTGGAACCCTCGCCGTAGTACGGGCGCAGGTTGACGTTGACGAAGCCCCAGCCCTCGCCCAGCGGGTCGCCGATGAGCTCCGAGCAGAAGCGGTTGACGTCGTCGTAGTTGCCCTCGATGCCGACCAGGTCACCACCGTAGACCGCGGCCATGACGACCTTGCCGGCCTCCAGGTCGTGCGGGATGAAGACGCAGGACTTGAAGCCGGCCCGGCGGGCCGCGGCGCCGACCGCGCCGGCGAGGTTGCCGGTGGAGGAGCAGGACAGGGTCGTGAAGCCGAAGGCGCGGGCCGCCTCGACGGCGATGGCGACGACGCGGTCCTTGAAGGAGTGCGTCGGGTTGCCGGAGTCGTCCTTGACGTAGAGGCCGCCGGTGACGCCCAGCTCGGCGGCGAGCCGATCGGCCTTGACGAGCTTGGTGAAGCCGGGGTTGAGGTTCGGCTTGTCCGCGACGTCGACGGGCACCGGCAGCAGCGGGGCGTAACGCCAGATGTTGTCCGGGCCGGCCTCGATCTGCTTCTTCAGGCTCTCGGGGTCGCCGCTCGGCAGGTCGTAGGCGACTTCGAGCGGCCCGAAACACGACGCACAGGCGAAGATGGGGCCGAGGTCGAACCGCTCACCGCATTCGCGGCAGGACAGCGCGGCGGCGGGTCCCAGAGCGACGGAGGAGGTGTTTGCGGCGGTTTCGGTGCTGTGCACAGCCATGGAGGCGAGGCCCTTTCTCCTCATCTTCCTCGCGACGCATCTCGCCACGAGACGGATTTGGCACCTTCCCTAGCCGGGAGCCTCGCGCGCGCTGGACGCGGCAAGACCGACTGGAGGGTTGCCGGGGCTTCAACGGGCCGTATCCCTCTGCCCCTCTGGATGAGCGGTATGGCGCTGGGCCGAAACCCAGGCGTTTGTTGCGGTGACCCCGACATGCGATGGCCATCCGCGTTGTTCAAGACTGTAACCGAAGGCACTGACAGTTGAGATAGTCGTCCGAACCGCGAGATGGATCACATGGGAAGGGTGTTCACGTGCTGGAAGAGGTGGAGCGCTGGCTGACCAGCCGCTCCTGGTCCGCCGCGGACCGCCCCCTGGGGCAGCTGCTGGAAGCCAAGCGCCAGACGGGCCGTACGGTCAGCGTCGTCCTGCCGGCGCTCGACGAGGAGGCCACGGTCGGGGCGATCGTCGCCGCGATCCGCGCCGAGCTGATGACCGAGACCGTCCCCCTGGTCGACGAGCTGGTGGTGCTGGACTCCGGCTCCACCGACCGCACCGCCGAGGTCGCGGCGGCGGCCGGCGCCCGGGTCGTGCACCGCGACACCGTCCTGCCCCGGCTGCCCGCGCTGCCCGGCAAGGGCGAGGTCCTCTGGCGCTCCCTGCTGGTCACCACCGGCGACATCGTCTGCTTCATCGACGCGGACCTGCGGGAGTTCTCCGCCACCTTCGTCTCCGGCATCGTCGGCCCGCTGCTGACCGACCCCGACATCCAGTTCGTGAAGGCGATGTACGACCGCCCCCTGGAGGCCGGGGAGCACACCGCCGGCGCCGGCCAGGGCGGCCGGGTCACCGAACTCGTCGCCCGCCCGGTCCTCAACCTGCACTGGCCGCAACTGGCCGGCTTCGTCCAGCCCCTCGGCGGCGAGTACGCGGCCCGCCGCTCCCTCCTGGAGCGTCTGCCCTTCCCCGTCGGCTACGGCGTCGAGCTCGGCCTGCTCGTCGACGCCCTGCACACCGTCGGCCTGGACGCCCTGGCCCAGGTGGACGTCGGCGTACGCAAACACCGCCACCAGGACGGCCAGGCCCTGGGACGGATGGCCGCCGCCATCTACCGCACCGCCCAACTCCGCCTCGCCCGCGGCCACTTGGTACGCCCCCGGCTCACCCAGTTCGACCGCGGCGAACAGGGCTTCGTCCCCCGCACGACCGACGTGGACACCGAGGAACGCCCCCCGATGGCCGAAATCCCCGAGTACGCGGCACGACGCGCGGCCTGACCCGCGCTCCGCACGTTTGCGCGGATCTGCCGCGGGTTACATGTCGCGACATGGTCTCCGAGCGCAATGCGGTCCACACAGGTGCCGAGGTTCTCGTCGCGTCCAACCGTGGACCGGTGTCGTACGCCCTGGAAGAGGGCGGCACGCTGACCGCCAAGCGGGGCGGCGGTGGGCTGGTCTCCGGGCTGTCGGCGATCGGGCCCGACACCGACGCGGTGTGGGTGTGCGCCGCCCTCGGGGACGGCGACCGGGAGGCCGTACGGCGCAGCGGCGGCAAGCTGGACCCGTCCGACACCGGCGGACAGCGCGTCCGGATGCTGGACATCCCGCCCGACGTGCACCACGACGCCTACAACGGCATCGCGAACTCGGTGCTGTGGTTCGTCCACCACATGCTGTACCAGACGCCGCTGGAACCCGTCTTCGGCGCGGAGTTCCGCGCGCAGTGGACCTCGTACGAGGCGTACAACCGCGCCTTCGCGCAGGCCCTGGCCGACGAGGCCGCCGAGGGCGCGGCGGTACTGGTGCAGGACTACCACCTGACGCTGGTGCCGGGCCTGCTGCGCGCGCTGCGGCCCGACGTGCGCATCGCGCACTTCTCCCACACGCCGTGGGCGCCGCCGGAGTACTTCCGGATGCTGCCGGACGACATCGCCGAGCAGCTGCTGCGCGGGATGCTGGGCGCCGACCAGCTCGGGTTCCTCACCCACCGCTGGGCGGACGCGTTCGGCGCCTGCTGCGCCGCGGTCACCGGCGGCACCGGCGGCACCCGGCTCGGGGTCCACGGCCTCGGCGCGGACGCCGAGTTCCTGCAGGAGCGGGCGCACCGGGCGGACGTCGCCGAGCGGAAGGCCGCGCTGCACCAAGAGATCGGCACCGGGCCGGACGGGACGGCACGCAGGACCATCGTCCGGGTGGACCGGACGGAGCTGTCGAAGAACATCGTGCGCGGGCTGCTCGCCTACCGGCAGCTGCTGGTGGACCGCCCCACCTGGCGCGAACGCGTCGTGCACCTCGCCTTCGCCTATCCGTCACGCCAGGATCTGGCCGTCTACCGGGAGTACACCGCGGAGGTCGGCCGGCTCGCCGAGGAGATCAACGCCGAGTTCGGGACGGCCGGCTGGCGGCCCGTCGTCCTGCACGTGAAGGACGACTTCGCGCGGTCGCTGGCCGCGTACCGGCTGGCGGACGTGGCGCTGGTCAACCCGATCCGTGACGGGATGAACCTCGTCGCGAAGGAGATCCCGGTGGTCTCCGACCGTGGCTGCGCCCTCGTGCTGTCGCGGGAGGCCGGCGCCCACGAGGAACTCGGCGCGGACGCCCTGACCGTCAACCCGTTCGACGTCAGCGGCACCGCGCAGGCGCTGCACGAGGCGCTGTCCATGGACACGACGGAGCGCGACCGGCGCACCGAGCGGCTGACGGCGGCGGCCACCGCGCTGCCGCCGGCGCAGTGGTTCCTCCGGCAGCTGCGGGCGCTGACCGGCTGAGCCGCCGCCACCCGAGCTGCCGTGACCGGCGTCACACCGCGCCGCCTTGAGCCTCACACAAGTGTGAGGGTTCGAGCCTGGTCGCCACGACACCACGGCACCCGGCGCTTACGAGGTGAGCCCCCATGAACGACCAGCTCCGCCCCCTCCCGGACAACCAGCTCTACGACTACAGCCCGATCGTCGGGCGCGCGCCGATCCGGTGGCCGGGCGGCGCCCGGGTCGCCTTCTACATCGGCCTGAACATCGAGCACTACCGGATCGACCGCCCCTCGACGAGCACCTTCGCCGGCACCGCCGGGCTCACACCGGACCCGCTGAACTACGGCTGGCGCGACTACGGCCCCCGGGTCGGCTTCTGGCGGCTGCTGAAGGCCCTCGACCGGCACGGCCTGCGCGCGAGCGCGCTGCTCAACTCCGAGGCCGGGGAACGCTACCCGCAGATCATCGAAGCGGGCCGGGCCCGGGACTGGGCCTGGCTCGCCCACGGCAAGAACAACTCCACCTTCCAGGCCGACATGGAGCCCGAGGAGGAGCGCGCCTATCTGGTGGAGATGCTCGACTCCCTGGAGAAGACCACCGGCCGGCGGCCGCGCGGCTGGATGGGCCCGGCCCTCACCGAAACCTTCCGCACCCCGGAACTGCTCGCCGAACTCGGCCTCGACTACGTCCTCGACTGGACCAACGACGACCAGCCCTACCGACTGAACGTCCCCGGGATGCTGAGCGTGCCGTACTCGGTGGAGCTCAACGACATCGGACTCTTCGTCAGCAAGGGCCTCACCGGCCCCGACTTCGTACGCATCGTCAAGGACCAGCTGGACCAGCTCCACGAGGACGCGGCGGACGGCGGCCGGGTGATGTCGCTCGCCCTGCACCCCTTCGTCATCGGCCAGCCCTTCCGCCACAGGTACCTCGACGAGGCACTGGAGTACGTCGCCAACCACCCCGGCGTATGGCTGACCACCAGCGACGACATCGCGGCACATTACGCGGGCCTGGTGGCGGGGTCGGAGGGGTCGGAGGGGTCGGAGGGGACTGGAGGGGCGGCTTAGGTCAAGACGAGCTCACGCCTGTGCGCGTATGCGTCGCGGCCGTGGGTGAGGTGGGTTCTGTGGGTGCCATGGGAGCGGTGGTTTCCGTGGTTTCCGTGAGTCAGGTCAGCTCACGTCCAGGTGCTCCGCGAGAGCCGTCAGCAGGCCCACCACGCCGGCCGGGCCGTCGACCACCAGGTCGGCTCGGTCCGCCAGTTCGGTCACCTCGTCGCTGCCGCTGCAGACGAGGACGCCCGTCAGCCCCTTGGCGCGGAGTTCCTCGACGGCGGCGAAGGCGGCCAGGTCACCGAGGTCGTCGCCGGCGTAGAGGACCGTCGCCGCCCCGGTCTCACGGATCCAGTCCGCGAGGGCGACGCCCTTGTCCATGCCCGGCGGGCGCAGCTCCAGCACGTAGCGGCCCGGCTCGACGATCAGGCCGTGGCGCTCGGCGAGTTCGGCGAGCGGTCCGCGCAGCCGTTCGAAGGCGCCCTGGGGGTCGTCGGCGCGGCGGGTGTGCACGGCGATGGCGCGACCGCCCTTGCGTTCGATGGCGGTCTCGACCCAGGTGCCGTGCCAGACCCCCGATGTGTCCAGCACGCCGGGGAGTTCGGCCTGTATGGCGGCGACGCCGGGGTGCGGCGGCGGAGCATGGAGCGTACCGGTGGCCGCCTCCCAGCGCTCGGCGCCGTAGTGCCCGAGGACGGTGAGGTGCTCCAGACCGGGCACCGAGTCGAAGCCGCCGAGGCGGACCGCGACGGTGGCCGGCCGTCCGGTGATCACCGCGGCCGCTCGCAGGCGGGGCACGAGGCGGGCCAGCGCGGCGACGGCACCCCCGTGGGCCCGGGCCTGCTCCGGGTCGGGGACGATGTCGGCGAGGGTGCCGTCGAAGTCGAGGGCCACGACGACGTGTTCGGGGTGCGCCAGCAGCGCGGCGAGGCCCTCGCGGCCGGCGGCGGTCCGCGGCGTCGGCAGGCGGCCGGGTGCACGCTCGGGTTCGGATGTCGGCTCGGCGTTCGGGGAGCTACCCATGCGCCGACCCTACCGGCGAAGGCCGGGCGCACAGCGGGGGCACGGGCGCACGCCACCGGCGGGTCGGGGCGGGTCAGCCGGCGGGGCTCGGGCCACAGACGGGCCGGCACGGGCGGGGCCACCGACAGTCGGGGCGGGACACGGCCGGCGACTCCGGGGGGCGGCTGGCATGTCTGCGCGGGCTGGAGCAGGTGCGAGCGAGTCGGGCGGGCAGGCTCAGCGGCGGGCGCGGCGGGCGTCGCGTACGCGCCGCAGGCGGTTGACCGTGACGGGGGCGTGGGCGAGCGCCCGGGGGTCGTCGAGCAGGGCGTTGAGGAGCTGGTAGTAGCGGGTCGGCGAGATGCCGAGCTGCTCACGGATGGCGCGCTCCTTCGGGCCGGGGCCCGACCAGGAGCGGCTTTCCACGGCGAGCACGGCCTCGTCCCGAGCGGACAGGCCCGGGACGCGGCCCGGGACGCTCGGGTTCCCGGCACCACCGGGAGCGTCCGTACCACCGGAGGTCCCCGCACCACCGGTGGCGTCCGCACCGCCCAGGTCGTCCGCCCCGCTCAAGTCGTCCTTCGCATCGTCCTTCGCACCGCGCGGGTCCTCCGTGTCGGGGCTGTCGCTCGTCGTCACGTTTCCACGATAGGCGCACGGTCCGACAGGCCCGTCAGGGGTCGGGAGCGTGCGGCCCGACAGGCCCGTCCGGGGGCGGGCGCAGGGGTCGGCATGCCTGCCAGGGGGCGCCAGGGGCGGGAGCGCATGGGTCGACGGGTCCCTCAGGCGCGCGAGGGAGAAGCAGGCCCCTGCTGTCCGCCCTGCCCGCCGCCGCTTGTTCCTTGTTACGGCAACGATTACGGAGAGTAATCAGTTCCCTCGGAGTGTAGCGGAGGGGTGCGGCGGGTGCGGCGGGTGCGGCGGGGCGAGCCCCGGCCGCCCCGCCCGGCCGGCACGGCACCCTGCACTTCAACCGGCACGCCAACCTGCAGCCCGGCCGCGCCCCCGCGCGGCGCAAGGAGGCGCGGCGAGGCGGTCAGCCCGTGGTGTTGTCGGCCTCGTCTGCCGTGTTCTGGATGTCGGTGAGGACGCCGGCCGGGTTGCCCTGGGGGTCGACCGCGGCGCCCATCTTGGCTTTGACGGTCTTGGAGACCAGCGGCCAGGAGGTCTTGTTCGCCGGGTAGAACTCGGCGTTGCCGAGCTGCTTGAGGAAGCCGTGGAACTTGGCGTACTTGTCGTCGGCGAGCATGTCCTGCGTCGCGGAGGTGGTGACCGGCAGCAGGCCGTAGTCGCCGGAGAACTTCTCGACGTTCTGGTCGCTGTAGACGAAGTCGAGGAACTTGCCGGCCTCGGCGCGGTGGCCGTTCTGCTTGAACGCCATCATCCAGTCGGCGACGCCCATGGTGGTCTTGGCCTTGCCGTCGATGCCGGGCAGTTCGACGGTGCCGTAGTCGATGCCCTTGGCCGCGGCCTGCTTCATGAGGGTGGGGTGGCCGTTGAGCATGCCGACGTCGCCGTCGGCGAAGCTCTGGAAGGCGTCCGCGCGGTTGAGCTTGGCGGGGTCGGCGCCGGTCAGGCCCTTGCCGACGAGGTTGTCCTTCAGCCAGTCGAAGGTCTTGATGTTCTCCGGCGAATCGATGCGGTACTTGCCGATGCTGTCGGTGTAGCTGCCGCCGCCGCTGAGCATCCACATCAGCGTCTCGGCCTGGGTCTCCTCCGGGCCGAGCGGCAGCGCGTAGGGCATCTTGACGCCGCGTGCCTTGAGCAGCTGGGCGTCGTGGGCTATGTCGCTCCAGCTCTGCGGCGGGGCGGTGATGCCGGCCTGCGCGAACAGCTTCTTGTTGTAGAAGAGCCGCCGGGTGCTGGCGCCGAACGGCATGCCGTACTGGACCCGCTGGTACTCGCCGGCCTCCGCGAGGGACGGCTGGAAGTTGGCCTGGGTGGGGATGGAGAGCAGCTGGTCGGCGCTGTAGAGCTTGCCCTTGGCGGCGTAGTCGGCGTACGCGCCGATCTGGGCGAGGTCCGGGGCGTGGCCGTCCTTGACGAGGTCCTCGACCTTCTTGTCGACGTCCTTCCAGCTGTAGACCTGGACGTCGACCTTGATGCCGGGGTTCTTCTTCTCGAAGGCGCGGCTGAGCTCGTCCCAGTAGTGCTGGGAGCCGTTGGCCTCGCTGTCGCCGTAGTCCGCCGCGATCAGCTTGAGGGTGACGTCGCCGTCGCCCGATCCGCTGCCGCAGCCGGTCAGAGTCAGCGTCATGGAGGCCGCCATCGCCGTCGCCGCCATGCTCAAGTACCGCCGCTGCACCTCTGTTTACCGCCCTTTTCCCGTTCCCGAAACCATGTGCTTGCCGGGGATCCCTACGCCGTCTCGGGGATCGCCCTCGCCCGGCGTGAACAGCGAGTTTCCCGCGCGTTCTCCACAAGGTCTACACCACCGGTGGTTTCGCTTCGGTATCGGGCTCCCACACTTCCGGCGCGGGGATCGGCACACGGGGGCCGCCGGATCGACACGCCCGGCGGCGACGGCGGTCCGTCACCGTCAGCACCGGGACGGGCCCGGCGGTTGCTCCGTCCCGCGGTGCTCCGCGATCCACCCGGTGAGTGGACTAGACCTTTCAGGGCGGATCGCGCGAAACTGTTCCGGTGAGACACGTCATCGCCCTTGATGTGGGCGGCACCGGGATGAAGGCCGCCCTCGTGGGGGTGGACGCCGCGCCGTCCGACGGGACGCCGCCCGCCCTGCTGTACGAGGCGCGGCGCCCCACCGGCCGCGAGCGCGGTCCCGACGCGGTCGTCGAGGCCATCCTCGGCTTCGCCGCCGAGCTCCGCGACATCGGCACGGCGCGCTTCGGCACGACCGCCGAGGCGGCCGGCGTCGCCGTGCCCGGCATCGTCGACGAGCGCACCGGCACCGCCGTCTACGCCGCGAACCTCGGCTGGCGGGACGTGCCAATGCGGGCGCTGCTGTCCGAGCGGCTCGGCGGGGTGCCGGTCGCCCTCGGGCACGACGTCCGCACCGGTGGGCTGGCCGAGGGCCGGATCGGGGCCGGCCGGGGCGCGGACCGCTTCCTGTTCGTGCCGCTGGGCACCGGCATCGCGGGCGCCATCGGGATCGGTGGGCGGATCGAGGCCGGGGCGCACGGCAGCGCGGGCGAGATCGGCCACATCGTCGTACGGCCCGGGGGCCACGCCTGCGGCTGCGGGCAGCGCGGCTGTCTGGAGACGGTGGCCTCGGCCGCGGCGGTGGGCCGGGACTGGGCGGCGGCCTGCGGCGATCCGCGGGCCAGCGCGGCGGACGCGGCGAAGGCCGTGGAGTCCGGCGACGCGCGGGCCCGCGCGGTGTGGCAGGGCGCGGTGGACGCGCTGGCCGACGGTCTGCTCACCGGGCTCACGCTGCTCGACCCGCACACGCTGATCATCGGCGGCGGACTCGCCGAGGCGGGTGACACGCTCTTCGCGCCTCTGCGGGAAGCCGTCCGCCGGCGCGTTACGTTCCAGCGGCTCCCCTCGATCGTTCCGGCGGCCCTGGGGGACGCCGCCGGCTGCCTGGGCGCGGGGCTCCTCGCCTGGGATCTTCTCTCCACGGAGGTATCCGCCTGATGGCACAGCAACAGTCCGCGCAGCCGCCGTCGGATTCCCGGCGCACGGTGCTGGCCGGCGCCCGGATCGCCCGGCCGTCCGGCGTCGTCGGGAGCGGCCGGATCACCGTCGAGGGCGGCCGGATCACCGGCGTTCACAGCCGTGACCTGGAGCCGGCCGAGGGCGGGGACGCGGCGGGCGTGGTGGACCTCACGGGGCATCTGATCGTGCCCGGGTTCGTCGACATGCACGTGCACGGCGGGGGTGGCGGTTCGTTCTCGTCGGCCGACCCGGGCGAGTGCATGACGGTCGTCGAGACCCACCGCAGGCACGGCACGACCTCGATGGTCGCGTCGACGGTGACCGGTGAGCTCACCGAGCTGGCCCGGCAGGCGGCCGTGCTCGCCGAGCTGGTGCAGCAGGGCGAGTTGGCCGGTATCCATTTCGAGGGGCCGTTCATCTCCCCGCACCGCTGCGGTGCCCACCAGCCGGGGTTGCTGCGTGACCCGGATCCGGCGGACGTCCGCAAGCTGGTGGACGCCGCGCGCGGCACCGCGGTGATGATGACGGTGGCCCCGGAGCTGCCCGGGGGGCTCACGTCGGTACGGCTGCTGGCCGAGGCCGGGGTGATCGCCGCCATCGGGCACACGGATTCGTCGTACGACGCGACCCGGGAGGCCGTCGACGCGGGCGCCACGGTCGCCACTCACCTCTTCAACGCGATGCCGCCGCTGGGCCACCGGGCGCCGGGGCCGGTCGCCGCCCTGCTGGAGGACGAGCGGATCACCGTCGAGCTGATCAACGACGGTACGCATCTGCATCCGGCGGTGCTGCAGCTGGCGGTGCGTGAGGCGGGCGCGGGGCGGGTCGCGTTCATCACGGACGCGATGGGTGCGGCCGGTATGAGCGACGGGATGTATCCGCTCGGCCCGATGCGGGTCGAGGTCAGGGACGGTGTGGCGCGGATCAGCGACGGGCCGACGGCGGGTTCCATCGCGGGTTCCACGCTGACGCTGGACCGGGCTTTCCAGCGTGCGGTGACCGTGGACGGCCTGACGGTCGATCAGGCGGTGCAGGCGCTCTCGGCCAACCCGGCCCGGCTGCTGGGTATCGATGACCGGGTGGGCTCGCTGGAGGCCGGCAAGGACGCCGACCTGGTGGTACTGGACGCGGCGTGGGACGTGGTGGGTGTCATGCGTCGGGGCGAGTGGCTGGTGCGTCCCCCGGGGGTGTGACGGGTCGCGGCGGGGCCGGGCCGGCTACGCCGGCTGCCGCCCCTCCGGGTGGCCGGGGACCACCGGCCGGTCACCCCGGGTCTGGGCCAACTGCCATGGGCGATGGCATGATCGCTCGCGCACTTGTCCGTATGCCGCCGCGTGCGGTGGCCCGACCCACGGCCGCCCGGCCATGACTGCCCGGAGGGGCGACCATGATCCTCACGGTCACGCTGAACGCCGCCCTGGACATCACCTATCGCCTGCCCCGGCTCCGTCCGCACGGTACGAACCGGGTCACGGAGGTGTCCGAACGGCCCGGTGGCAAGGGCCTGAACGTGGCCCGTGTGCTGGCCTCGCTCGGTCACCGTACGGTGGCCACCGGCTTCGCGGGCGGTGGTACGGGGGAGGCGCTGCGCGCGCTGCTCGCGGACACCGATGTCACCGATGCGCTGGTGCCGGTGGGCGGCGCCACCCGCCGCACCGTCGCCGTCGTCGACGAGGCCGGCGGGGACACCACCCAGCTCAACGAGCCGGGGCCGACGGTCTCCCCCGCCGAGTGGGACGCCTTCCTGGGCACCTACCGCGAACTGCTGGACGGGGCGCGGGCGGTGGCGCTGTGCGGCAGCCTGCCGCCGGGGGTCCCGGTGGACGTCTACGCCCGGCTGACGCGTGCGGCGCGCACGGCGGGTGTCCCGGTCCTGCTCGACACGAGTGGTGAGCCGT
This sequence comes from Streptomyces lydicus, assembly GCF_001729485.1. Classification (GTDB taxonomy): domain Bacteria; phylum Actinomycetota; class Actinomycetes; order Streptomycetales; family Streptomycetaceae; genus Streptomyces; species Streptomyces lydicus_D. The sequence goes on from NZ_CP017157.1 coordinate 7,464,237, forward strand.
TGCGCAGGGGTCTGGCGGCGCGTCCGGACCTGGCGAAGCCCAATGCGGACGAGCTCGCCGCGCTCACGGGCAGCACCGAGCCGCTGCGTGCGGCCCGGGACGCCCGCCGGCGTGGCGCGCATGCCGTCGCCGCCTCGCTGGGCCCGGACGGCATGCTCGCGGTCACCGCGGACGGGGTGTGGCAGGCCGCGCCGCCGCAGCGGATCGCGGGGAATCCGACCGGGGCCGGTGATTCGGCGGTGGCCGGTCTGTTGTCGGGCCTGGTGGAGGATCTGCCGTGGCCGGACCGCCTGTCCCGTGCGGTGGCCCTGTCGGCGGCGACGGTGCGGGCCCCGGCGGCGGGCGAGTTCGACGCGGCGACGTACGAAGAGCTGCTGGCGCGGGTGGTGGTGACGGATCATCCGTCGGCGGCGTGAGGCGGGCCTCTTCGCCGGAGGCGCGCGATCGCTGATGCGACTTCCCGTCAAGCACCTGGCTGATATGCGCCTTGGTATCACTTCTGCTGGCTGCTCAGCGTGGTCACACCTTGATCATATCTCTGAGGCAACAATGAAGACCACGAGGAAGCTTGCACGCCTCACGGCGACGGGAATGGTCACCTTCGGGATTGTGTCCGCCATGGGCGCCGCTGCGACGACGGCCGGTGCCGCCGCAGCGGACCGAGCCGGTGTGTGGGCGGTGGAGGGGCATTCGTTCACCATCCGGGCCGCCGCGAGCACGTCCTCGGCCAAGCTCACGACCATCGGCGATTCCCGCGCGAAGGTCGCCTGCACGCACACCCCGTGTGTGCGGAACGACAACGGCGGCTCCTACACCTGCTGGCACGGAGGGCCGTCGGACAACGACTGGCTCAAGGTGGTGTGGGGCAACAGGTCCGGGTGGGTCGCCGCCGCCTGCGTGGAGGGCGGCCGCATCTGATGACCGGGCGAAGGGCTCACCGGCCGTCCACGCCGGGATCGCCGCCCTCAGCCAAAAGGCCGCGGCCGGAGAGAAACTCCTCTCCGGCCGCGGCCGACAACGTCTCCAGGGCCGGGCGGCACGGGCCTTCCCGGCGGCATCGCCGCCGATGGCTCAGTGCCTGGTCAGCCAGATCTTGTCGAGGTTCACATCGCACTGGTTCCCGCTCTCGCAGGAGAGCTTGACAGTGTTGGTCCCCTTGTTGAGCTGGATGTACGACCAGGTCCTGGTCCAGCCCTTGTCCCAGGCTCCCTCCGGGGCGTGGGCGAAGTTCCCCATGTTGATCGGCCGGGATTCGGCCTTGCCGTTGATGTTCAGCGTGAGGTTGGCGTCCTTGCCGGGCACGCCGTAGCCGACCCAGAGCTTGTACCGGCCGGGGGCGTCGACGTCCATGGTCCAGGTGGCCGACGCACCGGGGGTGTTCATGCCCCCGACATACGTCCCGCCGGCCGAGCGGGCTCCGGGGACGTCCTTCGCCGTGGACGCCCCGCCGTCCAGTCGCAGGCTGCCCGCGTCCTGCTTGGGGAGCCGGCCGGGCTTGGGCTTCTGCGCCGGGCTCTCGCTGGGCTTGACCGAGTCGCCGGCGGAGGGGCCCTGCTTGCCCGCGGTGGCGCCGTCGTCGTTCTTGTTGTTGGTGAGCATGGCCACGCCGATGCCTATGCAGACCACCGCGACCACCGCGACGGCGCCGATCAGCAGGCCGTTGCGGCGGCGCGGCTCGGGGGCGCCGCCGTGGCCAGCTGCGGGGGTGGGCCGGGTGCGGTCGCCGCCGGGCAGGGTCTCGGGGGCGGCGTAGTGGGCGTTCTGCTGCCCGTAGGTCACCTGCTGCGACTGCTGGCCGTACTGGCGCTGGCCGACCGCGCGGACCTGGTTGTAGGAGGTGCGCGGAACTCCCGGCTGCCGGGTCGCGGTGCCGTCGCCCGCCGAGCCGCCCTGGCCGCCTTCCGAGCGGTAGAGGTAGCCGAACGGGTCGTCGTTCTCCGGCGTGTCCGCGCCGTTGTTGCCGGCCGTCATTCCGTGTCACTCCCAAGCGATCTGTGCGCGTCGTGTACGCGATCGGTACGCGTGCGCAGACATCTCGGCGTCTGCGCGAAAACTGTCTTACGGGCCCCCGGCGGCGCGCGCCGCATCGGCGCAGCCTACCCTCTCGCACCTGGCGCACACCGGCCCCGGCGGAGCACAAGATCGCTACGGAACGGTGAACTGCTGGTGCGGGGGCCGGCGGGCCCCGGATGTGAGATGCGCGGCACCGCGTCGGGCGCGCGCCGTCCGGTGCGGGGCCGGCTAGCCGGCGGCACGCCGGTTGGCCTTGGAGCGGGAGCGCTTCTCCACGTACATCCGCTGGTCGGCGGACTCCAGTACCTCTTCGGCGGTCATGCCGCAGCTGGCCCAGCCGATGCCGAAGCTGGCGCCCACCCGGACGGCGCGGCCCTCGACGCGGATCGGCGGGATGATCGCGTTGCGGAGGCGGACGGCGAGGTCCTGGGCGTCGGCGGTGCCGAGGCCGTCGGCGAGTACCACGAATTCGTCGCCGCCGAGCCGGGCGACGGTGTCGCCGTCGCGGACGCCGTTGGTCAGCCGGCGGGCGACCTCGATCAGTACGGCGTCGCCGGTGTTGTGCCCGAAGCGGTCGTTGATCGATTTGAAGCCGTCGAGGTCGCAGAAGAGCACGGCGAGGCCCTTGGAGCCGTCGTCGGCGGGGCCGTCGGCGGGGGCGACGAGGTGGACGTGGTGGTCGAAGGGGGCGGGGGCGTTGCCCTCGAAGCCGTCGACGCCCTCGAAGGGTTCCTTGCCGTTGGTGCGGAAGCCGTGCGGGTCGCTGGGGTGGCCGCCGGCCGAGGCGTAGGCGTCGGCCATCGATCCGGCGGGGCGGGAGCACAGCCGGGCGCCGAGGCGGGTGCGCAGTTCGGCGCTGTTGGGCAGTCCGGTCAGCGAGTCGTGGCTGGCGCGGTGCGCGAGCTGGAGTTCGTGCCGCTTGCGCTCCTCGATGTCCTCGACGTGGGTGAGGAGGTAGCGGGGGCCGTCGGCGGTGTCGGCGACGACGGAGTTGCGCAGCGAGACCCATACGTAGGTGCCGTCGCGGCGGGCGAGTCGCAGTTCGGCGCGGCCGCCCTCGGCGGAGGTGCGCAGCAGGGTGCCGATGTCCTCGGGGTGGACGAGGTCGGAGAAGGAGTAGCGGCGCAGTCCGGACGCGGTGCGGCCGAGGAGGCGGCACAGGGCGTCGTTGGTGCGGAGCAGGCGGCCGTGCTGGTCGCCGCCCATTTCGGCCACGGCCATGCCGCTGGGGGCGTATTCGAACGCCTGGCGGAAGCTTTCCTCGCTGGCGCGCAGGGCCTGCTGTTCGCGTTCCAGGCGGACCAGTGCGCGTTGCATGTTGGCGCGGAGGCGGGCGTTGCTGATGGCGATGGCGGACTGGAAGGCGTACATCTGGAGGGCTTCCTGCCCCCAGGGGCCGGGCCGGCGGCCGTTGCGGGGCCGGTCGACGGAGATCACTCCGAGGAGCTCGCCGCCGCCGTTGACGGCGGTGTACATGGGGGCGAAGAGCCGGTCCATGGGGTGCCACTCGTCGGGGAAGCGGGGGGCGGGGCCGGCGGTGTGCCACTGCGGGACGTCGTCGTCGTCGAGGACCCAGCCCTCGGTGTACGGGATGAAGCACAGGTCGCCCCAGCGTTCCCCCATGGACAGCCGGCGTTCCCAGGAGGAGCGCGAGCCGACCCGGCCGGCCATCAGGGCCTCGGCGCCCGCGCTGCCGGCGACGGCGGCGACGACGAGGTCGCCGTCGGGCCGGACGAGGTTGACCGCGGCCAGTTCATAGCCCAGGCCGTTGAGCGCCCCGTCGGCGACGGTCTGCAAGGTGTCCGCAAGGCTGCGTGCGGTGTTCAGCTCGGCGACCACTTGGTGCAGCTGCCGCAGGGTCGCAAGACGGACGTATGGCTCCGACTCGGTCTCCATCGCTCGCTCTCCCTGAGACCTCGACAGCAAACTCCACGATTCTTTGTCGTCCGATTCCACGCTCACTGAATCACAGTGAGCTGTTCACTCGGTACACAGGGTCAACAATTAGCGCCTGCTGTGACTCAAGTCACAGACGGTGAGCGAGCGTTGACGTCCCCCGACGCCCCCATTATTGGGGCGCACCTTCACTCTTTCCACACTTTCTGAACGCAAATTCCGGAGTTCGCGGACGTTTCCGGGACCTCGGTCGCCAGACCTAGGGCATGCGTGGTCCCAGGGCCCGATGCGAGTCGTCCGGCGAGGAAGTTAGCGTTCGTGGCGTGTTCACGAAAACCCCTGCCGACGCGACGGCCCTCGGGTCCGCCGTTCCCGCCGCACCCACCATTGCCCTGGCCTCCGTGCCGGGGGGCGTACCGATCCCGCATGCTGTGGGGGTGAGTGACGACGAGTTCCGCGCCGCCCTGTCCCGCCTCGCCGCCGGCGTGGTGCTGATCACCGCCCACGACCCGGACGACGGGCCGCGCGGCGAGGACGTCGGCATGACCGCCACGGCGTTCCTGTCCGTCTCCCTCGATCCGCCGCTCGTGATGGTGAGCGTTCGCAACGACTCGCGGATGGACGACCTGCTGGAGCTGCAGCCGCTGTGGGCGGTGTCGGTGCTGTCGGGGCATCAGCGTCAGACCGCCGGACGATTCGCGATGAAGGGCCGCATCAGCGACCGACTGCTCTTCGAGGACATTCCGCACGTACGGGGCGAAGCGTCCGGGGCTCCGCTCATCGGGGGCGCGCTGGCGACGCTGGAGTGCCGCACCGAACAGCGGGTGGAGGCCGGCGACCACACGCTCGTCATCGGGCGGGTCCTCGCGACCTCGGTCCCGAACGAGGACGACGGGCCGCTGATGTACTTCCGGGGGAAGTACCGGCAGTTGGGGTGAGCACCCGGCGGGCGGCGCCGGGGTCAGGTCCAGTCGCGGCCCGAGCGGCCGCGCTTGGTGTCGCCGCGCTGCTTCTTCTCGCGCAGCCGCCGCTCGTTGATGCCCCGTGGGATGCGCGACTTGCGGCGCGGCTTGGGCGGCGGCGCGCTCGCCTCGGCCAGCAGCGCGGCCATCCGTACGGCCGCGGTCTCGCGGTTGCGCCACTGGGAGCGGTGGTCGGAGGCCCGCACCGCCAGCACGCCGTCGGTCAGCCGGCCGGCGAGCCGCTCCAGGGCGCGCTCCTTCCACACCTGCGGCAGCGCCTCGGTCTTGGCGAGGTCGAAGCGCAGTTCGACGGAGGTGTCGCTGGTGTTGACGTGCTGGCCGCCCGGCCCCGAGGAACGCGAGAAACGCCAGACGAGCTCGGTCTCCGGGAGGGCGACCGAACCGCGGATGACATAGGGCCCGGACATGCGTCCTATGATCCCCCGGACCTGGGCACCCGTCACCCTCTTTTCACGGCCCCGGGCGCGGCGCCGCGGCAGGATTCCTCCGCGGATCCGGCGTCCGGCATCAGGGTTCGGCAAAGAAAGTAAAGGGAGCTGGAACCTCGCGGTCCCCTGCCGGCGTTGTGGTGGGTGACGGTAGCTTCGTGCGCGGTGCTTCAGACGGCGTACGGAGCCCGACGACTCGACGCGTTGACTAGGAAAGGGACATCCCCATGGCTGTAAGCCTGTCCAAGGGCGGCAACGTCTCGCTCACCAAGGAGGCACCGGGCCTGACCGCCGTCACGGTCGGCCTCGGCTGGGACGTCCGCACCACCACCGGCACGGACTTCGACCTCGACGCGAGCGCGATCGCGGTCAACCCGAGCGGCAAGGTCTACTCGGACCAGCACTTCGTCTTCTTCAACAACAAGGCCACGCCGGACCAGTCGATCGTGCACACGGGTGACAACGTGACCGGTCAGGGCGAGGGCGACGACGAGCAGATCAACGTCAACCTGGCGGCGCTGCCCGCCGACGTCGACAAGATCGTCTTCCCGGTCTCCATCTACGACGCCGAGAGCCGCAGCCAGAACTTCGGCCAGGTGCGCAACGCCTTCATCCGCATCGTCAACCAGGCCGGCGGCGCGGAGATCGCCCGCTACGACCTCAGCGAGGACGCGGCGACCGAGACCGCCATGGTCTTCGGTGAGCTGTACCGCAACGGCGCGGAGTGGAAGTTCCGCGCGGTGGGCCAGGGTTACGCGTCGGGCCTGGTCGGCATCGCGAAGGACTTCGGCGTCAACGTCTGAGTCCGTCCGGCGCGGATGCGCCACGGTCCGTGCGGGCGACGCCGCCCGAGTCACCGACCCGTTTGTGGGGCCGGTCCCGTAAGGGGCCGGCCCTCGGTGTTTTCCGGGCGCCGCCGGCCGTCAGGCGACGGCGCTCTCCGTCGGCGTTCCGGGCGGGGCGGCCAGCGTCGCCACCTCGTCCAGCGACAGGCCGAGCGCGCCGGCCAGCGCGGCGACCGTGAAGAACGCCGGTGTCGGCGCCCGCCCGGTCTCGATCTTCCGCAGGGTCTCGGCGGACAGTCCCGCCGCCGCCGCGACGTCGACCATGCTCCGCTCGCCGCGCGCCGTACGCAGCAGCGCGCCGAGCCGCTCACCGCGTTCGCGTTCCCAGGGGGTCAGTGGAGTACGCACCATGCCCGTGATACTAATACCGGTAAACAAATACCGGTATTCAAATAACGGTCCTCGGGGCCGGACCGGCGCTCAGGGAGGGATCCTCATGGTGGAACTCAAGACGGCCGCGGCAGTGGACGCGATGCGCGAGTCCGGGCGGGTGGTCGCGGACGCGCTGGCCGCCGTACGCGCCGCGGCCGCGCCGGGGATGCGGCTGCTGGAGCTCGACGAGGTGGCCCGCGCGGTGCTGCGCGACGCCGGCGCCGACTCCCCGTTCCTCGGCTACCGGCCGTCCTTCGCCCCCACCCCGTTCCCCGCCGTGCTCTGCGTCTCCGTCAACGACGCGATCGTGCACGGCGTCCCGGACGCGTCCCGGCTGTGCGACGGCGACCTGGTGAGCATCGACTGCGGCGCCGTGGTGGACGGCTGGGCCGGGGACGCGGCCCTCAGCTTCACGGTCGGCACCGCGCGCCCCGAGGACCAGCGCCTGATGGACACCACCCGGCAGGCGCTGGCGGCCGGCATCGCGGCGGCCGTGCCGGGCGCCCGGATGGGCGACGTCTCGCACGCGATCGGCAGCGTCGGCCGCGCCGCCGGCTACGGCATTCCCGAGGACTTCGGCGGACACGGCATCGGCCGGCGGATGCACGAGGACCCGCCGGTGCCCAACGACGGACGCCCGGGGCGCGGCTACCCGCTGCGCCCCGGCCTGGTCATCGCCATCGAGCCGATGTTCCTGGCCGGCGGCTCGAACAAGTACGCCGAGGACGACGACGGCTGGACCCTGCGCACGGTGGACGGCAGCCGCGCCGCCCACTTCGAGCACACGGTGGCGGTCACCGAGGACGGGCCGCGGGTGCTGACGCTGCCGTGACGGGCCGCGCCCGCACCGCGGCGGTCGCGGCCGCCCGCCCGTCACCCCGGCCACCCGTCGGCTACTTGTCGAGCGCCCGCGCGCCGGCCTCGGCGAACTGCTCGTCGAGGGCACCGCTCGGGGCGCCCGCGACACCGATACCGGCGATCGGCGCGCCCCCGTCCCGGACCGGGGCGCCGCCCGCCAGGAAGAGCGTGCCGGGGATGTCCTTGAGCGTGGGGGCCTGGCCGAGCCGTCCGACCAGCTCCGACGTGGGGGCGTTCCAGGACACCGCGGTGTACGCCTTCCGTACGGCCGACTCGTAGGACTGCGGGCCGGCGCCGTCCCCGCGCAGCTGGACGAGCACGCTGCCGTTGCGGTCCACGACGGCGACCGAGACCTGCCGGTCGGCCTTCTCCGCGGCGTCCAGGGCGGCCTGCGCGGCCCGGGTGGCGGCGGCGAGGGTGAGGTGGGTGGTGGTACGGGTGAGGCCCTTGCCGACGGAGGGGGCGGAGGGGGCGGCGGCCCGAGCTGCCGGGGCGGCGGGGGCGGCGGCCGCGGAGACGGCGCCGAAGGTGCCCGCGCCGAGCAGGGCGACGGCGGCCGCCGTTCCGGCGAGGATCCGGCCGCGGCGGGAGGTGGCCGGGCGGGCGGCCGGGGTCGAGGACCGGTGGGAGGACGGGCGCGAGGTCGGGTTCATGGCGGCGCTCCTGGGGCGGTGGCTGACTGGAGTCCCATCGTCGGAGCGGCGAGGGGCCGGGCGGATCGGCGTACCGGCCGGGATCGCCGTGCATGATGGGGGACATCGGGGTCGGCCGTTCGGTTGATGCGGGCCGCTCTCCGCCCGGGTTACGACTGACGCGTGAGAGGTCGCGCCGCGAGTGCCGGCGCCCGCCCCGTTCCGCGGGAGAGCCCGATGAGGAGAACCACGTGCACACCACACCGGAAGCGCCGGGGCCGTCGGGGCCGCCGGGGCTGCCGGAGCCACCGCGGTCTCCGGCGGCAGGGGCGTGGCCGGCGGCGGGCCCGCCCCGGGACGCCGACCCGGACGCCCGCTGGCTGGGACCGGTCCTGCACGTCGCGTTCTTCCTCCTGCTCGGCGCGTCGCTCGCGCGCTTCCTGACCCACCACCCGGGCGAACCCCGCACCCCCTGGATCATCGCCCTCGGGCTCGTCCTCGCCCTCCTCCACGTCCTCGGGCCGTCCGTCGGCTCCCCCGCGGACGACGAGCGGCGGCCCACCGCGCGACGGATGCTCTGGCTGGGCGCGGTGGTCGCCACCTGGGTCGTCCTGGTGCTGCTCGCGCCGAGCTTCGCGTGGTGCGCGGTGCCGCTGTTCTACACAGGGCTGCGGACCCTGCCGGCCGGGGCGGCGACGCTGCTCGTGGGCCTGCTCACCGCGTTCGTGGTGGTCGCCCAGCTGCGGCTGGCCAGCGGCTTCGACCCGAACCTGCTGCTGGCCCCGCCGGCCGTCGCGGCCCTCGCCACCGCCGTGTTCGTCCACATGGAGCGGCAGGCCGAACGGCAGCGGGCACTGATCGGCGACCTCCGGCGCACCCGGCGCGAACTGGCCGCCACGGAACGGCGCGAGGGCACCCTCGCCGAGCGGCAGCGGCTCTCGATGGAGATCCACGACACCCTCGCGCAGGGCCTGTCCAGCCAGCAGATGCTGCTCCAGGCCGCCGAGCGCACCTGGGACACCGACCCGGCCACCGCCCGCGGGCACATCCGTACGGCCACCGAGATCACCGCCCGCAACCTCGCCGAGGCCCGCCGCTTCGTCCACGACCTCGGCCCCGCCGACCTGGCCGACGGCAGCACGCTGCCCGCGGCCCTGCGCGCCCTCGCCGCGCGGGCGGCCCGGTCGGCGGCAGCCGGCGACCCCGCCGTCCGCTTCCACCAGGACGGCACGCCCGTTCCGCTGCCCGACCGGGTGCAGTCCGCGTTGCTGCGGATCGCCCAGGGCGCTTTGGCGAACGTCCGCGAACACGCCGCCGCGACCACCGTCACCCTGACCCTCAGCTACCTCGGTGACCAGGTCGCCCTCGACATCGCCGACGACGGCCGCGGCTTCACCCCGCCGCCGGCCCCGTACGCCCCGCCCGGCGGGCCCGCCGATCCGGCCCCGTCCGGCGGCCCGGGGCGGGTCCGCGGGCACGGGCTGCCCGCCATGCACGCCCGGATGCGGCAGCTGGGCGGCGCCCTCACCATTGAATCGACGCCGGGCGAGGGCACCGTCCTGTCCGCCGCCGTCCCTCTGGAGCAGACCCCATGACCCCACCCGCCGGCGATCGCGACCCCGCGCACACCCCCGTACGCGTGCTGCTCTGCGACGACCACGCCGTCGTCCGCGCCGGGCTGCTCGCCCTGCTGAGCAGCGCCCACGGCATCGAGGTCATCGGCGAGGCCGGCGACGGGGAGGAGGCCGTGGCGCTGGCCGCCGCCCTCCGTCCCGACGTGGTGCTGATGGACCTCCAGCTCGGCTCCGGCATCGACGGCATCGAGGCCACCCGCCGCATCGCCGGCCTGGCCGCGCAAGGCGCCGGGCAGAACGCCGCGCACGACTCCGCGCACGACTTCGCGCACGGGGCCGAGCACGGCGCGGCGGGTCGGGGCGCCCCGCATGTGCTCGTCCTGACCACCTACGACACCGACGCCGACATCAACCGCGCCATCGAGGCAGGCGCCACCGGCTACCTCCTCAAGGCCGAACGGCCGGAGGAACTGTTCTCCGCGATCCGGGCCGCCGCCGCCGGCCGCAGCACGCTCTCCGCGCCCGTCGCGCACCGCGTGCTGGCCCAGATGCGCAGCCCCCGGCCCGGCCTCACCGACCGGGAGCTCGACATCCTCGGCCAGCTCGCCCGCGGGCTGAGCAACCGCGAGATCGCCCGTGCCCTGTTCATCAGCGAGGCCACGGTCAAGACCCACCTCGGCCGGATCTACGACAAGCTCGGTGTGGACACCCGCGCCGGCGCCGTCTCCGTTGCCAAGGAGCAGCGGCTGCTGCCCTGACGACCCCGACGGGGCCGTCACCGGGCACGGGGGCGAGGCGTGGGGAGCGTGCTCCGGACCGCGTAGCCGCGGACCTCGGTGTCCTGTCCCACGGGGGGGGCGACGCACGGATCAGCCGCGCCCCGGCCGGCCCGGCCGACGGAGCCCGCACGGCGGGCCCGGTGCGGGCGAAGAGCGGCCGGACCGGCGTGACACCCTTGGTACGTGATCGACCTCGGCTACTCCCTCTCCCGCCGCTTCCCGGATCCGCCGCAGACGGACTACCGGACCGCGGAGGTGCGCACCCTGCGCCACGACCTCTTCTGCGGCGACGTCTACATCGCCGACACGAAGACGGACCGCGAGCTGTCCACCGCATGGGGCTGGGTGCCGGTCCTCGACTTCGCCTGGGCGCTGTGCGACATCGTGGAGCGGCTCGACACCGATCCCCGCGGCAGCCGCTCCTCCCGCCCGATCCACGCCGAGCTGGACTTCACCGAATCCGCCGACCGGATGCTGTTCGAGCGTCGCTTCGGGTGGGTGGACATCGACGCCGACTGGATGCCGGCCGACGAGGCACCGCTCACCTTCAACCACTCCGCGCTGCGCCGCGAGGCCCGCGACTTCCTGCACGACCTGATCGCCGACCTGACCGACATGCACGAAGGTCTCGGCGACAACCCCGCCGTCTGGGACCTCCAGGCACGCTTCCCCCGCGTCTGACCCGCTCTCCTCCCCACCCGAAGCCCCCGCGGCCCCCGCCGTCGCGGCTCATTCCACCCGGACGCCCGTCTGCGCCGCGAACGCCGGCGCCAGGTCCATCAGTTGGGTCGCGCTGATCACCGCACCCGACAGCCGGTCGATCCCCCGCGCGATGTCCACCGCGGCCGCGCCGCGCAGGTCCACGTCCTTCATCCGTACCTCGGAGAAGTCCACCCGTGCCAGCGTGCAGTCGTCGAAGGTCACCCGCTCCAGCGTCGCCCCCGCGAAGTCCGCCTCGACCAGCACACACCCTTCAAAGGCGACGTCCCGCAGCTTCGCCCCCCGCAGGTTCGGAAAGTCGATCTTCCCGCCGCGCACCACCACCCGCTCCAGCACCGCGCCGTGCAGCTGCGCCCCGCCGAGCCGGGCGTCCGCCACCTCCACATCGCGCAGGGACGCCCCGGACAGGTCCGTCCCGATGCCGCGCACACCGCTCAGCACGCTGTCGATGAAACGGGCCCGGCTGAGCACCGTCTCGTCGAGTCCGCAACGCCGCACCGCGCAGTCCATGAACCGCGCGCCGCGCGCCGACTGCCGCCCCCAGTCCGCGTCCGTGAACTCCAGCCCGTCGTAGTCCCCTTCGGGCTCCAGCTCCCCGCCGTCGTACGCCACCAGCTCCGGCAACCGCACCTCCGGCCGCCGCACCGCCCGCACCACCGCTCCCGCATCACGCCCAGCCACGCGATCACCGCCCTTCACCGTCGTCCCGTACGCGTCCCGCCGCCGTGCCACCGCCGCCCCGTCGCCGGGTGGCCGCCGTTCCGCGCCTGCACCACCCATCGTGAACCACCCCACTGACAATCCACCCCGACCTGGGAAAAACACTCCGGTGACCGCTCCGACAGTTGACCTCAATCGCGCTTGAGGTAGCACAGTGACGGCCAACGCCCCACCACCCGACCCCCAGCCCCCACCCAACTCCCCTGCTCAGGAGACCCCGCCATGCACGCGATACGACTGCACGCCTTCGGCCCCGCGGAGAACCTCCGCCACGAGACCGTCGAGGACCCCGTACCCGGCCCGGGTGAGGTCCGTGTCGCCGTGGCCGCAGCCGGCGTCCACCTGCTGGACACGGCCCTGCGGGCAGGCAAACAGGGCGGCCCCCTGCCGCTCCCCGAACTGCCGACCGTCCCGGGGCGGGAGGTCGCCGGCACGGTCGACGCCCTCGGCGCGGGCACCGACCCCGCCTGGCTCGGCCGCCGCGTCGTCGCCCACCTCGGCGCGGCCCCCGGCGGCTACGCCGAACTCGCCGTCGTCGCCGCCGCACGCCTGCACCCGATCCCCCCGAACCTGGACGCCGGCCAGGCCGTCGCCATGATCGGCACCGGCCGCACCACCATGGGCATCCTGCTCTTCGCCGACCTCACCGCCGACGACATCGCCCTGGTCCCCGCGGCCGCCGGCGGCATCGGCTCCCTGCTCGTCCAGCACGCCAGGAACACCGGCGCGACGGTCATCGGCCTGGCCGGCGGGCCCGCCAAGGTGGCCCGGGTACGTGAGCTGGGCGCCGACCTCGCCGTCGACTACACCGACGACGGCTGGCCGACCCTGGTCCGCGCGTTCCTCGACGGCCGAGGCGCCCCCGGCGCCACCCTCGTCTTCGACTCCGTGGGCGGCGCCCCCGGACGCGCCGCCGTCGACCTCCTCGCCCACGGGGGCCGCCATCTGGTCTTCGGCTGGTCCTCCGGCGGCCTCCTCGACGGCGGCCCGCTGGAGTTCCCGGACGGCGAACTGGCGGCGCGCGGCATCACGTCCGAGCAGGTCCTCGGGCCGCCCCTGCTCGCCAGAGCCGGCGGCGACGACCCGATGCGCACCCTGGAGACCGCCGCCCTCGCGGAAGCGGCGGCCGGCCGGCTCGTACCGGCGGTCCAGCCGTTCCCCCTGGCCGGGGCCGCGGCCGCCCACCGGGCCCTGGAAGGCCGCGCCACCATGGGAAAGGTCGTGTTGGTGCCCTGACAAGGCAGCCGCGGTGCCTTCCCCGGCCCATCGCCCCGTCCCCCTGCCGCGGCCCCACCTCGTCCCCTACCGCACCACGGCCATCTCCCGCCCCGTGTCGTTCAACCGCCGCCCGCCCGTCTCCGTACACGTCACGATGTCCTCGATGCGCACCCCGAACCGCCCCGGCAGATAGATCCCCGGTTCGATCGAGAAGCACATCCCGGGCACCAGCGGCAGGTGCTCGCCCTCCACCATGTACGGCGGCTCGTGCGTGGTCACCCCGATGCCGTGCCCGGTGCGGTGGATGAAGTACTCGCCGTACCCCGCCGCCTTGATGACCCGCCGGGCCACCCGGTCCACCTCCTGGCACGCGACGCCCGGCCGGACCGCCTCGAACGCCGCCTGCTGCGCCTCCCGCACGATGTCGTGCACCTTCCGCTCCTCGGCGCTCGCCTCCCCGACGTGCACGGTCCGCGTGGTGTCCGACCCGTAGCCGTCCTTCAGCCCGCCGAAGTCCAGCACGACCATGTCGCCGTCCTCGATGACCCGCTCGCCCGCCTCGTGGTGCGGATTGGCGCCGTTGGGGCCGGATCCGACGATGGTGAAGTCCACCTGGCTGTGGCCGTGCTCGACCAGCAGCCGCGCGAGGTCCGCCGCCACATCGGACTCCCGGCGTCCGCCGAAGCGCACCCCCAGGATCTCCTCGTACGTCGCGTCCGCCGCGGCCCCGGCGGCGGCCAGCATCGCCACCTCATGGGCGTCCTTGACGGCACGCAGCATCGGCAGCACCTCCGTCAGCCCCGCGTACGCACTGCCCGGCAGTGTCCGCTGCAGCCCCAGCAGGTGCAGCGCCCACGTCGCGTCGGAAACCCCGTAACGGCCCTTCGGATCCATCCACTTGGCGAGCTGCTCGTACGGGTCCGAGCCGTCGCTCCACCCGGTCACCTCCAGCGCCCCGGCTCCCGGGGAGCGCTCCGCGTCCGGCTGCTCCAGTACGGGCACCAGCAGCCGCGCGCGCCGCCCCGGCTCGATCACCAGGGCGGTCAGCCGCTCGGTGACCGCCGTCGGCCGGTACCCGCACAGCCACGGCAGATCCGGCCCGGGCGTCACCACCAGCCCCGCCAGCCCGGCGTCCGCCGCGGCCCGCCCCGCCCGCACCATCCGCTGCTCGTAATCCTCACGCGTCATCGAAGTCGTCATGCGGGCGAACTTACGCCGCCGGGTCTCCGACGTCCCGTCAAACTCCGGCACCAGCCGCCGCCTTCACCCGGGAGCCCCCCACCACGCCCGGGCACCACCGGCGCGGCCCGGCCGGCGGCCGGTGGCCGGCCGACACCGAAAATGCCGTGCGAGGAAAATGCCGTGCGATCAGTGCGCCACGGGCGGCACCCTGGCCGCATGAGTCGCTGGAAGCCTTACGACAACTGGAGCGCCGAGCTCACCGGCCTCACCGTCGAGCAACTCCGTGAGCGCCGGGATTTCGCCGGCCGGCGCGCTCAGCAGGCCGCGGCGCGCGGCACGGGGCGCAACCCCAAGGCCGCCCGTGACTGGCGCACGAAGCTGCGGGCCGTCGAGGACGAACTCCGCCGCCGGGGCGCCGAGGAAAGCTAGCCGCCCCCGGCCCGGGGCTTCGTTCCTCCCGGGGCCGGGATCGCTCACCTCACCCGTTCGTAAACACTCACCCGCCGCCCCCGCTCGACACTCGTCGAGCGGCGCACGAAGTGCTCGTCGAGGGCGCGCAGCTTGGCGCGATCGCGCGCCGAGTCGGCGCGCAGCGGCCCGGCGTCGGTGACGAGCACGATGCCCCGGGCGTCCGCCACGGCCTGCTCCACCGCGCGCGGAGCGGCCTCGATGCCCTTCAACGTCCCTGACTCCACCGGCCCCTGGGCCAGGGCCAGGTCCCGCAGCCCGGCGAACGCGTGCGGCGAGACGAGGGCGGTGTCACGGCGCGCGGCGGGAATGTAGAGCACCCCGTCGGCACCGTGCCGCGCGCGGTCGACGAGGGCCGCCGCGGCCAGTACGTCGTCGACGCGGCTCTCCGCCGTACGCAGCCGGAGTTCGATCGGGAGCAGCGCCAGAACGGCCAGCGCGGCGGCGGCCGGGAGCAGTACGCGGGGGTGGGCCCTGACGCGCCCGATGAGCGTGGCCAGGAGTACGCCGACGAGAAGCGCGAATCCGACGTACGCGAACAGCACGTAGCGGGTGAGGTAGAGAGGCTTGACGAGGGAGGCCACGGCCAGACCGATCTGCGGCACCGCACACAGCGGGAGCGCGACGGCGGCGAGGCTGACGCGGGCGTGCGGCACACCCTCCCGCACACCCTCCCGCAGGCGCTCCGGCAGGGCCTCCGGCAGGCGCGCGCCCGCCATCCGCGCGCAGAGAGCGGCGATCGTCACCGTGATCACGACACCGAGCACCGTCGACCAGCCGAGCGGCTTGATCCAGGCGACCTGGTCGGCCTGTTCCCCGCTGGTCAGTATCAGCGGCAGCGCCCCGGTCACCGCCCCGGTGGCAGCGAGTGCCCACCCGGTGCACCGGGCACGGTCCGGGCGCAGCCACGCCATCGTGACGCCGTGCGCGACGAGCGCGAGCAGCGAGAACCAATTGAGCAGCGCGGCGACCAGTACGGCCCCCGCGTACCCCGCCCACCGCAGGGCGGTCGGCCGCCGGAGGGCAGCCAGCAGAAGCCGGGTCGCCAGCGCCACGAAGGCGAGTACGAGCGCGTACGACCTGCCTTCCTGGGCGTATTCCTGGACCGCGGGCACGACCGCGAGGGCCAGCCCTGCCCCGACGCCGGCCCGGCGTCCCGAGAGCCGGGCGCCGGTCAGGGTCGTCAGTGCGCACGCGGCGGCGGTGGCGAGCACCGAGGGCAGCCGCAGGGTGACCAGACTGTCGCCGAAGAGGGCGAAGACCTCGTGCATCACCGCGTAGTACACGCCATGGACGACGTCGACCTGGCTGACCATGTGCGCTGTCCCGGCCAGCGGACGGTGCGCGACCTGCCAGGTCGCGGCCTCGTCCCGCCACATGCTGTGCTCGCGCGTGAGGCCCCACAGCCCGAGCGCGAGGGCGAGCAGCACCGGCCCGGCGCACAGCGGCACGCGACCGTATGGCGCCGCATTCCGACGGACCGTCCGTGCCTGGCGCGGCAGGACCACCCGGCCGCCCGCCTCGACGCCCTCCGGGCGCTGCCGGACCCGAGGCGGGGAGATGTCGTTCACCACGGCAGCAACGCCGGTCGCTCGCCCGCCCGCCGGCCCGCTGCCCGCGCCCCACGAGGAACGCCGGCAACCCCCCGCAGCGCGCCACCCCGCCCCACTCGGCCCTCGTCCCCCATTGCGCTCCCCCTTCGCTCCCCCATCGCGCACGACGCAGGCGGGTGGGAGGCAGCCGACGTGCCACCTCCCACCCGGCTCCCCGGAGTGGCCCCGGCCACGGGCTCCCACCCGCTGCAAACGTCTTCGCCGTCAGGGACCCCGTTGCGGGTCCGCAGGTTGAGAACCGGCCACCGCCGTCGCCACCGGCGATGACCGGCCGAGACGTTACGGTGTCCCTCCAACTACGGCGGGCGCCGGGGAACTTGGCCGGGCCGTCGGCGGCGGCAGGAGGCACCACTTGACCGGCTCACCTTCCACGTGCGGCGCAGTGTTCTTGGCTTGCCATGACGCTGCGGCCTCAGGCGTCCTCATTCGCCGCTCGGACAAGAACGACAAGGAATTCCACTTCCAGAACTGGGTGGCCGACCGGATCGAGGAAGCAGGCTTCAGGGTCCACCCGCCCAAGCGGAACTCGTACCCGGATTTCGCACTTGTAGATCATTTCGAGGGGTACGAGGTGAAGGGGCTGAAACGCCCCGGCAGGCACCTCGACTTCGACTGCAACAGCCAGATCGCCAACGGAAGTCATCAAGGCCGATCCATCTACTACGTTTTCGGCCGCTACCCGGCCCGGACGAGCTCCAATGAGTACGCGGTCGAAGACCTGGTCATCTGCCACGGGGATTTCCTCAACGCGGACCGCACCTACGAGCATCTGAACAAGAGCTTCGCCGGCTTCGGCTCCTTCGGCGACATCAAAGTGCGTGACCGCAAGATGTATATCGCACCCACTCCGTACTCCCTCACCGAGGGCACCGAAGGCGAATTCACTCTTATTGCGCCCGTGGGATCGGCCTGTGCGGCGAATCCAGAACTCACCCTGGTGGGAGAACTGGAACGGATGGAATCTGATAGAGTAGTCACCGATTACAGCTTCAACCTGCGCACCAATACCTTGAATACCGAGGAGTCGGTCAATCCGACCGCGGGCAGCGAGCACCGATTCCTGGCCTTCCGAGCCAAGGGCGGAAGTGATCGCGAAGTGCGCATGAAGCAACCCAGGCGGTTCCCTGCACAGCGGACATGGAGTGACGTTGACGACCATCAGGAGTCATGAAAGGACTACTGTTCAGCGTCCGACTTCCTCCGGCAACGGCAAGGTACCCGAGGTCTCCGCGCTCGAGGCTGATTTCCCGGCTGCGACCTTCAGCAGCATCGCCGAGAACGAGTCCTGGAGAAAGGAAGTACACCGACCGGCCACCAGCACTCACAAATGGTGGGCGAAGCGCCTCGGCAGCGTGTTCCGAGGAATGCTGGTAAGCGCAGTCGCGGAAAATTCAACTGATGCGGTCGAGCTCTACGGCACACCCACGCGCCTGGCGGGCATGACGGTTTTCGACCCCTTCGCCGGCTCGGGCACCACCATGGTCGAAGCTGTCAAGCTGGGGGCCAGGGCGGTGAGCGCGGACATCAATCCCGTCGCTTCGCTGGTGCAGCGGCAGGCCGTTCAGCGCTGGAGCCTCTCCGAATTGACGCGGGCCTACAAGCTCGTCGAGAAAGAGTGCCGCGAAGAGATCGACCGGGTGCACCGCGCCGGCTCCGGCGAGACGGTGCTGTATTACTTCTGGGTCGCTGTGGCCGACTGCCCGGAATGCTCGGCCAGCACCCGCCTCTTTTCATCGCACGTATTCTCCCAGCACGCATACCCGAAACGCGTCCCCGAGGCGCAAATCGTGTGCCCGGTCTGCCTGGACGTCCTGCCGGGCACTTATGACTTCACCAGCGCGACCTGCAGTAACGGGCACAGCTTCGGCCGTGAGGGTGCGGTGTCGCGCAGCAACATGAAGTGCCCCAATGGGCACGTGTCAAAGGTGCTTGACGCGCTGGCCGGCTCCACGCCGCGCCACGAGATGTACGCCAAGCTCGTACTCGGGAACGACAAGAAAAAGCGATACGAATCCATTGATGATTTTGATCGCGAGCAGTACGCGGACTGCGTGCACAAGCTCGAACAGAGCGAAGACCGGCTGGTCCTCCCCCTGGGCAGTCTCGACCCCGGAGTGAACACGAACCAAGCCATCCGCTGGGGCTTCCGGGATTGGCGACAGTTCTTCAATGCCCGGCAGCTGTACTCCCTCGGTCTCCTGGGCGCCGCCATTCGCGACCTTGACGTGGGCGCCCCGGAAAAGGAGGCACTGTCCGTCCTCTTCTCCGGAACCCTGGAGTTCAACAACCTGTTCTGCTCCTTCAAGGGGGAAGGGACGGGGGCCGTGCGTCATATGTTCAGTCACCACATCCTGAAACCGGAGCGCACGCCACTTGAGGCGCACCCGTGGGGCACCCCTGCCTCCTCCGGCGCCTTCTCGACCTTGTTCAGCAGCAGAATTCTTCGAGCGCATGCGTACAAGAACGAACCCGTCGATCAAATCGTGGGCTCCGACGGGAAGATTCAGCGAACCTCATCCCTCTCCCTGCCGACCGAGAGCCGAGTACTGGAAGCTTGGCCGCAACGAGGAATAGGAGCGGGCGAGGTCTACGTACGCAGCGGAGATTCATCCCGGACCGATCTTCCGGATGCCTCCGTGGATCTGGTGATGACTGACCCGCCGTACATGGACAACGTCCATTACTCCGAGCTGGCGGACTTCTTCCACGCCTGGTTGCGGAGCATGAAGATTCTCGCCACGTATCCGAGTGACCTGGCGACGACCAGAGCGGAGGGAGAGGTGCAGAGCGCCTCGCCCGCAGAGTTCGAAAAAGCCATCACAGCGGTCTGGTCGGAATGCACTCGTATTTTGAAACCAGGCGGCCTGCTCGCTTTCACCTTCCATCAAGCCCGCATCACCGGCTGGGTCAGCCTGGTTCGGGCCCTCGCCGCAGCAGGTCTTGTCGTGACCGCTGTGCAGCCGGTGAAGGGAGAAATGAGTACCAGCGTCACCAAGGGTGGCAGAGAACCGTCAAACCTGGATTCCATCGTTGTCTGCAGAAAGCGCAGCGATGTCGACCAGCGCACCTCGCGGATGCCGGATGACGTCGCGGAAGACGGAATCCGACTGCTCGAACACCTGCGGGACGAAGGCATGCTGGTAGGCGCCGGCGACGTGCGATCGGTTATCCGCGGTCGCGTCCTGGCCGCCTTCACCCACACTCCGGAAGCCGACCTGGATCAACTCGCCCGAGAAGCCGACGACTTGGCTGACCGCATGGTGAAACGCTTCACGGCCTCCACACCCTCCTGAGCCCAGCCCACGAGCCCCGCAAGGCCGGCTCCACCCCGGCCTGCCCTCCGCCCCCTACATGCGCGGCGTGCGAAGACGAGGACGCCGCGTACCGAGGAAGACCCTCGGGCCCCACCGGATCAGCCCACCCCCGGACGCCCGCACACACGTGACCCACGACACACAACGGGGAGCGACCAGCCCCACGGACCGACCGCTGAACCGGCGGCCCGCTCACAAGTGATCGCTGACGGCGCCGACCTCACCCGTAGACGTCAGAAGCCCCGAACCACCAACCGGCCCGGGGCTTCTTCCCTGTTCAAGCTCAGAGCCCCCTGTCGGATTCGAACCGACGACCTTCGCTTTACAAGAGCGGTGCTCTGGCCAGCTGAGCTAAGGAGGCGTGCGTGAAGAAGTGTACCCAGGCGCACCGGGTGCCGGGCTCCTGAATTTGATGACGGCTGGCTACTGACACCGGGGCCCGCCGGGGGTAGCGTCACGGGACGGTCCACATCAGTGGACTACACCACTCCTTTTACTCGGATCGTCCGGCACGTTCCTGCCGGTGAAGGGATTCTCACCATGGCTACGGTCACGTATGACCAGGCAACCCGTATCTACCCGGGTACCGACAAGCCCGCCGTCGACAAGTTGGACATCGCCATCGAGGACGGCGAGTTCCTCGTCCTGGTCGGCCCCTCCGGATGTGGCAAGTCCACCTCGCTGCGGATGCTCGCGGGGCTGGAGGACGTCGACGGAGGCGCCATCCGCATCGGGGACCGCGATGTCACCCACCTTCCGCCCAAGGACCGGGACATCGCCATGGTGTTCCAGAACTACGCGCTCTACCCGCACATGACGGTCGCCGACAACATGGGCTTCGCGCTCAAGATCGCCGGCGTACCGAAGGCAGAGATCCGGCAGAAGGTCGAGGACGCGGCCAAGATCCTGGACCTGACCGAGTACCTGGGGCGCAAGCCCAAGGCGCTGTCCGGTGGCCAGCGGCAGCGCGTCGCGATGGGCCGCGCGATCGTCCGTGAGCCGCAGGTCTTCCTGATGGACGAGCCGCTGTCCAACCTGGACGCGAAGCTGCGCGTGCAGACCCGTACCCAGATCGCGGGCCTCCAGCGCCGGCTCGGGATCACCACGGTCTACGTCACCCACGACCAGGTCGAGGCCATGACCATGGGCGACCGGGTCGCGGTCCTCAAGGACGGGCTGCTGCAGCAGGTCGACTCGCCGCGGAACATGTACGACCGCCCGGCCAACCTCTTCGTCGCCGGCTTCATCGGCTCGCCCGCCATGAACCTCGTCGAGGTCCCGATCACCGACGGCGGCGTGAAGTTCGGCAACAGCGTCGTACCGATCAACCGCGAGGCGCTCACCGCCGCCGCCGACAAGGGCGACCGTACGGTCACCGTGGGTGTGCGCCCGGAGCACTTCGACATCGTCGAGCAGAACGGCGACGCCGCGAAGTCGCTGTCCAAGGAGGCCGCGGACGCACCGGCCGGCCTGGCCGTCACCGTCAACGTCGTCGAGGAACTCGGCGCCGACGGCTACGTGTACGGCACCGCGGAGGTCGGCGGCGAGGTCAAGGACCTGGTCGTACGGGTCAACGGCCGCCAGGTCCCGGACAAGGGCACCCGCCTGCACGTCGTCCCGCGCCCGGGCGAGACGCACGTCTTCTCGACGTCGTCCGGGGAGCGCCTCAGCGACTGAGCCTCCAGCGGGACACGGCTGAGAGGCCGATCGCGGAGGCCGCGCTGATCACGCCGGCCGCGCCGAGGCGTTGACCGTCCGGCGTTCGAGTGTGAAAACGGCGGCGGTGCGGGGTACTACCCCGCACCGCCGCCGTTGCACTTCCGCGGCCGCACGACCTCGCACCCCACTCCCCATAACGGCACTTTTCGTACCAGTGCGTCAACATCACAACCTCACCGACGGGCCATTGCGTCCCCCGATAAGGTGACCAAATGTCGCCAAATCATCACTCCTCGCTACCATCTCGAGCGTGAACTCCGCAGCCCGCCGCATCGGCAGAACTCTCGCCCTGGTCCTCCCCGTCGTCCTTGTGCTCTCCGGGACCCTCGCGGTCACCCGCGTCCCCTGGGCGACGACGGCCTCCACCGACTCACAGATGCTGACCGCCTCCTCCGGGAGGGCCTCCACCAAGGCCGGCCCGCGCACCCCCGAGGACGCCCTGCGCAAGCGCCTGTTGGTCGAACTCCAGCAGAAGGACCCCGGCGTCGCCCTGACCCACCTCCAGGAGGCGACCACCAAGCGGCCCTCGCTGGCCAGGTTCTGCGTCCCCATCGCCCGCGCCCTCGGCCGTGCCGCGGTCGCCAAGTACGGCGCCGCACACCGCGCCCAGGCGTACTCCCGCCCGGTCTGCGACACCTCCTTCGCCAGCGGAGTGGCCGACGTCGACGTCCCGTGAGCACCGCGCACGCCCCACAGTGACCTTCGCTCACACCACATCTCGCACCGCATAGGGTGCGATCCATGACAGGCGCCCAGCATTCGCACCCCACGCAGGCCGTGGTCCTGGCCGGCGGCCAGGGCTCACGTCTCCGCCCGTACACCGATGACCGCCCCAAGCCGATGGTCGAGATTCCCGGCACCGGAACCCCGATCATCGGCCATCAGCTGAACTGGCTGGCGGACGAGGGCGTCACCGACGTCGTCGTCTCCTGCGGCCATCTCGCCGAGGTGCTCGAGGACTGGCTCTCCCGGGCCCAACTCCCCTTGCGCGTCACGACGGTTGTCGAGCACGAGCCGCTGGGGCGCGGCGGCGGCCTCAAGTACGCGGCCGGCTCGCTGCCCCGCCCCGACGAGCCCTGGTACGCCACCAACGGGGACATCTGGACCCGCTTCCCGCTCCGCGAAATGGCGGCCTTCCACGAGGAGCGCGACGCCCAGGCCACCCTCGCGCTGGCCCGCCCCCGCATCCCGTGGGGCGTCGTGGAGACCGACGCCTTCGGCCACGTCCTCGACTTCATCGAGGCGCCGCCCTCCCCGTATCTGATCAACGCCGGCGTGTACGTCTTCTCCGCCGCCTTCACGGCCCTGCTCCCCGACCGCGGCGACCACGAGCGCACGACGTTCCCCCGCCTCGCCCGCGAACGCCGCCTGGCAGGCTTCCCCCTCCCCCACGGCGCCTACTGGCGCGCCATCGACACCGCCAAGGACCTCACCGAGGCAGCCAGGGAACTGGGCACACAGCCACGTTGAGGCACCGCACGCGCCGACGGCTGCCGCCCCCACTCGTACTTCGCCGTCCGCCGCCGACGGCTGCCGCCCCCATCCGTGCTTCGCCAGCCGCCCCCGCCTGCTGCCGTTCGCTGCCGCGGGGCTCAGGGCGCGCTGCGGGGGCCTGTGCCTGTGCGGGCCTGTGGGGGCCTGCGTGAGGGCCTGTGGGGCTGCATAAGGGTCTGTGAGGGCTCGGTGGCACTCCTTACGCGCCTGCGGGCCCTCGTGGCGCTCCTGGGCCCCTTAACGGCCTCCAGCGGCCGCCGTAGCGCTCACGGCCGGCACGGGTTCTTCTGCCGCTCCGGCACCCCGCCCCCACGCCGGCCCGCCCTCACGCCAACGCCCCTGTAGCCCCGAAACCCTACGGCCACCCCCGCCCGTACCCGCCCACTGGGTCCGCGCCCACACCCGTACCCATCCCCTGGACCCACGCCCGCACCCGTACTCACCCCTGAGCCCGCGCCCACACCCGTACTCACCCCCTGGGCCCACGCCCACACCCGCTCTCCACCAGGGGCGCTACGCGCAACCTCCCGCCCGCCCGCGCACATACACCCGCCCACCCCCCGAAGGGGGGTGGGCGGCGGGGAAAAAACCAGAGGAGGGCGTGAGCGGCGCGGAGAAATCCAGCAGCGGAGTAAGCGACAGGGAAACGCAAGTGGGCCGGGCAGCAGCAGGGGGCCGCAAGTGAGCCGGGCAGCCGGAAACCGTAAGTCGGCCAGGCACCAGGAAACCGCAAGTAGGCCGGGCAGCAGGAAACCCAAAGCAGGTCGGCCAGCCAGGAGCCCAAAGTGGGCCGGACGGCCGGAAGCTGCAAGTGAGACGGGCAGCAAGAATCCGCAAGTAGGTCGGCCAGCCGGAAACCGCAAGTGAGCCGAACGGCACGGGCCCAGAACGGCACGGGCCCAGAAGACGCTTGGGCAAGCCGAGCAACCAGAAGAATGAAAGCCCCACAAAGACCGGAAAGGGGCGGCCCCGAACGGCGCCGCCCCTCCCCGTCTCAGCCCGACCAACTGGGCCGGCTCAATCAGCCGAGCAAGCCTCCCAACGTGCTGCCCCGGCCGCCGGAGTCGCCGGAGCCGCCGGAGCCGTTGGAGTCCGTGCCGGTGGTGCCGCCGCCCGTGCCGCCCGCCGTGGGGACGTGGGTGGTGGGGGCGGGGGCGCGGGTCGGGACGGTTTGCTGGGGGGCGCTGGTGGTGGCGCCGGGCTGCTGGGAGAGCCCGCTGGAGGTGCCCGCGGAGTGGCCGGTGCCCGGAGCCGGCGCGGTCGGCGTGCCGGGCTTGTGGGCCTTGTGGGAGGCGTCCGCGGAGGGTGTCCCGGGGCGGGGGGCGGTGCTGCCGGTGTGCCGACGGCCGGGGTGGGTGGCGCTCTTGTCGGGGCGGGGCAGCGGCGAGCCGGGCAGGTTGTTGATCGCGGGCTCGCCGGGGCGCGGCACGTTGGCGACCGTCGCGGAGCGTACGGCGCCGCCGAGCAGCGAGCCGATGAGCAGGGTCAGGCCGGTCACCACGGCGGTCATGACGGCGCCCCGGCGCAGTACCCGGCGGCGCAGGTCGGCGACCTCGACGCGGGGGCCGAGCCGCCGCCACGCCTCGCCGGCCAGCCGGCCGTCCATGGAGTAGACGGGCGCGCCCGCGATGATCAGCGGGCTCCAGGCGGCGAGGTAGATGATGTCGGGGGCGTCGTAGGCGGGGACCGTACGCCAGCTGACGGTCATCAGCAGTGCCGCCGAGAGCAGCGCGCCGATCGACGCGGCGACGCGCTGCCACAGGCCGCAGATGGTCAGGACGCCGACGACGACCTGGAGGAAGGCCACCGTCAGGCCGGCGCCGACGGGGTGGGCCACCGCGAAGTCGCGCAACGGCACGGCCAGCGCCCAGGGGTCGAGCGACCTCAGCCAGGTGACCATCGAGCCCCGCTCGCCGCCGTCGAAGTACACGGGGTCGCAGAGCTTGCCCATGCCGGCGTAGACGGAGATCAGGCCGAGGAAGATGCGCAGCGGGAGGAGGACGACGCCGAGGTTCATGCGGCGGCCGGGGTAGTACGCGTGGCGCACCGAGTCGGGGGTGCGGCGCCGGGAGCCGGCCTCGAAGGGGTCGTGGTCCTCGAAACGGTCGTCGTCGAAGCGGCCGTCGTCGTAGTGGTCGTCGCCGGGGCCGCGGCCCCCGTAGGGGTGACGAGGGAGGTGATCGCCGTACGCGCTGCCCACGGGGCGTACGCCGCGCAGCAGGGGGCTGTCGGGTTCGGTGGGGCCGCGCTGGCCGATCACGGTCTGGGCGGGGGCGGCGTCGTCGAGGCGGATCCGCGGCAGGACCTGGGTCGTGCCGACGTCGTCGCCCTGGCCGCCGTCGAGGCCGATGCCCGCGTCGCGCACCGCGTGCAGGAGCTGGGTGGTGGCGCCGGCCGTGCCGCCCGGTTCGGTGCGGCCGCTCCAGACCACGGGCGCCCGGCGTCTGGCGCCGGGGGACGAGCCCCGGACGGCCGGGATGCGCGCGGTGTCCGCCATGGCGGCGCGCGCCGAGGGCGTGGCG
Source organism: Streptomyces lydicus (assembly GCF_001729485.1). Taxonomy (GTDB): domain Bacteria; phylum Actinomycetota; class Actinomycetes; order Streptomycetales; family Streptomycetaceae; genus Streptomyces; species Streptomyces lydicus_D. The sequence goes on from NZ_CP017157.1 coordinate 7,489,587, forward strand.
AGCTGTACGCGGAAGCTGGCGTGGTTGACGATGACCTGCGCGGGATCGCACGGGACCTTGACCGAGCTCAGGCCCGGCTCGTCATCGAAGCCCGGCGAGCGTCCCCCCGGAGGCGTGCGGGGTGTTCTGGTGTCCACGCTCATCTAACCGAGTGACTCGCGGTTAAGACACTGCCTTGACCGGGCCGATCTGTCCGAGACCCGTCAAAAGATCACGGGATACGGGGAAGTCACACGGAGAGTCAGGTTTTGCCCCGAGGTGCGGTACGTGCGGACGCACCGGCCCCGGGGCACACCGTTCAGCCGCGGCGCCGCGCGGCCTCCCACAGAACGACACCGGCCGCGACACCGGCGTTCAGGGACTCCGCACCGCCCGGCATCGGGATCCGGACGCGCACGTCGCAGGTCTCGCCGACCAGCCGCGACAGGCCCTTGCCCTCGCTGCCGACGACGATGACCACCGGGCCGTCCAGGACCTCCAGGTCCTGGAGCTCCAGGTCGCCGTCCGCGGCCAGGCCGACGACCGTCAGTCCGGCCTTCTGGTACGACTCCAGGGCGCGGGTGAGGTTGGTGGCACGGGCCACCGGCGTACGGGCCGCGGTGCCCGCCGAGGTCTTCCAGGCGCCGGCCGTCATCCCCGCCGCCCGGCGCTCGGGCACGACCACGCCGTGGCCGCCGAACGCGGAGACGGACCGGACGACCGCGCCCAGGTTGCGCGGGTCGGTGACGCCGTCCAGCGCGACGATCAGCGGGTCCTCGCCGGCGTCGAACGCGGCCGCGGCCAGGTCCTCGGGGTGCGCGTAGTCGTACGGGGGGATCTGCGCGACCAGGCCCTGGTGGTTGAGCCCGTTGGTCATGCGGTCCAGCTCGGGCCGCGGGGCCTCCATGAGGTTCATGCCGCGGTCCGCGGCGAGCTGGAGGGCCTCGCGGACCCGCTCGTCACTGTCGATGAACTGCTGCACGTACAGCGTCGTGGCGGGCACGCCCTCGCGCAGCGCCTCGACGACCGGGTTACGGCCGACGACCAGCTCGGCGGTGCCCTTGGCGCCGCCCCGGCGCGGGGCCGGGCGCTTGGATTCGTGCTTCGCCTTGGCGTTGGCGACGCGGTTCTTGACGTGTCCCTTGCGCGCGGAGGCGGGCGGGGTCGGGCCCTTGCCCTCCAGGCCCCGGCGCCGCTTGCCGCCGCTGCCGACCTGCGCGCCCTTCTTGTTGGACGTGCGGCGGTTCCTGCGCTGGCTGTTGCCGGCCATGGGTCACCTGTTTCTTCACTGCTCTCGACGTCTCGCGACGTGGAGTGGGTACGTACGTATGGATTGAGTGTCGCCCGTGGCCACCGGGACGGTCGAATCCGGGTGGCCGGCCGCGGGCGCGACGGGGGTCAGGACAGCGACCAGCGGGGGCCCGACGGGGTGTCCTCGATCGACAGTCCCGACTGCTGGAGCTGGTCGCGGATGGCGTCTGCGGCGGCGTAGTCCTTGCGGGCGCGGGCCGCCTGCCGCTGGTCGAGGACGAGCCGCACGAGCGAGTCGACGACGCCGTGCATGGCCTCGCCGCGGCCCGAGGAATCGGCGCCGCCGCCGGACCAGCGCTCGTCGAGCGGGTCGAGGCCCAGCACGCCGAGCATCGCACGCAGCTCCGCCAGGCGGGCCACCGTCGACTCCTTGTCATCGGCGGTCAGCGCGGAATTGCCCTGGCGGACGGTGGTGTGCACGATCGCCAGCGCCTGCGGGACGCCCAGGTCGTCGTCCATCGCCTCGGCGAAGGCCGGCGGGACCTCGGGCGCGGGCTCGACGGAGCCGACCTTCTCGACGGCGCGCTGGACGAAGCCCTCGATCCGCGCGAACGCGGCCTCGGCCTCGCGGAGCGCGTCCTCGCTGTACTCGATCATCGAGCGGTAGTGCGGGGTGCCCAGGTAGTAGCGCAGCACGATCGGGCGCCAGCGCTTGACCATCTCCGAGACCAGCAGGGAGTTGCCCAGCGACTTGGACATCTTCTCGCCGCCCATGGTGACCCAGGCGTTGTGGGTCCAGTACGCGGCGAAGTCGTCGCCGTACGCCTTGGCCTGCGCGATCTCGTTCTCGTGGTGCGGGAAGACGAGGTCGACGCCGCCGCCGTGGATGTCGAAGGCGGTGCCCAGGTACTTGTGGGCCATCGCCGAGCACTCCAGGTGCCAGCCGGGCCGGCCGCGGCCCCAGGGGGTCTCCCAGCTGGGCTCGCCCTCCTTGGCGGCCTTCCACATGGCGAAGTCGCGCGGGTCCCGCTTGCCGGTCTCGCCCTCGCCGGACGGCTGCCGGAGGTTGTCCAACTCCTGGTTGGACAGCTGGAGATAGCCGGGGAAGGACTTCACGTCGAAGTAGACGTTGCCGTCGGCGGCGTAGGCGTGGCCGCGCTCGATCAGGCCGCGCATCATCTCGATCATCTCGGGGATGTGGCCGGTGGCGCGGGGCTCGTAGGTCGGGCGCAGGCAGCCGAGGGAGTCGTAGGCCGTGTTGAAGGCGACCTCGTTCTCGTAGCCGAGCGACCACCACGGGCGGCCCTGCTCGGCCGACTTGGTGATGATCTTGTCGTCGATGTCCGTGACGTTGCGCACGAACGTCACGTCGTAGCCGCGGTAGGCGAACCAGCGGCGCATGATGTCGAAGTTCAGCCCCGACCTGATGTGCCCGATGTGCGGGGCGGCCTGCACGGTCGCGCCACACAGGTAGATCGAGACGCAGCCCGGCGTGAGCGGGGTGAAGTCGCGAATCTGCCGGGCGCTGGTGTCGTACAGGCGAATCGTCACGGAACCAGGGTAGTCGGAACCCGGCAGTGCCCCGCGACGCATGGGCCACGGGGACACAGATCCGTCATAACCGTCCGATTTGCCGGATGTGATGGCCGAAAATTCCCCCGGAGGATGGTGAGTGCGGGCATCGGCGGCCGCCCGGGGGCGGGCGTCAGATGCTGCCGACCACCTTGCGCGGGGTGATCCGGACGACGACCCGCTCGGCGTCCTTGCCCGATTCCGGGTTGAACTCGGCATAGGGCTTGCCGGTGTACTTGCGGGACAGCTCGTCGATGAGCTCCTGGCCGCCCTCGGTGGTCAGCGTGGCGGTGCCGCGGACCTCGGCGTAGGTGTACGGGCTGTCGGACGGCTGGACGACGACCGAGACGCGCGGGTCGCGGCGGATGTTGCGTTCCTTGCGGCGGCCGACGGTGGTCGAGATCAGCAGGTCGTCGCCGTCCCGCTTCACCCAGACCGGCGACGCCTGGGGGCTGCCGTCGGGCTGGACCGTCGACACGATCACGAAGACCGGGGTGTCGAGGAGCTTCTTGAGGTCGTCGGACAGGGTGGCAGTCACGAGGATCCTTCCTGCGGGCCGTTCCGAGGGACACGAGTACTCCGATCCTCCCCCAACACCCGTACGGCGTCCGGCATTCCCGCGCCATACGGGGGAATGCCGGACGCCGTACGCCCTCGGGCCGTCACCGGCCCGGGGATGCCGTTCCGGGGGTGCGGTTCCGGGGTGCCGCTCAGCCGGTGCGGAAGACGATCGCCGTGGCGACCGCCGCCAGGCCCTCGGCGCGGCCGGTCAGGCCCAGCCCGTCCGAGGTCGTCCCGGAGACCGAGACGGGCGCTCCGACCGCCGCGGACAGCGCCTTCTGCGCCTCGTCCCGCCGCTTGCCGACCTTCGGGCGTACGCCGATGACCTGCACGGCGACGTTGCCGATCGCGAAGCCCTCGGCGCGGACGATCCGCGCCGCCTCGGCCAGCAGCGTCACACCGGAGGCACCGGACCACTCGGGCCGGCTGGTGCCGAAGTGCGCGCCCAGGTCGCCGACGCCGGCCGCCGAGAAGAGCGCGTCGCACGCGGCGTGCGCGGCCACGTCGCCGTCGCTGTGGCCGGCCAGGCCGTAGCCGTCGCTCTCCGCGGCGTCCCAGAGGAGGCCGGCGCACCACAGCTCGCGGCCCTGCTCGAAGGCGTGCACGTCGGTGCCGATGCCGACGAGCGGGATGCCGGCGGCGGGGGCCGGGTCAGACATAGCCATCGTTGGCCCTCCTACGGGCGAGTACGGCCTCGGCCAGGACGAGGTCCAGCGGCCGGGTCACCTTGAACGCTTCCTCGTGGCCGGGGACGACCACGACCGGGGCGCCGAGCCGTTCGACCAGCCCGGCGTCGTCGGTGGCGCCCTCGCCCTCGACGACGGTGTCGTGCGCCTTGCGCAGGGTCTCCAGGCTGAAGCCCTGCGGGGTCTGCACGGCGCGCAGCAGGGCCCGCTCCGGGGTGCCGACCACCGGCTCGGGGGCGCCCTGGGGCTGCGGCTCGACCTGCTTGACGGTGTCGGCGAGCGGCAGCGCCGGGACGACCGCGGGCGCACCGTTCCGTACGGCGGCGATCACCGCGTCGACGGTGTCCACCGGGACCAGCGGGCGCGCGGCGTCGTGCACCAGCACGACGTCGATGTCGGCCGGCAGCGCGGCCAGACCGAGCCGTACGGACTCCTGGCGGGTCTGTCCGCCGGGGACGACCACGAGGTCGGTGCGGTCGGCGAGCGGGTATTCGTTCAGGAGGTGGTCCACCTCGGTGGCGCCGTCGGGCGGGGCGACCACGACGATCAGCGAGACGGCGCGGGAGGCGGCCATCGCGCGGACGGCGTGCACCAGCATGGGGGTGCCGCCCAGCGTGCGCAGTGCCTTGGGGGTGCCGGGACCGAGCCGGACGCCCCGGCCGGCGGCGGGGATCACCGCGGCGGTGCGGATCGGGCGGGAGGGATCTGACATCGATGGCTCCGGAGTCCGGGGCGAGCCCGGAATTGGCGCAGACAGGTTTGTTTGCTCGGGCGGGGTGGGTATGGCCTGGGCGTGCCCCCTGGTCGAGCGACGCCGGGCGGGGGGAGTGCCGGGCGCGAGCCTTGACCGGACCCTTCCGTGACATCGGTCGAGGCAGCTGCCCGGGCCCGGCACGCCACAGTCAGTGGGCGTCCTCGTCGATCCCGGCGGACCGCCTCATCCGCGGAGATGCCCTCGCAGATATGCCGCAGCGCCCGGCAACAGACCCCTCCGTACGGGAGGGTCGTCACTCGGGCACCGCGGCATTGCTACGTCGTCACTGGCGTCGGGTGCGGGGGTGTGTCCCATGACCGGCGCGCAGCAGCGTCAGGACGCGAGAACCTCGTCGAGCAGGGCCTCGGCCTTGTCCTCGTTGGTGTTCTCCGCGAGGGCGAGTTCGCTCACCAGGATCTGGCGGGCCTTCGCGAGCATCCTCTTCTCACCGGCGGAGAGTCCGCGCTCGCGCTCACGCCGCCACAGGTCGCGCACTACTTCGGCGACCTTGATCACATCGCCGGAAGCGAGCTTCTCGAGATTTGCCTTGTAGCGACGGGACCAGTTCGTCGGCTCTTCGGCATACGGTGCACGAAGCACCTCGAAGACCCGGTCCAGCCCGTCCTGACCAACCACGTCGCGTACGCCGACGAACTCCGCATTGTCCGCTGGCACACGAACAGTCAAGTCGCCCTGGGCGACCTTCAGCACCAAGTAGGTCTTGTCCACGCCTTTGATCTGGCGAGTTTCGATGGCCTCGATCAGCGCGGCCCCGTGATGGGGATAGACCACGGTGTCGCCAACCTTGAACGTCATGTGACAGGTACCCCTTCCGTGGCTATCCATGCTAACACGGGAACGGACCGTTCTGAATGGCGTTTTCGCAGGTCAGGGCATATCTCGGGGCTTGACAACTCTGGCCGCGACGTGCTGCGAGGACCCCTTGGAGGCGGGTATTCGCAGGTCGGAGGGGCTTCGCGGGCGACCGGAAACACGCCCGTCACACACCGGGAAGGCCGCGATCGGCGGGTCGAACGTCCCGTTTTGCACGGATCCGCTTGAGCGAGTTCCGCTACTCCGTTCGGCTGCTCGCGCCCTCCTCGGAGACGATTCCCGAATTGATCACCACCGGAGCGCCGAAGGGTGTGATCAATTCCGTCGGGCCTTCACATTCTCTGCGAATACTGTTTTTCGGCGGGGGAAACCGCAGGCGGAAACGGGTGCGCCGGCAGCCGAACGGTCACCCGCGGAATATCCGGGCGCGTTCCCGCCGGCACGTTCCCGTCGGTCCGTTCCCGTCCACTTCTTCCGGGCGGTTCTTCCGGCACCCCACCTTCCTTTAATGATCATGAACTCTTGGGCCGGTTTTCTGCGGGGTGCCGCGCGGCGGGTGAGCTCGCGGGCCCGGCCCTGCACACCGCGCCCGGGCGGCGGTGACGGGCCGCGAGCACGCTGGGGGCGGGTCGGGTGCGGCGGCGCGGGGACGGCTCGGTAACCTAGCGGCGCTGACACACCCTTAGGGCGGCTTTACGCACCCGTCGTCATGACGCGTACGCGGGCCGCCCCAGCCGTCCATCCGCGACCGGGCACGAACGTTCGGCCGCCGTAGCTCGTCAAGGAGATGCCGCCGCCGTGAGCCGCAGCCTTCGACGCGGCGTCCTCGCCGCCACCGTCCTTTCGCTCTCGGTCGTCTCGCTGTCCGCCTGCGCGGCCGGCAACGACGCCCAGACGCTTCAGGTCAAGCCGGACAACGCCGCGACCTCCGTCGGTGACATCAAGATCCAAAACGCGAATGTCATCACCCAGCCCGATGTGAACGCCAAGGGCCCGGCCGTGGTGGCCGCGACGGTGTTCAACAACGGCGCCAAGGACCAGAAGCTGACCGCGATCGACATCGCCGGCCAGTCGGCCAAGCTGACGCCGGCCGGCGGCGGCTCGGGCCAGATCACCGTGCCGGCCGGCGGGTCCGTCGTGCTCGGCGGCAAGGACAACGCCTCGGCCGTCCTCGCGAGCGGCCGGGAGGCCGTCCAGGACGGCAACATCCAGTCGCTGACCTTCACGCTCAGCACGACCGGCAAGGTGAAGGCGAACGCCTACGTCATCCCGGCGACGAGCTACTTCCAGGGCTACGGGCCCTCCCAGCTCCCGCAGCCGTCCGGCTCCGCCTCGCCGTCCGGCTCCGCCAAGCCCTCGGAGTCCGGCAAGCCGTCCGGCAGCGCCTCCCCGTCCACCTCGGGCAAGCCCGGTGCCGGCGGCGCGCACGCCGGCCACTGACCGTCCGTACGCCTCAGGGGCGCCCCTCCCGGACCGGAGGGGCGCCCCTGAGGCGTATCCGGCGCACCCGCGGGCGGGCCTGCCGGGCTGCGGTCTACGGCTCGAACTTGTAGCCCAGGCCGCGGACCGTGACGAGGTAGCGCGGGGCGCCCGGGTCGGGCTCGATCTTGGCGCGCAGCCGCTTGACGTGCACGTCCAGGGTCTTGGTGTCGCCCACGTAGTCGGCGCCCCAGACCCGGTCGATGAGCTGCATACGGGTCAGCACGCGGCCGGCGTTGCGCAGCAGCATCTCCAGGAGGTCGAACTCCTTCAGCGGCAGGTCGACCTTGCCGCCGGCGACCGTGACGACGTGCCGGTCCACGTCCATCCGGACCGGCCCGGCCTCCAGGGCCTGCGGGGTGACCTCCTCCGGCTCGCCGCGGCGGCGCAGCACGGCGCGGATGCGGGCGACCAGTTCGCGGGAGGAGAAGGGCTTGGTGACGTAGTCGTCGGCTCCTATCTCCAGGCCGACGACCTTGTCGATCTCGCTGTCCTTGGCGGTCACCATGATGACCGGGACGTTGGAGCGGCCGCGCAGCTGGCGGCAGACCTCGGTGCCGGGCAGACCGGGCAGCATCAGGTCCAGGAGGACGAGGTCGGCGCCGTTGCGCTCGAACTCGTCCAGTCCGTCGGGGCCCGTTGCCGCGATGGCGACCTCGAAACCCTCCTTGCGGAGCATGTACGACAGTGCGTCGCTGAACGATTCCTCGTCCTCGACGACAAGCACTCGGGTCACGGAAGGACCTCCGGGGCTGGGTGAGCAGGGAGCGGATCGTTGAAGGTCTCGTACGGACGGTCCTCGTCGTCGAGGCCCTCCGCTGACAGGTCCGCGGGCCGTTCACGTTCGCGTACGGCCCCGGCTTCCGGGAGACGCAGGGTGAAGGTGGAGCCCTGTCCCTCAGCGCTCCACACCGTGACCTCCCCGCCGTGCGAGGCGGCCACGTGCTTGACGATGGCGAGGCCGAGGCCGGTCCCGCCGGTGGCGCGCGAGCGCGCCGGGTCCACGCGGTAGAACCGCTCGAAGATGCGGTCCCGGTCCTTCTCGGATATCCCGATGCCCTGGTCGGTCACCGAGAGTTCGATCAGGTCACCGCCGGGTGCCGCCACCCGGCGGGCGGCGATCCCGACGCGGGTGCGCGCCGGGGAGTAGTTGACGGCGTTCTCGACGAGGTTGCCGAGGGCCGCCGCGAGCTGGCCGCGGTTGCCCCAGACGCTGAGGTCGGCGGTGCCTCCGGCGGCCATGGTGATCTGCTTCGCGCCGGCCTGCTGGCGGCAGCGGTCCACCGCCTCGGCGACCAGTTCGTCGACCCGGACCGGCTCGGCGTCCTCCAGGGGGTCGTCGTTCTGGACCCGGGAGAGGTCGATGAGTTCCTGGACGAGGCTGGTGAGGCGGGTGGCCTCGTTCTGCATGCGGCCGGCGAAGCGGGTGACGGCCTCGGGGTCGTCGCTGGCGTCCATCACGGCCTCGGACAGCAGCGAGAGCGCGCCGACGGGTGTCTTGAGCTCGTGGCTGACGTTGGCGACGAAGTCGCGGCGGACGGCCTCTATCCGGCGGGCCTCGGTGAGGTCCTCGACCAGCAGCAGGACGAGCCGGGAGCCCAGCGGGGCGACTCTGGCGGAGACCGCCAGCGCCTCGCCGCGGCCGGTGCCGCGGCGCGGGAGGTCCAGTTCGACCTGGCGTATCTCGCCGTCCCTGCGGGTGTCGCGGGCCATCTGCATCATGGGCTCGACGGCGAGCTTGCCGCCGCGGACCAGGCCGAGGGCGTACGCCGCGGAGCTGGCCTTGACGACGGAGTCGGCCTCGTCGAGGACGACGGCGGAGGACCGCAGCACCGACAGGACGGTGTCGACACCGGGCGGCAGCACGGCGTCGGTGTGCAGCGAGGTGCGGGTGGGCTTGGCCTGGTCGCGCTCGCTCCAGCGGAACGCCAGCATGGCGAAGACGCCGGTGCACAACCCGGCGATCGCTGCCACTGCGGCAACGGCCGCGTCCACGTTCATGACTCCAGAGTATGTGCCGGTTCGGGCACTCCCCCAGCCTCGCGGGGCGCTGCTCGAACAGCCGTCGCCCAGAGTTCACCGTGGCGTCCGCGCCGGTTCACTCCGGAGGCCGGGAAGGGGCGCGCCGTCGCCCGCCGGAGGGCCTTGGGGCGACCGGCGCGTGCACCCCGCGGCTCCGGTGTGCGGCCGGTGAACCGCGACGGCCGCCCCGGTGCGGGGCTCGCGTCGCCCAGAGTTCACCTTCACGTCGGTGCCGGTTCACCCCGGGTGGGAGCGCAGGACGCGATCCGGCCGCAAGGTGAGGGTGCGGGTGACGGATCGTTTCCGCTCCGGCCGCGGGGCACCGCGCTTCCGGGACACGGGCCGTGCGGGCACGGACCGTGAGAGCGTGGGCACAGGTCATCGTGCACTCCGTTTCCCCTCCCCCACCACCCCACACCACACTCGACGCGAGAGAAGGTCACAGATGCGGGACGCGTACCACGAGGAGCTGGATTCGATCGGCGAGGGCCTGGTCGAGATGGCCCGGCTCGTCGGCTCCGCGATCGGGCGCGCCACCACGGCGATACTCGACGCGGACCTCAAGCTGGCCGAGAACGTCATCGCCGCCGACGAGAAGGTCGACGACCTCCAGCGGGACCTGGAGGCCCGGGCGATCGCCCTGCTGGCCCGGCAGCAGCCGGTCGCCACCGACCTGCGGATCGTCGTCACCTCGCTGCGGATGAGCGCGGACCTGGAGCGCTCGGGCGACCTGGCCCAGCATGTGGCCAAGCTGGCCCGGCTGCGCTTCCCGGAGACGGCCGTGCCGCGCGATCTGCACGCCACCATCCTGGAGATGGGGCAGCTGGCGCAGCGCCTGATGGCGAAGGCCGCCGAGGTCATCATCACCAAGGACGTCGAGCTCGCGCTGCAGCTGGAGCACGACGACGACGCCATGGACCTGCTGCACCGCACGCTGTTCCAGCACCTGATGGACGACCGCTGGAAGCACGGCATCGAGACCGCGGTGGACGTGACGCTGCTGGGCCGCTACTACGAGCGGTTCGCCGACCACGCGGTGTCGGTGGCCAAGCGGGTCGTCTACCTGGTGACCGGTGAGCACGCCGACGAGATCGCCCCGCCGACGGCGGTCGACGGCACCTGACGGCGGGGGGCGGGAGAGCGGCGCGGGGCCGCGCTCGGCGAGCGACCGTGCGCCGTTGACGTGTGCCTCCACGCGCCGTTGACGCGCCTTGCCGCCCGGGCTTGCAATGGGCCTCAGGTGACCCCTTGGGCACCCGGTGACCCCTAGGAGGCAATGGATGGCACCCATGGCGGACTCCCTCAAGCCCGCGGCGCCAGGCGACCCGGCGCCCGTCGAGATGGCCGGCTGTTCCTGCGGCCCCGGCTGCAGCTGCGGCTGTCAGTCGGGCGGACCGTGCCAGTGCGGCGGCGGCTGCTAGCGGTCTCGGCGGCTCCCTACGGCACGGCGCGACTGCTCCACCGCGGCCCCGGCCGGACGGTCTTCCCGACCGTCCGGCCGGGGCCGCCGGCAGTTCTGCCGCCCGGTCGGGCCGTGGGGCGGGCGGCCACGGATCACAGGGAGACCGACAGCGGATGGATCTCGTCGGCCCGGTGGCCGGCCCGCTCGTGGATGCGTTGCACGGCCCCTGCCGAGGGGGCGTCCGACAGGCAGAACACATCGCCCGAGTCGGTGTCGGCCCAGGCGTGCTCGAAGGTCACGCCCTCCTCGCTCTGGATGGCGAGGTCGGCCTGGTGCGCCGCCTTGATGTCGTCGGGGCTGAGGCCCGTCATCCCGTGGTGGACGTCCATGAACTTGGGCATCGAGCTCATCTCCAGGGTGCAGAAGGGTCGGGTCCCCTCTTCCATGCTGCACGGCCCGGCGCCGACCGCATCCAGGAACCGGTCCGCCGCGGGAACGCACGGTCAGCGGCTGCGCCCGGCGGCGCAGCGCACGCAGGTGCTCGCCGCCGGGCGCACCTCCAGTCGCTCCGCGGGGATCGGGTCGCCGCACGCCTCGCACCGCCCGTAGACCCCGCGTGCCAGGCGTTCCTCCGCCCGGTCCAGCGCCGCGAGATGGTCGTGGGCCTGCGCCAGCAGCGCAGCGACATGGGCCCGCTCGAAGGCGGTGCTCGACCCTTCGGGGTCGTGTTCGTCGTCCACCGCCACCAGCGCGTTCGCCTCGACGATCACGTCGAAGTCGCGGCCCAGCGCGGCGATCTGCGCGGCCGTGTCCGCCCGCTCGGCGGCCAGCCGCGCACGGACCGCGGCGGGCTCGACCGGGCCGAACACGGCATCCCGGGACGATTCAGTCATCCCTCTGGCAACACCGGCGCCCCGATCCGCATTCCGCGCGCGGCGCGCCGCCTCCGCGGCAGCGCCCCGGCCCGTGGCCGTGGCCGGAGCCGCACGCGCGCGGTCAGTCGGCGGTCTTCTCCCCGGCCTTCTCCTCGGCCTTCTCCCAGACCGAGACGTGCCGGCGGCTCTCGCTCGTGAACGGTGTCCCTGCCCAGTCCTCCCAGCGGTCGCGCAGCCGCAGCCCGGCCAGGCGCGCCATCAGGTCCAGTTCGGACGGCCACACGTACCGGAACGGGACGGAGGAGTGCTCGGCGCGTCCGTCGACGAGCGTGACGTAGTGGGAGCTCATGGCCTGGGTGACGACGTCGTAGGTCTCGAACGCCCACTTGGTGGGGCTGATGTGGAACGGCACGGCGGTCTGCCCGGGCGGCAGGCGGCGCAGTTCCGGGACCCCCACCTCGATGACGAAGCAGCCGCCGGGCCGCAGATGGGCGGCGGCGTTGCGGAAGCAGTCGACCTGGGCGTCCTGCGTCGTCAGGTTGTTGATCGTGTTGAAGACGAGGTAGCTGACGGCGAACGTGCCGGGCACCCGGGTCGTGGCGAAGTCGCCGATCGTCACGCCGATGCGGTCGCCGCCGGGCTTGGCCTGCAGTCGCGCCACCATGGCCCGGGACATGTCGATGCCGTGCACCGGGACGCCGCGGGCGGCCAGCGGCAGCGCGATCCGGCCGGTGCCGATGCCGAGTTCCAACGCCGGGCCGTCGCCGGCGAGTCCGGCCAGCACCTCGACGACCGGGTCCACCGCGTCCGGGCCGAACATGTCCCCCGACGACTCGTCGTACCGGGCCGCGACGCTCTCTCCGAAGTAACCGTCCTCGTAACCATCGTCATCAGGCATCCCGAGACGGTAGCGCCCGCGGCCGGGGCGGTGCGCGCGTTTTTACGACGCTCCTCGTCCGCGGAAACGGCCATCCGGCAACAGCGAGACCGGCGCGCCTGGGACACTGCTGCGCATGCCGATCGAGGATGACGTGCGGTGAGCGCGTCAAGGGCGTTGACGCGAATATGCGGGGTTGTCGGTTACTTGGCCTCGGCTGTCGCATGTGCCTGGCTGCTGGGGGCGGTTGCCCTCCCGCCACCCCACACCGTGCCGCTGGTGTGCGGCGGCGTCGCGGCGGCGTGTGCGGTTCTTCGAGCAGCCGCTCTGTGGGCGGCGCGGTCCGCGCGGCCGCAGGTCTCGCTGACCAAGGCGGCACCGGTGTCGCCGTACGGCCGGCCCATGGGGGCGCTGCCCCTCACCGACTCGGCGGGCTGGGTGAGGGCCCGCACCTGTGCGGTGTGGGCGCTGGTGGCCTTCGCCGCCGGAGCGCTCGTCGTGCCGGTCCTGTCCGGCTCACCCGGTCCGAAGGTCACCGCCCTGCAGAAGGCCGGCGCGACGGTCAGCAACGCCACCGTCGTCGGCCGGCCCACGTCGCTGGAAAGGGACCTGAGCGAGGAGGTCGTCCGCGGCTATTACGCGGACCTCGTCCTGTCGGTGCCGAACGGCCCCGGCCGGCTCCCCGTGGACGGCGCCTACACCCATGACCGGCCACGCGAAGGCGCCACCGTCGAGGTCCTGTGGTCGCCGGACGCCCCGCAGCTCGGTGGCGTGGTGCACGCACGCCGGGACCTGCACCTGCTCGCGCGGCCCCACTGGCAGGCGGGTGCGGACTCGGCCACCGGCCGCGGCGCGCTCTTCGGGCTGATCGTCGTCACCGTTGTCGGCCTCCTCCTGGGGACCGTGCTCACCTTCACCTCGGGCACCGAGGCCCTGCAGGAGCTGGCCTGGTCACCGCTCGCCCAGACGGTGCGGGCCGCGACGACCGTCGGCCTCTACCTGGCCTGGCTGCCGATGCTCACGGGGCACACACCCGCCCCCATGGTGGGCCTGCTCGCCTCGGCGGGCTTCCTGGTCGTCCTGCTCGTCCACTGCTTCACTTCCGTGCGCGCCGTGGGCAAGGGGTGAGCGGCTCGCAGGTGTACGCCCGGAGCGAGCCCGGGCCGTGAAAACGCCCCCGGCCCGTCCTCTACGAGGTGACGGGCAACTCCCGTGCTCGCCGGCGGGCTTGGGCCCGTAGCTCTTTCAGGCGGCTGTGGAAGGCGTTGTGGCGATTCTGGTCGAGGTTCAGCGGGAGGTCGAGCCGAGAGATGAGCTGTGACTCCAAGGTCCACGGTTCGCCGTGCTCGAGCCAGCACACTCGCGCGTTGTCTGCCATCCACTGACTCAGCGTGGCTTCGCCGACCTTGCCGAACGTCATCCGCTTGCCACTGCCCACGCGACGCAGCTCCAGCCCGAGCAGGCAACCGAGGGTGAGCCGCAGGGTTGAGCCGGCCGCATTGCCCCGGTAGTGATAGCGCACCCGCTTGCGCAGGTTCTGGGTGCTGGTCCGGTTCGCCATGTACCGCGGGGCTATACCGACATAGAGCAGGCGACCGGCGTCCAGGTCCGGGTGGGGCGGCTGCTCGAAGTGCCACCCGTAGATGCCGGCTGCCGCCGCGACGGGACTCGGGCGCGCCAAGACCTCCTGCGCCGACCACAACCGGTCGGGACTGACGAGAGCGGTAGCTTCCACGAAGCCTCCAGGCGTGCCACGGCTGATCGTCGCAGGTTACCGGTCAACGCCGACAGGAGGTGGGGCGCAGCGGCGTAGGTTCAGCGGTGGGCGCGTGTCGGCGCGTTGCCGGAGCAGAACGACTTCAAGCCGGATGAGCGCGTGATGGAATCCGATACGAGGCTGTCTGCCGGATCTGCAATCGATACAGTGCGGCCATGGGAAGGCGCATCAATAGAAATAGTGGCGGCACGGCTGATGTCACTGTCACGCTGGTACATGGCACATATGCACGCAACGCGGCTTGGACTTCGAGCGAAGGCGCACTGCATGCGACACTTTCGGGAGCAGGGTACCGCGTGGTTCCGTTCTCCTGGTCCGGCAAGAATTCGCACCGAGCCAGAGACCGCGCCACCAGCGAACTGGTCACCCACCTCGAAAGTCAGATGGCAGCCACCCCGAAGGCACGGCAATGGATAGTTGCGCACAGCCATGGGGGGAATGTGGCGTTGCGGGCAATGGAAGCTGTGGACAAATCGGTGTCCACCATCACCCTCGCAACCCCGTTCATACATTCTCGCGGCCGGGACGTTCCCATCCATCAGGCACTCATGACGGCATTATTCGGGATACTACTCATTTCCCTGGCCTGCACCAGTGCACTTACCGAGCCAAAAGCTTGGATCGACTGGACGATCATATCCTTCGCCGCACTGCTCTGCCTGATGCTCGCGCTGTGCGCGGTGGGGCTCGCCATGCACCGGAAAAAGCTGGGCCGCGGCTTCCGCAGCAAGCTCGTGACCTCCATCCACTCGCCATCCACCGTAGTCAGCCGCACCACGGTAATACGCTCTGCCGGCGACGAAGCCTCGACCTTCCTGGTGGCCGGGCAATTCATAGGATGGCTTACAGGCGCGAGCAGTCGCCTCTTCGGTAGCTTCAAACTGTGGACTTTCATCCTCCTGACCACGCAAGCCTCCATCCTGGCCGCCGCGGCACTCCACACCCGCAGGCTGGCATTCATGCAGTATTTCTTCGCCGTTCCGGGGCTTGCCCTGGTCGCACTGATCACTTTGCTACTCAGCTCCTCGCTGGTGTTTGGCATCGACGGGCCATTCGTCAGCCTGTTCGGGTTCAGTTCGGTTGAAGCTTCTCCGCCAGGCAAAGCAGTTCTGATGCAATTGGAGCCTTTCGCGCCGCAGGGCCGGAGACTGGCGCATTCCCGCCTGTATGATGACGAGCGAGTAATTCGAGAAGTCTTGCAGGTAATTCAACAGGGAATGGCGAAGCGTACCCTGACGAAGCAATAGCTCCACCAAAAAGCCCCTTGCCGGCGGAAAATCCGCCGGCAAGGGGCTTGCAGCTATGGGGTTACTTCTTCTTTCCCTGGTTCTTCACTGCCTCGATGGCGGCCTTGGCGGCCTCCGGGTCGAGGTAGGTGCCGCCGGGGTTGACCGGGCGGAAGTCGGCGTCGAGCTCGTAGGAGAGCGGGATGCCGGTGGGGATGTTCAGGCCCGCGATGTCGGCGTCGGAGATGCCGTCGAGGTGCTTGACCAGGGCGCGCAGGCTGTTGCCGTGGGCGGCGACCAGGACCGTGCGGCCGGTGAGGAGGTCCGGGACGATGCCGTCGTACCAGTACGGGAGCATGCGGTGGACGACGTCCTTGAGGCACTCGGTCCGCGGGCGCAGCTCCGGCGGGATCGTCGCGTAGCGCGCGTCGTGCGCCTGCGAGAACTCCGAGTCGTCGTCGAGCGCGGGCGGCGGGGTGTCGTACGAGCGGCGCCAGAGCATGAACTGCTCCTCGCCGAACTCGGCCAGGGTCTGCGCCTTGTCCTTGCCCTGGAGGGCGCCGTAGTGGCGCTCGTTCAGCCGCCAGCTGCGGTGGACGGGGATCCAGTGCCGGTCGGCGGCCTCCAGGGCCAGCTGCGCGGTGCGGATGGCGCGCTTCTGGAGGGAGGTGTGCACTACGTCGGGGAGCAGGCCGGCGTCCTTGAGCAGCTCTCCGCCGCGGACCGCCTCCTTCTCGCCCTTCTCGTTGAGGTTGACGTCCACCCAGCCGGTGAACAGGTTCTTCGCATTCCACTCGCTCTCGCCGTGGCGGAGGAGGATCAGCTTGTACGGTGCGTCGGCCATGGCGTCGAGCGTAATCCAATTCCGGAATCGGCCCGGCGCGGGTCCATGACCTGGGCATCCCGGCGACGCTTGACGGTTTCCGGCAATTCAGTGGCGGCGGCGCCCGATCGGTAAGTAGGGTGCGATCACCGCTTTCACCACTTACATCGAGCCCACGCTCCACGCACGCCGTCCACGGGGGAAATGTCATGTCCGCATCCACATCCAGTCGCGGCCCCGCCCGCCTCAAACACGCCGCGCGGGAGAGCGTCTCCGGCCTCCCCCGCCAGTTCTGGTGGCTGTGGACCAGCACCCTGATCAACCGGCTGGGCGCCTTCGTCGCCACGTTCCTGGCCCTCTACCTGACCGTCGAGCGCGGCCACTCCGCCTCGTACGCGGGTCTGGTCGGCGCGCTCTACGGCCTCGGCGGGGTGATCTCGTCCGTGGGCGCCGGGGTGCTGACCGACCGGCTCGGCCGACGCCCCACGATGCTCGTCGCGCAGCTGTCGACGGCGGCGTCCGTGGCACTGCTCGGCTTCATGACGGACCCGGTCGCGATCGCGGTGGTCGCGGGCGTGGTCGGTATGGCGACCAACGCCTCCCGCCCCGCCGTACAGGCGATGATGGCGGACATCGTCGCCCCCGAGGACCGGGTCCGCGCCTTCGCCCTGAACTACTGGGCGATCAACCTCGGCTTCGCGGTCTCCTCCACCGCCGCCGGACTCATCGCCCAGCACGGCTACCTGGCCCTCTTCCTGGGCGAGTCGACCCTCGTGCTGGCCTGCGCCCTGGTCGTCTTCTTCAAGCTGCCCGAGTCCCGCCCGGCCGCGACGCCGACGGCGGGTGACGACCGCGACTCCGGCGGCTCCGGCCCCGCCGCCGTCTCCATGCGCACCGTGGTGCGCGACGGCCGCTTCATGACCGTCGTCGGCCTCAACCTGCTGCTGGCGCTGATCTTCCAGCAGGCGTATGTATCGATGCCGGTGTCGATGGGTCAGGACGGCTTCTCCAGCGCCGACTTCGGCACCGTGATCGCGGTCAACGGCGTGCTCGTCGTCCTGCTCCAGATCCCGGTCACCCGCTTCATCGAGCACCGCAGCCCCGCCATGCTGCTCATCGGCTCGGCCCTGCTCGCCGGGTACGGCTTCGGGCTGACCGCGCTGGCCGGCTCGGTCGCGATGTACGCGCTCGCCGTCGTCGTGTGGACCCTCGGCGAAATCATCAACTCCCCCACCCAGATGGGCCTGGTGGTCCGCCTCTCCCCGCTCCACGGGCGCGGCCGCTACCAGGGCATGTATTCCCTGTCCTGGTCCGTCGCCTCGCTCGCGGCGCCGCTGCTCGGCGGCACGGTCATCGACCACTACGGCGCGGACGCGCTCTGGGCGGGCTGCGCGGCGGTGGGCACGGTGGCGGCCCTGGGCTACGGGCTGCTGCTGCGGAGTCTGCCGGGGCGGACGACGGTGGTGGACGGTTCGGCCGGCACACCGACGCCGGGCGCCGCGGCCGAGCCTGCGTCTGTCTCTGGATCTGCGCCTGTGTCTGTGCCTGCTTCTGCGCAGGGCCCGGGCCCGGTGTGCGCCTCCGCGCCGGGTGGTACGGGCGCGTGACGGGCGGCCCGAAAACCCGTCGAGCGTAGTTCCGTTGGGGGCTACGCTCGGCCCGTGCCGCCCGCGAAAACGTCCTACGTCTGCCTGCCCTGCCGGGCCTCCTACAAGCAGCCCTACGACGGCGACCACGAGCGTCGCTGCCCGCGCTGCGCGCGGCCGCTGCTGCACGTGGGCTCCGCCTTCGCCCCGCCGAAGCGCCGGGACACCGCGGGCTGGCGGGTGCTCTCGCTACTGCTGAACGCGGGCGTCCGCTTCCACAAGAGCTGCTGCGGCGGGCCCGGTTACCGCCCTCGCACCCTCAGCGAGGTACGGGAACGGATGGCCTACGCGAAGGCCACGGGTGAGCCGTTCGCCCGCGCGCTGGTCCGCCATGAGGTGCCGTAGGGGGGCGTCGGCGTCGGGCTCGGGGGCGTAGCGTGGTCGGCACGTCCTTCTCGCGGGGGTGGCCATGGAGTTGTTCCACGAGGAACCCGGCATCGGTGACCGCATCGCCCGGCTGCGGGCACGCCGCAAGCTGACGCAGGAGGGGCTCGCCGAACGGGCGGACCTGTGCGTCGACACCGTCCGCAAGCTCGAACAGGGCGTACGGCAGACGGCCCGGCTCTCGACGCTCAATGCGCTGGCCAGAGCACTGGACGTGGAGCCGTCCGTGCTCGTCGGGCAGCCCGCCACCTTCGAGGTGCGCAGTGAGGGGGAGCAGCCGTCCGTGCTGGCGCTGCGTCAGGCGGTGTCGCCCGTCTCCGACCTGTTGGGCGACGAGCCGGACCCCGAGGACCCGCCCGGTATCGCGACGTTGCGGGAATCCCTGCGGTCGACGGAGCGCATCCGGCGGGACGGGCGGATGGCGGAGATCGGGGTGCTGCTGCCGCAGTTGATCAGGGATGCGAAGGCGGCGGCCCGCGCCTGCAACGGGAGCGACGCCGCGGCGGCGCAGTCGGTCCTCGCCGAGGCGTATCAGGTCGCCGCGACGACGCTCGCGGCCCTGGGCAAGGAGGACGCCGCGTTCACCGCCCTCGAACGGTCGATGGCGGCCGCGGCCAAAGGGGACGACCCCCACCTGGAGACCGTCGGCTTCTCCAGCCTCGCCTGGGTCCTCACCAAACAGGGGCGGCTGGCCGACGCGGAGCGGGTCGCGTTGCGCGCCGCCGAACGCATCGAGCCCGGCTTCCGGTCACCGTCCCTCGAACTCGCCCTGTGGGGCGCCCTGTTGCTCCGCGCGGCGACGGCCGCCGTGCGCCTGCAGCGGCACGACACGGTGCGCGAGCTGCTGACCATGGCGAGCGCCGCGGCGGCCGGCATCGGCACGGATCGCCTCGACTACGCGACCCCGTTCGGGCCGACCAATGTGGGCGTGGCGAAGGTCAACTTCCTGGTGGAGATGGCGGAGAGCTCGGAAGCCCTCCGCACCGCGCGCGCGGTCCCCGAACTGCACGCCCTCCCGCCGACCTGGCGGGCGCGCTTCCACGTGGACCGGGCCCTGGCCTTCGCCGACCTCCGCAAGGACGACGGTGCGCAGCAGGCACTGCTCGCCGCCGAGCGCACCGCCCCGGAGTGGATGCGCTACCACTCCACCAGCCGCCGCCTCGTCGCGGACCTCCGCAACCGCGAGCGGCGTCGCACCTCCCCCCTCACGGAGCTGGCCGACCGGCTCGGCCTCGACGGGTAGGACAGGGCGTCCCAGCCCCGGCGGAAAGTGGCACGGGGCGTCCCTGTGCGGTGCACCGGTGCCTGCCTAGCGTTGCCGGTGCCGTCCAGAGGGACGCGCCCCGCGGCCCCGCACGGTCCCGGGCACCCCTACCTCGCGAAAGCAGGCCGCCGTGACCGATCGTTCGCCCCGCCTTCTTCCCTGGGCCGCTCCCGGTGGGAAGCCCTGTTACTTGTTCACGGACGACGACAGGGGGTTTCTCTCGCGGTATGCCGATGAGGTCGAGGCGTTACAGCTCGGGATGGGGCTCGGGCTGCTGGAGCACGCGCGGGTACTGATCGACGATCCGGCCGCCGACGCGCGGCAGTTGCGGTTTCTGTCGGTGCAGCTGAGTGCGGCCCTGCGGGACGCGGTGCGGGTGGCGCAGGCGCGAGGGGCGGGGGTAACGGCGGGGGCGGAGTGAGGGGTTCGTGGTGGCCACACCCCCAGGAGGGGAGGTGGCACGGTCGATCCGGGGCCTCGGGGCCGTGAGGCTGGAGGGGCGGCCGGAGCGGCCGTGGTGGTGACCTACGGGGACGACGGGGAGAGCGTCATGGCGGAGCGTGCGGGGGGACGCGGGACGCGGCGGGGGGTGCTGGCGGGGGCGCTGGTGCTGGCGGGGACGCTGGTCGCGGCGCCGGCGGTGGCCGGGTGTGCGCCGGACGCGGGACGGGCGGGCGGCGGGGGCGCGGCCGGCCCGGAACACGCGGCGGCCACCGGCGTGCAGCCGGCCCGGCTGACGCTGCCGGTGCCGAGCGGGCGGTATCCCGTCGGTACGGTCTCGCTCCGTCTGGTGGACCACGGGCGGTCCGACCCGTGGGTCGGCGGACGGGCACGCCGGGAGCTGATGGTCAGCGTCCGGTACCCGGCACGGGCCGGGGCGCGACGGTACCCGCGCGCACCGCAGATGTCGGCGCGCGAGGCGACCGCGTTCGACGCGCTGAACAACTTCGGGGAGCTGGTGCCGCGGGGAAAGGTCGCCTGGGGTGCCACGCTCACCACCGCGCGCGAGGGCGCGCCGGTGGCGGCCGGGCGGCTCCCGGTGGTGCTCTACTCCCCCGGCGCCGGCGACCCCCGCTCGTTCGGCAGCACGCTCTGCGACGACCTGGCGTCCCGCGGCTACGCGGTGGTGACCGTCGACCACACGTATGAGGCGCCGGCCGTGGAGTTCCCGGGCGGGCGGGTGGCGCGCAGTGTGATGCGGGCGGAGCTGGCCAGGGCGCAGAAGACGGGGCGGATCACGCAGCTGCTGCGGAAGGTCAGCGGGGTGCGGGTGGCCGACACCCGGTTCGTGCTGGACGAGTTGGCGAAGCGGGGGCCCGCCTCCCCGCTGCCGGCCGGGCTGCGGGACGCCCTGGACCTGGGCCGGACGGGGATGTTCGGCCAGTCGGCCGGCGGGTTCACGGCGGCCCAGGCGATGCACGACGACCGGCGGATCAGGGCCGCGGTCAACATGGACGGGGTGATGGGGTACACCCAGCGCGACGACGATCCGTCGAACCCCTCGACCGTTGGGCGCGACGGCGTGGACCGCCCGCTGCTGCTGTTGGGGTCGGAGGGGGACACCCACCGCACGGTGGCGTCCTGGGGCGCGGTGTGGCGGCACAGCCGGGGCGCCTGGCTGCGGGATCTGACCCTGCGGGGCGGCCGGCACGCCGGTTTCACCGATGCGCAGGCGCTGATTCCGCAGCTGGCACGGGAGTTGCACCTGCCGCGCAAGGGCGTGGTGGAGACGGTCGGGACGGTGGATCCGGTGCGGGCGGTCGGCGCACAGCGGGCCTGCGTCGCCGCGTTCTTCGACCGGTGGCTGCGGGGCCGGGGCGACGGCCTGCCGGCCGGGCTGCCGGGGCGGTATCCGGAGCTGCGGGTCGTGCCGTAGGGGGGCGGTGCGGGACGGGGGGCCGGCACGGGGGGCCGGCACGGGGGTTCGGAACCAGGGGTCCGGTACGGGGGTCCGGAACCGCGGGTCCGGTACGGGGGGGGGAGGAACCGCGGGTCCGGTACGGGGGTCCGGAACCGGGGGTCCGGTACGGGGGGGTGCGGGGGTGGCCGGTCGGCCACCCCCGCACGCGCCGTGGTCAGGCCGCGGTGCCGAAGTGCACGGTCTTCGCGGTCAGCAGGAACAGGTCCGGGCGCCGGTCGACGCCCGCCGGGTCGGCCGGGTCCAGCAGCCGGTCGAGGGTCCGCAGGTCCTCGTCGTCCAGGAGGTCGGCGAGCCCGTTGCGGCAGCGCTCCAGGGACCACCGCGCGAAGAGCCGTGCGGGGCCGTCCGGCCCCGTGGCCAGCGGTGCGGGGTGGTCCACGAGGAAGGTCCTGCTCCGTGCGCCGGTGAGTCCCGCGGTCCGCAGCATGCCGGGCCAGTCCTCCACCACCGGCACCGAGCCGGGCAGTTCGTCGCGCATCCGGCTGAAGCGGTCGGCCTGCGCCGCGTCGAGCCGCTCCTGCAGGCCGGGGCGGCCGAAGCCGACGTCGCGCGGCAGCCAGCGGGGCGGCAGTCCGCCCTCGACAACGGCCAGCACACCGCCGGGCGTCAGCAGCCCGGCCAGCCGGCGCAGCGCGTCCTGCTGGTCGCCGACGTGGTGCACGACCTGCCCGGTCCACACCAGGTCCGCCGGGCCCAGGCCGTCGAGTTCCGCGGGGAACTCGGCCAGCCGGGTCCGCAGCCGTACGCCGAGCCGCGCGGCCCGTTCCTCGGCGCGGGCCAGCAGCTCCGGCGTGCCGTCCACCGCGGTGACCTCGGCCTGCGGGAAGACCTCGGCCATCCGGCAGGCCGCGACGCCCGGGCCGCTGCCGATGTCGAGGACGCGGCGCGGGGTCAGATGGCCGATTTCCGCCAGGGCCTGCCGCACGTAGGGGCCGTGGACCTCACCCTCCAGTTCCAGCAGGTCGGCCATCGCGGACCAGTCGAAGTCGTCGTCGTGGCCGTGGTGGTGGTCCTGGGGGTGCGTGTGGGTGCCGTGCCGGTGCGTGTGCGGGGTTCCGGTCATCGCTGCTGCTCCCGTCGTCCGTTCTCCGTCAGCTCTTCCTCGATCAGGTCCAGGTTCACCGCGCGGGCCGCCCGGTCCCCGGCGGCGGCCGCGACGACCACCTGGGCGGTGGGGTCGACGACGTTGCCGGCCGCCCACACCCCCGGCACCGCGGTCCGGCCGGCCGGGTCGACCGGCACCAGGCCCGACGCGTCCCGTTCGCAGCCCAGGGCGGTGAGCAGCGCGTCGTGCGGTACCGGCCGGGCGGGCACGAAGAGCGCGGTGCGCGGTACGACGGTCCCGTCGGCCAGCCGTACGCCGCGCAGCGTCCCGTCCTCGACCACCAGCCCGGCGGCCCCGCGGGCCTCGATCCGTACGCCGCGGGCGGTCAGCGCGGCGCGGGCGGTGTCGTCCGGCGCCGCGCCGAAGAACACCACGTCGTCCGTCAACTGCCGTACCAGCAGCGCCTGGTGGACCGCCCGCTGCTCCTGACCGGCCGGGGCGAGCACGCCGAGCGGCCGGTCGCGGACCTCCCAGCCGTGGCAGTACGGGCAGTGCAGCACCTCGCGTGCCCAGCGTTCGCGCAGACCGGGCAGGCCGGGCAGCTCGTCGTGCATCCCGGTCGCCACGATCACCCGCCGGGCCCGCACCGTGCGGCCGGCCAGGTCGGCCTCGAAGCCGCCCTCCGGGCCGGTGCCGCGGCGCAGCGCGCGGACCTCGCCCGTGACGACCCGGCCGCCGTACCGCTCGACCTCCGCCCGTCCCGTGGCGAGGAGCTCCGCCGGGGGCGCGCCGTCCCGGGAGAGGAACCCGTGCACCTGCTCCGCGGGCGCGTTGCGCGGTTCGCCCCAGCCGGCCACCAGCACCCGGCGGCGGACCCTGGCCAGGACGAGCGCGGCGTTCAGCCCGGCGGCCCCGGCCCCGACGACCAGTACGTCCGGTACGTCGTCTTCCATCGTTGACCACCTCCTGGCGCCGACCATGCGCCCGGGAGTCAGAAGGAGGCAAACCTTGTTGCCGTTTCCGCAAAGGGAGGGGGACGGAGGCTATGCCTCGGGGGCGTCGTCCCGCGTCAGACGCTCGAACGCCGCCAGGTTGCGGGTGGACTCGCCGCGCGAGACCCGCCAGGCGTACTCCTTGCGGATGGCGCCGGCGAAGCCCATCTCCAGGAGGGTGTTGAAGCTGCCGTCGGCGTTCTCCAGGACGGTGCCGAGCAGCCGGTCGAGCTCGTCGGGGGTGACGGCGGCGAGCGGGAGCTTGCCGACGAGGTAGATGTCACCGAGCTTGTCGATCGCGTAACTGACGCCGTAGAGGCGGGTGTTGCGTTCCAGGAGCCAGCGGTGCACCGCCTCGTGGTTCTCGTCGGGGCGGCGCACCACGAAGGCGTTGACGGAGAGGGAGTGCCTGCCGACGCGGAGGGAGCAGGTCGTGGAGAGTTTGCGGGTGCCCGGCAGCGTGACGACGTACACGCCGTCGGAGGGCGATTCCCATGCGAGACCTGCGTCGTCCAGCGCCGTCTCGATCACCTGTCGCGGGTCGTCAGCCATGCGCCGATCGTAGGTGACGCCGCCGCTCCTGCATCGCCGCGGTGTAGACGTCGCCGGTCGCCGCGGCGGCGGTGTCCCAGCCGAACGACTGGGCGTGCCGGGCGGCGGCGGTGCCCATGCCGGTCGCGAGCGCCGGGTCGTCGACGAACCGCCGCAGGGCGCGGGCGTAGTCGGCCGGGTCGTGGCCGGCGACCAGGAAGCCGCTGACGCCGTCGCGCACCGCCGTCGGCAGGCCGCCGACGGCGGCGGCCACGACCGGCGTCCCGCACGCCTGCGCCTCGATGGCCACCAGCCCGAAGGACTCGCTGTACGAGGGCATGACCAGCACGGACGCGGCGCGGTACCAGTCGGCGAGCTGCTCCTGGCCGACCGGCGGGCGGAACTGCACCAGGTCCGCGATGCCGAGCCGGGCGGCCAGCTTCTGCAGGCCCTCGGGCTTGGCCAGACCGCTGCCGCTGGGCCCGCCGACCACGGGCACGACCAGCCGGGAGCGCAGCGAGGGGGTCTCGGCCAGCAGGGCGGCCACCGCGCGCAGCAGGATGTCGGGGGCCTTGAGCGGCTGTATCCGCCCGGCGAAGAGCGGGATCACCGCGTCCTGCGGCAGCCCCAGGCGGGCCCGGGCCGCGGCCCGGCTCTCGGCGACCTCGCCGCCCGAGGGCCGGAAGCGGTCGAGGTTGACGCCGGGGTGGACGACGGCGACCTTGCCGCGCTCGGCCTCGTAGTGCCGTACGAGCTCCTCGGCCTCCTCGGCGGTGTTGGCTATCAGGCGGTCGGAGGCCCGCACGACCTGGGTCTCACCGATGACGCGGGCGGCCGGCTCGGGGGTGTCACCGACGGCCAGCGCGGCGTTCTTGACCTTCGCCATCGTGTGCATGGCGTGCACCAGCGGGACGCCCCAGCGCTCGGCGGCCAGCCAGCCGACGTGCCCGGAGAGCCAGTAGTGGGAGTGCACCAGGTCGTAGTAGCCGGGGCGGTGGCCGGCCCACGCCTGCATCACGCCGTGCGTGAAGGCACACAGCTGGGCGGGCAGCTCCTCCTTGGCCAGGCCCTCGTACGGGCCGGCGTCCACATGCCGTACGAGGACGCCGGGGGCGAGCTCGACGGCGGGCGGGAGGGTGCCGGTGGTGGCGCGCGTGAAGATCTCCACCTCGATGTTGAGCGAGGCGAGCGTGCGGGCCAGCTCGACGATGTAGACGTTCATGCCGCCGGCGTCGCCGGTGCCCGGCTGGTGCAGCGGGGAGGTGTGCACGCTCAGCATCGCCACCCTCCGGGGGCGGCGCGCGCCGCCGGGCAGGCGCAGCCGGGAGGGCCCCGGGAACGGGCCATGGGGACGGCTGCGGAGCCGGGACACATATGGGCTCACGTCGAGCTACCTCCTACCGGGGCCGGCACGCCCCGAACCCCTGCAACAACGGACCCCGGCCATCCATTTCCGTACGGCCCGACGGCTGCGTACTTTGCCAAAGCGTGACCGTGGGCGGGTGCTCGGGTGCGGGGTCCGGCCGCCGACCCCATACTCTCGAAGCCATGCCCCGCCGCCCCTCGCCCGCCCCCGCCGCGCCGTCCCGGCCCGTCGGCAACGCCACCCGCGGCACCACCAACCCCAACCGGCTGCGCCGCATGGACCGCTGGATAGCGGCCGAACACGGCGCCGAGCTGCGCCGCGCCGCCGACCCCGTCGCGGTCGACCTCGGCTACGGCGCCGCGCCCTGGACCGCGGTGGAGCTGCTGGACCGGCTGCGCACCGTCCGGCCGGACGCCCGCGTCGTCGGCGTCGAGATCGACCCGGCGCGGGTCGAGGCGGCCCGCCCGTACGGCAAGCCGGGGCTGGACTTCCTGCACGGCGGCTTCGAGGTGCCGCTGCCGGGCGCCCGCGGCCGGGCGCCGGTCCTCATCCGGGCGGCGAACGTGCTGCGGCAGTACGACGAGGACGAGGTGACCGCGGTCTGGCGGCGGCTGTGCGCCCGCCTGGCGCCGGGCGGGCTGCTGGTGGAGGGCACCTGCGACGAGATCGGCCGGCGGCACGTCTGGGTCGCGCTCGGCCCCGAGGGCCCCCGTACGGTCACCTTCGCGGCCCGGCTCGGCTCCCTGCACACCCCTTCCGACCTGGCCGAACGCCTTCCCAAGGCGCTCATTCACCGCAATGTGCCGGGCGAGCCGGTGCATGCCTTCCTGCGCGACTTCGACCGCGCCTGGGCCGCGGCGGCCCCCTTGGGCGCGCTCGGCGCCCGCCAGCGGTGGCGCGCGGCGGTGGCGGCGCTGGCCACCGACTGGCCGCTGGCCGGCGACCCGCGGCGGCGGCGCCAGGGCGAGGTCACCGTCCGCTGGGAGGCGCTGGCCCCGCGCGGCTGACCCGGCCGCCCGCGCCCGGCGTGACAGTGCCGCGTGCCACGATCCGGGGATGACCCCTACCGACGCAGGCCGCGGCCTGGACGCTTTCCGTGCGGACATCCCGTTCTACACGCTGACCTTCGCCAAGGGCCTGTCCCCCGTCGAGTTGCTGACCCGCATGGGCGTGGACCCGGAGACCCTGGCGCTCCGCGATGCCGCGGGCCTGGACGACGCCTTCGGTGACACCCTGCTCGACGAGGACGAGCCGGTGGTGACGACCGGTACCGACGGCGCGTGGACCTGGGCACGGGAGCTGGGCGGCAGTCACGGGCTGGACGAGGGAGTGCTGTCCGCGGTCTCGCACGGGACGGAGGCCGTCGCCCTGCACCACAACGAGAAGCCGATGCACTGGTTCAGGTACGCGGTCGAGGGCGACATCGTCGTCGACTTCCACACCCTCCAGCCGATCGAACCGACCGGCCTGGACCCGTGGCGGCTCGACGCGTTCATGCGCCCCCTCGGCCTCGTCGCCGGACGGTCCGCTCCGGTGCACGGCGTCCTGGCACTCGCCGAGGACGCCTTCGGGTTGCGCGTGACGCCGGCGGAGGACGACGAGGAACGCTGGAGCGGCAGCCTGCTGCCGCTCCCCGCCGAGGAACGGCCCTAGGCCACGCCGGCCGGGGCGGCCCCGGCCCGTGCCGTGCTCACCCCCGGCAGGGCCGCCAGCTCCCGCAGCCGCCGCTCCGTCTCCGAACCGCGCGGGGCGCTGTACGTCACCAGGGCCTGGTCCTCGTCGGCGCCCAGCCGGAAGCTCTCGAAGGTGATGACGAGCTCGCCGACGTCCGGGTGCAGGATCCGCTTGGTGCCGCGCAGGCACTCGTGCACCGACTGCGCCTGCCACAGCCGCGTGAAGTCCGCACTGCGCACCAGCAGCTCGTTGACCACCTCGCAGATGCGCGGGTCGTCGGGGTGCCGGCCGCTCTCGGCACGCAGATTGCCGACCACCTCTTCGGCCTTGTCCTCCCACTCCGGGTGCAGCGCCCGGGCCGCGGGGTCGAGGAAGACCAGCAGCGCGGTGTTCCGCCGGTCCGGGGCGACGGCCTCCAGGTCGAAGGCGACCCGCCCGCCGAGCCGGTTCCACGCCAGGATGTCCAGGCCACGGCCGATGACCAGGGCCGGCACGGTGCTCTCCATCGCGTCCAGCAGCTGCCGGATCTCGGGGCGCACGGTCTGGCCGGGGGCGGCGCCGGGGGCGCAGCAGTCCGCCGCGCCGCGCCGCCGCGGCACGGCGATGTTGCGCAGGTACGTCACCTCGCCCCCGGACAGCCGCAGCGCCCGCGCGATCGCGTCGAGCACCGAGTCGGAGATGGCGTGCGCCCGGCCCTGTTCGATCCGGGTGTAGTAGTCGACGCTGATGCCGGCGAGCTGGGCGACCTCCTCGCGCCGCAGCCCGCGCACCCGCCGCCGGGTGACCCCGCCGGGCAGCCCGAGGTCGGCCGGGTCGAGCGCGGCGCGGCGCGCCTTGAGGAACGAGCTGATCTCGATTTCCGCGTACAGCATCCGTCCAGTATGCGGCGGCCCGCCGGCCGGGTGCTTCCGCCGGCCCCGGGCCGCGCCTTGCCGGGCCCGCTCCCCGCGGGCCCGGCAAGGGTCCGGACGGCGTACCCCGGAAGTCAGGACCTTGACCCGCCCGACGGGCTCCAGGCTGCTTTGAGGTGCGCCACGCTCCGGGCCCGTCCCGACAGGGCTCGGACGGCGGGAAGCCGACGATAGGGACGCAGGCCGTTCCGCAGGGTCGCGAAGTGCTCGTCACCACGGGCGCTGGAGATTCCGGCGTAATCGTCGAGGAAGCGGTCCCACTCGCGGCACGCCTCTTCGACGTGCCGCATCTCCATCAGACGGGTGGCGAGCAGACCCGTGGCGTGCAGCCGGCCCTGGCGCTCACCCTCGGGCCGGTGCAAGTTCGACCGGCGCAGCGCCTTGACCGATGCGCCACGATCGCCCAACTCCCAGAGCACGTGGGCCACATGGAACTCGTAGGCGGCACGGTCGTACCCGCCCAGGTGGTCATTGCGACCGTCCGCCCGGCTCAACGCCTCCTCGGTCTCCCGGAGCCGGGCAAACGCCTGCCGGCGGTCCTTCACCATCGCCGCACCGTGCGCCTGCTGCCCGCGCAGAAAAGCCACGAGCCTCGGTCCCGACGCCGGGGCGGCTTCGGCAGCGGAGTCGGCCAGGCTCAGAGCCGTGTTGCCGTAGCCGAGGTGGGACGCCTGCAACGCCATGCCGCGCAGGGTGCGGCAGTAGGTGACGTGGTCGTCGGCCTGGCCCGCGAGCTTGAGGGCGTTGACGTAGTACTTCTGCCCGAGGCCGTGCTCGCGTTCGTACATCGCCATCCAGCCCGTGAGGTACACGAGGTCGGAGGCCGCGCTCCGCATCGCCTTCCGCGCCGCTTCGGTGCCTCCCGCTCGCAGGTAGGGGCCCACGGTGTTGGCGAGGAACGCCGCCGCCATCGGCCGGGCGTGGCCACCGCCGAGGTCATCGAGGATGTCCGCGATCCGCTCCGTCATCTTGCGGACCGTCGCGACGTCCCCCCTCCCGATCCGGACCGTCGGAGCGGCCGCCGCCGACTCGCCTCGCCCGGCCACGTCTTCGAAGGCCGGCACGACCAGTCCCGCCGAGTACAGTCCGGCGCCCAGTACCGCCCGCCGGGACGGATCCACGTCCGCCCGGCTCAAATCCGCCACCCCAGCGGCCGCGTCCGGCGATTCGAGCGGCTCGCCGGACTCGCCGAGCCCGGCCTCCGCAGACGTGACGGGCCGCCCGAGGAGCCGTGAGAGCGCTTCGGCCACCGCCGGTCGCGCCTGCGGCTTCGGCACGGAGCCCTTGAGCCAATGGGACACCGACGTCTTGTCGTAGTGCAGGATCACGCCGAGCTCCGCCCCGACACGGTTCACTGCCCGCGCGAGCTGCGCGTTCTTGATTTCCCCCTCCCGCATCAGGCCCGCAAGGGCGAGGTTCGGCGTTCTTGATCGCGATGCCATCTCGTGTACCCCCGGGCGTTCAACCGGTTCAACCGTCCCCCACTGTGCTCCCTTACCCGGCAGGACGCGGCGGAGTTGAGTGATTACCGGCCGTCAGATCCCGCCTTCGGCGCTTGCCTGACGGCTCCGCTGCCCTGCCCCAAGAGGGCGGAGAACCGACTCCGGATTGCGAGGCGTCCACGATGACCGCTCGAACCCCCACTTCCCGGGACCTCGGACTGGGCCACCGGGATCACCCCCTGCTCGGCCGCCGGGTCGTCGACCACGGTCACGGCGACCGTATCGGTGTCCTGCGGGCCATCGCCCCGGACTCGAAGGACAACCCGTTCAACCTGGTGGTGGCGGTGCCGGACACGCCGCCGGTGGCATGGCTGGCGCCGCCGGGCGGCGGCCGGGAGTGGACGACCGCGCCGGAGGCGATCGAGGAGGTGACGCCATGACCACCGACCGGCTGCCACAGGTCGGCGACGAGGTGGAGTACGACCACAGCCGCCTGGCGATCGTGACGGACATCCGCAAGGGCATCCCGTACCTGCGGGCCGGCGGACGCAAAGAGTGGCCGGCGCCGAATCCCGGAGCCCTTCGGGTGTCGCGGACCCGGGCGCAGCGGATCGCGGACGGTGATTTCCGGTGAGCCGGGCCCGCTCCCCGGGCGTGTGTTCAGGCCAGGTGGAGCGCCGCGAGCAGGGCGTCGATGAGGGGGCGGTCGCGTTCCTGGGTGAGGCGGGCGCGGGCGTCGGTGGGGGAGAGCCAGGCCAGGCGGTCGACCTCGTCGCTCGGGGTGAAGGACCCGGCGACCGCCTCGGCGGCCCAGTAACGGACCTGCTTGGGGCGGCCGTTGGCCAGGTAGCTGGCGGTCGGCAGCGGGGCGCCGGGGCGGCAGTCCATGCCGGTCTCCTCCGCGACCTCCCGCACCGCGCCGACCAGCGCGTCCTCGCCGCGCTTCAGCTTGCCCTTCGGGTGCGACCAGTCGTCGTACTTCGGCCGGTGGACCAGCGCGATCTCCAGGCCGGCTTCGGACGCCGCGCGGCGCCACAGCACGCAGCCCGCCGCGCGTACCGGCTTCTGCGGGGTCGTCACGGGTGCATCCCTTCCGGCGCGGTCACGTGTCGCCCCGGGCCGGGCGTTCCGGGGAGCGGGAGAGCCACACCCGGCCGAAGGCGAACCGGGCCGCCTCGACCTGGTGGCGCTGGTCGGCGTGCAGCACCCCCAGCGCGTAGGCGGTGGCCGGGGCGATTCTGGGGGTGCGGGCCGCGGCGGCGGCTGCGGCGGCGGCCTCGGCGGCGGCGCGGTGGGAGTCCAGGGCCCGGGCGGCGTCCGCCAGCCGCAGGTCGGCGGACTCGGGAGCGATCACCTCCTGAGCGTAACGGGCCAGCCGCACCAGGAACCGCACCTGGTGCCACGGGGCGTCCTGGCGGTGGTCGACGGCCAGCGCCTCGGCGTTGTACGGGTGGCCCGCGCGGGCGAGCGGGAGTGCGGCGACGGCCTCCGCGAGCCGCCGGTGGGCCTGGTCGGCGAGCGGGATCAGCGCGTCGGCGGCCGGCAGCTCGGATGCCGAGTGCGCGAGCGGCGCCTCGGAGGCGAGTACGGCGACGGAGTCGGCGACGGCGTGGAAGCGGGAGGAGCCGAGGGCCTGGAGGGCGGCGGAGTGGGCGCGGGTGCGGGCGAGGGTCAGCTGGCGGTCCAGCAGGGCCCCGGCCCGGGCGGCGCCGGCGGCGAGCGCGGCGTCGGCGTCCGGGTCGCCGGCAGCGGTGGCGGTGGACCCCCGGTCCGCCGGGTCCGGGGCGGGGCGGGTGGGCCTGGCGTCCCGGGCGCCGCGCTCGGGGCGGTCGGGGCGGTCGCCCCGGCCGGTCAGCCGGGTGAGCGCCGCCATCAGCCGTTCACGGCGGGCCGCGCAGGTCTGCTCGCGGGCGAGGGTGCCGGACAACCAGCCCAGTTCGGCGAGGAGTTGGTCGGCCCAGGTCTCCTCGGTCAGCGGGCGGAAGGTGTGCAGGGTGGCGCTGATGCGGCGGGCGGCGCGGCGCAGCTGGCGGGCGGCCTCGCCGGCGCCCTCCGCGTCCGAGCCGCTCTCGCGGTGCAGCCGCAGGCTGCGCAGGAAGTCCGAGGACTGCCGGTGCAGATAGTCCGCGAGCACCGCCTCCGCGGTGCGGGCGGCGAGGGCGGGGTGGGCGGCGTGCAGGCCGTGGGGCGGCGCGTGCGCCGGGGCCGCGCCCGGCCCGTCGTACGGCCCGTCGTACGGCCCGTCGTACGGCCCGTCGTGGGGTCCGTCCACCACCGCGGCACGGGCTCCGGGCGCCCCGCCGGGCTCGTATCCGCTACCGATGAGACCGGCCGGCCCCCCGGTCGGCTGGTCATGTCGCTGGGCCACGCCGGCGCCTCCGGGCGTCAATGAGCATTTCCTGTACGTTGCGCAGCGGCACGCCGTCGGCGTCGACCGCGCGCCGGTTCCACTCGCCGTCCGGGCCGAGGTGCCAGGAGGACGTGGCGTCCGACATCCCGGTCTCCAGCAGCCGGTTGAGGGAGGCGCGGTGCGCCGGGTCGGTCACCCGCACCAGCGCCTCGATCCGCCGGTCCAGGTTCCGGTGCATCATGTCGGCGCTGCCCAGCCACACCTCGGGTTCACCGCTGTTGCCGAAGATGAAGATCCGGGAGTGCTCCAGGAAGCGGCCGAGGACGCTGCGGACGCGGATGTTCTCGCTGAGGCCGGGGACGCCGGGGCGCAGGGCGCAGATGCCGCGCACCCAGATGTCGACCGGCACGCCGGCCTGGGAGGCGCGGTAGAGCGCGTCGATGACGGCCTCGTCGACCATCGAGTTGACCTTGATGCGGACGTAGGCCGGCCGGCCCGCGCGCTGGTTGGCGATCTCCTTGTTGATGCGCTGGACCAGGCCGTCCCGCAGGGACTTGGGAGCGACCAGGAGGCGGCGGTAGGTCTCGCGCCGGGAGTAGCCGGACAGCCGGTTGAAGAGGTCGGAGAGGTCGGCGCCGACCTGCGGGTCGGCGGTCAGCAGGCCGAGGTCCTCGTAGAGCCGGGCGGTCTTCGGGTGGTAGTTGCCGGTGCCCACATGGGAGTAGCGGCGCAGCATGTCGCCTTCCTGGCGGACCACCAGTGACAGCTTGCAGTGCGTCTTGAGGCCGACCAGGCCGTAGACGACGTGGCAGCCGGCCTCCTCCAGCTTGCGCGCCCACTTGATGTTGGCCTGCTCGTCGAAGCGAGCCTTGATCTCCACCAGGACGAGGACCTGCTTGCCGGACTCGGCGGCGTCTATCAGGGCGTCGACGATCGGCGAGTCACCGGAGGTGCGGTAGAGGGTCTGCTTGATCGCCAGGACGTCGGGGTCCGCGGCGGCCTGCTCCAGGAATGCCTGCACGGAGGTGGAGAAGGAGTCGTAGGGGTGGTGCAGGAGGACGTCGCGGGCGCGCAGCGCGGCGAAGATGTCGGGGGCGGAGGCGGACTCCACCTCGGCGAGGTCGCGGTGGGTGCCGGCCACGAACTTGGGGAACTTCAGCTCGGGCCGGTCCAGCGCCCCGATGCCGAAGAGCCCGGTGAGGTCGAGCGGGCCGGGCAGCGGGTAGACCTCGGCGTCGGAGATCTTCAGTTCCTGGACCAGCAGGTCGAGGACGGCGGGGTCGATGGACTCCTCGACCTCCAGGCGAACCGGCGGCCCGAAGCGGCGCCGCATCAGCTCCTTCTCCAGGGCCTGGAGGAGGTTCTCGGCGTCGTCCTCCTCGACTTCGAGGTCCTCGTTGCGGGTGACCCGGAACATGTGGTGCGCGCGCACCTCCATGCCCGGGAACAGCTCCTCCAGGTGGGCGGCGATGACGTCCTCGATGGGGACGTAGCGCTGCGGGGACGCCTCCAGGAAGCGGGAGAGCAGCGGCGGCACCTTGACCCGCGCGAAGTGGTCGTGGCCGCTGACCGGGTTGCGTACGACCACGGCGAGGTTCAGCGAGAGGCCGGAGATGTACGGGAAGGGGTGCGCGGGGTCGACGGCCAGCGGGGTGAGCACCGGGAAGATCTGCTGGCGGAAGAGGGTGAACAGGCGGGCCTGTTCCTTCTCGGTCAGCTCCGGCCAGCGGATCAGGTGAATGCCCTGGTCGGCGAGCTCGGGCGCGATGTCCTGCTGGAAGCAGGCGGCGTGCCGGGCCATGAGTTCGCGGGAGCGCGTCCAGATCTGGTCCAGCACCTCGCGGGGCTGGAGGCCGGACGCGGAGCGGGTGGCGACGCCGGTGGCTATCCGCCGTTTGAGTCCGGCGACCCGGACCATGAAGAACTCGTCCAGGTTGCTGGCGAAGATCGCGAGGAAGTTCGCCCGTTCGAGCAGGGGGGTGGCCGGGTCCTCGGCCAGTTCGAGCACCCGCTCGTTGAACCCCAGCCAGCTGCGCTCGCGGTCCAGGAAGCGGTCGCCGGGCAGCTCCTCGCCGTCCGCGCCCACCACGCCCCGGTCCTCGTACGCGTCCGGGTCGGCGTCCAGGTCGGGCTCCAGGCCCGGCACCGTCCCGCGGACCGCGTGCGGGCGGTGTGCGGCGATGGAGCCCACGGAAGGCTGCGCCGACGGGGCCGGGGCCTGCGGGGGCTTCGGCGTCGGCGTCTCCGGCTGGGCCTGTGCCTGAGCGCTCGGCTGCTGGTTCATGGCCTTATTCTTCCGCGTCCCGGGGGTTCCAGGCGCGTCAGGAGGAGGCGGCGCGAGACGGAGCCTCGGGTTGGGGACGTTGGGCACAGCGGGCTGCATTCAGCGATGCTCGCAACCAACATTGAATCACTGGTAACGCGGATATGGCGGCCAGGCAATCGGGGCGCTACGGAGAGGAGCCGCCGCGCACCCGCAGGGTCGCGGCGGGTGTGCCGGAGCCCTGCCGTACCTGCCCGCCGCGACCGCTGCCACACGCTCCGTTATTGAGGAGAAATACTCGGTGAGGTCATGCGCGGGGATTGCTCGCGGGAATTACGTGCGGGAGTGCCCCATGAGTAATGCCCTCGCGCTTTGTTGAGTGCTTCATTGAGCGCGAGGGCATTGCTCGGGGAATTCGCCGGGAGCGGGCCGTCGCCCCCGCCCGCGCCCGCCTCGGGTGAGCGGCCGGCGGCCCGTGGGGCGGGCCCGGGCGCCTCGCGGCGCGGGCCGGCGTTGCGTACGGGATTCCGGACACGGCAGGCGCCTGCGTGGCCACGGAGGGCGGGGCAAGGAATACAGTTCGCGGAAATCAAGGGGCGGGAATTCCGCGCTCCCGGAAAGGGCCGCCGCTTTCCGGGGAGTGGGAACGGCGGGCTCAGCCGTGCCGCCGCCGCATCACCCGGAAGACGAGAACGGTCAGCAGCAGCGCCAGCGCGAGGACGATGCCGGACTCGATCCAGGCCAGCGGCCAGTGGTGCGACACCGGGTGCTGGTCCAGGAACTGGCCGGTCACGTCGTGGCTGCGCAGACAGCCCTCGTAGTCACGGTTGGGCGCGCACCCCAGGTCGTCGCCGGTCAGGTGCCCCCCGGCGCGGGTGAGGTAGCCCTGGCCCTGCACCCAGCTGCTGTCCGGTGCCTGGACCGCGGTGTTGAGGCCGAACCGCTGGGTGGCCACCGGCAGCAGGGCGGGCCGCAGCTGCTGGAACGCGACCTGGACGACGGCCACCGCGGCCAGGGTGACGGCCATCGACGCCACCGTACGGCGCAGCAGCAGACCGGCCAGCACGCCGACCACCAGGCCCAGCAGGGAATGGGCGACCGGTACCGGCCCGAGGGCGGCGAAGCCGAGCATGGAGTACCAGTAGGAGCCGGAGACCTCGTCGCCGCCGACCTGCCAGAGCCAGGCGAAGACCGCGGAGAGCCCGGAGACGGCTGTGAGCACGAACGCCGCGGGCAGGGCCAGCTTCGCCGCCAGCCAGCGCAGCGGGCCGACGGACTGGGTCAGCACGAGCTGGTGGGTGCCGGCCTCCAGCTCGCGGGCGACCAGCGGGGCGCCGATGAACAGGCCGATCATGGCGGGCAGCAGGAACAGCCCGGTCTCGATGAGCTTGAGCGAGGAGCCGAACTCGGCGCGGAAGGCGATGACCGCGTCCTGGGTGTCGGCGCAGTGCGGCACCAGGGAGATCATCGAGCAGCCGGCCAGGTGGTGGGCGTCGATCGCCCCGGCCATCCGGCCGCGCAGCACCGCGCACCAGACGGCCGTGGCGGCCGCGCCGGCGAGCAGGATGCCGAGGACCAGCCGGTGCTGTCGCCAGGCCAGCCAGAGCGCCCCGCGCAGGGGTGCCCGGCCGGCCGCCGGCCGGTCGCCGGTCCCGTCCGCGGTGGGCCGGGGCCCGCTCGCTCGTCGGTGTGCCGTGGTGGTCATGCCGCCGCTCCCTTGCCGCTGTGGTGGTGGTACGAGGTGTGTGGTGCGCCGCCGGGTACGCCCGCGGTGCCGGGCCGTCCGTTGCGCGGCATGCCGGGGATGCCGGGCCGGCCGCCGGGCCGGTGGGGCGTCCGCGGGGAGACCGGTTCGGCGCTCGGTGCGATCAGCGCGGGCGCGCCGGGGGCCCGCAGGTAGCCGAGCAGCAGCTCCTCCAGGGACGGCTCGGCCGCCTCCCAGGGGCCGGGGGCGAGCCGGCCCTTCCGCCGTACGAGCGCGGTGAAGTGACGTCCGCTCAGCTGGGTGTCGATCACGGTGTGCGCGGCGATCTCGCGGGGCAGCCCCTCGCCCCGGCGCTCCCCCATGACCAGGGCGTGCACCCCGATGACGTCGTCGGCCTCGCCGGCGAGCCGCACCCGGCCGTCGCCGAGCACCAGCAGGTAGTCGCAGATCCCGTCCAGTTCGGCGAGCGCCTGCGAGGACAGCACCACGGTGGTGGCGCGCCCGGCGGACCGGGCCAGCAGCAGTGCGGCGATCCGGTGCCGGTCGAGCGGGTCGAGCCCGGCCAACGGGTCGTCCAGGAGCAAGAGTTCGGGCTCCCTGCCGAAGGCGAGGGCGAACGCGAGGACGGTGCGCTGCCCTTCGGGGAGCGCACCGGCGCGGGCGTCCAGGGGCAGTCCCCCGTCCCGCACGATCTGCTCGGCGCACCGGCCGTTCCAGCGACCGGGGTTGAGTTCCCGGCCCATGCGCAGCGTCTCGGCGACCGTCAGCCGGGGGTAGAGGGGCTTGCCCTGGGTGACGTGCGCGACCCGGGCCCGCCCCGCGGGGCCGCTCTCGCCGCAGATCCGCACGGTCCCCTCGGTGGGGCGGAGCAGCCCGGAGACCAGGGACAGCAGGGTGCTGGTGCCGGCGCCGGGCGGGCCGGCCAGCGCGCAGATGCGGCCGGCCGGCAGCCGGAGGGTGCAGTCGCGCAGGGCCCAGCGGCGGCCGTACCGCTTGCCGAGGCCGATCGTTTCGAGGGCGGTGCGCCCCGAGGCCCGACCGGTCGCCTCGCCGTCGACCCCTGGCCGTATCGCCATCGCCACGCCACGCCCCCCGAACCGTCGCCGACTCATTCCACTAATTAAGTAGTGGAAGCGTGCGGGAAGTGGGCTGCACCTGTCAACCTCCGCTGCGTACGCTGCCCTTCGTGACCACACCTTCCGCGCCGCCCACGCCCCCGCTGCCGTACACCCCCGACTACCCGATCCGCACCGCGCGACTGGACCTCCGCCCGGTCACCGAGGGCGACTTCACCGCGAAATCCACGCCTACCAGCGGCTGCCCGAGGTCTGCCGCTACCTCTACTGGGGCCCCTTCGACGAGGAGGGGTCCCGGGCCTCGGTCGCGGCCAAGGCCGCCCGCACGACGCTGCGCGAGTCCGGCGACGTGCTCCAGTTCGCCGTGGTCGTACGGGAGACCGGCACCCTGGTCGGCGACGTCACGTTCGTCCTGACCAGCCGCGAGCACCGCCAGGGCGGCATCGGCTACGTCTTCGACCCGGCGCACACGGGACGCGGCTACGCCACCGAAGCGAGCCGCGCGCTGCTGGAGCTGGCCTTCGAACAGCTCCGGCTGCACCGGGTGCAGGCCGAACTGGACGGCCGCAACACCGCCTCGGCCCGCCTGCTGGAACGGCTGGGGATGCGCCGCGAGGGCCATCTGCGGGAGAACGAGTTCCTCGACGGCGAGTGGTCCGACGAGGTCGTCTACGCGATGCTCGCGCGGGAGTGGCACGCACAGCAGGGGCGCTAGGGGGTGTTCCCGCCGCGGGCGTTAGTGGGGCGTTAGCCGTCCGGCGACGGATCATCAGCCGCGGCGGACAGTCTTGTTCCCACGAGCCCGGAACACGACTTGGAGAGCACCGGATGAACATGTCGCACGCCACCCTCCGCCACGCCCGCAAGGCCGCCGCCGCCGTGGTGATCGCCGTCGCCGCGTTCGGGCTCACCGCGTGCCAGGACGGCGGCGCCAACGCCTCCTCGTCCCCCGCCTCCGCGCAGTCCCCCGCTTCCACGGGCAAGACCGCGCAGGGTTCCACGCAGGGCTCCGGCCACCGTGCCGCCCAGGGCTCCGGCCACGGTTCCGCCCAGGGCTCCGGCCACCGTGCCGCCAAGGGCGTGCCGACGAAGGCCCCGGAGAAGTCCGGGGCGAGGTGCACGGACCAGATCAATTACGCGGGCGACCCCCGGTCCAACGCCGAGATCAACAGCCTCGGCACGAAGACCGGCCACTGCCCGGCGCCGCAGAAGAGCGGCAAGCCGTCGGGCACCCCCAAGAAGCCCGGGGTGAGCTGCACGGACCAGATCAACTACGTGGGCGACCCCCGGCCCAACGCCGACATCAACTCGATCGGCGAGGAGACCGGCTACTGCCCGTCGGTCCGGCACCAGTGAGCCGAAAAAACGGGGCGGGCCGCGACCGGCCCGCCCCATGAGAGTGCTCCCGGCCCGGCCCCCCGCCGCCGCGCCGTCCCCCGCTCAGGTCTCCGAGCGGTACATCAGATCCGTCTCGTGCGTCACGAACCCCATCCGCTCGTAGACGCTCACCGCCGCCGCGTTGTCGGCGTCCACGTACAGCATCGCGGTCGGCAGCCCCTGCGCCGCCAGGTGCCGCAGCCCGACCGAGGTCAGGGCCTTGCCCAGGCCGCCGCCCTGCGCGCCCGGCCGCACCCCGAGCACGTAGACCTCCCCCAAGCCCTCCTCGGCGTGCACCTTGGTCCAGTGGAAGCCGACCAGCCGGCCGCCCTGCTCCGCGAGGAAGAACCCCTTGGGGTCGAACCACGCCTCGCCCTTGCGGTCGTCCAGGTCGCGCTGGCCCAGCGAGCCCTGCTCCGGGTGGTGGGCGAACGCCTCGGCGTTCACCTCCAGCCAGGCCGCGTCATCGGTGCCCGGCTGGAAGGTCCGGACCGACACGCCCTCGGGCAGCTCCGGCTCGGCCAGCTCCAGATCCGTCAGCGAGCGCCGCATCTGCCGCAGCTCCCGGAACATCGTCAGGCCCAGGGTCTGCGCGAGGTGCCGGGCCGCGGGGTGCCCGCCGTGCGCCCAGACCCGCACCCGGCGGCCGGACTGCTCCAGCAGCTCCGCGCCCAGCGCCCGGCCGTGCCCCCGGCCGCGGAACCCGGGGTGCACCACCAGCTCGGCGGCCGGCGCCTCGACCGGATCGGTGTCCTCCAGCTGTCCGTACCCGACGAGCGTCTCGCCCGCCTCTCCGCGCGCGTACACCAGCACGTGGCGTACGCCCTCCCTCGGCCCGCCCCGCAGCTGCAGCCGGCCCTGTTCGGACACGGCGGGCTGCCCGTCGGCGCGCGCGGCCCGCTCGATCAGTTCGAGGACGGCCGCGGCCCCTTCCGGCGCGAGCTCGTCGACCACCTGGATCCTGCGGCCGGTCCGGCCCATCTCCTGTGCAGCGTCAGTCATGTGTGAAGCGTACGACTCCGCCGGGTCCCCCGACGGGCGCCACCCGCACGCCCGCCGCCCGCCGGCAACCAGCCCGTAACCCGCACCCCCCTGTTGCGCTACGCGCGTCGACAATAAGCTGCCGTCCGCTCAGGACATCCGGGAGGGGAACACATGCCAGCGACACCGCAACGGCGCCGTGGGGTCAGCAGATTGACGATCGGGGCCACCGTACTGGCCGCCTGTGTGGGGGCCGCGGTCGCCGGCAGCGCCCTGCCGGCGGGCGCCGAGACCGGGCACCACGGCCACGGCGGCCGCACCGTCGACGTGCAACTGCTCTCCTTCAACGACTTCCACGGCAACCTCGAACCGCCGCAGGGCTCCTCCGGCACGGTAGAGGAGATCCAGCCGGACGGCACCAAGAAGGCCGTCCCGGCCGGCGGCGTCGAGTACCTGGCCCAGTCGCTGCGCACGGCCCGCAAGGGCCACCCGTACTCCGTCACCGCCGCGGCCGGCGACCTGGTCGGCGCCAGCCCGCTGCTGTCCGGCCTGTTCCACGACGAGCCGACCGTCGAGGCCATGAACAAGCTGGGCCTGGACGTCACCTCCGTCGGCAACCACGAATTCGACGAGGGCCGGGCCGAGTTGACCCGCCTGCAGAACGGCGGCTGCCACCCGAAGGACGGCTGCTACGAGGACGGCAGGACGTTCGGGGGCGCCGACTTCCCCTACCTCGCCGCGAACGTCACGGACGAGAAGACCGGCAAGCCGCTGCTGCGGCCGTACACCGTCTGGAAGCACAAGGGCGTCAAGATCGGCTTCATCGGGGTGACGCTGGAGGGCACCCCCGACGTCGTCACCGCCGAAGGCGTCAAGGGCCTGAAGTTCCACGACGAGGTCGAGACGATCAACAAGTACGCCAAGGTGCTCGACAAGCAGGGCGTCAAGGCGATCGTCGCCCTCATCCACGAAGGCGGGCTGCCCGCCTCCACGTCCTACAACTACAACTGCGACAGCCCCGGGGCCGGCGACGGGATCTCCGGGCCGATCACCGAGATCGCCAAGCATGTGACGCCCCGGGTGGACGCCCTGGTCACCGGCCACACCCACCAGGCGTACGCCTGCACCATCCCGGACCCGTCCGGCCGGCCGCGCACCGTCACCTCCGCCGCGTCCTACGGCAAGCTCTACACCGACACCACGCTGACCTACGACCGCCGCACCCGCGACATCGTGCGCACCCGCGTCACGGCGCCCGGCGCGGTCAACCACGTCGTGGACCGCACCCAGCCCAAGGCCGCGGACATGACCGCCCTGATCAGCCGCTGGAACAAGCTGGCCGCCCCGGTCGCCGGCCGCCCGGTCGGCCACATCGCGGCCGACATCGCCGGCCGCGGCGCGGGCGCCCCCGAGTCCCCCCTCGGTGACGTCATCGCCGACGCCCAGCTGGAGGCCACCAAGGCGTCCGACAAGGGCGGCGCCCAGCTCGCCCTGATGAACCCCGGCGGCATCCGCTCCGACCTCGCCTACG
Source organism: Streptomyces lydicus (assembly GCF_001729485.1). Lineage (GTDB taxonomy): Bacteria > Actinomycetota > Actinomycetes > Streptomycetales > Streptomycetaceae > Streptomyces > Streptomyces lydicus_D. Next base: position 7,530,164 of record NZ_CP017157.1, read on the forward strand.
CGGCGTCCGGCTCGGAGGGCGACGGCGTGGTCACCTACGGCGAAGCCTTCACCGTCCAGCCGTTCACCAACATGACGAACGTCGTCGACCTCACCGGCGCCCAGCTGCTGACCGCCCTCCAGCAGCAGGTCAGCGGCCCCAACGAGACCTCACCGAAGGTCCTTCAGGTCTCCGGCGGCCTCACCTACACCCTCGACCTGACCAAGAAGGGCGCCGACCGCGTCGTCAAGGACACCGTCAAGCTCAACGGCGCCGCGCTCGACCCGGCGAAGACCTACCGCGTCGCGATGAACGAGTTCCTGGCCGGCGGCGGCGACGGGTTCGCCGCCTTCAAGGACGGCAGGAACAAGTACGTCGGCCCCTCCGACCTGGACGCCTTCACCGCGTACCTGACGGCGCACTCGTCGAAGGAGCAGCCCCTCACGCCCCCGAAGGCGGACCGCATCACGGTCGTGAAGTAGGCGGCCCCGCCGGCCGGGTCGCAGGGCGCTGCGACCCGGCCCGCGAGGTCCCCGCCCCGGGGACCGGTCAGGAGAAGTCGGCGGCGTGGTCCTCCGCCCACCGGGCGAACGTACGGGCCGGGTGGCCGGTGATCCGCTCGACGGCGTCCGAGACCGGGAAGGGCGAGGCGTCGACCGCCCCGCCGAACATCCGCACCAGTTCCAGCGCCGCCTCCCGGGGCAGGTGCGGACCGGCCATCGCCTCGGCGGCCGCCTCCTCGGAGATCTGCTCGACCCGGGTCTCCCGCCCGATCGCCCGGCCGATCGCGGCGACCTGCTGGGCGACCGTCATCACCTCGGGACCGGTGACGGGGTAGGCCCGGCCCTGGTGGGTGCCGGTGCGGTCCAGCAGGGCGACGGCGGCGACATCGGCGAGGTCGGCCTCGTGGACCGGGGCGCCCTGCGCGCCCGGGTGGGCGTCGCGGACCACCCCCGTCGCCCGGACGGCCGGGGCCCAGGCGAGCGCGTTGGTGGCGTAGTTGCCGCCCCTGACGAACGTCCACTCCAGGCCGGAGTCGCGCACCGCACGCTCCTGGGCGGCGTGCATCCGCGCGATGAAGTGGGACTCGTCGGCGGGGGAATCGGTCACCGCCATCGAGGAGTTGAGGACGATACGGCGCACGCCGGTCTTCACGGCGGCGTCCACCAGGGCGCCCGCGGCCCGTTCCCCGCCGGCCGCGAGGTTGAGGAAGAGCGCGTCGGCGCCCTCCAGCAGCGGTTCGAGGCCCTCGTCAGCGGTGAGGTCGGCACGCACCACCTCGGCCCCGGCCGGCAGCGCGGCCCGTGCCGGGTCCCGGGTCAGCGCGCGGACGGCGGCGCCGTCGGCGAGGAGCCGGGTGACAAGACTGCGGCCGATATTGCCGGTTGCTCCGGTTACCACGATCATCAGGCACCTCAGGGAAGAAGAACGACCGTCTGCGGGTCGTCGGGCGAATGGGACGCATCACAAGCAGCGATCCGGGGCGCCGGAGCATTCCGTCGCCGCGGCAGGCAAGGATGGTGACGGTAGTTCAGGTCAACCCCGCGGGCGCGGCAATTTTTCACCAAGAGCGCCCCGACAAGCCTCATGAATCCGACATACCTCTGGTAAGACTTGCGTTCGAGGGTCCCGCTCGTGGTGGGATGTGCTGATGCGAACCCCCACACGCATACCCTCGCCCGCCGACCGCCCGGCCCCCCACTCCGCCGCAGCGGGCACCCCGAACGACCCCTCCGGCGACACCAGAAGGCTCGCACCGGTCAATCCGTACGCGGACCTGGCCGCGCTCGCCGACCCGGAACCCGACGCCGGCCCGGCCGACCCCGGGTTCGACGTCCCCGGTGCCACCCGGCGCCGCAGCTACCTCAACGAGCGGGACGACAGCGACGACCCGCTGGGCCTCGGGCTGCGCGCGGACGACGAGGACGAGGTGTGGACGCGGCCGAACCACCGCCGCACCAAGCGCGGCATCAGCCGCTTCGCCGCCGTCCCGATCACCCTGAAACTGCTGGTGGCGCTCCTCGTCCTGGCCTCGTTCCTCACCCTCTCGGACCGCTTCGCGGTGCTCTACGCGCAGAACGCGGCCGCGGAGAAGCTGAAGGACGCGCTGCATCTGAACGCCACCCCGGAAGTCGACATCCAGGGCTTCCCCTTCCTCACCCAGGTCCTGGACAAGCGCGTCGACCAGGTGCGGGTCACCATTCCCGACCTGGCCGCCGACCGGGTGTCGCTGGCGAAGTTCGAGGCGACCGCGCGGGACGTCCGCCTCGACGGCGATCTGCCCAGCTCCGTCAAGGGCGCCACGATCGGCTCGCTGCGCGGCAACGTCCTGCTCGCCTTCGACGACATGAACCGTGAACTGGGCGCCTCCCAGGTCAAGTTCAGCGCGATGGGCCCCGATGCGGTCAAGGCGGACGGGCAACTGCCGATCGCCGGCCACGAATTGCGGGTACGGGCCGAGGCGCGCATCCACCGGACCGGCGAACGCGGCATCTCCACCGACATCAGCCGGATGCGCCTGGACATCGGCGACCTCGCCGTCTACCGCCCCGGCACCGGCAAGGAGGAGGGCCTGCGGCTGACCCGCAAGGCCGCCGCCCAGCTCAGCCAGGAAGCCGCCCGGGTCAAGGCGATGCTGAGCATCCCGGCGATCGCGGACCGCATCGGCATCCCGAAGGGCTACATCCAGGACGCGCTGCGCAGCGAGGACAAGCTGCACGAGCTGACCGGTTCGCCGCGCTTCGTCCACGAGCTGATGAAGGTCAACCTCGTCGACGTGGTGCTGGACCACCCCTGGCTGCTGGAGAAGGTCGGCATCGACCCGAAGATCCTCGGCACGCTCAGCGGCCTGACCAAACCGCAGCTCGCCGACCGGCTGTCGCTCTCCTTCGAACTGCCCAAGACGCCCGGGAACGTACGGCTGCGCGCGCTCACCGTCCAGCGGGACGGCATCCGCGCCGAGCTCACCGGGGCGGAGCTGCCGTTCGGGGACGCGGCGAAGAAGAAGTGAGCCGGGGCCGGCGGGCCGCTCAGGCGTCCCCGTCCGGCCGGGCCGGCGGCTCCTCGGGCGGCGCGGGCGGCGGCGTCGGGGCGCCCGGCAGGGTCAGCACCGCCTCGGTGCCTCCGAGGTCCGCGGACCGCAGCCGTACCGCACCGCCCGCCTGCTCCGCCGTGCGCGCCACGATCGACAGCCCCAGCCCGCTGCCCGGCAGGCTGCGCGCGGACGGCGAGCGCCAGAACCGCTCGAAGACGTGCGGCAGTTCGTCCTGCGGAATGCCGGGACCGTGATCGCGTACGGTCAGCTCGCCGCCGGACAGCCGGACCTCGACGCCGCCACCGGCCGGGCTGAACTTCACCGCGTTGTCGAGCAGATTGACCACCGCCCGCTCCAGCCCGGCCGGCTCGGCCCGTACGTACCAGGGCGCGATGTCCGCGGTGAAGGTCAGCGACGGGCCGCGCAGCCGGGCCCGCTCCAGCGCCGCGCCGACGACGTCGTGCAGCGCCACCACCGCCACGGCGCTCTGCCCGGGCGCCGGCGGCCGGGACAGCTCCTGCAGGTCCCCGATCAGCGCCGCCAGCTCCCCCATCTGCGCCTTCACCGACGCCAGCAGCGCCTGCTTGTCCCCGGGCGGAATCGGCCGGCCGGACTGCTCGCTGCGCACCAGCAGGTCGATGTTCATGCGCAGCGAGGTCAGCGGCGTCCGCAGCTCGTGGCCGGCGTCGGCGATCAGCTGCTGCTGGAGGTCACGGGAGGAGGCCAGCGCCGCGGTCATCGCGTTGAAGGAACGGGAGAGGCGGGCGATCTCGTCGTCGCCGTCCGCCGGGATGCGGATGGCCAGGTCCTGCGTACGGGCGACGTGTTCGACGGCTTCGGTGAGGCGGTCGACGGGTTTGAGGCCGGCCCGAGCCACCCAGAGGCCGGCGGTCGCCGCGCCCAGCACCCCCACGCCGGCGACGATCAGCAGCACCAGCGCGAGCTGGTTGAGCGGGTCGGTGACCTGTCTCATCGGCAAGGCGACCGAGATCGCGAGGCGATTGCCCTGGGTATCGGTGAGCGGGCCGGGGAACGGCTTGGTCCACACCCGCATCTCGGCGCCGTCCTCGGCCCGGGTGATGTGCGCCGTGCTGGCCACCCGCCCCCTGGCCACCGCGGTGTCCGCGCGCTGGGCGGGAATGGGTGCCTTGTCCGGTGAGGTACAGACATAGCCTCCCGCGGACACGAGCTGGATGGTGTACGGCGTGGGCTGGAAGTGCACCCCGTCCGGGTTGTTGCAGTAGGCGCTGAGCGCCTGCACGTAATTGGAGTTCACCTCGACGGTGCTGAGCTGCGCGTCCAGCTGCTCGGTCAGCCGGTCACGGGTGATCAGCCAGCAGGCGGCGGCCGAGAGGGCCACCGCGAAGGCGACCGCCACCGCCGTGAGCATCGCCAGCCGTGAACGCAGCGGCAGTTGCCGGAAGCGCGCCAGGGGGCCCGGGTACCGCCCGGCGCCACGGGGGGTTCCGCTCGCGCTCATTCCGACCCGCCGTCCGCCCGCAGCACATAGCCGACGCCCCGCACGGTGTGCACCAGGCGCGGCTCGCCGCCCGCCTCCGTCTTGCGGCGCAGATACATCACGTACACGTCGAGCGAGTTGGAGGTGGGCTCGAAGTCGAAGCCCCAGACCGCCTTGAGGATCTGCTCGCGGGTGAGGACCTGCCGCGGGTGCGCGAGGAACATCTCCAGCAGCGTGAACTCCGTACGGGTCAGCTCGACCGGCCGGGCGCCCCGGGTCACCTCGCGCGTCGACAGGTCCATCCGCAGATCGGCGAAGCTCAGCGTCTCGCCCTCGCCGGCGGGCTGTGCGCCGGCCGCCGCCGGGTAGGAGCTGCGGCGCAGCAGTGCGCGGATCCGGGCGAGCAGCTCGTCCAGCTCGAACGGCTTGACGAGGTAGTCGTCGGCGCCCGCGTCCAGGCCGGTGACGCGGTCGCCGACGGTGTCCCGGGCGGTCAGCATCAGGATCGGTACGGTCACCCCGCTCGCCCGCAGCCGCCGGGCCGCGGTCAGCCCGTCCATCCTGGGCATCAGCACGTCCAGGACGATCAGTTCGGGGTCGTAGGACGCGACCTTCTCGACCGCGTCCAGACCGTCGACCGCCTGCTCGGTCCGGTAGCCCTCGAAGGCGAGCGAGCGCTGCAGCGCCTCGCGGACGGCGGGCTCGTCGTCGACGATCAGGATGCGGGCGGGCTGATCACCGTGCTCGGCGGGGCTCATGTGTGTTTCTACCTCGGGGAAAGCGGAAGGTACGGGGCCGGTCCCCAAGCCTTGCACGGCGGGAGGCAAAGGGGAGGGGTGACGCGGAGCGTCTCCGGCCGGGTGGCGGCGGGTGACGGGTGGACGCTCAGACGCCGCTGTTGCTGCCCCCGCTGCCGCCGTCCCGCAGCGCGTCGAGGTCGGCCTTGACGGTGTTGATCGGGATGGCGAAGCCGAGTCCGACGCTGCCCGCGGTGCTGCTGGAGGCGGAACTGGGCGAGTACATCGCCGAGTTGATGCCGATGATCTGCCCCTGCATGTTGATCAGGGCGCCACCGGAGTTGCCCGGGTTGAGCGAGGCGTCGGTCTGTATCGCCTTGTACGAGGTCTTGGACGAGCCGGTGTCGCCGTTGTACTGGTTGCCGCCGAACTCGAACGGCCAGCCGCCGTCGCCCCGGCCGTCCTGCTGTCCCTGCCCCTGGCCCCGGCCCTGTTCCTTGGGAACGGTGACGTCCCGGTGGAGGGCGGAGACGATGCCGCTGGTCACCGAGCCGGTCAGGCCCTCCGGCGAGCCGATCGCCACCACGCCGTCGCCGACCGCGACCTTGTCGGAGTCGCCGAGCGAGGCGGCGGTCAGGCCCTTGGCACCGCGGACCTTGATCAGCGCCAGGTCCTTGTCCGGGTCGGTGCCGGTGACCCGGGCGGTCTTCCTGCTGCCGTCGCTGAAGGCGACGGTGACGGTGTCCGCGCCGGCCACCACGTGGTTGTTGGTGATGATCTCGCCGCTGCCGGTGAGCACGACGCCGGAGCCGGTGGACTCCCCGCTGCCGGTGCGCGCCTTGATCTCCACTATCGCCGGGCTGACCGCCTTGGCCACCCCCGCGACGCCGCTGCCGCTGTCCTTGCCCGCGTTGACCAGCGGCGTGGAGGCGGAGTTCTGCGTGTCCTGGTGGGTCGCGCCGGCGAGCAGCGCCGCGCTGCCGCCGCCGATGAGACCGGAGGCGACCGCCACCGCCGCGAGCAGCGCCACCGGCCGGCGGGCCCGGCGCCGCGCGCCCGGCGCCTCCTCGGGGCCCGGCGCGTACGGCGGGGGCGGCGGAACCGCCGCTCCCGCGTGGTCGCCGTACGGGGCCCCGTACCGGGGGCCGTGCGGGGCGCCGTACGCGTACGGCCCGTCCTGTGGCATCTCATCGCCGCTTCGGCGGTAGCTCTCGGTCATGGTCAAGACAATGCGCCCGTTCCATGAGAACCGCCTGAGAAGGCCCTGAGAGACCCGACAGAAGTGGGTATGCCCGATATAAGGACAGCCCGGTGCTGGTCAGCCGCCGCAGCCGCAGGAGCGGCGGACGACCAGGCGGGAGGGGAACTGCCGCAGGCGCTCGCGGCGGGAGCCGACGATGCGCAGGCCGTCGTCCAGCACCAGGTCGACCGCGGCCCGGGCCATCGCCTCGCGGTCGGAGGCGACGGTGGTCAGCGGCGGGTCGGTGAGGGCGGCTTCCTTGACGTCGTCGAAGCCCGCGACGGCCAGTCCGCCGGGCACGTCGATGCGCAGCTCCCGGGCGGCCCGCAGCACTCCGATGGCCTGGTCGTCGGTGGCGCACATGATGGCCGGCGGCCGGTCCGGCCCGGCCAGCAGCTTCAGCGCGACCTGGTAGGCGTCGTAGCGGTTGTACGGCGCCTCGAAGTAGCGGCCCTCCGTGGGCTTGCCGGACTCCAGCATCGCCCGGCGCCAGCCCTCGACGTGGTCGGTGACCGGGTCGCCGGACTTCGGGGTCTCCTCCGTGCCGCCGAGGAAGGCGACGTACGGATGGCCGTGCTCCAGGAGGTGGCGGGTCGCCAGCTGCGCGCCCCAGATGTCGTCCGTCATCACCGCGACGTCGTCGATGGCGTCCGGCCGGCGGTGCAGCAGCACCACCCGGGCGTCCCAGGCGTCGATCTCGGCGGCGGCGTGCTCGCTGGGGCCCTGGCTGATCAGGATCAGCCCGGACACCCGCATGCCGAGGAACGCGCGCAGGTAGTGCACCTCGCGCTCGTCGAGGTAGTTGGCGTTGCCGACCAGCACCATCTTTCCGCGCTCCGCGGCGGCCTGTTCGACGGCGTGCGCCATCTCCGCGAAGAACGGCTGCCGGGTGTCCGGCACGATCAGACCTATGAGGTCGGTACGGCGGGACGCCATCGCCTGCGCGACGCGGTCCGGCCGGTAGCCGAGCTCCTTGATGGCGGCGAGCACCCGCTCGCGCGTGGCCGGGGCGACCGGCCGTGGTCCGTTGTTGATGACGTAACTGACAACGGCGGTCGACGTACCCGCCAGTCTTGCCACATCATCCCGCGTCACCTTGGCCACGCGCGGCAGTCTACGCGGGTGGTCCTACCGGCGGGCAGGCCGTGCACCCGTGGAGTCGGCGGCCGCGGCGACCGGGCGGGCCGCGGTGTCGCCGTCGGAGGACTTCGCCGCCTTCGCGGCGTCCTCCTTGGCCCTGGACTCCGCCTTGGCCTTGGACTCCGCGGAGCGGTCCGGCTTCTCGGGCGTGACGAAGCGGTAGCCGACGTTGCGGACCGTCCCGATCAGCGACTCGTGCTCGGGGCCGAGCTTGGCGCGCAGCCGGCGGACGTGCACGTCGACGGTGCGCGTGCCGCCGAAGTAGTCGTAGCCCCAGACCTCCTGCAGGAGCTGGGCGCGGGTGAAGACCCGGCCCGGGTGCTGCGCGAGGTACTTCAGCAGCTCGAACTCCTTGAAGGTCAGGTCCAGGACCCGTCCCTTCAGCTTGGCGCTGTAGGTCGCCTCGTCCACCGAGAGGTCGCCGTTGCGGATCTCCATGGGGCCGTCGTCGGTGGTGATCTGCTGGCGGCCCATCGCCAGCCGCAGCCGGGCCTCGACCTCGGCCGGGCCCGCCGTGTCCAGCATGACGTCGTCGACGCCCCAGTCGGCGGTGACGGCGGCCAGCCCGCCCTCGGTGACGACCAGGACCAGCGGGCAGCCGGGGCCGGTGGAGCGCAGCAGCTGGCACAGGGACCGTACGTGCGGCAGGTCGCGGCGGCCGTCGATCAGTATGACGTCGGCCCCTGGGGTGTCGATGAGGGCCGGGCCCTCGGCCGGGGCCACCCGCACGCTGTGCAGCAGCAGGCCGAGCGCCGGGAGCACCTCCGTCGACGGCTGGAGTGCGTTGGTCAGCAGCAGGAGCGAACTCACCTCCGACCACCTGCCCGGTTTCCGGAGCGGTTCACCCTGATCTGCTCGCGGTCCTGCCTGCTTCGCTCGCCCATGACGTCTGGTTCCTCCTCGGTCCCTGCGACGGGGGCACCACCCGGCCCTGGCCGGGGGAGTCTGCGGCACTGCTTCGTACGGTCCTCGCAGCCGCGCGGTACGTGGCTGAAAGCACAAAAGGACCCGGGGGCAACGCTGCCCGGATCCTTCTTGCCCAGCAGAATAGCTCACATGACTTCCGGACCCGAGGCCGATTTTGCACGTTCTTGTGTTCCGTCGATCACTTCGAGTGGTCATCGCGTGTCCTTGTTGACGGATGACGGGGTGCGGATCGAGGCCGCCCACACCCCCGGAAGGCCCGTACCCACGGGGATCCGGCCGCCCCGCCGGCCCCCTTGGCGCTCGTCCTCGCGCACGGCTTCACCGGGGCGCTGGACCGGCCCGCAATTCTTCCCGCGGTTGCCGCATTTTCCCAGCATGCGGACGTGATCACGTTCTCCTTCCGGGGGCACGGCCGGTCCGGGGGACGCTCGACGGTCGGTGACCGGGAGGTGCTGGACCTGGCCGCCGCGGTCCGCCGGGCCCGGGCGCTGGGCCACCGTCGGATCGCCACCGTCGGCTTCTCCATGGGCGGCTCCGTCGTGCTGCGGCACGCGGCCCTGTACGGCCGGGGAGCGCACGGGGAGCGCACGGGTGCGCACACCGACACGGTCGTCTCGATCAGCGCACCGGCCCGCTGGTACTACCGCGGGACCGCCCCCATGCGCCGCCTCCACCGGGCCGTCACCCTCCCCTCCGGCCGGCTCGTCTCCCGCCTCGTGCTGCGCACCCTCCCCCAAGCTCTCAAGGAGCAGGGGGCACCCCCACCACGCCGAGGACGGGGACCCCGTCCCCCTCTCCCCCACCGAGGCCGCCCCGCTGATCGCCCTCCACCGGCGGACCGGGGCGGCTCCGCACTCCCCTGATCCGCCGGCCGGACGTCAGTCGCCGGCTACCGCCGCCGGCTCCTCCGCGTCCTCGTCGTGCGCCTCGGCCCCGTCCTCCGTCTCGTCCTCGCCGTCAGCGCCGTCCGCCTCCTCCCGGTCCGCCTCCGGGGGCCGGTGGTTCCACAGGGCGGCCTGCACGTGCGAGGCGGAGCTGTGGAGCTTGCCCCACTCCTCCGCCCGCCCGAGCAGCGGCGGCCAGGTACCGAGCTGCGGCGCGAGGTCCAGCAGGGCGTCGATGGACTCCCTGGCCTGCTCCAGGAGTTCACCGAGCCGCCGGCGCTCCGCGGCGCTGCGCTGGGCGGCGGACGGCTTCCTCGGCCCGGCGCCGGCCGGCGCGTCCCCGTCCCGCTCGTCCTCGGCGGTGCCGGCCGCCGGCTGCCCGCCGTCCGGCGCGGCCGTCGCGGGGGAAGCGGCCAGGAGTCCGCCGTACCTCGTGTGCCGCTTCTCGGTCTCCTTGCGGGCCTTGGCCTCGTCCGACGCCCAGACCACGTCCCACTGGGTCAGCAGGACGGGCTCGCCCGCCTCGTCCCGGAAGACCCGGTCGGGCGCGGCGGGGTCGACCTTGTAGTGGACGTAGCCGTCGGCGTCGTGTGCCGGGTCGGTCCGCTTGATCAGCGGCCGGCGGGTGGCGGCGTTGCGCGGCAGACCGGTGTCCAGGAAGCGCTGCGCGGTCAGGGCGAGCGTCCACAGGCCCAGTTCGTTGTCCCGGCGGGCCAGATTCCCCACCGTGGTGTGGACGTCCGCGCGGAACGGCACGCCGCCGTTCTCCCGCGGGGCGCCCACCGCCGATCCCACGTTGCGGGTGAGGAGTTTGTCCGCGATGAGGGCCACCCCGCCGCCGACGGCGAGGGTGAGGCGGGCGTGCTCGTCCCCCTTCCTGGCGGGTTCCACCAGGGTGGTGAAGTCCTCGGTGGGAACCGGGTCCCAGTCGGCCTTCACCACGTCGTCGCAGAGCACCCCGCCGTTGGTCCAGGCGTTCCGGGCCTGCTTCGTCACGTCCTGCTTGGCCGTGCGCCAGGGGCGGTCCACGAGCGGGCCGAGCAGACCCGCGAAGCCCTTGGTGGCCATGCGGCGTTCGCCCTTGATCTCCTTGGCGTAGTTCTTGAGCGCCTCGAAGAGGTCCGGCCGGGTCAGGATGTTGACCAGGTAGACGGCCCGCCACAGCGCGGTCCCCGGGATGTCGCCGTTCTTGAACACCGTGGGGAAGTCGGCGGTGCCGATCCGTCCGACGGCGAGCCCGTAGACGTGGCGCAGGTCGTCGGCGTCCACACCGTCCGGCGGGATCTGCACGAGGCGGTTGAGCGCCCGGGTGGCGACCTCGACGTTCTGGGCCGCCGGGGTCCATTCCTTGAACTCCACGTGCACGCTGGCCAGGATCGAGCGCAGCGCGTCGTCGAAGAGGTCGGCGTCGTCCAGCTTGTTGTCCGGGTAGGGCTCGATGCCCACGGCGATCTGCGCGGGCAGCACATACGTCTGCCCGATCTGGATCGCCCGGTCGGCGGGGCGCTGCCCCGGGACGCAGCCGCGTTCGAACTCCTCCCGCAGCTTGCGGCGTTGGGCCTCCCGCGCCTGACCCAGGTGCTGGCTGCGCGTCTTGCCGGCCTCGGTCCGCGTCCCCTCGGCCCCGGCCAGCAGCATGTCCGCGGCGAGGTCGGCCACCTCGTCGGGCTCCGCGCGCGGCCCGGCCAGGACGTTCCAGGCACTGGCGACGCGGGTGATGCCGTCGCGTACGACGAGGACGTACACCGGGTCGGAGCCGTCCTCGAAGCGGAGCTCTACCGGGTGCGCGATGACCGCCCGGGTCACCCGGCGGGCGAGGACGGACGGGGCGTAGCTGTTGAGCCGGAGGGTGCCCTCGATCGTCTGCCAGAGGTGGTTCCGCAGGTGGTCGTGGTCCTGGTACTCGTACGTCAGCAGCGCCTCGGGTCGGCCGTCGCGGACGACTCCCATGACCTTGGGGTCGGGGATCTCCATGGCTTCCTGGCCGGTCCGCGGCTGGATGCCGGGGAACAACTCGGTGAGCCAGACCCGGCTGTGCAGGGATCTGAGGGTGGCTCCGTCGACGTGCTCCGCCATCAGCAGGCCGGCCTCGCCGGCCTGGCTCTGGAGCTGGACGGCCACCGCGTCGGGCGTCACCGCGCCGCGGGCGACGGCGTGCCAGGCGTCCTCGGGCAGCGCGGCGAGCCGGTTGGTGCGCGCGGCGGCGATCACCTTCTGCCGGTCGTCGCCGTCGGGCGCCTTGGGCAGGACGGGCCGGAAGCCCGACACCTCGACCCGGGTGTCGCCCCAGTCGAACGTGATCTTCTCTTCCGTCGTCATCGTCGGTACGAACCTCCATCGGCGACAAGTGATGTGCGAAGGTAGAAGCGCGGTCCTGGCCCGGGTGTCCGGGGCACCAGGTCCGATGGCCGGGCCCCGACCGATGGCCGGGGCCCGGCGCCCGGAGCCCGCGGAGCGGCACCGGCAGCGGCGGGGGTCACAGGCTCACCGGCGGCCCGGCGTCCGGCAGGATCTGCGGGAACCACTCCCACAGCGGCTCGCGGTTCGGCCGGCGGGCCAGGTGCTGGAACGCCGCGTGCACGATGAGGTCCGCCGCCTGCACCAGGTGGTTGCCGTGCGCCGGGACGAAGAACGGGTCCTCGATGACGTGCCGGGCGCCGCCCTGGAGCGCGCGGTGGGCCCGGCGCAGCGCGTGCTCGGTGCCGTCCCCGTCCACCACGACGAGCGCATGGCTGTTGGACGCGGCGTGCTGCGCGTTGAGGCGTTCGATCCACGCGGCGTAGAGGCCGACGCGGTCCCGGCCGATGTCGTGGGTCCGGCGGAAGGCCGCGCCGGCCGTCGCGCCGGGCATCTTCGCCACGGTCTCCAGTCCACGCCGCACGACGTCCCGGTACCGGGACTTCTGCACCTCGCCACGGGTGCGTACGGCGTCGTCGAGGCGGCGGCCGCGGCCCGCGGCGAGGTTCACGGCGTGCAGCTCGTCATCGGCCCGGATGTCGAGGTCCGGGTCGGTGTGCAGGCTGCGCCGGAAGTGCTGCCAGCTGTCCAACGCCGGCTGCCAGTGGGAGAGTTCGATGCCTAACCAGCCGATGACGGCGAGGCTCCTGGCGTCGCCCGAGTCGTCCACGTAGTAGATCCTGGTCGGCGTGTGCGCAGTGGTCAGGGCCGGCTCCATGCGGTGGAGCTGCCCGGTTGTTCCCGGCAACACCGCCGGACCGTCTTCCTGCCGCCTCGCCGATCCGACGGGCAGGGCGGTGGAGCCCCTCGCCACGCGCGACGTCGCCCCCGGAGGATCCGCGCGGTTGCCGCCCGACGGTGAGGAGAGGCCCCGTTTCGGCGTGCACCCATCATCGGCAACAGCCCCGGCTGTCACGGCAGTTACTCCCGTGAGCCGGGGCCTCCGGGACAATTCCCGGACCCATACGTCGCGATCCGCCCGTACGACACGTTCGTCTCTTACGTTAGCGACGGACCGCCTTCGATGTGCGTTTAAATGCCGATCTCATCACCCCGAGGGTCGAGGGAGCGGCCGGGAGTCAGCCCGTCTCCGCCACCGCCTCGGCGAACTGGGCCGCGTACAGGCGGGCGTAGGCGCCGTTCGCGGCCAACAGGGCCTCGTGGGAGCCCTGTTCGACGATGCTGCCGTTCTCCATGACGAGGATGGTGTCGGCGTCGCGGATGGTGGAGAGCCGGTGGGCGATGACGAAGCTGGTGCGGCCGGCGCGGAGCTGGGCCATCGCCTGCTGGATGAGGACCTCGGTGCGGGTGTCGACCGAGCTGGTGGCCTCGTCCAGGACGAGGATGGCGGGCTCGGCGAGGAAGGCCCGGGCGATGGTGATCAGCTGCTTCTCGCCGACCGACACATTGCCGCCCTCCTCGTCGATGACGGTGTCGTAGCCGTCGGGGAGGGTGCGCACGAAGCGGTCGACGTGGGTGGCGCGGGCCGCGGCGACGATCTTGTCCATGGCGGTGCCGGCCGGGGCGCCGTAGGCGATGTTCTCCGCGATCGTGCCGCCGAAGAGCCAGGTGTCCTGGAGGACCATGCCGATGTGGGCGCGCAGCTCCTCGCGGGACATGGCACCGATGTCGGTGCCGTCGAGGGTGATCCGGCCGCCGTCGACCTCGTAGAAGCGCATCAGGAGGTTGACGAGGGTGGTCTTGCCGGCGCCGGTCGGGCCCACGATCGCGACGGTCTGACCGGGGTGGACGGCGAGCGAGAGGTTCTCGATGAGCGGCTTGTCGGGGGTGTAGGAGAAGGAGACGTCCTCGAACTCGACGCGGCCGCGGACCTCTTCGGGGCGCTCGGCGTGCTCGCGGTCGGGTTCCTGCTCGTCGGCGTCGAGCAGTTCGAAGACCCGCTCGGCGGAGGCGACGCCGGACTGGACGAGGTTGGCCATCGAGGCCACCTGGGTCAGCGGCTGGCTGAACTGGCGGGAGTACTGGATGAACGCCTGCACGTCACCGATGGACAGCGCCCCGGAGGCGACGCGCAGACCGCCGACCACGGCCACCAGGACGTAGTTGAGGTTGCCGATGAACATCATCGCGGGCTGGATGATGCCGGAGATGAACTGGGCCCTGAAGCCCGCGGCGTAGAGCGCCTCGTTCTGCTCGCGGAACAGCTCGGCGGACTCCCGCTGCCGGCCGAAGACCTTCACCAGGCTGTGGCCGGTGTACATCTCCTCGATGTGCGCGTTGAGCTTGCCGGTCGTCTTCCACTGCTGGACGAACTGCGGCTGGGCGCGCTTGCCGACCTTGGTGGCCACGACGACCGAGACCGGCACCGTGACCAGGGCGACCAGCGCCAGCAGCCAGGAGATCCAGAACATCATGGCGAGCACGCCGACGATGGTCAGCAGCGAGGCCACGATCTGGCTGAGGGTCTGCTGCAGCGTCTGCTGGATGTTGTCGATGTCGTTGGTGGCCCGGGAGAGGACCTCGCCGCGCTGCTGCTTGTCGAAGTAGCTCAGCGGCAGCCGGGCCAGCTTCTCCTCGACCTGCTCGCGCATCCGGTAGACGGCGCGCTGCACGACGCGGGTGGCGATCCGGGCCTGGACGAAGCCGAAGAGCGAGGAGCCCGCGTAGATCAGGGTGACCCAGAGCAGGACCACGCCCACCGCGCCGAAGTCGATGCCCCGGCCGGGGACGACCGGCATCGCGCCGAGCATGTCGGCGAGCCCGCCCTGCCCGTGGGCGCGCAGCTGCGCCGCGGCCTGGGCCTTGGTGAGCCCGTCGGGCAGCTGGCGGCCGACGATGCCGGACATGATCAGGTCGGTGGCGTGGCCGAGGACCTTGGGGCCGACGACGGTGAGCGCCACGCTCAGCACGCCGAGCACCAGCGCGACGGTGATGATGCCGCGCTCGGGGCGCATCTGGGCCAGCAGCCGTTTGCCGGAGCCCTTGAAGTCCATGGACTTCTCGGTGGGCTGGCCGCCCATGAACCGGGCCGGTCCGGCCGCCGGGGCCGGGCCTCTCCGGGGGGCGGCCCGAGGGGTGTCCTCGGTGGCCGCCGGGGTCTCGGCGCGCGCGGCCGCCCCCTTGTCCGCGGTGGTCACGCCGCCTCCTGCTCGGTGAGCTGGGAGAGCACGATCTCCCGGTAGGTCTCGTTGTCGGCCATCAGTTCGCTGTGGGTGCCGGTGCCCACGACCCGGCCCTCGTCCAGCACGACGATGCGGTCGGCGCCGCGGATCGTGGCGACCCGCTGGGCGACGATCACGACCGTCGCCCGGTCCGTCTCACGGGCGAGCGCGGCGCGCAGCGCGGCGTCCGTCGCGTAGTCCAGGGCGGAGAAGGAGTCGTCGAAGAGGTAGATCTCGGGGCGGCGTACCAGGGCGCGGGCGATGGCCAGCCGCTGGCGCTGGCCGCCGGAGACGTTGGTGCCGCCCTGGGCGACGGCGGCGTCCAGGCCGCCGTCCATCCGCTCGACGAAGTCGCGGGCCTGGGCGGTCTCCAGGGCCTGCCACAGCTCGTCGTCGGTGGCGTCCGGATTGCCGTAGCGGAGGTTGGTGGCGACCGTCCCGGAGAAGAGGTACGGCTTCTGCGGGACCAGGCCGATCGCGCCGGCCAGGGTCTCCTGGTCGAGGGTGCGCACGTCCTCGCCGTCGACCAGGACCGCGCCGCCGGTCGCGTCGAAGAGCCGGGGGACGAGGCCGAGCAGGGTGGACTTGCCGCTGCCGGTGGAGCCGATCACGGCGGTGGTCTCGCCGGGGCGGGCGGTCAGCGAGATGTCCTTGAGGACCGGCTGCTCGGCGCCCGGGAAGCGGAACTCGACGTTGCGCAGCTCCAGTTCGCCGTGGCGGCGCAGCTCGGTGACGGGGTTCTCGGGCGGCGCGACGCTGGAGTCGGTCGTCAGCACCTCCTGGACGCGCTCGGCGCAGACCTCCGCGCGCGGCAGCATCATCACCATGAACGTCGCCATCATGATCGACATCAGGATGTACATCAGGTAGCTGAGGAACGCGGTCAGCGCGCCGATCTGCATCGCACCGCTGTCGATGCGCAGCCCGCCGAACCAGACGACGGCCACGCTGGAGAGGTTCACGATCAGCATCACCAGCGGGAACATCATCGACATCAGCCGGCCGGCGCGCACCGAGACGTCGTACAGATCGGTGTTGGCCCCGGCGAACCGTTCGCGCTCGTGGGTGTCACGGACGAAGGCGCGGATGACGCGGATGCCGGCGATCTGCTCGCGCAGGACACGGTTGACGGTGTCGATGCGCTCCTGCACCCCGCGGAAGAGCGGACGCATCCGGCGCACGATCAGTGAGACGAGGATCCCGAGGACCGGGACGATGACCAGCAGGAGGCCGGAGAGCGGCACGTCCTGATTGAGTGCCATGACGACGCCGCCGACGCACATGATCGGCGCCGAGACCATCATCGTGAAGGTCATCAGCACCAGCATCTGGACCTGCTGGACGTCGTTGGTGGTGCGGGTGATCAGGGACGGCGCGCCGAAGGTGCCGACTTCCCGGGCGGAGAAGGACTGCACCCGGTCGAAGACCGCGGCGCGGATGTCCCGGCCGAGGGCCATGGCCGTACGGGCGCCGAAGTAGACGGCTCCGACGGCGCAGACGATCTGCAGCAGCGTCACGGCGGTCATGAAGCCGCCGATGCGGAGGATGTAGCCCGTGTCCCCCTTCACGACACCGTTGTCGATGATGTCGGCGTTGAGGGTGGGCAGGTAGAGGGTCGCCAGGGTCTGGATCAGCTGGAGCAGCACGATCAGGGATATTGAGCGCCTGTGGGGCCGCAGATGCGCCCGCGCTAGTCGGACCAACACACGCAGAGCCTATGGGAACGCTTGCCTTCGGCAATCGAATTTCCGGAGTACGCCGGGGTCCGCCGGGTTTCTTCGCCGGAGTGCGCCCGGAGCCGGGCCGGCCGCCACGTGCGCCATCATGGAGGCGGCAACGACGGGGCGCCCGCCACCACGGGCAGCCCCCCGACCGACACGACGAAGAGGCCGCCGTGACAACAACTGGCACCGTGCGCTACTGGGCCGCGGCCAAGGCCGCCGCCGGCACGGCAGAGGAGCCGTATGCGGCGGCGACGCTCGCCGAGGCGCTCGACGCGGCACGCGCGGCGCACGCCGCGAACCCCGAGTTCGCGCGCGTGCTGCTGCGCTGCTCATTCCTGGTGGACGGCGATCCGGTGGGCACCCGCGACCACGCGGCGGTGTCGCTGGCCGAGGGCGGCACCGTCGAGGTCCTGCCGCCGTTCGCGGGAGGGTGAGCGCACCGACATGAGCGACAACCAGCCGCAGAACCACCGCCCCTACCCGCCGCAGGACCCGTACGGCCGGCCGGGTGCGTACGACCCGCACGCGGGGTACGAGGGGTACGACCGGCAGGCGGCACCCGCGCACCGGCAGCCGGCGCCCCAGCAGCCGCACCAGCACCAGCCCCAGCAGCCGGCGCCGTACGACCCGCAGGCCGGGTACGGCGACCCCTACGGGCAGCAGGCGTACGGCGCCGCCGCGCAGCAGCCGCACCAGCACCCGCACCCGCAGCACGACCCCTACGGGCACGGCCGGTACGGCTATGACGCCTACGGGCACCAGCAGCCGCAGGAGCAACACCAGCAGCAGCCATACCAAGCGCCCCAGGCACCCCAGGCGCCCCATCACCAGCCTCAGCCGTACCAGCACCAGCAGGCCCAGCACCAGCCGCAGCACCCCGCGCACCACGGCCAGCTGCCCACCCAGCACCAGAGCCCGCCCGCGGCCGAGGAGCCGTACGCGCGCCGGCACCCGCAGGCCGCGCCCGCCGCGGCCGCGCCCGCCGGGGGGCCCGCGCCGGCCGCCGCGGCACCGTCCGTCCCGACGCTGCCCGCCGCGCCGCTCGCCCCCAACCAGCGCGCCCGCGCCGAGGGCCGCTCGCCGATCATCCCGCCCGGCATCCAGCCGGCCGCGCTGACCGCGGTGCTCGCCCTGCTGCTCGCGCTGGCCGCGCCGCTGAACCGCCCGGCGCTCGCCGTACCGGTGGTACTGCTCCAGGCGGTCACCGCCGCCGGATGGTTCCGGCTCAACGGCATGTGGCCGGCCCGCCAGGGCATCGCGCTGGCGTTCCTGGCCGGACTGGCCACCGATGTCGCGCTGCTGTTCACCGACCGCGACAGCGCGCCCCTGGTCGGCATCGGCACGCTCGGTGTGTGGTGCCTGTTCGTCCTCGTCCTGCAACTGCGCAACCGCAGCAGCGCGGACGAGCGGATGTACGCGCTGACCGCGGGGCTGACCTCGACCGCGCTGGCGGTGCTGGCCGCCGGGCAGCTCGCGGCGAGCCCGCACGCCGTGGTGGTCGGCGCCGCCGGGGTCGGGGTGGCCACCCTCGCCCGCGCGCTGCCGCTGCCGGCCCCGGTCTCGATCGGCGTCGCCCTGGTGGCCGCCGCGGGCGCCGGGGTCGGGGCGGGCCAGCTGACCGGTCTGGGGGCGTCCGGTGCGGTGCTGGGCCTGGTGGCCGGCGGCTGCGCCCTGATCGGCCTGCGGGTGGCCAGCTACGACTACCCGTCCCGCTTCGTCCACATGACGGCCGGCGTCGCCCTGCCGCTGGCCCTGGCCGCCCCGGCGGTCTACGTCCTGGGGCGGGCCCTGGGCTGAGCCGCGGCCCCCGGGGAGGACACCCGTAGGGGCCGCGCGGAGCACTCCACGGCGGCCGCCGGACGCGCACGCAGCGCCCGGCGGCCGCCGTCGCCGTGCCCGGGCCCGTCCCCGCGCAGTCTCCGCGCGGTCCCCCCGTCGCCGCGCGTCGCGCCCCGGGGCGACCGCCGCTGCCGCCCCGGCGATCCCGTCCTCTAGGGTCTGTCCGAGCGCAGGCAGGGGGCCTGCACGGACGAGTCGGCCGGGATCCGGCCCAGGTGTGGGGGAGTGGTTCGATGCGTGCACTTCGCGTGCTGGTGGTTCTCCTGGTGATATTCGGCGGGCTGTTCGTGGCCGCCGACCGGGTGGCGGTCAATCTTGTCGAGGACAAGGCGGCGGACAAGATCCGCGCCAGCCAGGGGCTCCAGGGCACCCCGAAGGTCTCGATCAAGGGCTTTCCCTTCCTGACCCAGGTCGCCGCCCGCGACCTGGACGAGGTCGACGCGGACCTGGGCGGCATCGAGGCCAGGGCCGAGGGCCGCACCCTGCGCATCGACAAGCTGTCCGCGCAGTTCCACGACGTGGCGCTGACCAGCGACTACATGTCCATCAAGAGCGCCGCCTCGGCCACCGGGACGGCCCACATCAGCTTTGCCGACCTGACCAAGGTGTCGGGCAGCAACGTCAAGATCTCCTACGGCGGGCAGAAGAACGGCCGCAGCCAGGTCAAGATCTCCCCGAACGTGCCGGCCCTCAGCTCGCTGGACGTGACCGGCTCCATCACCATCGTGGGCGGCAACACCGTCCGGCTGCGTGCCGACGGGCTCCCCGCGATGTGCAAGGTCCTCCCGAGCTGTGAGACCCGGGTGCGCATGCAGACCGACCACGACTGGAAGCTGGACCAGCTGCCCGGCAACCTGAAGCTGGACAAGGTGACCGTCCAGGCGGACGGCCTCTCGATCTCCGCGTCCGGCCACGACGTCAAGCTCCCCGGCTGATCCGGGCACCCTCGGCGGGCCGCCCCACCGGCCCGCCGTCCATTCCCTGAGACACCCCGGTCCGCAGGCCAGACCCCCCACCGGTACGGACGGGCCGCCGGCGGTCCGGGAGCCTCCGCGCGAGGCAGTGCATCCCACAGTACGGACAATCGCGTCTCGCCATTCGACACGCCGGTGACATGCCCCGCCTCGCCTACCTACGATCGGGGCCATGCAGAGCGCATTGAGCCGTCCCCACCCCCGGGGACTGGCGGTCCTCACGAAGCGGCGGGCAGTCGACCTGTGCCGCGTCGCCGCCATGCTCTGTCGTCCTGCCTGACGGGTCCTTCCCCCGTCCCCACCGGCCGGCCCTCAGGCCGGAACCCCGCGTGTCCGGCACAGCGCCACTCCCGCCCCGTACGAAAGTGAGGGGCCCGGAAGTCATCGGCGCGCACCCGGCGTACCCGCGTGCCACTCCGCAACCGCCCCCGCAACTGCCCCGGAGGAGAAGAACATGAGCCGTAGCGACGTCCTCGTAGACGCCGACTGGGTCGAGGCACACATCGACGACCCGAAGGTCGTGCTCGTCGAGGTCGACGAGGACACCTCGGCCTACGACAAGAACCACATCAAGAACGCGGTCCGCATCGACTGGAAGCAGGACCTCCAGGACGCGGTGCGCCGCGACTTCATCGACCAGGAGGGCTTCGAGAAGCTCCTGTCGGCCAAGGGCATCGCCAACGAGGACACCGTCGTCCTCTACGGCGGCAACAACAACTGGTTCGCGTCCTACGCGTACTGGTACTTCAAGCTCTACGGCCACGACAGCGTCAAGCTGCTCGACGGCGGCCGCAAGAAGTGGGAGCTGGACTCCCGCGACCTGGTCGACGGCTCCGAGGTGCCCCAGCGTCCGGCCACCGCGTACAAGGCGAAGGCCCAGGACACCTCCATCCGTGCCTTCCGTGACGACGTCGTCGCCGCGATCGGCAGCCTCAACCTCGTCGACGTGCGCTCCCCCGACGAGTTCAGCGGCAAGCTGCTGGCCCCGGCGCACCTCCCGCAGGAGCAGTCGCAGCGCCCCGGCCACGTGCCCAGCGCCCGCAACATCCCGTGGTCGAAGAACGCGAACGACGACGGCACCTTCAAGTCGGACGACGAGCTCAAGGCCCTCTACGAGGAGGAGTCCGTCGACCTGGCGAAGGACACCATCGCCTACTGCCGCATCGGTGAGCGCTCCGCGCTGACCTGGTTCGTGCTGCACGAGCTGCTCGGCCAGACCAACGTCAAGAACTACGACGGTTCCTGGACCGAGTACGGCTCGCTGGTCGGCGTCCCGATCGAGCTCGGCGCCAACAAGTAAGCAAGCGCTTCTCCCCCGAACCCCTCAAGGAAGTACCCCTATGTGTGGAGCACAGGCCGGCGGCCCGGACGCCTCGACCATCAAGCCCGGTGAAACGACGATCCAGGGCAGCGTGACCCGCGACGGCGAGCCCGTCACCGGTTACGTCCGACTCCTCGACAGCACCGGAGAGTTCACCGCCGAGGTACCCACCTCCGCGACCGGACAGTTCCGCTTCTACGCGGCCGAGGGCACCTGGACGCTGCGCGCGCTCGTCCCCGGTGGCACCGCGGACCGCACCGTCGTCGCCCAGAAGGGCGGCCTGGCGGAGGTCGCCATCGCCGTCTGACGAACGGGCCGGAAGGCACCGTCCGTACGGCCGGAGGGCCGCACCCCAGAGGTTTGGACGCCTTGATCGGGGGTGCGGCCCTTCTGCGTGGCGCGCGGGGCGGCCCCGCGTCCGCCGCCGACTTCTTTCCCGTCCGCCACGGACTTACCGTGGAGTCATGTACGCGCACCGCCGGTCGCCCGCACAGCGCCGTCATCGTCGGTACTTCGTGCTGATGGGCGTGTGCCTGGTGCTGTTCGTGCTGGCCTGGGCCGTGGTGCGGCTGTGGTCGGTGCCGGTCGCGGTGGGCATGTGCGTCGTCGCCATGGTGATCCCGCCGGTCGCGGCGATCATCGGCAACCGGCGGGAGCCCGGCGAGCGCTGGTGGGACGAGTCGGGCGACCCCGAGTCCGACCGCTGGTGGCGCGAGCTGGACGACCGGGGCGACGACAAGCACCCGCAGTAGGGCACCGCACCCCGCCGGGGGCCCGGGCCGCCCACCCGCGTCCGGTCAGTAGACCAGTGCCTGGACGTCGTCCGGCATGATCTCGCTGACGAAGACCTGGGCGCCGGCGATGCCCGCCCCCTCGATCAGGTCCTTCTGCTCGACGCCGCGCCGGGCCGCGCACTGCGTGCAGACCGTGATCGCCCCGCCGCCCGCGCGGATGCCGTCGATCAGCTCCGGCAGCGGCGCCGCGTGCGGCAGCTCGAACTCCGCCGCCCGGCCCGGCAGCGCGAACCACACCGACTCCCCGGTCAGCCACAGCGACACCTCGACGCCGCTGGCCACCGCCACCGCCGCCACCGTGAACGCCTGCGAGCACCGCTCGGGCGCGTCCGCGCCCGCCGTCACCTTGATCACGAGCTTCTTCGCCATGCCCCCAGAGTAGGCGGGCAGGGGGCCGAGAGCGGACCTCGCAGCGCCGCCGTTACCGTCGCCGACTAGACTCGCAGGCGGTCCGTTACACCCTCACCCCGTTTTGAGGAGCGCGCTCGTGCTTGAGGCATTCTTCACCACCCTGCTGGTTCTGGTCGCCGTCGGCGTGCTCGCGTTCGCCGGGCTGACCTGGAAGAAGCTGTATCAGGGCCAGCGCTGACCGCCCACCCGCCACCGCCCTCCACCGGAGCGCTCCGCGCCCCTGCCGAGCCCCGCCTACAGATCGCCTGAGCTGTCATGATCGAGATTCCGTCCGACCTGAACCCGGCCCTGGTGCCGCTCGTCTTCCTCCTCGGCCGCTGGGAGGGCGCGGGCGTCGCCGAATTCCCGGGCACCGAGAAGTGCAACTTCGGGCAGGAAGTCACCTTCACCCACGACGGCCGTGACTTCCTCGAATACACCTCGCACAGCTGGGTGCTCGACAAGGAGGGCAAGAAGGTCCGCCCCCTGGAGAGCGAGAGCGGCTACTGGCGCGTCCACGAGGACCGCAAGGTCGAGGTCGTGATGACCCGCGACCAGGGCGTGGTGGAGATCTGGTACGGCGAGCTGGCCGACCAGAAGCCGCAGATCGACCTGGTCACCGACGCGGTCGCGCGCACCGCCTCCGCCGGCCCGTACACCGGCGGCAAGCGGCTCTACGGCTACGTCAACAGCGACCTGATGTGGGTGGGCGAGAAGGCCACCCCGGAGGTGCCGCTGCGGCCGTACATGTCGGCGCACCTGAAGAAGGTCGCCGACCTGAAGGAGTGGGCCGAGAGCCTGCCCGACGACATGCCCGACGGGGTCTCCTTCTTCAACCCGGACGGCACCCCGTACAAGGGCTGACCGGCCCGCACAGCACGACGCGCCCCGCGGGGGAAGTCCGGTGAGAGTCCGGCGCTGACCCGCAACGGTAGGCGGAACCCCGTTCCGCGAGCCCGATCACCCGCGGCGGCGTCCGATCCTGACAACTCGCCGTGGACTGCGAGGGGACGCCGCCCGGCCCCGCGCCGCGCCGCGGCTCCTTTTCCCCCGAGCTCTCAAGGAGCAGGGGGGACCCGCACGCTCCCGGCCCGAGCCGGAGGCGTACGTCCCTTGGCGAGTCCCGCCCGTACCGCTCCCCTGGCGGCCGCGCTGTGCGCCGTCCTCCTCGCGTCCCTGCTGTGCGGCGTCGGCCTCGGCGCCGCCGGGGTGAGCTGGGCGCAGGTCGTGCGCTACCTCGGCGCCGGGCTGACCGGCGGCGGCATCGCCCCCGACGAGGTCCCCGCCTACACCATCGTGTGGGAGCTGCGCTTCCCGCGGGCCGTGCTGGCCGCGGTGGTCGGCGCCGGGCTCTCCGCCATCGGCGTCGCGGTCCAGGCGCTGGTGCGCAACGCCCTCGCCGACCCGTTCGTCCTCGGGATATCCAGCGGCGCGGCCGTCGGGGCCAACGCCGTCCTGCTCTTCGGGGCGCTCGGCGCGCTCGGCGTCTGGGCGCTGTCGGTCTCCGCGTTCGTCTCGGCGCTGCTCGCCATGGCCCTGGTCTACGCGGCCGCCCGCACCGCCCACGGGCTGACGCCGCTGCGCCTGGTCCTGACCGGCACCGCGATGTACTACGGCTTCTCCGCCGTCACCACCCTGATGGTGTTCACCGCCGACCGCGGCGAGGCCGCCCGCTCGGCGATGATGTGGCTGCTCGGCAGCCTCGGCGGGGCCGGCTGGGGCTCGCTGCCGATCGCCGCGGTCGCGGTGGCCGCCGCGCTGGCCCGTCTGCTGCTCTCCGCTGGCCGGCTGAACGCGCTGGCCATGGGCGACGAGACCGCCGCCGCGCTGGGCGTCGACGCCGGGCGGCTGCGCCGCGAGCTGTTCGTGGTGGCCGCCGCGGTCACCGGCGCGGTGGTCGCGGTCAGCGGCGCGATCGGTTTCGTCGGGCTGATGGTGCCGCACGTGACCCGGATGCTGGTCGGCGCCGACCACCGCCGGGTGCTGGTCGTCGCGCCGCTGCTCGGCGCGGTGCTGCTGGTGTGGGTGGACCTGCTGTCGCGGGTGCTGCTGGCGCCCGTGGAACTGCCGGTCGGGGTGATCACCGCGGTGATCGGCGTGCCGTGTTTCGTGCTGCTGATGCGGCGGCGCGGCTACTCCTTCGGGGGCGGTGCCTGATGCGGATCGACGTCGAGGACCTGTCCGTGGACGTGGCCGGCCGGCGCCTGGTCCACGACCTCACGCTGCGGGCCGACAGCGGCGGACTCGTCGGCCTGGTCGGCCCCAACGGCAGCGGCAAGTCGACGCTGCTGCGCTGCGTCTACCGCGCACTGCGCCCGGCGGCCGGAGCGGTCCGGCTGGACGGCGCCGACCTGCACGCCATGGACGCGCGGGCGGGCGCCCGGCTGCTGGCCGCGCTGCCCCAGGAAGCCGGTACGGAGTTCGACTTCACCGTCGCGGAGATCGTGGCGCTGGGACGGCTGCCGCATCAGCGCGGCTCGGGCCGGGCGGGCGCGGCGGACACCGCGGTGTGCGAGCGGGCCCTGGCCCGGGTCGGCGCCGCGCACCTCGCCGGCCGCGGCTTCCTGAGCCTGTCCGGCGGTGAGAAGCAGCGGGTGCTGATCGCCCGCGCGCTCGCCCAGGAGCCGAAGGTGCTGGTCCTCGACGAGCCGACCAACCACCTGGACATCGCCCAGCAGTTGGAGGTGCTGGCGCTGGTGCGGGACAGCCGGCTGACCGTGCTGACCGCGCTGCACGACCTCAATCTGGCCGCCGTGCACTGCGACGCGCTGCATGTGATCGCCGAGGGCCGGATCGTCGCCTCGGGACCGCCGTACGAGGTCCTCACCCCGGAGCTGCTGGCCGACGTCTTCGGGGTCCGCGCGCACCGCGTACGGCACCCCGTGTCGGGCGCCGTGCAGCTGCTGTTCGACCGCCTCCCGCAGCCCGCCCCGCCCGCCTCTTCCTAAGGACCCGTCATGCCCCGCCGCCCCGCAGCGCTGCTCACCGTCCTCGCCCTCGCCCTGACCGGCTGCGGCGCCCACGTCACCGGCGGCGGGAAGGACCGGCCGGCCGCCGGGCACCGCCCCGTCACCGTCGAGAACTGCGGGGTGCGCACGACGTACGACACGGTGCCCCGCCGGGTGGTCACCAACGACGTCGGCATCACCGAGATCATGTTCGCGCTGGGCCTGGAGAACCGGATGGCGGGCTATGCGATGCCCGACGACCGGGGCGATCTCGACGCCGTGCCCTGGAAGGCCGCCTACGGCAAGGTGCCCTGGCTCTCCAAGAAGGCGCTCACCAAGGAGATGGTCCTGGACGCCCGCGCCGACCTGGTCTTCGCGGGCTGGAACTACGGCTTCGGCGAGGACAACGGCCTCACCCCCGCCGCCCTCCGCAAGCTCGGCATCGGCAGTTACGTCCTGACCGAGTCCTGCCACCACGGCAGGGACAACGGCGCCCGCGGCGTGCTGCCGCCCCTGGAGGCGCTGTACACCGACCTGACGGCACTCGGGAAGATCTTCCACGTCGAGGACCGGGCCGCCGCCCTGGTGAAGAAGTACCGCGGCCAGGTCGCCGAGGCCGCCGCGCAGGCACCGGCCCCCGGCCGCCGCCCCTCGGTGTTCCTCTACGACGACGGCCGCGACAAGCCGCTGACCGCGGGCCGCTACGCCGGTCCGCACGACATCATCGGCAAGGCCGGCGGGGTGAACGTGATGGCCGACCTCAAGGACTCCTGGACGACGGTCGGCTGGGAGACCGTCGTCGCCCGCGACCCCGACGTCATCGTGATCAACGACTACGGCGACACCTCCGCCGCCCGCAAGAAGGCGTTCCTGATGTCCTACCCGCCGCTCGCCGGCGTCTCGGCGGTCAAGCACCACCGGATCTACGTCATGGACTACGCCGAGCTCGTCGAAAGCCCCCGCAACCCGGCCGCCGTCGGCGCGCTGGCCCGCTATCTGCGGGGGCTAAAGGCGGCCGGCTGAGCAGACGGCGCCTGCGCGCCCGCCGCGGCTCCTCCTACACTGACTGTGTGGTGACCACCGACTGGCAGAGCGACCTCCGCAGGCGCGGATACCGCCTGACCCCCCAGCGCCAGCTCGTGCTGGAGGCCGTGGACAGGCTGGAACACGCCACCCCGGACGACATCCTCACCGAGGTGCGCAAGACCGCGGGCGGGGTGAACATCTCCACCGTCTACCGGACGCTGGAACTCCTGGAGGAACTGGGGCTGGTCAGCCATGCCCACCTCGGGCACGGCGCGCCCACGTACCACCTCGCCGACCGGCACCACCACATCCACCTCGTCTGCCGGGACTGCACGGACGTCATCGAGGCCGATCTGTCGGTGGCCGAGCCGTTCACCGCGACGCTGCGTGAACAGTTCGGCTTCGAGACGGACATGAAGCACTTCGCGATCTTCGGGCGTTGTGCGGCCTGCCGGCGCAAGGCCGCCGAGGGCGACGGCTGAGCCGGTGCGCGACGAGTCGTAGGCTGGGCCCATGCTGCATCCGAACGCCAGCCCCCTGCTGTCGCTGCCCGGCGCCGTCCCCGCCGAGGCCCCCGACGAAGGCGTCGCCGCGCACTACGGCGACCTCTTCCGCGAGCAGCGCGCCCTCGCCGGCGGCACCGGCTTCGTGGACCTCTCGCACCGCGGGGTGGTCACCGTCTCCGGTCCCGAACGGCTGAGCTGGCTGCATCTGCTGCTCACCCAGCACGTCGGCGAACTCCCGCCCGGCCAGGCCACCGAGGCACTGATCCTGTCCGCGCACGGACACATCGAGCACGCCGTCTACCTCGTCGACGACGGCGCGACGACGTGGCTGCACACCGAGCCGGGCGGCCAGGAGGCGTTGATCGCCTACCTGGAGAGCATGAAGTTCTTCTACCGCGTCGAGGTCGCCGACCGCACCGCCGAGTTCGCCGTGGTGCACCTGCCGGCCGGCTCCATCACCAAGACACCCGACGGCACCGTCGTACGGGAGACCCCGCACGGCCGCGACCTGTTCCTGCCGCGCGCCGACCTGGAGTCCTTCGCCGCGGAGCACGGGCCGGCGGTCGGCGTCCTGGCGCTGGAGGCGCTGCGCGTCGAGGCGCACCGCCCCCGGCTGGGCCTGGAGACCGACCACCGCACCATCCCGCACGAGCTGGGCTGGATCGGCACCGCGGTGCACCTGGAGAAGGGCTGCTACCGCGGCCAGGAGACCGTCGCCCGGGTCCACAACCTGGGCAAGCCGCCGCGCCGGCTGGTCTTCCTGCACCTGGACGGCAGCGAGGTCCATCTGCCGCCGCACGGCACCCCGGTACGGCTCGCCGCGGACGGCGAGGAGGGCCGCCAGCTCGGCTTCATCACCACCTCGGCCCGCCACCACGAGCTCGGCCCGATCGCGCTGGCGCTGGTCAAGCGGAACGTGCCGGTGGACGCCGAGCTGATGGCGGGCGGCACGGCGGCGGCGCAGGAAGTGGTCGTCGAGCCGTAGCCCGGCCGGCCGCCGGGGCCCGTCCGGCTTCCCTTCCTAGACCTCGACGAGCACCGTGAACGGTCCGTCGTTGGTCAGCGACACCTGCATCTGCGCCCCGAAGCGGCCGGTCTCCACGTGGGCGCCCAGCGCCCGCAGCTGTGCGACGACCTCGTCGACCAGCGGTTCGGCGACCGGCCCGGGGGCCGCCGCGTTCCAGGTGGGACGGCGGCCCTTACGGGCGTCACCGTAGAGAGTGAACTGGCTGATCACCAGCAGCGGTGCCGAGGTGTCCGAGCAGGACTTCTCGCCCTGCAGGATGCGCACCGACCACAGCTTGCGGGCGAGCTGTGCCGCCTTCTCCGGGGTGTCGTCGTGGGTGACCCCCACCAGCACGCACAGCCCCTCCCCGACGATCTCCCCGACCGTCTCGCCCGCCACCTCGACGCGGGCACCGTCAACTCTCTGCACCACAGCTCGCATACCCGCCATGATGCCGGTCGCCCGGGCGGCTTCGGACAGCCGTGCCCCTACGGGGGCCGTTCGGGTGCCATGGCCCTGCAGAAGCACCGCCCAGAGTGGCACGATGCGTGCACGTGGTGCGTTTCACGGACAACATGCCCTGGACGCGGCACCGGACGAGGGGACGGAATCATTCATGAGCACTGTCGGCGCCGGACAGACACCCGGTCCCGTACCAGCCGCCCGTACGACATCGACCGGACACCCCGCAGCGGCCTCCGCCGCGCCGGACACCGGAGCGCCGGCCGCCGTTCCTCCGGTCCCGCCCTCCGCCTCCACGACGCACACCACCACCGCCACCACCTCCCCACCCACCACGACGACCACGGCAGCGGCTCGCTTCGAGCCCGCCGGCACCGAGGACGGCCCCATGCTCCAGGCAGGCCAGGCGCAGCACCCCCGCCCCCCGCAGCAGCGCGACCGCTGCCGCCCGGCCGCCGCTCCCGATCTGTCCGGGCTGGGGCTGCCCGAGCTGCGGGTGGTGCGGCGCGACTCCCAGCAGGAGGAGGCCGATCTGAGCTATCTGCGACGGCTGCTGCAGGGCCGGATCGACATCCTGCGGGCCGAGATCGCCCGCCGTACGGCCCAGCACTCGCCGCTGCTGGACCGGCTGCCGGAGATCCTGGCGGACCTGCCGTCGCGGCACCGCTCCTCGGCCCGGCACGTGACCCTCGGCACCCCGCACAGCGAGGAGTACCGCAGGCTGGCGGAGGAAATGCTCGGTGAGGTCGAACTGTCCGACCTCACCGCGCGCACGGACCAGGAGCTGCAGGACGCGATGGGCCGGCTGATCCGCTACGAACGGCAGGTGTCGCAGCGCCGTTCCTCGCTGCAGCGCACCACCGACGACTGCAGTGCGGAAATCGCCCGCCGGTACCGTGAAGGCGAAGCACAGGTAGACGACCTGCTGTCCTGACCGGCCACGAGCCCCGGGCGGTGGGTCTTCCACTCCCACACCCGGAAGGCCGCCGATGACCTCGTCCTCGCCCACCCCGATACCCGAGCAGGCCCCGGCACCCGGGGCGAGCACCGCCGCCCCGGTCCCGCCGGTCCTCGCCGAGGTCGTGCGCTCCGGCTTCGTCGAGGGCCGGCACCGCGGTTCGCTGGTGGTGCTGGCGGCCGACGGCAGCGTGGAATCGGCGCTGGGCGACGTGGCCGCGCCGGTCTTCCCCCGCTCGACGAACAAGCCGATGCAGGCCGCGGCGGTGCTGCGGGCGGGTCTGGAGCTGTCGGGCGAGCGGCTGGCGCTGGCCGCCGCGAGCCACTCCGGTGAGTCCTTCCACCTCGACCTGGTACGGACGATGCTCGCGGAGCACGGGCTGACCCCGGACCACCTGCAGACGCCGCCGGACCTGCCGCTGGACCCGGAGGAGGCGGAGTCCTACCTCGCCGCGGGCCGGGTCCGCGACCGCCTGGCCATGAACTGCTCGGGCAAGCACACCGCGATGCTGGCCGCCGCCGCGCGCAACGGCTGGCCGCTGGCCTCGTACCTCGACCAGGACCACCCGCTCCAGCAGCTGGTGGCCGAGGGCGTGCGCGCCGCGAGCGGCGAGGAGGTCGCCCACGTCGGCACCGACGGCTGCGGCGCGCCGCTGCTCTCGCTGTCCCTGACCGGCCTGGCCCGGGCCTTCCGGCACTTCGTGCTGGCGGAGCCGGGCACCCCGGAGCGGCGGGTGGCGGACGCAATGCGCGCCCACCCGGAGTACGTCGCCGGCACCCGCCGCCCCGACACCTGGCTGATGCAGGCGCTGCCCGGCACGCTGTCGAAGATGGGCGCCGAGGCCGTCCAGGCGGTGGCCCTGCCGGACGGCCGCGCGCTGGCCTTCAAGATCGACGACGGTGCCACCCGCACCCTGGGCCCGATCCTCGCCCGCATGCTGCGCCGGATGGGTGTCGACTCCCCCGTGCTGGCGCGCCTGGAGGACGCGCCGCTGCTGGGCGGCGGCGTACGGGTCGGGGAGATCCGGGCCGCGTTCTGACGCCTGTGCCGCCGGTGCGGCCGGACCGGGCGCCGCCCCGGGCCGGCCGCCACCATCGGCCCCTCGACCGCTGCCGCGACGGCCATGGCCTGCATAAAGTGGCGATGACAGGGCACACACGCAACATCCACCACAGCAGGAGGCCGGCGACCATGAGTGACGCGAATCCCGAGCCGCGGGGACCCGAGTCGATCGAGCACGCGCACGATCCCGAGGTGCTGCAGCTCGCGGCGAAGGTCTTCGACCTGGCGCGGCACGGCGACACCGACACCGTCGCCGCGTACGTGGACGCGGGCGTCCCCGCCAACCTGACCAACGACAAGGGCGACTCGCTGGTGATGCTGGCCGCCTACCACGGCCACGCGGCCACCGTGGAGGCCCTGCTCCAGCGCGGGGCCGACCCCGACCGGCCCAACGACCGCGGTCAGTCGCCGCTGGCCGGCGCGGTGTTCAAGGGCGAGGACGAGGTGGTCAAGGCCCTCGTCGCGCACGGCGCGGACCCGTCGGCGGGCAGCCCCTCGGCGATCGAGACGGCCCGGATGTTCGAGAAGACGGAACTGCTGAAGCTCTTCGGGGCGGAGTGAGGCCGGGCGCGGCGGGGGCCGGCCCCGGCGGCGCTTGACCTCAACTTCGCTTGAGGTCCTAGCGTCGGGCCCCGACGGCGACACCGCCGTCCGCGACTCCCCGCCACGCCACGAAGGGCCCCGCATGTCCGCGCACTCGTACCGCCTCGCAGTGATCATCGGCAGCACCCGGGAGGGCCGGTTCGCGCCCGTCATCGCGAACTGGTTCACCCGGCACGCCGAGAGCCACGCCCACATCGACGTGGACGTCATCGACCTGGACGCCGTCCGCCCGTACGAACTCCGCCACGGCAGCGAGGAGTACGCGTCCTTCGCCAAGCGCGTCGACGCGGCGGACGCGTTCGTCGTGATCACTCCGGAGTACAACCACTCCTTCCCGGCGCCGCTCAAGCACGCCATCGATCTGCTGCACGCCCCGTGGCAGGCCAAGCCGGTGGGCTTCGTCTCGTACGGTGGGATCTCCGGCGGCCTGCGCGCCGTCGAGCAACTGCGGCTGGTCTTCGCCGAGTTGCACGCGACGACGGTGCGCGAGACGGTGAGCTTCCCGCTCGCCGGCAACCTCTTCGACGAGGCGGGCCGCCTGCACGACCCGGCCCCCGCCACCCGGGCCGCCGACGCCCTGCTCGACCAGCTGACGTGGTGGGCGGTGGCCCTGCGCGAGGCCCGCGACGCCCGGCCGTACGGCGGCTGACACCCTCGCCCGCGGCCCCCTGGGGCGCCTCCCCTAGGGGGCGCCCTCCGGGTCCGGGCCGATCGCACGCTCGACCAGCGCCGCGATCAGTCCCTCGGTCTGCTCGGTCGGCACCACCCCCGGCAGGGTCAGCTGCTCCAGCATCAGCCCGGTCATGGCCAGGTGGAGCAGCTGCACGGCCGTACGGTCGCCGGGCAGCCCGCTGTCCAGGTGGAAGCGGATGTCGTCGTCGAGCGTCGCCCGGAGGGTGCGGGTCAGCTCGGTACGCAGTTCGGGCCGCCGGGTCGCCTCCAGGCGCAGCTCCAGCATCGCCAGATAGCCGGTGCGGTTGGCGGTGACCCGGCGGTTGATCCAGCTCATCAGGTCGACCACCAGCTCCCGACTCGGGGGTGCCGCCATCACGGCCGCGACCTCGTCCGGGTCGGGCGCGATGCGCTGGTGGATCTGCCCGGTGACCTGCGCCAACAGGTCGTCCCTGTTGGCGAAGTAGTTGGACGCGGTGCCCTTGGGAACGCCCGCGGCCTCGTCGACGGCCCGGAAGGTCAGCCCGCGGGCACCGTCCCGCGCCAGCACCTCGATCGCCGCATCCACCAGCGCCGTCCGCCGCTCGGGGTTACGCACCATTGCCTCGCACTCCTCGCTCCATCCCGCTCCTGCCCCTTTTGCCCGACGGCCCCTCGCCCGACAACGACCGCTTCCACAAGAGGACTTGCAACCACTACAGCTAGAGTACTACAACTGCAGTTGTTGTCGTGGTCGGACGAGCCGGCCGCGAACGGAGAGGATCACCATGCGCTTCGCCAAGCTCGGCACCGCCCTGCTGACCGACGACGTCGCCGCCAGCACCCGCTTCTACACCGAACACTTCGGCTTCCGGCCCGTCGTGGAGCTGGACTGGTACGCCAGCCTCCAGCACCCCCAACACCCCGACCACCACCTGGACTTCACCCGGCGCGGGCACGAGGCCATGCCGGCGGACTTCCGCGCCCAGGAGACCGGCGGCGTGCTCCTCGGCTTCCTCGTGGAGGACGCGGCAGCCGAGGAGGCCGCCCTGCGCGCCAAGGGCGTACCGATCGCCGCACCGGTGCGCGACGAGCCCTGGGGGCAGCGCCGCTTCAACGTCTGGGCCCCCGAGGGCACCCTGATCGAGGTGCTGCAGACCATCGACCCGGACCCGGAGTGGCTGAAGTCCCAGGGCCTGTGAGCACGGCTGGTGAGGAGCGGCGGGCCGCCCGCCCGATAATGGGCAGGCGGCCCGCCTGGAGGGCATCGCGAGGGGGGGAGTTCGCACCATGAGCGCACGCAAGGGCCCGTACGAATGCGGGCTGGACGCCGCGGTGGACGTCATCGACGGCAAGTGGAAGGTGCTGTTGCTGTGGGCCCTGGCCCAGCGGCCGCAGCGCTTCGGTGAGCTGCGACGCGGTCTGCCGAAGATCACCGAGAAGGTACTGACGCAGCAGCTGCGCGAGTTGGAGGCCGACGGCATCGTGCACCGCGAGGTCTTCCCGCACGTACCGCCGAAGGTCGAATACTCCCTCACCGACGCCGGCACCTCCCTCAACGAGGCCCTGGCCCCCCTCGGGGACTGGGGCCGCGCCCACATGGCCCACCTGGAAGCGACCTACCCCCGACGCCATCCGGCCTAGGGAGCGTCACTCTTCTGCGGGGAGGCACTCCGCCGGCTGCTACCAGGGCACGGTCTCGTCCTGGTAGTTGAGGAACTTCAGGCCCGGCTCGCCGGCGTGGCGGTCGATCGTGTCCGCCACGCCCGGGATGGACTGGTCGATGGTCAACGGCGCGGCCGGCCCGCCGAGTTCGGTGCGGACATGGCCCGGGCACATGAGCAGCAGCGTGTGCGAGGCGTCGGCGTACCGGACGGCGTAGCTGCGCATCAGCTGGTTCAGGGCGGACTTGCTGGCGCGGTAGACGTCCTGACCGCCGCGGGTGTTCAGGGCCAGGCTGCCCTGGCGCGAGGACATGACGCCGATGGTCCCGGCCGGCGCGACCAGCGGGCGGAGGGACTCGATCACGCGCATCGGGCTGAGCGCGTTGGTGACCATGACCTCGACGAACATCTCCGTCGGGACCTCGCCGACGGGTATGTCGCCCCGTGCGACGCCGGCGTTGACGAACAGCAGGTCGAGGGTGCGCCCCGCCAGGCGTTCGCGCAGTGCGTCGATCTCCGCCGGCTCCGTCATGTCCAGCGACTCGACGGTGACGCGACCACCGGACGCGTCGGCCAGGTCGTGGAGACCGGTGCGCCGGTCGCCCCGGACGGTCCCGATGACGTCCCAACCCCGGCGCGCGTACTCGGTGGCCAGGCCGAGCCCGAGGGCCCGGGACGCCCCGACGATGAGCGCGGTCCCGGCGCTCATGCCTGGACCGCCGGCTTGAGGACCTGCTCGCACCACTGACGGAAGGTCGTCGGGCTCGCGGTCTGCGGGGTGCGCCGCACCCCGACGTCGAGCCCGTCGTTCTTGGCGCGCATCATGTCGCGGTAGCCCTGCACGAGCGCGTCCCCGAGGCCGCGTCCGGCGAGTGCGGCGCCAAATGCGTCGAGCGTCTGCCGCTCGTAGCGGATCGGGCGGCCGAGCACCTCGGACATGACGCCCGCCAGGTCGTTCGGCGAAAGGTCCTCAGGGCCCAGCACCGGGACCTCGCCCGTCCCCGTCCACGAGCGGTCGAGCAGCAGGCCGGCGGCGGCCGCGGCGATGTCCCGGGTGGCGGCCGTCGGCGCCTTGCGGTCGGCGATGTCGGTGCCGGTGAACACGCCGTTGTCGCGGATCGAGGCCGCCTGCCACAGCAGATTGTCGAAGAACGTCGGGTTGGCGAGCGCCCGGTAGGCCACGCCCGTGCTCGCGATGAGGTCGTCCATGGCCAGCGACGCCGTCACGTGACCGGCGCGGCCGGCGACGGGGGTGCCGCGGCCGAGTGCCGAGACGCCGACGACGTGTCCGACTCCGTGGGTCGTGAACGCCTTCGCGGCGGCACGGGTGAAGCCGGAGTACATCGCCTCCAGGCTCGGTGCCCGGGGATTTGGCGGAACCAGCCAGAAGACGGCGTCCGCGCCGTCGAAGGCCCGGTCGACGACCTCGGCGTCGCCGTGCGAGCCGGTGACGACGTCGACCCGGGCGCGGACCGCGTCGGGGAGCTTGCCGGGGTCACGCAGGACGACGCGCAGCTCTTCGCCGCGGGGGAGGTCCTCGTCGAGGAGGAGCTCCAGGAGCCGGCCGCCGATCTGGCCGGTGGGAGTGGTAATGACGATCATGCGTCGAGTCTCGGGGCGGCACGTTCGCGGCGTCCAATACCCTTCCCGACGATTGATACCTTCACGGCATGGATCTCGATCTGCGCAAGCTCCGCTACTTCGCCGCGGTGGCCGAGCACCGGCACTTCGGCCGGGCGGCGGACCAGCTCTACATCGCCCAGCCGGTACTCAGTCGGCAAATCAAAGCCCTGGAGCAGGAGTTGGGGTGCGAACTGCTCGTGCGGACCACCCGCAGCGTGGAGCTGACCGCCGCCGGCAAACAGCTCTACGAGGAGGCGCAGCAGATCCTCCCGTCGATGGCCGCGGCGGTCCGGCGCGTCCACGACGTCGATCAGGGCGTCAAACGGCTCGCGGTCGCCTTCTCCCCGGGGCTGCCGGTGTCGGAGGCGATCCGGGCGTTCACCTCGCGCCACGCGGACGTCGAGATCGACGTCGTCCCGGCGCGCTGGTGGGAGCAGGACCAGCCGCTGCGCGACGGCCGCGCCCACGTCGGTTACCTGCGAAGGCCGTTCGACGAGTCCGGCTTACGCATCATTCCCATCGGCCACGACCCGAGGGTGGCCTGCATGCCCGTGACACACCCCCTGGCGTGCCGTCAGGAGCTCACCCGCGCCGACCTCGACGGGGAGCGGATGCTCGACGTGCCGAATCGGCGGACGTCGTCGCTTGAAGAGAAGTTCGAACTCATCGCCTCGGGCCACGGCATCGCACTCATCCCGCTGAGCGTCGCCCGGTCCTACTCCCGCCCCGACCTCGCCAACATCCCCGTCACGGACGCCCCGGACTTCGAGACCTGCCTGGCCGTCGCCGCTGACCGGCGCGAGAAGCTCCTGCGCGAATTCCTGGATATCGCCACCGCGACACTGCGGCACGCCGCCTGAGGCGGTCCGCGCCCGGGACGACGACCGGGGGCTACGAGGACCGGCGGCTACGACGACCGGGGACGACGACCAGCGGGTACGGGGGCCGCCGGCCCGAAGCCCGCGCCGCCTCCGCACCGCTTCACTGCCTCATGTCCTCGCCGCATAGCTTCCTCATGTCCTCGTCGCCGTGGCGAGGTGGACGGTCATCGCGCACGGAATCCGTCCGTCCGGCAGGGCCAATTCCGCCGACTCCGCCGCGAAACGGGATCGCAGGTCGGCCCGTACGTCCGGGTCGAGCGGACCGAGATCGTAGAAGCCGCTCACCGTCGCCCAGACCTGCTCCGGCGATCCCGTCAGGTCGATCCGGACGGTCTCCCACGCCACGGGCCCGAATCCGGCCGGGCCGAACACCGCGTCCCACCCCTCGCGGGTCCGCAGCCGCCGGTCGCCGAGCGACGGGATCTGCTGTTCCGCCGGCGCCGCCCGGAACAACGGCCGGGCCAGCCGAAGAAACTCCCCGTACGCCTCCGTCCCGCCGTCCGCCGCACCGCCACCCAGCACGACCGCCAGCGTGCCGCCCGGCTCCAGCACCCGCGCCAACTCGGCCGCGACCTGCTCCGCTTCGCCCATCAGCATCAGTGCCATGTGCGAGACGACACCGTCGAACCGGGCGGCGGAGAAGGGCAGTTGCTGGGCCCGCGCGGCACACAGCGCGGCCGGCCCGAGTCCCGGCCGGCGGCGTGCCAGCGCCAGCTCCTCCGCGGACAGATCCACCCCGGCGAGCACGGTTCGCGGCGGTCCACTCGTGGCCAGGAGTTCCAGCAGCAGTCCGTCGCCGCACCCGAGGTCCAGCACCCGGGTGCACCCCGGCACCCGGTCCCGGAGCAGCTCGTAACTGGAACGGCCGTCCGCCGACCGCCCACGGGCCATCGCCCGGGTCGTCACGGCGGGGTGCGTCGCGTGAAAGGCCCGCAGAAAAGCTTCCTGAACCGTCGCCATCCGCCGATCGTAGGAGCAACGACCCCGCCCCGCCGCACGATCGCACGACCGCGTACTCGCGTGGTTGCGTACTCGCGCACTCGCTCCGGTGGTTGCCCTCCACCGGTCTCCGGTGGTTACTCCTCCGCCGGGCACTCCTGCAGGGCCCAGCCGTTTCCGTCCGGGTCGCTGAAGTAGACGAACGAGTTCCAGGCCCCGCCGGGCCCCTCCGCCATCGCCCCGTCCTCGACGTGCTGCACGGGGCCGGCCGGCACACCCCGCGCCACCAATTCCGCGCGGGCCGCGGCGATGTCGGACACCACCAGCTGCAACCCCTGCACCGACCCGGGTGGCACCGCCGTGACCCCGGCTCCCGCTCCGATCACGATCGAGCAGCCCGAGCCCGGCGGCGTCAGCTGGACGATGCGCGCCTCGTCCCCGACGCACATGTCGTGATCGACGACGAAGCCCATCTGCTCGCTGTAGAAGCGCTTCGCCCGCTCCACGTCCGACACCGGTACGGGCACCAGCTCAAGCTTCCAGTCCATCGCGCGCCGCCCTTCCGTACGGACGACGGCCCCGCTCGGCGACCGTCGACTCCGGCCTTTGTCGCGCTCCCCAAATTCTAGGGAGCGGCCGGCTCCTGCGCCCCATGGAGGCCCCATGGAAGGACCCACGGAAGGACCCACGGAACGCCCCACAGAAGGTGGCGTCGACCGGAAGCAGCCGCCGCACCATTGACGGAGTGAGCACTCACTCCGTACGTTCTTCGTATGCCACCACAAGCCAGTCAGCCCCGTCGTCGCGCGCCCGGGATGAGCGTGGAGCAGCGGCGGGCCATGATCGTGGCCGCCGCGCTGCCGCTCGTGGCGGAGTACGGGGCGGCCGTCACCACCAGCCAGATCGCCCGCGCCGCCGGCATCGGGGAGGCGACGATCTTCCGCGCCTTCAAGGACAAGGACGAGGTGCTCGACGCCTGCGTCGCCGAGGCGGTCGGCACGGACCACGTCCTGCGCGAACTCGCCACGGTCTCCCTCGACGAGCCGCTCGACGTCCGCCTCACCGAGGCCGCCGAGGCCCTGCGCGCCCATATGGAGCGGATGGGTACCGTCGTCGGCGCCCTGCACGCCTCGGGCCACCTCCGCCCCGGCCGGGGCGGCCCGGCCGGTCAGGGCGGCCCGGACGGCCCGGACGGCAGGGGTGGCCGAGATGGCGGGGGTGGTCGGGACGAGGGGCGGGACGGTCAGCACGGTGCCGGGCCGCCGCCCGACGCCCGGGCGCGGTCCTTCGTCGCGCTGCGCGACGCGGTCGTCGAGCTGATCGAACCGGACCGCGACGCCTGCCGCCTCAGCCCCGAGAAGGTCGCCACCGCCTTCCTCGGACTGCTCTTCACCCGGCTCCACACCGCGGCACCGGGCGCCGAGGCCCCGCTCTCCCCCGAAGAACTCATCGCCGTACTTCTGCACGGCAGCCTCAAGCCCCCCGGGAGTGACCGATGACCGTGACCCTCAACCACACCATCGTTCCGGCCGCCGACCACCGCGCGGCCGCCCACTTCTTCGCCTCGCTCATGGGACTGCCGGAGCTTCCGCCGGCCGGCCGCCTGGGCCATTTCGCGCCGGTCCGCGTGAACGAGTCCCTCACCCTCGACTTCATGACCGTGCCCGACGCCCAGGGCCACCACCTCGCCTTCGACGTCGACCCCCAGACCTTCGACGGCATCCTCGCCCGCATCGAGTCGGCCGGCGTCGCCTACGGCAACGACCCCGCCACCCCCGACAACGGCCGTATCGACCACCCCCTGTGTGCCCGCGGGCTGTTCTTCCGCGATGCTTCCGGCAACCTCTACGAGGTCATGTCCCCCGCGTAGCCCTCCCCCGTTTCTGCGACGGAACCCGCCGCCCCCGCACGTCCGCCGGCATGTCCGCCGGAACGCCCGCTGGGGCGTCGGCTGGGACTCCGCCGGGGCGCTCAGCCGTTGACGAAGGTCATGCTCACCTCGTCGTAGCGTGTGCCGGCGACCCGGGCGGCGGGGGCCGCGGCGTCTATCGCGGCCAGCTCGTCGGCGGACAGTTCGACCGCGAGGGCGCCGAGGTTCTCCTCCAGGTACTTCTGCCGGCGGGTACCGGGGATCGGCACCACGTCGTCGCCGCGGTGCTGCACCCAGGCCAGGGCGAGCTGTCCGGCGCTGACGCCCTTGTCGGCGGCGAGTTCGTCCAGCTTCTCGACGATGGCGAGGTTCTGCTCCAGATTGCCGTCGGCGAAGCGGGGCTGGGTGCGGCGTACGTCGGACTCCGGCAGCCCCTCCACCGAGGTGTACCGGCCGGTCAGGAAGCCGCGCCCGAGGGGCGAGAACGGCACCAGCCCGATGCCGAGTTCGCGGCACACCGGCACGATCTCCTGCTCCAGGTCGCGGGTCCACAGCGACCATTCGCTCTGCAGCGCGGCGATGGGGTGCACGGCATGCGCCCGCCGCAGCGTCGCCGCGCCCGCCTCGGACAGTCCGAGGTACCGCACCTTGCCTGCCTCGACCAGTTCGGCCATCGCGCCGACGGTCTCCTCGATCGGCACCTGCGGGTCGACGCGGTGCTGGTAGTAGAGGTCGATGTGGTCGACCCCGAGCCGGCGCAGCGAGGCGTCGCACGCCTGCCGTACATAGGCGGCGTCACCACGGATCAAGGTCGGCTGACCGAGCTCGTTGGCGAACCCGAACTTCGTGGCCAGCACCACCTCGTCCCGCCGGCCCGCGATGGCCCGGCCGATCAGCTCCTCGTTGTGGCCGGCGCCGTAGAAGTCGGAGGTGTCCAGCAGGCTGACGCCGAGGTCGAGCGCGCGGTTGAGGGTCGCGATCGACTGCTCGTCGTCCGATTCCCCGTAACCGTGACTCATCCCCATGCAACCGAGGCCCTGGGCGGAAACCACCAGCTCGCCGAGCTTGCGGGTAGGAATGTTGGTCGTGGTCATTGCTTCTGGCACCTCCTGGACCGGGCCTCTCCCGGAATCCTTCAGAACGCTA
Organism: Streptomyces lydicus; assembly: GCF_001729485.1. GTDB lineage: Bacteria > Actinomycetota > Actinomycetes > Streptomycetales > Streptomycetaceae > Streptomyces > Streptomyces lydicus_D. The sequence continues at coordinate 7,569,530 of NZ_CP017157.1, forward strand.
GGAGTTGAAGCGCACTCCACGTCAACTCGTCGTGGAGTAAGGGCGGTGACCTGGGCGCGTGAAACGTGAAAGGGGTACGTGAGGTGGCTACGTGCGGTGCGCCTGCGGTTGTCAGGCGGTTCCGGCGGGCGTCAGTCGGTCGTGTCGCCCGCTATCGCCCGCAGCGCCCGGCAGTGGTCGGCGAAGGCGGCCCGGCCGCCGGCGGTCAGCGCCAGCCAGGTGCGGGGGCGCTTGCCGACATAGCCCTTGGTGACGGCGACGTAGCCGGCCTTCTCCAGGGTGGCGACCTGTTTCGACAGCACCGAGTCGCTCACCTCGACGGTGTCGCGGACGAAGGCGAACTCCGCCTTGTCGGCGGCGGCCAGCGTCGCCACGATGGAGAAGCGCACCGGCGCGTGGATCACCTCGTCCAGCCCGTGACGCGGATGGCTCCCCTGTATCGGTGCGGTCACCGCCTGGCCTCCATGTAGCCGCCTATCAGCCCGGGAAGGGCCACCACCAGTGCGCCGGGCAGCCACCACGCCACGGCGCCCTGGAACCAGATGGTGCCAGGCACCAGGACCCCGGCGTACAGCAACCCCCAGGTGAGGATCATGCCGGCATGCCACCGCCCGAACCCCCGCCGGGCGACGCGCTGTCGGGCCGAGTAGACCGACAGCCCGGCGACGACCACACCCCAGAAGCCGATGCCGATCGCCACCCCGTACGGATGCTCCAGCAGCCCGATCACGAGGACCACGACCGCGGCCGCGCAGCCGTAGATCACTTGGTAGCGCACGTACCACTTCGCACCGTCGCGCACCGTCGAACTCAGCTCCCGTGCGCGGGCCAGTGCGGCCGCCGCCTCCTCGGCCGCGTATGCCTGCTCCGCCATGCCAGTCCCCCCTGACTGTTCGTCGGGTACCCCCGACCCTTCCCCTCGCCGGGCATCCGTCGGGCCTTCGCCGTCCCGGCTCCGCCGCCCGCCCTGCTCCCGGCCTTGTGCGTTCATCGTGACAAGTACTTTCCAATCCGGCAAGTATTTTCCGTTCATTCGTTCGGCGGATGTGCGTGCGCGGCGGCTCGGGCGGCGGCTCGGGCCTGTGCGCGGCACCGCAGCTCAGGTACTGTTGCGGTCCCAGCAGTGGACCGACCGAGGAGGTGAGACCGATTCCCCGCCAGATCAGGCAGGCGCTTCCGTCTCACGCCGGTGCGGTGCACCCGATGCAGGTGACCGTCCGGCAGGCGTGATCCGGGAAGCGCCCTCGGCGTCCCGAAAGGCTCACATGCCGTCACGTCCCAAGCAGTCGTCCCGGATGTCTCCCCCTCACCTGCCGTCCCACGTGTCACCCGCCCCCCACCGCCCCGCGGTCGCTTCCCCCGCCCCCGCTTCCTCCTCCGCGCCCCCTGCCTCTCCTCCCGCTCCCGCACCGTCAGATCCGCTTCCCCTCTCCGTCCTCGTGGACCGGCTGCGCGCGGCGGGCTGCGTCTTCGCCGAGGACGAGGCGGAGCTGCTGCTCGCCACCGCGCGTACGCCGGATGAACTCGCCGCCATGACGGAGCGGCGGATCGCCGGTCTGCCGCTGGAACACGTCCTCGGCTGGGCGGAGTTCGACGGGTTGCGGATCGCCGTGGATCCGGGGGTCTTCGTGCCGCGCCGCCGCACCGAATTCCTCGTGGGCCAGGCCGTCGGCCTCGGACGCCGGGCCGACCGCCGGCCCCCGCGGCCCGCGGTCGTCGTCGACCTGTGCTGCGGCTCCGGCGCGGTGGGCGCCGCGCTGGCCACCGCACTGGGACGGGTCGAGCTGTACGCGGCCGACATCGAGCCCGCCGCGGTGCGCTGCGCCCGCCGTAACATCACCCCCCTGGGAGGGACGGTCCACGAAGGCGACCTGTTCGACCCGCTGCCCACCGGGCTCCGCGGCCGTGTCGACATCCTGGTGGCCAACGTCCCCTACGTACCGACCGAAGAGGTCGGGCTGCTGCCCCCGGAGGCACGCGAGTACGAGCCACTGGTGGCGCTCGACGGCGGCACGGACGGCCTCGACGTACTGCGGCGGGTCACCGCGGTGGCGGCCCGGTGGCTGGCACCCGGTGGTCATCTGCTCGTCGAGACGAGCGAACGGCAAGCCCCCCTGGCCGTCGCGGAGTTCACCCGCCGCGGGCTGCTCCCCCGGGTGGCCGCCTCCGACGAGCTGTACGCGACGGTCATCATCGGCAGCCGGCCGGAGGGGACGGATCACACGACGGCGAGTCCCAGCCCGTAGTACGTCACCGTGTAGTCACCGACGTCCTGCGCCTCGCTTCCGAGCAGCAGGCCCTCCGGGCCGGCCACCCCCTCCGCGCGGGCCGTCGCCACGACCGTCTCCGCCAGCGCGCGGGCCGCCGGCTCCCCCGGGCCGCCCGCGTCGATGCGCCACCGCGGGTCGAAGGTGTCCGGCCAGGTGTCACGGCTGCGGGGGTGCTCGTCGACGGTGCCCCAGCCGAACGAGGCCGGATCGAGGTCGTCTTCCGCGTAGGAGGCGACCATCAGGGGGTCGTCGGCATCGATGTCGAACAGGCAGGGCGCGCTGCCGCCCACCCGGCCGTAGAGCCGCATGACCTTGGCGATGCCGAGCGCGGCGCACTCGGCGGGCAGCGTGGCGAAGAAGGCGGTGAGCGCGTCGGTCGCGGTCTCCCAGCTCCGCGCCGACCAGCGGCCGGGGAGGCCGAGGCCGGTGTTGGCGGGGCACCTCCGGGTGCCGAGGAAGCCGCTGATCGCGTGTTCCTCACCGTGTCCGAGGCTCCCCAGCCATGCCTCGATCGGGGCGGTGGGCTCGAGGACGAGCTCCGGTCCGTGGTGGCCCGCGCGCAGTTCGAGGGTGTCCGGGGAGCCCCGCCAGCGGAGGAACGGCGCGCCCCAGGACGGCGTGGAGCCGTGGTAGGGCCCCAGGGTCCCGTAGGAGCCGATGATCGACGGCTCGCCGAGCGCGTCGGTGAGCTCGTCCTTCGCCGCGCGGAAGGCGCGGGCCTGACTGGCGGCGTCCGGTGTTGCGGTCGCCACGGGCACCGCCAGTTCCAGATACGCCTCCTTCTCGACGTACCGCTCCTCGGACGGCCCGACCGGGCGCAGCCTCGGGCTCCCGGCGGACGGACCGCCGGCGGTGCGGTCCCGTCGGCCCAGTTGCTCGACGAGGGCGCGGGCGCCGTCCGCGCGCCAGCCGCCGGTCTCCGCGGCGCGGAGCCGACGGGCGAGATCGGCCAGCGGTTCGCCCGTGAGGGTGGGGTGGGGATCGGTCATGGGGCGATTGTTCCGCAGGCCCTCGGATCCCCGACCCCTCGGATCCCCGAGTCCCCGGCTCCCCCGCTCCCCCGCTCCCGCGCTCGGCTGCTCCCCGCCCGATGCCCGTCGCGCTTTCCCCGGTGGGGGTGGGCGGGGAACTTCCGCCGTGCCGCCGGGCGTTCAGTCGGTGACGGAGGGTGTGGAGCCGGTCACCGAACGGGTTGATCCGGTGGCCGGTGGCGTGGGGAGGTGGTAGTCGAAGGTGTAGGCGACGGACGGTTCGCCCTGCCTGGCGGTGTAGCTGCCGGTGCCGCCGAGGCCGGCCAGCTCGCCGGTGCCCGATCCCGCGACGACCTCGAAGGCGCAGTGCACGGTGCCTTCGGCGTCGAAGCCGCCGCGTTCCTCGACGGCGAAGGCGCCCTCGCGCCCGTCGAGGCTGCCGGCGAGTACCTGCATACCGGTGAACGTGCCGGTCTTGTCCGTGCGATAGACGATGACGTACTCGCAGGTGGTTCCGGGGGCCGTGATGCCGCCGGAGTAGGCGTTGGTGACGGAGGCGCAGGCGAGGGTGGGGCTCGCCTCACCCGGACTGACGGTGCGCTCCTCCCAGTTGGCGAAGGTGAAGTGGCCGGTGGTGCGCGTGGGCATGGGTGTCCTCTCGGTGAACGGTGCGGTGACCGGGCTTCCGTCCGGGCCTCCCGTACGGCGTGTGCGACCAGCCTGGGTGCCGTACCTGACATCTCCTGTCAGGTACGCGGGACAATGGCCCCATGCGTGCCGACCGGCTCCTCTCCCTGCTTCTGCTGCTCCAGAATCGCGGCCGGATGACCGCCCCGGAGCTCGCCGCCGAGCTGGAGGTGTCCGTCCGTACCGTCTACCGGGACATCGAGGCGCTCGGCGCGTCGGGTGTCCCGGTCCGTGCCGACCGCGGACCGGCGGGCGGCTACTGCCTGATGGACGGGTACCGCACGCGGCTGACCGGCCTGACCGACGCCGAGGCCGGTTCGCTCTTCCTCTCCGGGATGCCGGGCCCGGCGCAGGACCTGGGCCTCGGCGCGGTGCTGGCGTCCGCTCAGCTGAAGGTGCAGGCGGCCCTGCCCGCCGAACTGGCCGACCGGGCACGGCTGGTGCGGGACCGGTTCCACCTGGACGCACCGGCCTGGTTCCGGGACGCCGAGCCGGTTCCGTATCTGGCGGCCGTCGCCGGGGCGGTGTGGGAGCAGCGCGTGCTGCGCGTCCACTACCGGCGGTGGGGCGGCGAGGTGCACCGGGAGCTGCGTCCGCTCGGCATCGTCCTGAAGGGCGGGATCTGGTACGTGGTGGCGCTCGCGGACGGGACCGTGCGGACGTACCGGATCGCGCGGGTGCTGGCTGTGGAGGCGACCGGGGAGGGCTTCGAGCGGCCGGCCGATTTCGCCCTCGCCGCCTACTGGGCGGGGTCCTCGCAGCGTCTGACGGCCGCGCTCCATCAGGACACCGCGCGGCTGCGGATCTCACCTCGCGCGCAGCGGCTGCTGCCCATGTACTTCGGCGCAGCGGGCACCCGCGCCCTCCAGGACGCCGGGCCGGCGGACCCCGGGGGCTGGGTGTCGGTGGAGCTGCCGGTGGAGGGGCCCGCCGTCGCGGTCGGTGATCTGCTCCGGCTGGGCGTCGAGGCGGAGGTGCTCGGACCGCCCGCGTTGCGCGAGGCCGTGACCGCGGCGGTGGCCGAACTGGCGCAGCGCTACACGGCCGCGCCCTGACCGGCCGCCGCGACATCCGCAACCCTCATCACCATCACCATCGCCATCACCACCAACAACACAACACCCAGCACCCAGCACCCAGCACCCAGCACCCAGGGTGTACACGTCAGAGGCGCGGTGCCGGTGGGCGGAACACTGCTCCCGTCACGGGGCGAGCTGCGTGGCGGGGCGGATGCGGCCGCGGTCGAGCGTCACGACCTCGTCGGCGGCGGCCAGCCCCGACCGCTCATGGGTGACCAGCAGCGTGGTGCGGCCGCGGGTGGCGTCGAGGATGTCGGCGAGCACCGCGGCGGCGGTTTCCGGGTCGAGCCCCTCGGTGGGTTCGTCCAGGACGAGCACCGGCGGATCGGCGAGCAGCGCGCGGGCCAGGAGCAGCCGCCCGCGCTGGCCGCCCGACATCGTGGCGCCGTCCCCGCCGAGGAGGGTGTCCCAACCGTCGGGCAGCGACTCGATCCAGTCCAGGAGCCGGGCCCTGCGGGCGACTTCGCGCAGGTCGGCGTCCGTGGCCCCGGGGCGGGCCAGCCCCAGGTTGGCGCGGATCGTGGTGTGGAAGACGTGGGCGTCCTGGGTCATGCCGGTGATCACCCGGCGGACGTCGGCGGCCGCGCAGTCGCGCAGTTCGCGCCCGCCGACGCGGATGCTGCCGGCCTCGTACGGAACGAACCGCAGCAGCGCCGCGAGCAGTGTCGACTTGCCGGACCCGCTGGCGCCGCGCAGCACGACCCGGTGGCCGGGCGGCAGCCGCAGGCTCACCCCGTCCAGGGCCGGGGGGCCACCGGGGCGGTGGCGCACCCGCAGGTCGGTGATCTCCACGCCGAGCGGCTCGCCGGTGGGGAGCGGGACCGGGGCGGGCGGGTCGATGACCGGGGGCGGCGTGTCGAAGAGGTCGGCCAACCGGCCTGCGGAGGCCCGCACTTCGGCGAGGTGGCGGGCGGCCGCGGGCAGCGGCGCGAGGGCCTCGAAGGAGACCAGCGCGAGGACCGCGAGGACGGTGAGGTGCACGGCGGGCAGCGCACCGGCGGCGTGCGCGCGCAGCGCGAGCCAGGTGACACCGGCCGTCGCCGCGCCCTGGAGCAGCAGCACGACGGCCGAGGCCAGGGACGTGGTCAGGGCCTGCCGGCGTTCCAGCGCGGCGATCCGGGCGGAGGCGCGGCGGGCCCGCTCGTGGGCGCGCCCCTGGGCTCCGTACGCGACGAGGTCCGCCGCCCCCTGGGTCACGTCCAGGAGGGCGGCGGCGAGTTCGGCGCGGGCCGTCTTCTCCGCGCGGCCCGCACGGTGCGAGAGCCGGAGCACCAGGGCGGGCACGACGAGCCCGGCCACGGCCAGCAGCGGCCCCAGCAGGGCAGCCGCCGTCGGCAGCAGCACCATGGCCGTCGCGGTGCCGGCCGCGGCGACCGCGCAGCCGGCCGCGACCGGGATCAGGACGCGCAGCAGCAGGTCCTGTACGGCGTCCACGTCGTCGACGAGGCGGGTCAGCAGGTCGCCGCCGCGGAACGCGGGGGTGCCCGCGGGAGCGAGCGGCACCAGCGCCTCGTAGACCCGGGTGCGGAAGCCCGCGACGGCCCGCAGCACGCCGTCGTGGCCGAGGAGCCGGTCGCCGTAGCGGAGCGCGCCGCGCGCGAGGGCCAGCGCGCGTACGGCGACGATCGCGACGCTCACCGAAGCGAGCGGCGGCTGTTCGGCGGCGCGGGTGATCAGCCAGGCGGCGGTGGCCGTCAGCGCGGCGGCGGACAGCTCGCTCCCCGCAGCGGCGAGCGCGGCGGGCAGCAGCCTGCGCCAGTACCGGAGGAGGTGGCGCAGGAGCCGAACGGTGGGCGGTCCCTGACCGGTCATGAGGCCACCAGCCCTTCGGTGACCGCCGGCCGGGAGACGGCCGGGCCGCCGGCGCGCAGGGTGATGATCCGGTCGGCGTGGGGCAGCAGGCTCGTACGGTGGGCGACCACGACCGAGGTGCGGCCGCGCATCAGGTCGACGGTGGCGCGGGTGACGGCGGCCTCGCTCCCGGGGTCGAGGTGGGCAGTCGGTTCGTCGAGGAGCAGTACGGGGGCGTCCTTGAGGAACGCCCGGGCCAGGGCGATCCGTTGGCGCTGACCGGCGGACAGCCCGGCGCCGCGCTCGCCGAGCACCGTGGCGTACGCCCCCGGCAGTTCCTCGATGAAGTGGTCGGCCGCGGCGGCGCGGGCCGCCTGCCGCACCTCGGCGTCGCTCGCGTCGGGGCGTCCGAGGCGGATGTTGTCCGCGACGGACGCGGCGAACAGGTGCGGGCGCTGCGGCACCCACGCCACCTGGGCGCGCCACGCGTCGGGGTCGAGGCGGGCGAGGTCGGTGCCGTCGGCCGTGACACGCCCCGACGCCGGGGTCACGAAGCCGAGGAGCAGCGCCAGGAGGGTGGACTTGCCCGCACCGCTCGGGCCGACCACGGCCAGGTGCTCGCCGGGCCGGACGGACAGGGAGACGCCCCGCAGAGCGGGCGCGGTGCGTCCCGGGTAGTGGACCGTGACCCCGTCGAGGCGCAGCCGCGCCGTGCGGGCGAGGAGCGCGGGGGCGCGGCCGGCGGCGCGCGCCCGGGGCGTGCCCTCGGGCCCGGGCCCCTGACCGTCCTTGAGCCCCTCGCGGCCGGGCCCCTGACCGCCCTTGAGTCCCTCGGGGTCGTCGAGGAGCGCGAAGACTCGTTCGGCCACCGCGATGCCCTCGGCGCTGTCGTGGAAGGCCGCGCCCGCCGCGCGCAGCGGCAGATACGCCTCGGGCGCGAGGAACAGGACGACCAGCGCCGTACGCAGGTCCGTCCCGCCGCCGAGCAGCCGCAGCCCGACCGGGACGGCGACCAGCGCCACCGAGAGGGTGGCGGCCGTCTCCAGGACGAAGGAGGAGAGGAACGCCACCCGCAGCGTGCGCAGGGTGGCCCTCCGGTGGGCGTCGGCCATCTCGCGCACCACTCGGGTCTGGTGCCGCTCGCGGCCGAACGCGCGCAGCGTCGGCAGTCCGGCCACCACGTCCAGGAAGTGACCACCCAGCCGCGCCAGCAACCGCCACTGCCGGGCGGTGCGCCGGGCGGTGTGCAGGCCGACCAACGCCCCGAATACGGGGATCAGCGGCAGCGTCACGACGATGATCAGGGCCGACGTCCAGTCGGTCCACACCAGCCAGCCGACAACCGTGAGGGGCACCACCGCGGTGGCCGTCATCGTGGGCAGGTAGCCGACGACGTACGGGTCCAGGGCGTCGAGGCCGCGGGTGAGCAGCGTCGCCGTCTCGCCGTGGCGGCCGGCCGCCAGCCGCAGGGGGCCGGCGAGCCCCAGCCGGCCGGTGATCCGGTCCCGCAGCGTGCGTTTGGCGTCGGCCGCGGCGCGCTGCGCGAGCACCCCGCGGGCCCAGGCCGGCAGCGCGCGCAGCGCCATGACGGCGGCCAGGGCCACCAGCGGCGCGGCCCGGAACGCGGGCCCGGCGAAGCCGTCCGCGAGGACCGTCGCCAGCAGGCTCGCCTGGGCGACGACGAGCCCCGCGCCCAGCAGCGTCAGTGCGGCGGAGTACGCCATGTGGCGGCGCAGCAAGGGCAGTTCGCGGATCAGGCGGCGTTCGACCGGTTTCATCCCGGAGTCCCTCCCGTGGGTTCCGCGGTTCAGAAGTAACGGGGGTGACGGCGGCCCGTCCGCCCCCGGAAGGCCCACCAGCTCCACGTCTGATACGCCAGGATCACCGGGATCACGACGACCCCGAACACGGAGAGGATCTTCAGTGTGGCGTCGTCGGTCACCGCCTCCCCAAGCGTCAGCCCGGTGCCCGCCGGGCTGATCAGGACGTACGGGTAGTGGCCGGCCCCCACGAGCAGGACGGGCAGCGCGGTCGCGCAGCAGGTGGCCGTGAACGCCCGGACGTGGTGCCCGCGGGTCAGCCACCACCAGGCACCGGCGAGCGCCGCCGCGAGCAGGACGGCGAGGACCGCCGAGGTCATGCGGTTCGTCATCGCGGCCCCCGCCCCGAAGAGCGTCAGCAGCAGCGGGAGGGCGCCCATGGCGGCGGCCGCACGCAGCAGACCGGCGCCCCGTCGCCGCGCCACGGCCGCGAGTTCGGGGGCCGAGCGCAGCGCGACGAAGGCCGCCCCGTGCGCCGCGAAGAGCAGTGCGGTGGTCACGCCGCAGGCCAGCACGAACGGGGTGAGAACGTCCCCGGGCCCGATGTGGAAGGTCCCGTCGGGGCGCCGCGGCACGCCGTGCAGCAGCAGGCCCAGGACGCAGCCCCAGCACAGGGCGGGCAGCGCACCGCCGAACACGATCAGGGCGTCCCAGCACCGGCGGCCGCGGGCGCCGCGGGCGCGGCCGCGCAACTGGACCGCGGCGTTGCCGAGGACCAGGCCGGCGAGGATCGCCACGATCAGCGGGTACAGGCCGGGCAGGAGGCTGCCTTCCAGGTGCGGGAAGGCCCCGAACAGGACGCCGGCGAAGGCGACCAGCCAGACCTCGTTGCCGAGGAAGAACGGGGCGATGGCCTCCAGGGCGGGGCTCCGGCCGGTCTCCCGGCCGGAGCCCCGTTCGGCCCGGGTGTCGCCGAGGAAGGGGTGCAGCATCTGTGCGCCGTAGTCGTATCCGCCGAGCACGAAGTACCCGGCGAGCAGCAGGCCGAGAAGGGCCAGCCAGGCCGTCTCCAGGCCCATGTCACTCAACTCCTTCGGTTCAAAGGCCGGTTCGGACGATGCAGAGGGCGGGTCCGGAACGCCGGTTCAGAAGGCCGGGACCGGCTGCTTGTCGTCGGCGCCGCCCCCGGGGCTCCCGGGCAGGTCGTCGGGGAGCGGCTCGGTGGCGCCGAGCTGGGTGGCGTCCGGGCCGCGTACGGCGAAGCGCGTGATCAGGGTCCAGTTGGTCGCCGCCAGGGCGAGGAAGATCGCGATGAACAGGGCGCAGGAGAAGACCAGCGAGGACCTGCTGACGTGGGAGAGGGCGTCTTCGACCGTCAACCGGCCGTAGACCAGCCAGGGTTGGCGTCCGACCTCCCGCACGACCCAGCCGCCGACGGAGGCGACGAAGGTGAACGGGATCATCGCGGTCATCAGGTAGGCCATCGGGCGCCGGCGCACCAGCCGGTCCTTCCACAGCAGGACGACCGCGACGAGGGTGAGGGTGGAGACGGTGTTGCCGATGATCGACATCGTGTTCATCGACAGGTGGATCCAGCCCTCGGGCGGTACGTAGTCGCCCGGCCCGTGCTGTGCGACGAGCCGGCGCTGCACCTCGGCGACGCCGGAGTCCGTCAGGACGGCGTACTTCATGGGCTGCGTCCGTTCGATGACCGGCATCTGCATCTGGCCGATGACGACGACGAAGAAGGAGGCGAGCATGGACACCCAGGTGCCCAGCCGCAGCGAGCCGCGGAACAGCTCGGTCTCCTCGGTGCCGCGGGCGAAGTGCCAGGCGCTGATGCCGAGCAGGAAGACGCCGCCGGTGGTGAGCGCGGCGAGCGTGATGTGGGCGAGGGCGACCAGGGCGCTGGAGTTGGTGAGCAGCGCCGCGAAGTCGGTCAGGTAGGCGGCGCCGTCGCGCACGGCGTAGCCGACGGGGTGCTGCATGAAGCCGTTGGCGATCAGGATCCAGAACCCGGAGGCGTAGGCGGTCAGGGCGACCAGCCAGATGAGCGTGACGTGCACGCCGCGGTGCAGGCGGCCCCAACCGAAGATCCACATGCCGAGGAAGGTGGACTCGGCGAAGAAGGCGATGAGGGTTTCCAGTGCCAGCGGGGCACCGAAGACATTGCCCGCGAACTTGCTGAGGCCGCTCCAGCTGAGCCCGAACTGGAACTCCATGACCAAGCCGGTGACGATGCCGACCGCGTAGTTGATGACGTAGAGCTGGCCCCAGAAGCGGGTCATGCGCTCCCGGACGGCTCTCCTGGCGGGATCACGGGTGAACACCGCCCGGGTGTGCATGAGCGCCACGAGCGGGACGAGCCCCATGGTGAGGATCACGAACAGCCAGTGGATGCCGGTCGTGGCCGCGAACTGCAGTCGGGCCAGATCCACAGCGCTCATGAGGCGACCTTCCTGGGGCGGGGGCAGCGGGACGACGGACGGGTCCGGAACGGCCTGCGATTCCCCCGCCGGGACCGACCGTAGGGAGAGTTGCTCATGCGTTCCAAGACCGGTTTCGTCATGTGAAGATGACCCTGAAGGCATAAGCGAAGGTGAATCGTGGATCTGCTGCAGTTGCGCTACTTCCAGGCCGTCGCCCGTTACGAGCACATCAGCCGCGCCGCGGAGGAATTGCGCGTCGCGCAGCCCTCACTCAGCCGCACCCTCGCGCGCCTGGAGGCCGAGCTCGGCTCCCCGCTCTTCGACCGGGAGGGCCGCCGCATCCGCCTCAACCAGTACGGCGCGATGTTCCTGCGCCACGTCGACCGCGCGCTGCGCGAGCTCGACGACGGCCGCCGGGCCCTGCGCGACGCCCGTGACACCGGGCTCGGCCGGGTCGGCGTCGCCTCCGAGACCCTCCTGACGATCACTCACCTCCTCGGCAGCTTCCGGGCCGCCCACCCCCGAGCCGACGCCCGGCTCTTCCAGTCGACCGCGGCGGAAATGAGCCGCCAACTGCGCGTCGGCGAGGTCGACTTCTGCGTGGCCTCGCAGCCGCTGACCGGTGCGAACCTCGCCTCGATCGAGCTCGCCCGCGAGGAGGTGCTGCTCGCGGTTCCGCCCGGGCACCGGCTCGACGGACGGGAGCGCGTGACGATCCCCGAACTCGCCGACGAGCCCTTCGTCAGCACGCGCCAGGGGCACTGGCAGCGCGCCCTCCTCGACCGGCTGTTCGCGGCCGAGGGGCTCACTCCGCTGGTGTCGTGCGAGGGCGACGAACCGGGCGCCAGCCAGGACATGATCAGCGCGGGCCTCGGCATCGGCCTCATCCCGGCGATCTCCCGCCGGGCCGGTACGGAGACCCGGGTCCCGGTCGCCTGGGTGCACGTCGACGCGCCCGACTGCCACCGGGTGCTCACCCTGGTGTGGAACCGCGACGCCTACCTGTCCGAAGCCGCCCTGAAGTTCCGCGAGTTCACCACCAGCAGGCCGTTCATGACGCACCGCCTGCCCGCCCCGCACCAGGAGCGCGCCCACGATCCGGCCGACACCCCCTAGCGCGCCGCGGCGACGGCGGAGCCAGACGCAAGCAAACAATCTGTTCACAACAATTCGTTGACAACAAGGAGTGCGCCGACCCATCCTGGCCGCATGACGCCGACTCCCGAGCAGTCCGCCAGCCCCTTCACGCCCCCGCACCCGGACCAGGCGCGGGTGCACCGCGTCTACGCGTCCCTGTTCCGCATCTCCGAGCGGCACGCGGCCACCGACGAGCAACGCCGACGCCAGGTCCACCCCTCCGCCCTCGGGCCGCACGAAGCCATCAGGCTCGTGTCGTTCCTGCTCAGCGGGGCCGCGCAGCTCGACGACGGGGAGCCGGAGGTGGACCACGCCGACATCACCGCCGCGCTGAGCCTGGTACCGCGGGCACGCGGGGACATGGACGAACTGGAGGCCGGACTCCTCCAGATGGCCCGGGGCCGCGGCATGACCTGGCCGGAGATCGCCTTCAGCCTCGGGCTCGGCACTCCGCAAGCCGCCAGGCAGCGCTATGAACGCCTGGTGGCCCGTACCGCCGCCGAGGGGGAGCAGGAGGGCCGCGACGGAACCCGGACGTGAGGGGGCGGGGGTTCGCCGTGGCGTCCCACTCACGCCCAGGAGTCCGGGTGATCGCTCGACCGCGCCGCTGACCTGCGCCTTCGGCGCTAAGTCACACTTTTGCTAGCGCTTGCTTGCAATAGTTAGCACGAGCAGGCACCATCGAGTACATGGCATCACTCAACGTCGGCAATCTCGGCGAGTTCCTGCGGGAGCAGCGGCGCACCGCGCAGCTGAGCCTGCGGCAGCTCGCGGATGCCGCCGGGGTGTCGAACCCGTACCTCAGCCAGATCGAGCGCGGCTTGCGCAAGCCGAGCGCGGAGATCCTGCAGCAGCTCGCCAAGGCACTGCGGATATCCGCCGAGACGCTCTACGTCCAGGCCGGAATCCTGGACGAGCGGCACGGGCTGGACGGGGCCGCGGTGCAGACCGCGATACTCACCGACCCGGCGCTGAACGAGAGGCAGAAGCAGGTCCTGCTGCAAATCTACGAGTCCTTCCGCAAGGAGAACGGGCTGGTCGGTGGCGGCGAGGACAGCGCTGCGAGCGGGCATGAGAACGAACCGGGCACCGTGTCCGGACCATCCGGTACGGACTCCCCCGAGACAGAGGCCGACGACGGCCCGCACGCCACCTGAGCAACCGATTCCGTTTCCAGGAGGAACCACGTCATGGCCATCAACCCCGATGACCTCCGCAAGGCTCTGACCGACGCGACCCCGCTGTACGCCCTGGCCGGCACCGTCGACCTGGCCGCCGAGAAGCTCGGCGAGGTGCCGCAGATCGTCGAGAAGATCCGGACCGAGGCGCCCAAGCGCTTCGAGTCCGTGCGCAGCACCGACCCCAAGGACGTCCAGGCGCTGGTCACCAAGCAGGCCAAGGACGCCCAGGAGAAGCTGGGCGAGCTGCTGGAGTCGCTCGACGGCGACTTCAAGAAGTTCCGTGACCAGGCGCAGGAGCTGGCGCTGCAGGGCGTCGGCCGGGTCGCCGAGACCGCGGTGCGGGCCCGCGAGGGCTACGAGGAGCTGGCCGAGCGCGGTCGGGGCGCGGTCGCGACCTGGCGCGGCGAGGCCGCCGACCAGGTCGAGGACCTCGCGGTGGCGATCGAGCCGGAGCCCGCGCCGAAGCCGGCGAGCAAGCCCGCCCCGCGCACCGGCGCCGCCAACGGCACGAAGACGCAGACCAAGTCCACCCCCGCCACCCCGGCCAAGCCGGCCGCGGCGAAGAAGCCCGTCGCGCAGCGCAAGCCGGCGCCGGGCCCGGCGAAGAAGAGCACCCCGCCGTCCGCGAAGTGAGCCGGCTCACGGTTCGCTGAGGACATCGGATTCACCGGACGGGCCGGGCACACTTGACGTGCCCGGCCCGTTGTCCGGGTACGGTGGGCCGGACGGACGGCGGACCGCCGTGGCGGACCGGAAACGACACGACTGACGAACGGGCGGTGGCCGGCGGTGCTGATCTACGGGTTCCAGAACCTTCTGAGCTGGGCACAGCTCGTCCTGGGCATCTATGCCGCCGTGATGCTGATCGATGCGGCCGTGCGCCGCGAGGACGCCTACCGCGCCGCGAGCAAGCAGAGCAAGGGCATGTGGCTGATCTTCCTCGCCCTCGCCACCGCGCTGCTGTTCATCCTGCCGATCATGTCGTTCCTGCCGGTCATCGGCGTGATCGCGGTGATCGTCTACACCGTCGACGTGCGACCGGCGCTGCGCGAGGTCAGTGGCGGCGGGCGCGGCCCGCGGCGCGGCGGCGGCTCCAGCTCGGACGGGCCGTACGGGCCGTACAACGGCGGACGCTGAGCCGCACCGGTCTGCGGTGACGGCGCTGCCGTCAGCGGCGGTCCAGCAGCAGGACGGCCACATCGTCGGTCAACTCGCCGCCGTTGAGGTCGCGCACCTCACGGACCGCGGTGTCCAGCAGCTCCTCGCCGCGCAGCCCCTCAGCCATGCAGCGGCCGACCAGCTCGGTCATCCCCTCCTGGCCCAGGCGCTGGTTGCCCTTGCCGATGCGGCCCTCTATCAGGCCGTCGGTGTACATCATCAGGCTCCAGGAAGCGCCCAGTTCGACCTGCCGGCGCGGCCAGCGGGCGTGCGGCAGCAGGCCGAGCGCCGGGCCGCCGAACTCGTACGGCAGCAGCTGCGGGGGCAGTCCGGCGCGGGCCAGCAGCGGCGCGGGGTGGCCGGCCAGCGACAGGCCGGCGCGGTGGCCGTCGGCGGAGATGTCGACGGTGCACAGCGTCGCGAAGATCTCGTCGTCGGAGCGCTCGTGCTCCAGCACCTTCTGGAGGGTGGCCAGCAGTTCGTCGCCGGACAGCCCCGCGAAGGTCAGCGCGCGCCAGGCGATGCGCAGTTCCACGCCGAGGGCGGCCTCGTCCGGGCCGTGGCCGCAGACGTCGCCGATCATCGCGTGGACGGTGCCGTCCGGCGTGCGGACGGTGTCGTAGAAGTCGCCGCCGAGCAGGGCGCGGCTGCGGCCGGGCCGGTAGCAGGCCGCGAAGCGCAGGTCGGAGCCGTCCAGCAGCGGTGTGGGCAGCAGACCGCGCTCCAGGCGGGCGTTCTCCTGGGCGAGCATCCGCGACTCGGTGAGCTGGCGCTGCGCGAGGTCGGCGCGTTTGCGCTCGACGGCGTAGCGGACCGCGCGGCTGAGGACGGCGCCGTCCAGCTCGTCGCGGAAGAGGTAGTCCTGGGCGCCGACCCGCACGGCATCGGCGGCGCGCTCGGCGTCCGTCTCGTAGGTGAGGACGAGGACGGCGTGCGAGGGCGCCATCCGCAGCACCTTCCGCAGCATGCCCAGCTCGTCACCGGTGCCGGCGCGGTCCGGGTCGCGGTCGGCGCGGTCGGCCGGCTCAGCCGGGGCCAGGTCGAGCAGGATGCAGTGCACGTCGTCGGTGAGCAGCCGCTCGGCCTCGGTGAGGTTGCGGGCGGTGCGCAGGCGGACCTTGCGGCCCGCCCAGTCCCACATGTCGGGGACATGACTGTTGGGGTCCTCGCCGATGAGGAGCAGGGTCAGGCCCTGGTTGACGGGTCCGCGCGCGGCCGGAACCTGCTGCTCGCCGAGCAGCGGCTCGGTGGCCGAAACGTTTCGGCCGGTGGTGGGTTCCGGGGCGGGTGCGCTCCGGTCCGTCGCGGCTCCCGCGCCCGGCGCGCCGGCGACCTGTGCGTCCGGCGCACAGGCGTCGTCCACCGGTCCTGCCTGGTGCGGCAGTACGACCGTCCGCTGGTGCGGTACGGGTACGGGCATCGGTTTGCTTCCTTCCCTCCCCCCGAGGGGCGCGATGGGCGCCGACCGGCGCACCACCCTGCCCGGCTCGGCTCCGCTCGTCGGTCACAGGAGCGGGGCGCACACCGGGCGCTGAAAGGCGACCATAGCGGGAGTGGGGAGGGGGAGGGAATGGCCGAAGGTAATCAGCCATTGTCATATGCCCAGGCCGGTAAGCCTTTTGACCTGGCGCGGGCGGAATGCGGAATGACGAACATCACCCCTCTTGGGTGCAAGCAGCTACTCCGCGACAACCCTCGGATAGCAAACAATCCGGTCATTCACCGTCCGGGTGAGCTGCGTCATCGTGCCCTGGGTCACCGTCGGGGCGGACCACACCGAGGATCGGCATGGAACCGGCGCCGGTGATCGTCACCTGCCGGCCGGGCCGGGGGGCGTGCACGAGCGCGCCGTCGCCCAGATACATCCCGACGTGGCTGGCGTCCGAGAAGTAAATGATCAGGTCGCCGGGCCGCATGTCCTTGAGCGCGACGTGCGGCAGCTGCCGCCACTGCTCCTGCGAGGTCCGCGGAATCGTCCGCCCGGCGTGCTCCCAGGCCCGCAGGGTCAGCCCCGAGCAGTCGAAGGTGTCCGGCCCCTCCGCGCCCCACACGTAATCCTTGCCGATCTGCGCGGTGGCGTAGGAAATCGCCTTCCGGCCGGCGGCCGACGCCTTGTTGTTGATCTCTTTGAGGATGCCCGAGTCGAGCCACTTCTGTTGCTGCTGGAGGGCCTGCTCGTCCTCCAGGTGCTGAAGCCGGGCCTTTTCCTTGGTGGCCAGCCGGGATTCCAGCTCCTTTGCCGCCTCGATCTTTTTCTTGATGTCCCGCTGGGCGTTTTCCTTCTTCTTGCGGTTCGCCTCCAGCTGCTCCCAGCGGTCCGTGGCGGAATCCGAATAACTCTCCAAGTCACCCTTGAGATTCGCAAGTTGGCTGATCACGCGCTTGGCGGCGAGCTGCCCCTTGCGGGCCAGGGTGGCATTGTCGAGAAAGCCCTCGGGGTCGGCGTTGAGCATCAGTTTCGCCTCGGCGGGCAGCCCGCCGCCGCGGTACTGGGCGCTGGCCAGCGCGCCCGCCTGCCGCTTGAGGGCGGCCAGCCGGCGCTGGGTGGTGTCGATGTTCCTGGCCAGCCGGACGATCTCCTTCTGCTGGAGCTCGACCTGCTCCTTGGCCGCGTTGTACGCCTCGGTCGCCTGCTCGGCCTTGCGGTAGAGGGCGTCGATCTTCTTGCGTACGTCGTCGAGGTGCCGGGCGTCGGAGTCGTCGCCGGGAGCGGGCCCGCCGCCCGGCCGGTCCGCGCCGTTCCTCGCGTCGGACGTGGGGTCGGGGTCGTCGGCGTGGGCGGTCCCCGCCGCGGTCCCGAGGAGCCCTGTCACGGACAGGACGACGGCGGTGCACGCCAGCAGCCGCCGGCCCCGTGCGCGCCGGCCCCTCCGTACGCCGCGGCGGCCCCCTGTGCCGAGGCCGCCGCGTTCGGGGTGTTCGTACTCTTCGCGCCGTTCGCTCCGTCCGGCCGACAGGAGGTCCGCGCCCCCTTCGCCCCGTACCTCATCCATGCCCTGAACGCCCCGCTCTGCCCCCTGGCGTCCCACCAGCCACCTCCGGTCGTTCCGCACCGATTTCGCGTGTTCCTCCGGCGCGGATGCTGCCATACCGGCCGGTAATTCAACAGGGCGACGGGCCGGTCCGTACGGGCGCGCGAACACTTTTACGCCCGCACCCACCTGATGGCCGAGGTTCACCGTGCGTTCACTCGCCCCCATCGGCCGCTTCACCTGATCTGCCTAATTTCGGCCTCACCGAGTGCGCGTCACGCCCCCCTGGCAAGCGCGACACGGCCGGGCCAGCCCTGGTCGGCACACCGCACCCCCACGGCGGTCACCACTCACCTCACCACTCAGCACGCCGAGGATGCGGCGCGCCCCAGGAAGGAATTCCCGACAGTGAAGCTTCAGCGCAAGAACCGGGTTCGCGCCCTCGCCGTTGGCGCTCTCGCCGTCTCCGGTGCCCTGGCCCTGACGGCGTGCGGCTCCGACGACACCACCGCCGGCAGCGGTGGCAGCGGTGCCGCCAAGACCTCCAACATCAAGTGCCAGGGCAAGGGCAAGCTGCTCGCCTCCGGCTCTTCGGCGCAGAAGAACGCCATGGACGTCTGGGTGCAGAACTACTCGGGCGCCTGCAAGGACACCGAGATCAACTACCAGCCGACGGGTTCCGGCGCCGGCGTCACCACCTTCCTGCAGGGCCAGACCGCCTTCGCGGGTTCGGACTCGGCCCTCAAGCCCGACGAGGTCACCAAGTCGAAGCAGGTCTGCAAGGGCGGCCAGGCCGTCGACCTGCCGATGGTCGGCGGCCCGATCGCGGTCGGCTACAACGTCCCCGGCGTGGACAACCTCGTCCTGGACGCCCCGACCCTGGCGAAGATCTTCGACTCGAAGATCACCAAGTGGAACGACGCCGCGATCAAGAAGCTGAACCCGGACGCCAAGCTCCCGGACCTCAAGATCCAGGCGTTCCACCGCTCCGACGACTCGGGCACCACCGACAACTTCACCAAGTACCTCAAGGGCGCCGCCCCGGGTGACTGGAAGCACGAGCCGGCGAAGAAGTGGGAGGGCACCGGCGGCCAGGCGGCCTCCGGTTCGGCCGGCGTCTCCTCGCAGGTCAAGCAGACCAGCGGCGCGATCTCCTACTTCGAGCTGTCGTACGCGACCGCCGGCAAGATCCCCACCGTCAAGCTCAACACCGGTGCGAAGGCCCCGGTCGAGGCGACGGTCGACAACGCCTCCAAGGCCATCTCCGAGGCCAAGCAGGTCGGCAAGGGCAATGACCTGGCCCTGCAGCTCAACTACACCACCAAGGCCGAGGGCGCGTACCCGATCACCCTGGTGACCTACGAGATCGCCTGCGACAAGGGCAACAAGGCCGAGACCCTGCCCGCCACCAAGTCCTTCCTGACCTACGTCTCCAGCAAGGACGGCCAGGCCGCCCTGAAGGCCCTGGGCTACGCCCCGCTGCCGACCGAGATCGCCGACAAGGTCCGCTCGACCGTCGCGACGCTCTCCTGACCCACCGGGCGGCGACCCGCGTCCTCGCCGCCGGTCCTGAGGGAGCCCGCTCCAGGGCTCCCGGCCCCCCGGGGCCGGGACCGGCGCCGTACGACCGAAGGGGCCCCTTCACCAGGGCCCCTTCCGGGCCGCCGCCCGTCCGGTGCACCGCCGCGCCAGGAGCCCCACCGGCTCCGCAGACCGGAGAAACCATGAATAACTCCTCCTCGACAGCCGACCTCCCGACCGCTCCACCGGGCGACCGCTCGCCCGTGTCCGGCAAGGCGGTCCGCCCCGGCGACCGGATCTTCCTCGGGCTCTCCCGGGGCTCCGGCATCGCCCTTCTGGTGATCATGGCCGCCATCGCGGTCTTCCTCACCTACCGGTCCGTGCTCGCCATATCCGGCGACAAGGCCAACTTCTTCACCACGCTCGACTGGAACGCCACCGGCACCGACCCGAAGTTCGGCATCGCGGTGCTCGCCTTCGGCACGGTCGTCAGCTCGGTGATCGCGATGGCCATCGCGGTCCCCGTCGCGGTCGGCATCGCGCTGTTCATCTCGCACTACGCGCCGCGCAAGCTGGCCTCCCCGCTCGGCTACGTCATCGACCTGCTCGCCGCGGTGCCCAGCATCATCTACGGCCTGTGGGGCGCGCTCTTCCTCGTCCCGCACCTGAGCGGGCTCTACGGCTGGCTGAACGACTACCTCGGCTGGACCGGGATCTTCAGCTACTCCCAGGGAGCGGCCCGCTCGCTGTTCACCGTCGGCATCCTGCTCGCGATCATGATCCTGCCGATCGTGACCAGCGTCAGCCGCGAGGTCTTCCTCCAGGTGCCGAGGATGCACGAGGAGGCCGCGCTCGCGCTCGGCGCCACCCGCTGGGAAGTCGTCCGGATGTCGGTGCTGCCCTTCGGCCGCTCCGGCGTCATCAGCGCGTCCATGCTCGGCCTGGGCCGCGCGCTCGGCGAGACGATGGCCGTCGCCACGGTCCTGTCGCCGAGCTTCCTGATCAACGCCAGTCTGCTGGACCCGGGCGGCGGCACGTTCGCCCAGAACATCGCCAGCAAGTTCAGCGAGGCCGACCAGTTCGGCCAGGACGCCCTGATCGCCTCCGGTCTCGTCCTCTTCGTGATCACGCTGCTCGTCAACGGCGCGGCCCGCCTGATCATCGCCCGTCGCAAGGAGTACTCGGGAGCGGCAGCATGAGCCTCATGACGGATCGCCGACCGGTCGCCGACGGCGGCAACCCGCTTCCGGTCTCTCTCAAGCAGGCACGGCTGCCCCGCTGGGCCACACCGGCCCTCGCGCTGGTCGCGGCCGGCGCCGGCTGCGGCATCGGGCTGGGCGCGGGCCTGGACAGCACCGTCCAGTGGGGCCTGATCGCCGTCCTGCTCTTCATCCTCGGCACGTTCGCGCTGGCCGCGGGCGTCGAGGGCGCCCGGCAGGCCAAGGACCGGCTGGCCACCAGCCTGGTCTGGGTCGCCTTCCTGCTCGCCGTCGTCCCGCTGGCCTCCCTGCTGTGGGAGACCGTCGCCCGCGGCAGCAAGGTCCTCGACGGCTACTTCCTGTCGCACTCGATGGGCACCCTGCCGGACGCGATGCCCGGCGGCGGCATCTACCACGCGATCATCGGCACCCTGGAGCAGGTCGGCCTGGCCACCCTGATCGCCGCGCCGGTCGGTCTGCTCACCGCGATCTACCTCGTCGAGTACGGCCGCGGCCGGCTCGCGAAGGCGGTCACCTTCTTCGTCGACGTGATGACCGGTATCCCCTCGATCGTGGCCGGCCTGTTCGTGCTGTCCGTGTGGATCCTGATCCTCGGCTTCGGCCCGTCCGGCTTCGCCGGCTCGATGGCCCTGGCGATCCTGATGATGCCGGTCGTGGTCCGCTCCACCGAGGAGATGCTCAAGCTCGTCCCGAACGAGCTGCGCGAGGCGTCGCTGGCGCTGGGCGTCCCCAAGTGGCGCACCATCCTCAAGGTCGTCCTGCCGACGTCGATCGGCGGCATCACCACCGGCGTGATGCTCGCCATCGCCCGGATCGCCGGTGAGACCGCTCCGGTGCTGCTCCTGGTGTGGGGCGCGAAGACGATCAACAACAACCCCTTCGAGGACGCCCAGCAGTCACTGCCGCTCTACGTGTTCCAGCAGTGGCAGCAGGGTTCCGAGGCTTCCTACGACCGCGCATGGGCCGCGGCCCTGGTCCTCATCGCCTTCGTCATGATCCTCAACCTGGTGGCCCGCGGCATCGCCCGCTGGAAGGCCCCCAAGACCAACCGCTGACCGAGCGTCCGCACAGAAAGAAGCAGTGATCCCATGGCCAAGCGAATCGACGTCAGCGGCCTCTCCGCCTACTACGGCAGCCACAAGGCCATCGACGACATCTCGATGACGGTCGAGCCGCGCTCGGTGACGGCCTTCATCGGCCCGTCCGGCTGCGGCAAGTCCACCTTCCTGCGCACCCTGAACCGCATGCACGAGGTCACCCCCGGCGGCCGCGTCGAGGGCAAGGTGATGCTGGACGCCGAGAACCTCTACGGCTCGGGGGTCGACCCGGTGGCCGTCCGCCGCACCGTCGGCATGGTCTTCCAGCGCCCCAACCCGTTCCCCACGATGTCGATCTTCGACAACGTCGCCGCCGGCCTGCGGCTGAACGGCTCGTACAAGAAGACCGAGCTCAAGGACATCGTCGAGAAGTCCCTCAAGGGCGCCAACCTCTGGAACGAGGTCAAGGACCGGCTGAACAAGCCCGGCTCCGGCCTCTCCGGCGGCCAGCAGCAGCGGCTGTGCATAGCCCGCGCCATCGCGGTCGAGCCGCAGGTGCTGCTGATGGACGAGCCCTGCTCGGCGCTCGACCCGATCTCCACCCTCGCCATCGAGGACCTGATCGGCGAGCTGAAGGAGCGCTTCACGATCGTCATCGTGACGCACAACATGCAGCAGGCCGCCCGCGTCTCGGACCGTACGGCGTTCTTCAACCTCGCGGCCGTCGGGCAGCCCGGCAAGCTGATCGAGATCGACGAGACCGAGCGGATCTTCTCCAACCCGTCGGTCCAGGCCACCGAGGACTACATCTCCGGCCGCTTCGGCTAGGCCCTGCCCGGCCGACGCCCCTCAAGCGTCCTGCGGTGCTGCATGGCGGTGCCACCGCACGACGAAGGGCCCGCCCCTCCTTCCCGGGGGGGCGGGCCCACTGCGTTGTCGTGCGGGTCAGCCGAAGGCCAGCTCGATGAGCCAGTACGCGAACGCCGCGACCAGCGCCGCCGCCGGCATGGTGATGAACCAGCCCATCACGATGTTCTTGGCGACGCCCCAGCGCACCGCGCGCGGGCGCTTGGTCGAGCCGACACCCATGATCGCCGCGGTGATGACGTGGGTGGTGGAGATCGGCGCGTGGAACATGAACGACGCGGTGTACATGACCGAGGCCGCGGTGGTCTCCGCGGCGAAGCCCTGCGGCGGGTCCAGCTCGATGATCCGGCGGCCGAGGGTGCGCATGATGCGCCAGCCACCCGCGTACGTACCGAGCGAGAGGGTGATCGCACAGGCCAGCTTGACCCAGATCGGGATGGCCGCGTTCGGGTCCTCGACGTCGGCGATGACCAGGGCCATCACCACCACGCCCATGGTCTTCTGGGCGTCCTGCAGACCGTGGCCGAGGGCCATGCCCGCGGCCGAGACGGTCTGGGCTATGCGGAAGCCGCGCTTGGCCTTGTGCGGGTTGGACTTACGGAAGAGCCACAGGATCAGGACCATCACCAGGTAGCCGAGCACCAGGCCGATGACCGGCGAGATGAACATCGGCAGCACGACCTTCTCGATCACGCCGGACCAGATGACCGTCGTGCCGCCGGCGAGGGCCGCACCGACCATCCCGCCGAACAGCGCGTGCGAGGACGACGAGGGCAGCCCGAAGTACCAGGTGACGAGGTTCCAGACGATCGCGCCGAGCAGCGCCGCGAAGAGGATGCCCATCCCCTTGCTGCCCTGCGGCGTGGCGATCAGCCCCTCGCTGACCGTCTTGGCGACCCCGGAGCCGAGGAAGGCACCCGCGAGGTTCATCACGGCGGCCATCGCCAGCGCGGCCCGCGGGGTCAGCGCCCGGGTCGAGACCGAGGTGGCGATCGCGTTGGCGGAGTCGTGGAAGCCGTTGGTATAGGTGAAACCGAGCGCGACCGCGATGGTCACGACGAGCGCGAAGGTGTCCATGGCCGGCGCTCAGGACTCCTTGACCGCGATGGTCTCGACCGTGTTGGCGACGTGCTCGAACGCGTCCGCCGCCTCTTCCAGGATGTCCACGATCTGCTTCAGCTTGAGGACCTCGATGGCGTCGTACTTGCCGTTGAAGAGGTGCGCGAGCAGCTTGCGGTGGATCTGGTCGGCCTGGTTCTCCAGCCGGTTGACCTCGATCCAGTACTCGGTGAGGTTCGACATCGTGCGGAGGTTGGGCATCGCCTCGGCGGTCAGCTCCGCCGCCCGCGCCAGCACCTCGATCTGCTGGTCGACGCCCTTGGGCAGCTCCTCGACCTTGTAGAGGACGACCAGATCGACGGCCTCCTCCATGAAGTCCATGATGTCGTCGAGCGACGAGGCGAGGTTGTAGATGTCCTCGCGGTCGAACGGCGTGATGAACGAGGAGTTCAGCTGGTGGAAGATCGCGTGCGTCGCGTCATCTCCCGCGTGCTCCGCCGCGCGCATCCGTTCGGAGATCTCGGCCCGTGCGGAGGCGTCCGCCCCGAGCAGTTCCATCAGGAGCTTGGAGCCCGTGACGATGTTGTCCGCGGAGGCGGCGAACATGTCGTAGAAGCTCGTCTCCCTGGGGGTCAGACGAAAGCGCACGTGAAATCCTCGGGGTGCATCGGATTCGGTCGAGTTGATGCTAGGCGCATCATCCAGCCACAGCTAACCGGCATTCCCTCAGTGTCGCCCATCGGGCAGCATGCTCTGCACGGGGTACCGCAGGTGCCCGCAAAGTTCGGTACCATATACCCACCAGGGGTATACAGATCGCCTAAATACCACGGGAGACGGCCATGACGACCACGGACGCCGACACCAACGGCAGCACCCGCGCCGCCGCCGCCCGCCCCGCCTCGCAGCCCGCGGACACCCCCCTCACCGAGCACCGGACCGTGACCGATACCGCAGAGACTTCCCCCTCGCCCGGCGTCCACGGCTACGCACAGCAGAAGGACGCACACCTCAAGCGACTGCGCCGCATCGAGGGCCAGATCCGCGGACTGCAGCGGATGCTCGAAGAAGACGTCTACTGCATCGACATACTCACCCAGGTCTCCGCGAGCACGAAGGGCCTGCAGTCCTTCGGTCTGCAGCTCCTGGAGGAGCACCTGCGGCACTGCGTCGCCGACGCGGCCGTCAAGGGCCCCGAGGCCATCGACGCCAAGGTCCAGGAAGCGACCAAGGCGATCGAGCGGATGCTGCGCACCTGACGACGGCTACGCCGGCCCGCCCGCCGGGTCCCGCTGCTCCCCGTCCACGTCCAGCACCTCGTCGATACGGTCCGGGGTGAGCCGATCCTCACTCGCGGCCGCCGCCGCGATCATCAGCTCACCGGTCAGGTCGATCTCGACGAGGGCCACGTGGTCCTGCACGGTCGCATGACGGTGTCCGGCCACGTGCCACACCTCCTCCTTCGAGCGCCTTCCCACGCCTGGGGCGGTTAACGCCCAGCGTAAAGAGGAGCGCACGCTCCGCGCATGGCACGTATGGACCATTTCCGCCCTCCGGCACGGGCCCCGTCACGCGCCGGGCCACGCTTCCGTGAGATCCGCGCTACGACGTGCCGGAGGCGATCTTCCCGGCGTAGATGTCGCGCCGGTCCGGGAGCCGCACCACGACCCGCCTCCCGAAGTCCGACAGCTCCGTGGTCGAGATCACCGACGCCCCCTCGGGCGCCCCGTTGGCGAAGCGGAACTGCTGGCGCACCTTGCGCAGCCGCCCGGCCTCGTCCAGATACGCGTCGAACGGCACGACATCGGTGGTGAAGCCCTGCTCCGCGGCCAGCAGGGCCGGCCGGGTGCGGGGCGACGCCACCCGGGCGGCCGCCCCGATGTCAGTGGTGCCGCGGTAGTGCCGCACCCGCACGCCGTCCCGCCACTCCTCGCCCTGATACGTCACCTGCCGTGCGCCGCGCAACAGTTCGGCGGCGGCCAGCGGGTCCGTGGCGCCTCCGGTGACGAGGTTCCCGTCGGAGAGCGAGGCGGTGTCCACCCGCACCCACTTGTCGGCCGGCACCCCCGCCCCGCGGTTCTTCATGTACAGCGCGCCGGGCGCGAGGATCTCGGTGATCGGCTGGCGGCCCTCGGCGGGCCTGCCCGCCGGATCGGGCAGCACCACGCGCAGCTGCCCGGTGCCGGTGGTGAAGTCGTAACCGCCGGTACCGCGGATGGCGACGCGGGTACCGCCGCTCACCGTCTCCATGGCCGTACGCACCCCGGCGGAGCGGGCCCTGACCAGGGCGTCGGCGACGGCCCGGACGTCCGCGGCGGCGGACCGGCCGGCCGGCCCCTGGTCGTCGGCCGCGGCGCCGTCGGGGGAACAGCCCGTCGCCAGCAGCCCGACCGCCAGACCCGTCCCGCACGCCACGGCCACGGCGGCCGCGCCGCCTCGCCTGTCCTGCACCACCATCGCGTACGAGCCCCCTCGGCCGCTTCTTCGGGACCGGCCTGGCCGGCCGGTCCGCTCGGGAGGGTCGGACGTTCCGCCCACACCGCACCTGACGTTCCGTCGACCGATCCGTTCAACGACCGTTACGGGGGCTCGTCACGCAACGCCACCTGGGGCGCGTAGCGTGGCCGGGTGCCCGACCGAGTCCCCCACGCGACCTCCACCACCGAACGCGGCTCCTTCTGCACGGCCCGCTGTACCTGCGGCTGGCGGGGGCCGGCCCGGCGCGCCCGCTCACAGGCGCGCACGGACGCGGAGCGCCACCTGACCGACGCCGGGACGCCCGGTGCCGGCAGCCCGCTGGAATGAGGAAGTCCGTTCCGGGAACCCCCAACGCCCTTACCGCATCTGGGTAATGAGAGAAGCAACAGCACCACGCCGATAACGGACTGCAAGCCCGGAACCGGACAGTCCCGGACGGTGTGGCGCATGCCGGGCGCGGTGGGCGGGGGAAGCAGCACGCGGCCGCACCGCCCGGCACCGCGCTCCCGGCACGCGCCCCGCGCGACCACGGCCGGCGGCGTCGAGCCCGTGGCCACGGCACCTCGATCCGCCCCGGCCCCTCGCGCGGGCGAGACCGTACGACATCGAGGGGGACTCATCCCAGTGAAGCGGCGCACACTCCTGCAGGCCGGCACCGGACTGGCGGCGACATCGGTCGCCTGGGCCACCGGCTGCGACAGCAAGACCGGCAAGGCGGCCGCGGCGTCCACCGCCGGGACCGACGCCGCACAGACCCGTGCGGCCTCCGTGCCCGCGAGCGTCGCCCGGGCGACCCAGGCCAACTGGAGCGCCCTCGGCAAGAGCCTGGACGGCCGGCTCATACGGGCCTCCGACGCCGCCTACGCCACCGCCCGGAAGCTCTACAACACCCGCTACGACACGCTGAAGCCGTCGGCCATCGCGTACGTCAAGCACCCGTCGGACGTCGCCGAGTGCCTCGCCTTCGCGCGGCGCTACGGCGCCCCGGTCGCCATCCGCAGCGGCGGCCACTCCTACGCGGGCTGGTCCAGCGGCAACGGCAAACTGATCATTGACGTCTCCTCGCTGTCCAAGGTCTCCACCCCCTCGGGCGGGATCACCCGGATCGGCGCCGGCACCAAGCTCATCGACGTCTACGAGGGCCTGGGCGCGCACGGCGTGACCATACCCGGGGGCTCGTGCCCCACCGTCGGCATATCCGGCCTCACCCTCGGCGGCGGCCACGGCGTGGTCTCCCGCGCGTACGGGCTGACCTGCGACAGCCTCGTCGGCGCCACCGTGGTCACGGCCGACGGCAAGACCGTCGACTGCGACAGCAAGCAGCACTCCGACCTCTTCTGGGCGCTGCGCGGCGCCGGCAACGGCAACTTCGGCGTGGTCACCGAGCTGCGCTTCCGCACCCATCCGGCGCCGCGCGCGGTGATGGCGTACATGACCTGGCCGTGGGCCAAGGCGGCGAAGGTGCTGGGCTCCTGGCAGAAGTGGGGTCCCGTACAGGCCGACGAGATCTGGTCCGCCTGCCATCTCGACGCCCGCCCCGGCGGCACCCCGGCGGTCTCCGTCGCGGCCTTCTCCCTGGGCGGCTACCGCGAGCTGCAGAACGCCGTGGACAAGCTCGCCGACCAGGCGGGCGGCCCCGGCCCCGCCTCCACCGTCCACCTCACCCCGATCGGCTACCTGGACGCGATGGAGGCGTACGCGGGCTGCTCGTCCAAGTCCACCGCGCAGTGCCACATGCCGGGTTCGCTGCCCGGCCACACCGGCGGCGGGCAGCTGGGCCGCGAGACCTACGCGGCCCGCTCGCACTTCTTCGACCGGTCGCTCTCCGCGGCCGGCATCCACACCCTGCTGCAGCAGATCGAGAGCGGCGGCCGCAAGGGCGTCACCGGGAACGTGGCACTGACCGCGCTGGGCGGCGCGGTCAACCGCGTCGGCCGCACCGACACCGCCTTCGTGCACCGCGGATCGCGGTTCCTCGCCCAGTACTTGGCCTCCTGGCCGGCGAGCGGCTCGTCCGGTACCCGCACAGCCTGGCTGGATTCCTTCCACGGCGCGATGCAGCGGTACTCCTCGGGCGCCGCGTACCAGAACTACACCGACCCCGGCCTGACCGACTGGAAGACCGCCTACTACGGCGCCGCCGCCGGCCGGCTCGCCGAGGTCAAGCGGACCTACGACCCGCAGCGGCTGTTCAGCACCTTCCCGCAGGCGCTCTGAGACGCCCGGCGAGCGGACACACGGACGGCCCGGTCCCCACGAGGGGGCCGGGCCGTCCGCATCCGCCAGGTCTTCACCGGCCCGCTCGGGGGCCGTACCGGGCCCGCCGGCTCAGGCCGCCAGGTCCTTGTCCCGCTCCTTGTGGCCGTTCGGCAGCGCCGATCCCGTGGCGACCACCCGGCTGCCCTCACCGTCCTGCCCCGGGCGGCCGCCCGGGCCGGCCGGCTCCGGTGCGACGCCGGGCGCCCGCACCAGCCACGCCAGCTTCGACCGGCCGATCGCCGTCATCAGCGGCACCAGCAGGGCCTGGGCGAGCGGCGCGAGCAGCAGTGCGACGGCGGTGCCGAGCGCGAAGCCGCCGACCACGTCGGTCGGGTAGTGCACGCCCATGTAGACGCGGCAGAAGCCCTCGGCGAGCGCGAGCAGGATGCCGATCACGCCGTACTTCCGGCTGGCGATGAACAGGCCGACACCGACCGCCATGGTCAGCGTCGCGTGATCGCTGACGAAGGAGAAGTCGCTCTTGCCGGGGATCAGGACGGTGAGGCCGGCGTGGTCCTTGAACGGCCGCGGCCGTTCGACGAATCCCCGGATCGGGATGTTGGCCAGCAGCGCGATACCGGCGGCCAGCGGCGCCCAGACCAGACCCGCGACCGCGGCCGGCGCGCCCGGCCGGCGGCGCGCGGACCACCAGGCGACCAGGCAGAGCACACCGAGCGTGGCGATGATGCCGTACTCGCCGATGTACTCCATGGCCGTGTTGACCCAGTGGGGGGCGTCCTTCGCAAGGCCGTTGATGCCGTCGAGCACGTCGACGTCGGGGTTCGGCCCCTCGAGTGCGAGTCCAGCCATCTGCCGCGGCCCCTTATCTTTCGCGCGCGCGAGCGCCTCGGTGTACTGCCGGCCCCCGTGGTCGTCGAGCGTGTGCTGCTTCGAGCGTTGCTACGTCCCCACGCAAAGGAAACGCCCTCTCCGCCCCGGTCGTTCCACCCTCCACCGGATGATCACCAGGACGTTATCGAAGCTTGACTCATCGCTGCAGTTCAGGGCCCTATGTTCACGCAGCGTTCGCAGCGGGGAGCGCTTTTGCGCCATCCGAGGTCACGCGGGTCGCGCCAAGGTAATCCGGCGTGTCGATCTTGTCGAACCGGATCACGGCCCCGGTGTACGGCGCATTGATCATGTACCCGCCGCCCACATAGATCCCCACATGGTGGATCGACCGCGGATCCTTCAGGTCGTACGCGAAGAACACCAGGTCACCCGGGAGCAACTCGTTCCGCTTCGGGTGCGGCCCGGCGTTCCACTGGTCGTTCGCCACCCGCGGCAGCTCGATGCCCACGGAGTGGTACGCGGCCTTGGTCAGCCCCGAGCAGTCGAACCGCCCGTTCTGCGCCGCGGTCCCGGTGCCGCCCCACAGATACGGCGTGCCCAGCTTGTCCTGCGCGTAGTAGATGGCGCCCGCGGCCTGCTTCGACGGCGCCACCGGCCCGGCCGGCGCCTCGAAGCTCTTCGCCAGCGTCGTGATCGTCTTCACGTAGTTCTGCGTCTCGCGGTACGGCGGCACCCCGCCGTACTGGATCACGCGGTACGCGCCGGCGTTGTACGCGGCGAGCATGTTGTGCGTCGCGTCACCGGGCGCGTCCTTCACGTACTTGGCCAGCTCGCAGTCGTACGAGGCGGCCGAGGCGATGGCGTCCTCCGGGTCCCACACGTCCCGCTTGCCGTCGCCGTCCCCGTCCACGCCGTGCGTCTGCCAGGTCGCCGGGATGAACTGCGCCATCCCTTGCGCGGACGCCGGACTCTGCGCCCTCGGGTTCCAGCCGCTCTCCTGATAGAGCTGCGCCGCCAGCAGCGCGGGGCTTATCGCCGGACACAGCGTCCCCCACTTCTGCACCTGCGTCAGATACTCGGCCGGCACCGCCCCCTTGGCCAGCCCGAGGGCCCGGCCGCCGATCCCGGCCAGCCCGGCCGCCGCCACGTACGTACCGATCAGGAGCAGCCCGAGCAGCAGCACCAGCCCTGCCCCGAGCCCACCGGCCACCCAGAATTTACGCACGCCACAACCCTCCCCCATTCAGGCGCGGTTCACTGCCTTTTTCCGGCCGGTCGCTGCGCGTTGCGTCACACGGGAGGCGCAGGGGGCGCTCCGAACCGGGGCACGGCGCCACAGACGGCGACACCCGGCGCGCCGCCGTATGAGCGACACTTGGCCGAGGGCCCCGGAAAACCGAGGCCCGCGGCCGGTCCCCG
The DNA here is from genome assembly GCF_001729485.1 of Streptomyces lydicus. Lineage (GTDB taxonomy): Bacteria > Actinomycetota > Actinomycetes > Streptomycetales > Streptomycetaceae > Streptomyces > Streptomyces lydicus_D. The sequence continues at coordinate 7,599,617 of NZ_CP017157.1, forward strand.
TTTACCACTGCGCCGCCGCCCCGATGATCATTGCTCAGGGTTATCGCCCGTGATACACACGGTGAGACTAGTCAGTTCAATGGATGACGTGCGCCCGCCCGCACACGCCACCACCATCGGATCCGTCAAAGAAAGGCGCCAAGTCGACTTCTGACGGCGTCTTCGTCAGCGAAGATAGATACGGGGCCCGCGCACACCGGCACGGGCACGGACAGTTAACTACCCATAAAGGGGCGGTGAGTTCACACATGGCGCAGATGTCACACATGATTCTTGCGGCCGAAAAGGGCGACATCACCACCATCATCGGCGGAATCGCCCCGGACTGGGGCCCGTTCGGCAGCCTGGGCAACGAGGCCCGGGTGATGGTCGAGGTGGTCATGGCGGTCGCGATCCTGCTGTGCCTCGGCATCGCGATCTGGGGCGCCGCCAAACAGCGCATCGGCGCCACCGCGCTGCGCGACACCTTCAGCGCCGAACAGGGCAAGGGCCTGATCGTGGCCGGCCTGACCGGCGTCTTCATCATCGGCTCCCTGGGGACGCTGTTCACCATCGTCTACGGCATGGCGGTCTAGGCCGTGCCGTGCGAACCGTCCCGGACGCCCCGGAAGGCAGGCCCCAGGCCCTAGGTCCTGCCGCGGCGGCCGCTCCGGGGCTCCGTGCGGGCGTCTCCGGACACCCGCCACCCCTTCCACGACCGCCGGGGCCCGTACCCCGGGCAGGCGCCGTCCCCGCGCCGCCCCATGCGCCCCCGCCCGTCCTCTCTCCGCCGTCCCGTGCCTCCACCCGCTTCCACCGGCCGCATCTCCCCTGCCGAGGCCCCATGCTGACGCCCACGCACCCCGGCCCGACGGGGCCCGCCCCCTGCCCTCCGCACGCCCGCGACCAGCGGACCGATTGCGCCGCCCGCCGCGCGGGGACAGGTGGACCCGGGGCCACGAGGCCCTACGGAAGCAACGGCGAAGGCGGGACGAGCGATGCGCACAAATAGCCCAGAGTCCCCCATTCGCCTCCGCCGCACCGCATCTGAGGACCCGTCACGGTGAGATGTACTCGTACCACTTCGCCCGAGCTGCCTCCCACGCGGCTACGGTCATATGAGGGCGGCACAACGACGGCACGGACGGCGACGGCGGTAGAGGGGGCACAGGCGCGATGAGTCTCAGTGACGACGGCGGCTACGGCGGCGACGGCCACCGCGGTTCCGAGGCGGGCCAGACACGGACCAGACTTCCCGGGAGCGAAGGCGACCTCTACGGCTCGGGACGCCGGCCCCGGACGGGCATGTCCAGCCGCAACCTCGTCACGATCGTCGGCGTGATCGTCCTGCTGCTCGCGGCCATCGCCTTCGCCAACCGCGACGGCAGCGGCAACAACGAATCCCCCGACGACTCCGCCAAGGGCCCCGCCGCCGACGCCGCCCGCCCCACCTCCCCCACCGGCACCAAGCCGGTCGCCGGCAAGACCAGCGGCATCGCCACGGGCTTCGCCAAGACGGAACAGGGGGCACAGTCGGCGGCGGCGAACTATGTGGTGGCGTTGTCCAGTGACGGGATGTACAAGTCGAACCAGCGCGACACGATCGTCAACGCCGTCTACACCCCCTCGGCGGCCACGGCGCGCAAGGACAGCCTGCGAAAGGTCTACACGGACCCGAAGTTCCTCGGCCGGATCGGCCTCAAGCCGGACGGCACCGCACCCGGCGGGATGACTTTTGTGTCCCGGGCCAACCCGGTCGGCACCAAGACCGAGAAGTTCGAAGCCACCACCGCCAAGGTCTCCGTCTGGTACTCCCTCTTGTTCGGCATCGCGGGCCAGGGTTCCCAGAATCCCGTCGCGGAGAGCTGGTACACGTCCACGATGCAGCTGCAGTGGGTCAACGGGGACTGGAAGGTCGTCGGCTTCACGCCGAAGGCCGGACCGGCGCCGGTCGGCGGCGACCAGACCGCTGCCACGGCAAAGGACATGTCCCAGGCGGTCCAAGGTTTCGGAGGGTTCACCTATGCGAGGTAACAACCGACGCCGGGCCCTCGCGGTCGTCTCGGCACTGACCGGACTGCAGGCCACGCTCGTGGTCCTCACCGGCCGCGCCTTCGCGGCTCCGTCTCCCAAGCCGAGCGACGGCCCCTGCGATCTGCTCTCGGACAAGGCCAAGGAGCTGTGCGAGCAGCGAAGCACGGGCGGCAGCGGAGGCGGGACGTCCAATCCGGGCGGTGGGCTCACCGACTCCAACCCCCTCGACCCCCTCGACTCCCTGGCCAAAGGCTGCGCCAAAGCCGCCGCCTGGATCGTCGACAAGCTGTCCGACGCCGTGAACGCCACCTCCCAGGTGGACTTCACCAACGCGGCGTTCCTGCGGCAGTACGCCGTCGTCTTCGCCGCCTCCACCGTGCTCACGCTCGTGCTGTGGCTGCTGGCCGTCGCCAAGCGGGCGGTGCGCGGGGTGCGGCTCACCGAGGCGATCAGCGAGGCGGTCGGGTTCCTCTGGCTGACGGTGCTGGCCTCCGCGTTCACCCCGCTGATCCTCTACACCGTCGTCTCCGCCACCGACGGCGTCACCCAGATCATCGCCAAGGGCACGGGAGCGCAGACCGACACCTTCTTCGGGTCGTTCTCGCAGGCGCTCACGAAGGGCACCGACATCGGCGGCGGGCCGATCATGCTGATCGTGGTGTCGCTGGTGTCCGTGCTGGCCGCCGGTGTGCTGTGGCTGGAGCTGGTGATCCGAGCCGCGCTGCTGTACGTCGGGGCGCTGCTCGGCACGGTCGTGTACGCCGGCCTGGTCGACAAGAACATGTGGGGCCACGTGCGCCGCTGGGCCGGCATCATGATCGCGGTGATCATGGTGAAACCCGTCATCGTGATCGTGCTGGGCATCGCCGGCGCCCTGTCCTCCAACAAGGGGCCGAACGCCATCTCCGCCGTCGTCTCCGGCCTCGCGATCATCCTGCTGGCCATCTTCGCCAGCGCGGTGATCTACCGCTTCGTCCCCGGCTTCGGCGACGAGATCGCCGCGTCCCGCAACAACCGGATGAGCCGCGGGGCGGAGAACACCGCCGCGGCCGTCCTCAGCTCCCCCGCCGCGCTGGTGTCCCAGGGCATCAAGACCCACAGCTCCCGCGCCTCCGGCGGCGACGGGCAGCAGGGCGCGCAGGGCGGCCAGTCCCGGCCGGCCGACGCGGTCTCCGGTGGCGTCGCGGCGCACGGCTCCCGCTCCGGCGGCGGCCAGACCCCGCCCCCCGCCACCCCCGCCCCCCGTACGAACCCCACTCCCGGCAGCAGCGCCCGCACCGGCAAGACAGCAGGAGGTGATGGGCGTTGAGCACGCAGTCCCACCCGATCGCGCCACGTCGCACATATCTGATCGGCCGTGCCCGGCCCAACGCGATCGTCGGCAAGAACCGCGAGACCGGTGAGATCGCGCTGATCATCGCGGGTGCCTTCCTCGGCATGATGTGCGGCCTGCTGGTGCCGGTGCTCTCGCTGCGCATCGTGACGCTCACCGGCTTCCCGATGCTCGGCCTCGCCGCCGTCTACGTCCCGTACAAGGGCCGCACCTTCTACCGGTGGTTCGAGATCCGCCGCAGCTTCCGCCGTACGGTCCGCCGGGGCGCCACCTACCGCTCCGGCGCCGCCGAGGCGGGCGTACGGATGGACGGCCGGGAGGTCGAGATCGGCCCGCCGCCCGGCATCGGGCGGATCAACTGGCTGGCCGCGCCGTTCGGCCCCGACGAGATCGCGGTCCTGCTGCACGCCGACCGCCGCACCGTCACGGCCGCCATCGAGATCGAGGGCCCGGGCGTCGGCCTGCGCGACAGCGAGGACCAGGAGGCCCTCGTCGACCGGTTCGGCACGCTGCTCAAGCACGTCGCCAACGGGGACGGCTTCGTGACCCGGCTTCAGATGCTGGCGCGCACGCTCCCCGCCGACCCCGACGCGCACGCCAAGGACGTCACCCAGCGCGGCGACGCCACCTCCCCCCGCTGGCTGCAGGAGTCCTACGACCAGCTGCAGTCGATGGTGTCCACCTCCTCCGAGCAGCACCGCGCCTACCTCGTCGCCTGTATGCACTACACCCGCGAGCTGGCCACCGAGGCGCACACCATGGCCCGCGCCGCCCGGATGCACCAGGGCGGACTGCTGCGCAAGAAGCTCGACCGGGACGCCGGCCTGGCGGTGGTGATGGCCCGTGAGCTGACCGACATCTGCGCCCGGCTCGCCGAGGCCGACATCCGGGTCCGCCAGCCCCTCGGCCAGGCCCGGCTCGCCTCCCTGGTCCACTCGATGTACGACCCGGACCACCCCATCGACCACATCCAGGCGATGAGCAAGCGCAACGCCTGGCCCGCCGAGCTCGACGCGATGGAGCCGACGTACCTCCAGGCCAAGACGCGCGAGTCGACGACCCGTGCGCCCTGGTGTCACGCCACCGCCTGGATCAAGGAGTGGCCGCTGACCCCGGTGGGCGTCAACTTCCTCGCCCCCCTCCTGGTGCACACCCCGGACGTCATCCGCACGGTCGCGGTCTGCATGGACCTGGAGCCCACCGAGATCGCCATCGAGCGCATGCTGACGGAGAAGACGAACGACGACGCCGAGGCCAGCCGCGCGGCGAAGATGAACCGGGTGGTGGACCCGCGCGACGTGGCCCACCACGGCCGGGTCGACCAGCGCGGCGAGGACCTCGCGTCCGGCGCGGCCGGCGTCAACCTCGTCGGCTACATCACGGTCTCCTCCCGCTCGCCCGAGGCGCTCGCCCGCGACAAGCGCACCATCCGCGCCTCCGCCGGCAAGTCGTATCTGAAGCTGGAGTGGTGCGACCGCGAACACCACCGGGCGTTCGTCAACACCCTGCCGTTCGCGACCGGAATCCGCCGCTAAAGCCGCTGGGAGGCGCGTACGTCATGGCCATGCTCGACCCACTCGGAGCGCTCACCGAGGCGTTCACCAGCTTCCTGTTCGGGAAGGTGGAGACCACCCGGCTGCCCGTACGCACCTCCACCGGCCAGGCCCAGGCGGTCTACCTGCCCACCGCGGCCCCCGGCCTCGGCGACTCCGGCGTGATCATCGGCCGTGAGGTCTACAGCGGCAAGGGCTACATCTACGACCCCTTCCAGCTCTACGGCCAGCAGCTGCCCGCCCCGCACTGGCTCGTCCTCGGCGAGTCCGGCAACGGCAAGTCCGCCCTGGAGAAGACCTACGTCCTGCGCCAGCTGCGGTTCCGCGACCGGCAGGTCGTCGTCCTGGACGCCCAGGGCGAGGACGGCGTCGGCGAATGGAACCTCATCGCCGAGGAGCTGGGGATAACCCCCATCCGCCTGGACCCGACGGCCGCCCTCAACGGCGGCATCCGCCTCAACCCGCTCGACCCGTCGATCACCACGACCGGCCAGCTGGCCCTGCTCCGCACGATCATCGAGGTCGCCATGGGCCACGGCCTGGACGAACGCTCCGGCTTCGCCCTCAAGGTCGCCCACGCGTACGTCAACGAGACCATCACCGACCGCCAGCCCGTCCTGACCGACATCGTCGAGCAGCTGCGGCACCCCGAGGCCGAGTCGGCCGAGGCCATGAACGTCGACATAGACGACGTACGGGCCTGGGGCCTGGACGTGGCCCTGGTGCTCGACCGGCTCGTCGACGGTGACCTGCGCGGCATGTTCGACGGGCCGACGTCCGCGGGCATCGACCTCGACGCCCCGCTGATCGTCTTCGACCTCTCCCACATCGACCGCAACTCCATCGCGATGCCCATCCTGATGGCAATCGTCGGCGTGTGGCTGGAACACACCTGGATCCGGCCCGACCGGAAGAAACGGATCTTCCTGGTCGAAGAGGCGTGGCACATCATCAACTCCCCCTTCGTGGCCCAGCTCTTCCAGCGACTGCTGAAGTTCGGCCGACGGCTCGGCCTCTCCTTCGTGGCCGTCGTCCACCACCTCTCCGACGTCGTGGACGGCGCGGCCGCGCGGGAGGCCGCGGCGATCCTCAAGATGGCCTCCACCCGCACCATTTACGCCCAGAAGGCGGACGAGGCACGGGCCACCGGGCGGGTACTGGGCCTGCCGCGCTGGGCCGTGGAGATCATTCCGACGCTCACCCCCGGCATCGCGGTCTGGGACGTCAACGGCAACGTCCAGGTGGTCAAGCACCTCATCACCGAGGCGGAACGCCCGCTGGTCTTCACCGACCGGGCGATGACCGAGTCCTCCGCGATGCCGGCCGACGAGGCACGCGCCCTGGAAGCGGCGGCGGACGCCGAGGCCGAGGCACGCGCCGAGGCCATCGCGATGGAGCGCCGGTGGAGAGACGAGTCGAGCGAGACGGTGGCGTGAGGCGCGGATACGACGACGAACGAGGTGGCGGCCGCGGCTACCGCGCCCCGCACGACGGCAGGGGCCGCGGCATCCCCGACTCCCTGCTGGTGGGGCTGCTCGCCTTCCTGCTGGGCCTGACGCTGCTGGTGTGGACGGCCACCGGCCTGGCCGGCCTGTTCGCGCACGGCGCCTGGCCCCAAAGCGTGGACTACGCCGGCACACCGATGGCGCTGCGCCACCTGGTGTCCGCGCCGCACGACCTGCCCGCCGCCTGGCCCGACACCCCCAAGGCCCAACTCTCCGGCTACGGCCTGTTCTGGGGCATCCTCATCGGCGAGCTGATGGTCCTGCTGGTCCTGACCATCTTCACGATGGGCACCGTCACCCGTTACCGCGCCGTACGGGCCGGACGGCGCGCCGCGGCCCGCAGGGCCCGGCAGGAGGCGCTGGAGCCGCTCCTGCAGGCTCCCGCCGCGGCCCGCGCCCCCGCCGGGCCCACAGCCCCCACCGAAGACGCACCAGCCGCCCCGCTCACCCCGGCACCGCCCGCCCCGGCCTCTCCTGCCACTCCTGCCACTCCGACTACCGTCCCCGCCACCCCCGAAACGGCCGTGGTCGCCCCTCCCACGGGCCCGGTCCCCGAACAGCGCACCGCGTCCCCGGCCGCACCCGCCCCGGGCACCGAACTCCCCCTCCCCCGCGTCCAGTTCGCCACCACCGGCCGGGCCGACACGCTCGCCGCCGCGGTCGCCACCGCCACCGCGGCACCCGGCCCCCTCATCGTCGCCACGACGGACCCCGCCCTGTGGGCGGAGACCAAGGACGCCCGCGCCAAACTCGGCCCGCTGCTGACGTACGACCCGACGCACCTCCTCGACACCCCGGCCCGGCTGCGCTGGTCGCCGACCACCGGCTGCGACGACCTCGCCACCGCCACGGCCCGCGCCACCGCCCTGCTGGCCCCCGTTCGGCCGTCCGCCACCGCGGACTCGGCGGTCGCGGACGCCGCGCAGACCCTGCTGCGCTGCTGGCTGCACGCCGCCGCGCTCGACGGCCGCCCGTTCCGCCAGCTGCACCGCTGGGCGCATACCGCCGGCGCCGCCCAGGAACCCGTACGGATCCTGCGCACCAGCCCCAAGGCGTCCGCCGGCCAAGCCGGCGAGTTGGAGTCCGTACTGACCGCGCACGCGGAACGCCGGGAGCTGGCAAAGGAGCTGGTCGGCCGGGCCCTGAGTGCCCTCTCCTCCCTTCACATCCGAGACGCCTGCACTCCACTTCGAGCGGATTCGGTCATTCTCGAATCATTTATCGATGAGGGGGGAACGCTGTACGTGGTAGGCGAACCCCTTGAGGATCCGCGTACCGAACCGGGTGCGATGCCACTGCTCACCGCACTCCTCTCGAGCGTGGTCGAGCACGGCCGCCGCATGGCCGAACGGTCATCTGACGGTCGGCTCGACCCACCACTCACCCTCGTCCTGGACGACATCGCCGCGCTCGCCCCGCTGCCCGCGCTCCCCGATCTCCTCGACACGGGCCGGACGCGCGGCCTCCTGACGCTGGCCACCATGCGCTCCCAGGAACAGGCCCGAGCCCGCTGGCCCCACCGCTCCCTCCCGGTCTGACCCGAACCAGCCGCACCGGTTCCGGCCCTACGAGGCTCCCGCGCGCCCCAACACCATCTCCCGCTCAACGGCCGCCGCATTCTTCGGATCGGCAAGGGTCCGCCCCGTAGCCACGAACCCCAGCCGCCGATAGAACGCCTCCGCCTGCCCATTCGCCTCGTGCACCCACAACCGCACACGCTCCACCACCGGCTCCGTGATCCCCCACGACCACCGAATCGCCGCGCCGAACAACTCCTGCGCCAGCCCGGTCCCGCGGTGTTCCGGCCGGACATACACCCCGACCAGATGCGTCTGCGGCACCTCGCCGTCCCCCTCGACGAGCACCACCACCATCCCGCCCCAACTCCCGCCGCCGGCCTCCCCGATGAACGTGATCGCCCCCGCATCCACGCCACCCCGAGCGGCCCGCTCCCGCCAGAACACATCGGTCTGGCCGGCCGCTCCCTCCAACGTCTCGTTGAACGCCACACGCGCCACCGGATCAGCCAAGGCAGCCAGCCTGAGCTCCTTGAGCTGCTCCCACTCGTCCGCCCGCACCGCTCTGATCACGTAACCCATGCGACGCAGGATGCCAGCGCACCGCCCTACGGACGACCGGTATTTCCCGGAAACGCAAAAAAGCTCCGGTCCCTGAACCATAAAGGTTCAGAGACCGGAGCTGAAAAATTGTTCGGCGGCGTCCTACTCTCCCACAGGGTCCCCCCTGCAGTACCATCGGCGCTGAAAGGCTTAGCTTCCGGGTTCGAAATGTAACCGGGCGTTTCCCTAACGCTATGACCACCGAAACACTATGAAGTTAACCAACCGGAGCCTAGCTTCAACGGTCGTTACTTCAGAACCTACACAGTGGACGCGAGCAACTGAGGACAAGCCCTCGGCCTATTAGTACCAGTCAACTCCACACCTTACGGCGCTTCCATATCTGGCCTATCAACCCAGTCGTCTACTGGGAGCCTTAACCCCTCAAGGGGGTGGGAGCCCTCATCTCGAAGCAGGCTTCCCGCTTAGATGCTTTCAGCGGTTATCCTTTCCGAACGTAGCCAACCAGCCATGCCCTTGGCAGGACAACTGGCACACCAGAGGTTCGTCCGTCCCGGTCCTCTCGTACTAGGGACAGCCCTTCTCAAGACTCCTACGCGCACAGCGGATAGGGACCGAACTGTCTCACGACGTTCTAAACCCAGCTCGCGTACCGCTTTAATGGGCGAACAGCCCAACCCTTGGGACCGACTCCAGCCCCAGGATGCGACGAGCCGACATCGAGGTGCCAAACCATCCCGTCGATATGGACTCTTGGGGAAGATCAGCCTGTTATCCCCGGGGTACCTTTTATCCGTTGAGCGACGGCGCTTCCACAAGCCACCGCCGGATCACTAGTCCCTACTTTCGTACCTGCTCGACCCGTCAGTCTCACAGTCAAGCTCCCTTGTGCACTTACACTCAACACCTGATTGCCAACCAGGCTGAGGGAACCTTTGGGCGCCTCCGTTACTCTTTAGGAGGCAACCGCCCCAGTTAAACTACCCACCAGACACTGTCCCTGATCCGGATCACGGACCCAGGTTAGACATCCAGCACGACCAGAGTGGTATTTCAACAATGACTCCACAACCACTGGCGTGGCCGCTTCAAAGTCTCCCACCTATCCTACACAAGCCGAACCGAACACCAATATCAAGCTATAGTAAAGGTCCCGGGGTCTTTCCGTCCTGCTGCGCGAAACGAGCATCTTTACTCGTAATGCAATTTCACCGGGCCTATGGTTGAGACAGTCGAGAAGTCGTTACGCCATTCGTGCAGGTCGGAACTTACCCGACAAGGAATTTCGCTACCTTAGGATGGTTATAGTTACCACCGCCGTTTACTGGCGCTTAAGTTCTCAGCTTCGCCAACCCGAAAGTTGACTAACCGGTCCCCTTAACGTTCCAGCACCGGGCAGGCGTCAGTCCGTATACATCGCCTTACGGCTTCGCACGGACCTGTGTTTTTAGTAAACAGTCGCTTCTCGCTGGTCTCTGCGGCCACCCCCAGCTCAGAGAGCAAGTCTCATCACCGGAAATGGCCCCCCTTCTCCCGAAGTTACGGGGGCATTTTGCCGAGTTCCTTAACCATAGTTCACCCGAACGCCTCGGTATTCTCTACCTGACCACCTGAGTCGGTTTAGGGTACGGGCCGCCATGAAACTCGCTAGAGGCTTTTCTCGACAGCATAGGATCATCCACTTCACCACAATCGGCTCGGCATCAGGTCTCAGGCTTCAAGCTGTCCGGATTTGCCTAGACAGCGCCCTACACCCTTACCCCGGGACAACCACCGCCCGGGCTGGACTACCTTCCTGCGTCACCCCATCACTCACCTACTACAAGTCTGGTTCGTCGGCTCCACCACTCCGCTTCACCCGAAGGATCCACGGCGGCTTCACGGACTTAGCATCGCCTGATTCAATGTTTGGCGCTTCAAAGCGGGTACCGGAATATCAACCGGTTGTCCATCGACTACGCCTGTCGGCCTCGCCTTAGGTCCCGACTTACCCTGGGCAGATCAGCTTGACCCAGGAACCCTTAGTCAATCGGCGCAAGAGTTTCCCACTCTTGTATCGCTACTCATGCCTGCATTCTCACTCGTGAACCGTCCACAACTCGCTTCCGCGGCTGCTTCACCCGGCACACGACGCTCCCCTACCCATCACGATCCCCGTTGGGGGTAATATCGCAATGACATGACTTCGGCGGTGTGCTTGAGCCCCGCTACATTGTCGGCGCGGAATCACTTGACCAGTGAGCTATTACGCACTCTTTCAAGGGTGGCTGCTTCTAAGCCAACCTCCTGGTTGTCTCTGCGACTCCACATCCTTTCCCACTTAGCACACGCTTAGGGGCCTTAGTCGATGCTCTGGGCTGTTTCCCTCTCGACCATGGAGCTTATCCCCCACAGTCTCACTGCCGCGCTCTCACTTACCGGCATTCGGAGTTTGGCTAAGGTCAGTAACCCGGTAGGGCCCATCGCCTATCCAGTGCTCTACCTCCGGCAAGAAACACACGACGCTGCACCTAAATGCATTTCGGGGAGAACCAGCTATCACGGAGTTTGATTGGCCTTTCACCCCTAACCACAGGTCATCCCCCAGGTTTTCAACCCTGGTGGGTTCGGTCCTCCACGAAGTCTTACCTCCGCTTCAACCTGCCCATGGCTAGATCACTCCGCTTCGGGTCTTGGGCACGCTACTCAACGCCCTATTCGGACTCGCTTTCGCTACGGCTTCCCCACACGGGTTAACCTCGCAACATACCGCAAACTCGCAGGCTCATTCTTCAAAAGGCACGCAGTCACGACTGCATGTGCAAGCACATACAGCGACGCTCCCACGGCTTGTAGGCACACGGTTTCAGGTACTATTTCACTCCGCTCCCGCGGTACTTTTCACCATTCCCTCACGGTACTATCCGCTATCGGTCACCAGGGAATATTTAGGCTTAACGGGTGGTCCCGCCAGATTCACACGGGATTTCTCGGGCCCCGTGCTACTTGGGTGTCTCTTAAACGAGCCGTCAATGTTTCAGCTACGGGGGTCTTACCCTCTACGCCGGACCTTTCGCATGTCCTTCGCCTACATCAACGGTTTCTGACTCGTCCCACAGCCGGCAGACTGCAGAAAAGAGATCCCACAACCCCAACCACGCAACCCCTGCCGGGTATCACACGTGACTGGTTTGGCCTCATCCAGTTTCGCTCGCCACTACTCCCGGAATCACGGTTGTTTTCTCTTCCTGCGGGTACTGAGATGTTTCACTTCCCCGCGTTCCCTCCACACTGCCTATGTGTTCAGCAGCGGGTGACAGCCCATGACGACTGCCGGGTTTCCCCATTCGGACACCCCCGGATCAAAGCTTGGTTGACAGCTCCCCGGGGCCTATCGTGGCCTCCCACGTCCTTCATCGGTTCCTGGTGCCAAGGCATCCACCGTGCGCCCTTAAAAACTTGGCCACAGATGCTCGCGTCCACTGTGCAGTTCTCAAGCAACGACCAGCCACCCACCACCCCAACCCGAAGGCTGAGTTCACTGGGGCCGGCATCGCGAAGGAGCAGACTCAAGTCCGCACCCTCAGATACCCAACAGCGTGCCCGACCCGACCAGTTGAAGACTCACGTTCCACGCCGAAGCAGTACTAATGATCCCAACCGACCGTGCCGAATAGTCAACGTTCCACCCATGAGCTAACCACCGTCGAACATTTGCCGACGTAGTGGCTCTGGATCTCTTACGAGATCTAGATGCTCCTTAGAAAGGAGGTGATCCAGCCGCACCTTCCGGTACGGCTACCTTGTTACGACTTCGTCCCAATCGCCAGTCCCACCTTCGACGATTCCCTCCCACAAGGGGTTGGGCCACCGGCTTCGGGTGTTACCGACTTTCGTGACGTGACGGGCGGTGTGTACAAGGCCCGGGAACGTATTCACCGCAGCAATGCTGATCTGCGATTACTAGCAACTCCGACTTCATGGGGTCGAGTTGCAGACCCCAATCCGAACTGAGACCGGCTTTTTGAGATTCGCTCCACCTCGCGGTATCGCAGCTCATTGTACCGGCCATTGTAGCACGTGTGCAGCCCAAGACATAAGGGGCATGATGACTTGACGTCGTCCCCACCTTCCTCCGAGTTGACCCCGGCAGTCTCCTGTGAGTCCCCATCACCCCGAAGGGCATGCTGGCAACACAGAACAAGGGTTGCGCTCGTTGCGGGACTTAACCCAACATCTCACGACACGAGCTGACGACAGCCATGCACCACCTGTACACCGACCACAAGGGGGACCCTGTCTCCAGGGTTTTCCGGTGTATGTCAAGCCTTGGTAAGGTTCTTCGCGTTGCGTCGAATTAAGCCACATGCTCCGCTGCTTGTGCGGGCCCCCGTCAATTCCTTTGAGTTTTAGCCTTGCGGCCGTACTCCCCAGGCGGGGAACTTAATGCGTTAGCTGCGGCACGGACGACGTGGAATGTCGCCCACACCTAGTTCCCAACGTTTACGGCGTGGACTACCAGGGTATCTAATCCTGTTCGCTCCCCACGCTTTCGCTCCTCAGCGTCAGTATCGGCCCAGAGATCCGCCTTCGCCACCGGTGTTCCTCCTGATATCTGCGCATTTCACCGCTACACCAGGAATTCCGATCTCCCCTACCGAACTCTAGCCTGCCCGTATCGAATGCAGACCCGGGGTTAAGCCCCGGGCTTTCACATCCGACGTGACAAGCCGCCTACGAGCTCTTTACGCCCAATAATTCCGGACAACGCTTGCGCCCTACGTATTACCGCGGCTGCTGGCACGTAGTTAGCCGGCGCTTCTTCTGCAGGTACCGTCACTCTCGCTTCTTCCCTGCTGAAAGAGGTTTACAACCCGAAGGCCGTCATCCCTCACGCGGCGTCGCTGCATCAGGCTTTCGCCCATTGTGCAATATTCCCCACTGCTGCCTCCCGTAGGAGTCTGGGCCGTGTCTCAGTCCCAGTGTGGCCGGTCGCCCTCTCAGGCCGGCTACCCGTCGTCGCCTTGGTAGGCCATCACCCCACCAACAAGCTGATAGGCCGCGGGCTCATCCTTCACCGCCGGAGCTTTCCACACGGAGGTCATGCGACCCCGTGTCGTATCCGGTATTAGACCCCGTTTCCAGGGCTTGTCCCAGAGTGAAGGGCAGATTGCCCACGTGTTACTCACCCGTTCGCCACTAATCCCCTCCCGAAGGAGGTTCATCGTTCGACTTGCATGTGTTAAGCACGCCGCCAGCGTTCGTCCTGAGCCAGGATCAAACTCTCCGTGAATGTTTACCCGTAATCGGGTCAACACACACGAGAGCGGAACGACCAAACGGAATAGGTCCGGTCGTTCACAGCGTCCTCGCTGTGTGTGCCACCCGCGCCACATGGACGGGATGGACTTTCAAAGGAACCTCATCTGCCGGATGTTTCCGGTAGACGGGGTATCAACATATCTGGCGTTGACTTTTGGCACGCTGTTGAGTTCTCAAGGAACGGACGCTTCCTTTGTGCCTTATCGGTTCTGATTGACTCAGTACCGGGCTCTCCGGGCGCTTCCCTTCGGTGTTGCATTTCCGACTCTATCAGATCCTTGCGGTTCCGATTTTCGCCGGTGCGATTCGGCCTTTCGGCTTCTTCGCGGTTCCAACCTTACCAGATCCGTTTCCGTCTCCGGCCCCCTGTTGGAGCGGGGTTGGCCGTTCAGCTTTCGCTTTTCGGCCTTTCCGACTCTATCAGATCTTGTCCGTGCCGTTGCCGGCTCGAATTTGTTTCTGATTCCCCGTCGGAGGGGGTTTGTTCGCGCCTTTCGACGTGATCACTACGTTAGCGGTATTCCTCGTCGACGCATAATCCGCCGCGGTCCGAATTTCGGCATGCCGAAATTGTTCCCGGTGAGGGGCCGTGCAGTAGTGGTGTGCCGCGAAGCGGCGGGATGGCTGCTCGGGTCCTGTCGGCTCCGTGGCAACTCGGAGGACACTACACGAGGGGGTGGGGTTGTTCAAACCCGCGCGGGGAGGGGGTTCGCCAGGTACTTTGGGGTCCATGACTACGCATGCGCTCGTGCAGCAGTGGTGGCCCGCCTGACGGCGGCCGCCCAGTAGTGCATGCATGACCACGGCCGCCGCTTCGGCGGCCGTTCGCGTATCTGCATCCGTAGCGGCCGGTGAGTCGGCGGTCTCGATGCGCACTCGGAAGAGTGCGGGACTTCGGGAGAGTACGGATGGACGAGATGGCGGTTCCGGCGTCGGGGCGTACGCGGATCTTCAGCGGTGTGAAGCCGACGGGGCATCTGACGCTGGGGAACTACCTCGGGGCGGTGCGCGGGTGGGTCGAGGAGGACCAGCACCGTGCGGAGGCGCTGTTCTGTGTGGTGGATCTGCACGCGCTGACCGTGGACCACGATCCGGCGCGGGTGCGGCGGCTGACCCGGCAGGCCGCGACGCTGCTGCTGGCGTCGGGGCTGGACCCGGAGGTGTGCACGGTGTTCGTGCAGAGCCGGGTGGACGAGCATGCGCGGCTGTCGTACCTGATGGAGTGCACGGCCTCCGACGGGGAGATGCGGCGCATGATCCAGTACAAGGAGAAGACGGCGCGGGAGCAGGCGCGGGGTGGGAGCGTGCGGCTGTCGCTGCTGACGTATCCGGCGCTGATGGCGGCGGACATCCTGGCGTACGGGGCGCACGAGGTGCCGGTCGGGGAGGACCAGGCGCAGCACGTGGAGCTGACGCGGGATCTGGCGATCCGGTTCAACCAGCGGTACGGGGCGACGTTCGTGGTGCCGAGGGCGACGGTGCCGAAGGTGGCGGCGCGGGTGATGGACCTGCAGGAGCCGACGTCGAAGATGGGGAAGTCGCACGACCGGACGGCCGGGATCGTCTATCTGCTGGAC
Source organism: Streptomyces lydicus (assembly GCF_001729485.1). Classification (GTDB taxonomy): domain Bacteria; phylum Actinomycetota; class Actinomycetes; order Streptomycetales; family Streptomycetaceae; genus Streptomyces; species Streptomyces lydicus_D. The sequence continues at coordinate 7,614,980 of NZ_CP017157.1, forward strand.
GAGCCGGAGGTGGTGCGGAAGAAGGTGATGCGGGCGGTCACCGACGGGGGCAGTGAGGTGGTGTACGACCGTGCGGAGCGGCCGGGTCTCGCCAATCTGCTGGATGTGCTGGCGGCGTGCACGGGTGGGGATCCGGAGCGGCTGGCCGGTGGGTACGACGCGTACGGGGCGTTGAAGAAGGACGTCGCGGAGGCCGTGGTGGAGACGCTGCGGCCGGTGCGGGAGCGGCACGCGGCGCTGGCCGCGGAGCCCGGGTACGTGGACGAGGTGCTCGGGCGCGGTGCGGAGCGGGCGCGGGACATGGCCAGGCCGCGGGTGGACGCGGCGTACCGGGCGATGGGGCTGCTGGCGTAGCCGGGGCCGGTGGGGGTGGTCGCCGCCCCCACCGGCGCGGGGCTCAGCCGTTGCCGGTGGCCAGTTCGCGGCTGCGGTCGCGGGCGGCTTCCAGGGCGGCGATGAGGGCGGCGCGCACGCCGTGGTTCTCCAGCTCGCGGATGGCGTTGATGGTGGTGCCGGCCGGGGAGGTGACGTTCTCGCGGAGCTTGACGGGGTGTTCGCCGCTGTCGCGGAGCATCACGGCGGCGCCGATGGCGGCCTGGACGATGAGGTCGTGGGCCTTGTCGCGGGGCAGGCCGAGGAGGATGCCGGCGTCGGTCATGGCCTCGACCAGGAAGTAGAAGTAGGCGGGGCCCGAGCCGGACAGGGCGGTGCAGGCGTCCTGCTGGGACTCCGGGACGCGCAGGGTCTTGCCGACCCCGGCGAAGATCTCCTCGGCGCGGGTGAGGTGTTCTCCGGTGGCGTGGCTGCCGGCGGAGATGACGGACATGGCCTCGTCGACGAGGGCGGGGGTGTTCGTCATGACCCGTACGACGGGGGTGCCGGCGGCCAGCCGGTCCTCGAAGTAGGCGGTGGGGATGCCGGCGGCGCCGCTGATGACGAGGCGGTCCGCGGGGACGTGCGGGGCGAGTTCCCGCAGGAGGCTGTCCATGTCCTGCGGCTTGACGGTGAGGATGAGGGTGTCGGCGGACTTGGCGGCCTCGGCGTTGCTGACGGCGTCCACGCCGTAGCGGGCGTGGAGCTGGTCGGCGCGTTCCTGACGGCGGGCGGTGACCAGGAGGTCGGAGGGCGCCCAGCCGCCGCGGATCATTCCGCTGAGGAGCGCTTCGCCGATCTTGCCGGTGCCGAGGACTGCGACCTTCTGGGTCATGGTGCGGGTTCGCCTTTCCGCTGCGCTGGGCCTTTGTCGTCATCCTCGCACCGTGCGGGGTGCCGGGCCGGTGCTGTCCGGTGGGTGGGCGGTTCGGGGGGCATGCGGCGGGGTGGTTCACGCGGTGCGGCGGCGGAGGGTGGCCGCGCCCAGGGCGAGGACCAGGAGGGCGAAGGCGGTGACGACGAGGCTGTCGCGGAGGAAGGCGGTGGTGAGGTCGGGGTGGTGCAGGACCTCGGTCATGCCGTCCACGGCGTAGGACATCGGGAGCACGTCGGAGACCGCCTTGAGGGCCGGCTGCATGGTGTCGCGGGGGGTGAAGAGCCCGCAGAGGAGGAGCTGGGGCATCAGGACGGCGGGCATGAACTGGACGGCCTGGAATTCCGAGGCGGCGAAGGCCGAGACGAACAGGCCGAGGGCGGTGCCGAGGAGGGCGTCGAGGACGGCGACGAGCAGCAGCAGCCAGGGGGAGCCGGTGACGTCGAGGCCGAGGACCCAGACGGACAGCGCGGTGGCGAGGGCGGACTGGACGATCGCCAGCAGGCCGAAGGCGAGGGCGTAGCCGCTGATCAGGTCGGCCTTGCCGAGGGGCATGGCGAGCAGGCGTTCCAGGGTGCCGGAGGTGCGTTCCCGCAGGGTGGCGATGGAGGTCACCAGGAACATGGTGATCATCGGGAAGATGCCGAGGAGCGAGGCGCCGATGCTGTTGAAGGTCTCCGGTCGGGCGTCGAAGACGTAGCGCAGCAGCGCGATCATCACGCACGGGACGAGCAGCATCATCGCGAGGGTGCGGGGGTCGTGGCGCAGTTGGCGCAGGACCCGGGCGGTGGTGGCGAGGGTGCGGGACGGGGAGAGGGGGCCGGCGGGGGTCCGGCGGGCGGGGGGCGGGGCGTCGGGGGTCATCGGACCGGCTCCTCGGTGGTGGTTCCCGGGGGTGCGGGGGTGGCGCCGGCCGCGTCGACGAGGTGGAGGAAGGCGGCCTCGACGGTGGGGGTCGCGGTGCGGTCGCGGAGGGCGCGGGGCGTGCCGTCGGCGAGGATGCGGCCCTCGCGCATCAGGAGCAGCCGGTGGCAGCGCTCGGCCTCGTCCATGACGTGCGAGGAGACCAGGAGGGTGGTTCCGCGGTCGGCGGCGAGGGCGTGGAACAGGTGCCACAGGTCGCGGCGGAGGACGGGGTCCAGGCCGACGGTGGGTTCGTCGAGGACGAGGAGTTCGGGGGCGCCGAGGAGGGCCACCGCGAGGGAGACCCGGCTGCGCTGGCCGCCGGAGAGGTGGCCGGCGAGGGCGTCGGCGTGCCGGGTGAGGTCGACGTCCGCGAGGGCGCGGGTGACGCTCTCGCGGCGGTGGGCGCGGGCGGCGCGGCCGGGGTGCAGGACGGCGGCGAAGTAGTCGAGGTTCTGACGGACGGTGAGGTCGTCGTAGACGGACGGGTCCTGGGTGACGTAGCCGATGCGGGGGCGCAGGCCGGGGTCGCCGGCGGGCCGGCCGAGGACGTCGAGGGTGCCGGTGACCTTGGCCTGGGTGCCGACGACGGCGCGCAGGAGGGTGGACTTGCCGCAGCCGGAGGGGCCGAGGAGGCCGGTGATGCGGCCCGGGGGGACGTCGAAGGTGAGGGCGTCGAGGACGGTGCGGCGGCCTCGGACGACGGTGAGGTCGTGGGCGTGGACGGCGGGGGTGCCGGGGCCGTTCGGGGGTGGCGGGCCGGCTGGGGAGGCGGGGTCGTCGTCACCGCCGTAATTCATCATGCGGTGAATAATGTGCCGGGGAAGGGGCGGCGTCAAGAGTGGGGACGGAGGGCGGGTGCGCCGCGGAGTGGTGCGCGGACGGTTCGGCAACGGCGCATGGGGGCGCGGGCGGCGCTCCGGCGGCCGCCGGAGCGAACGGAACCCTTCCTTCCTGTCCGATAACCCTGCGTTTACAGGGTGGTTACATAACGGGATGCCGCCGGGCGCCGCTGCCTCGACACAATGGGAGGACGTGTCCAGCCGCGCCGGAAGGGGCGACGATGGCGGCAATCCAGGTCCGCGGCCTCGGCCGGCTCCTGTTGCTCGTCGTGGCCCTCGTACTGGCCCTGCCGCTCGTCGCCGGCGGCGCGTACGGGGAGCGGGCGGCGGCCCCGCCGGTCGGGAAGGGCGCGACCGGCGCCGACTCCCCGGGCTCCGCCGCCCCGGTGGCGTCGGACCCCGCCGGGCATCCGGAAGCGGCCGGTGACCGCTGCCAGCCGCGCCGGGGCGGACGCTCCGCGGCCACCCTGTGCGCGCCTGCACCGCCGGGCACCCCGGTCTCCACGGCCGGGCCCGTACGGACCGAGGGCGGGCTGCGGGCGACCGCCCCGCTGACCGGCCGGCAGGCCGTGCCGCTGTCGAGATCGGGCGAACTGCCGGTCCGGCACCTCGTCTTCCGCTGCTGAGCACGGAGAGCTGCCCCAGGGGCCTCCCCCGGCCCGCGCATCCGACGGATCCAGCCGTCGTCGCATTTCCCCCTTCATGGCGCGCGGCGCCCGGTGCCGGTCCGGCCTGCCCGGGCCGCGGCCGGGCCCGGTTCTGCGCCGGTGCCCGGTCCCCGGGTACGGGCGGCCGCGCGCCACCGCATCTCGCAACCGCTGGAGGCATGCTCATGCGTAGGTTCCGTGTTGCCCGCTCGCTCCCGTCCCGGCCGTCGATACCGTCCACGACCGCCCGGCCCGCCGACCGCTCGTGGCGTTCGCCGGCCGTCTGGCGCGCCGACTTCACCGCCTCCCTCGTCGTCTTCCTCGTCGCCGTCCCGCTCTGCGTCGGGGTGTCCGTCGCGTCCGGGGCGCCGGCCGAACTGGGCCTGGTCACCGGCATCGTCGGCGGGCTGCTCACCGGGCTGCTGCCGGGCAGCAGCCTGCAGGTCAGCGGGCCCGCCGCCGGACTGACCGTGCTGGTCTTCGAAGCCGTGGAGGACTTCGGGCTCGGCGCGCTGGGCGCGCTGGTGCTGATCGCCGGGGTGCTCCAGCTGGTCATGGGGGTGCTGCGGCTGGGGCGCTGGTTCCGGGCGATCTCGGTCGCCGTCGTGCAGGGGATGCTCGCCGGCATCGGGCTGGTGCTGATCGCCGGGCAGCTGTACGCGCTGGCGGACGCCAAGGCGCCGGGCGGCGGGCCGGCGAATCTGGCCGGGCTGCCGCGGCTGGCGATGGACACCATCGGGTCGGACCCGGCCCTGGGCGCGCTGGCGGTCGGCGTGTCGACCATCGCGGTGCTGGTGGCCTGGCCGCGGCTGCGGCAGCTGGCGCCGGTACTCCCCCGGCCGCTGGCGCGGCTGGCGTCGCAGGCGCCGCAGGTGCTGCCGGCGCCGCTGGTGGCGGTGGCCCTGGTGACCGCCGTGGTGGCCTGGTGGGACCTGCCGGTGGCGCGGGTCGAGGTACGGGGCCTGCTGGACGTCGTGCAGCCGCCGGGCGGCGCGGACTTCGCGCGGCTGACCGAGGCCGGGGCGGTGGCCGGGGCGCTGGGCACCGTGCTCGCCTTCACCCTGATCGCGTCGGCCGAGTCGCTGTTCAGCGCGGCCGCGGTGGACCGACTGCACGACGGGCCGAAGACCGATTACGACCGGGAGCTGATGGCGCAGGGCGCCGGCAACACGGTGTGCGGGCTGCTCGGCGCGCTGCCGATGACCGCGGTGATCGTGCGCAGCGCCGCGAACGTGCAGGCCGGGGCGCGGACCAAGACCTCGCGGGTGCTGCACGGGGTGTGGCTGCTGGTCTTCGCGGCGGCGTTCCCGGCGGCGCTGGGAGTGGTGCCGCTCGCGGCGCTGGCGGGCGTACTGGTGCATGCGGGCGGCAAGTTGATCCCGGTGAAGGCGTGGCGTCCGCTGTGGCGGGAGCATCGCGGTGAGGCCGTGGTGCTGGCGGTGACGGCGGTGGCGATCGTGGCGACCAACATGTTCGAGGGGGTGCTGCTGGGGCTGCTGATGGCCGTGGCGAAGTCGGCGTGGGCGACCTCGCACGTCCATCTGGAGATCGCGGGCCTGGAGGGCGGCGGCGTGGTGCACGTACGGGCGCTGGGCAACGCGACCTTCCTGCGGCTGCCGAAGCTGCTCGACCAGTTGGAGGCGCTGCCGCGCGACCGGGAGGTCGAACTGGACCTGTCGGGGCTGCGGCACCTCGACCACGCGTGTGCGGCGGCGCTCGGCAACTGGGAGGAGCAGCGCCGCGGCCCGGAGGGCACCGCGCGGGCGACCGCCCGGTCCACCGCGCCCTGAGCGGGCGCCGTCCGGTGCCCGTGATGCGGTCCGGTCGGTAACCGGAAGAGCGGCGTTCCGGGGCAAATGACCGTAGGGTCGGATAGCTGTGACCACCGATCCCGAGGAGCGCTGTGACCCGCCGGCCCCTTCGCTGCTGCGGTGCGACCGCCGCGCTGTCCGTCGCCCTCCTGCTGTCCTCCTGCACGGGCGCCGCCGTGGGCGGCGGGGGGACGGCGGGCAGCGGCGGGGTCGGTGATCCGCTGTTCCCCGCCCTCGGCAACAGCGGCTACGACGTACGCCATTACGGGATCACCCTCGACTACGACGTCACGCACAAGCGGCTGGCGGCCACCACCGAGATCACCGCCCGGGCCGGGAAGGACCTGCGGTCCTTCACGCTCGACCTGCAGGGGCTGCGGGTCACCGCCGTCCGGGTCGACGGCACGGCCGCCGCCTTCTCCCGCAAGGGGCACAAGCTGACGGTGCATGCGCCCGAGGCGATCCCGAAGGGCGCGCAGTTCCGCACCGACGTCGACTACGACGGCACACCGCAGGAGATGAAGGACCCGGACGGGACGACGGAGGGCTGGGTCAAGACGCCCGACGGGGCGTTCGTGTCGGGGGAGCCCGCCGGGTCCATGACCTGGTTCCCGAGCAACAACCACCCCTCGGACAAGGCGTCGTACGACTTCCGGCTCACCGTTCCGCAGCACTACACCGCCGTCGCCAACGGGGAACTGCGCGCGGAGAGGACCGCCAAGGGGAAGACCACCTTCGAGTGGCACAACCCGCAGCCGATGGCGACGTACCTCGCCACCGCCACCATCGGGAAGTTCGACGTGCACACCTCACGGACGCGCGGCGGGCTGCCGCTGTACGTCGCGGTGGACCCGGCGGAGGTCGCCAAGAGCAAGAAGGCGCTGGACCGGCTGCCGCAGATCATCGACTGGGAGAGCGGGCTGTTCGGGACGTACCCGTTCTCCTCGGCGGGCGCGATCGTCGACCACACCCCGCCGCGGATCGACTGGTACGCCCTGGAGTCGCAGACCAAACCGGTCTACGCCGGCGCGCCGGACACCGTCACCGTGGTGCACGAGATGTCCCACCAGTGGTTCGGTGACTCGGTGACGCCCGAGACGTGGCGGGACACCTGGCTCAACGAGGGCTTCGCGACCTACGTCGAGTGGCTGTGGGACGAGCACGAGGGCGGCAAGACGCCCCAGCAGCAGTTCGACGCGCTCTACCGGACCAAGAAGGACGACCCGCTCTGGGCCTTCCCGCCGGGCGACCCGGGCGCGGCGAAGAACGTGACCGGGACGCCGGTCTACGAGCGGGGCGCGATGGTGCTGCAGCAGCTGCGGCGGGCGGTCGGCGACAAGACCTTCTTCCGCATCCTGAAGGAGTGGCCCGCCAAGTACCGCTACCGCAACGCCGATTCGGCGGACTTCATCGCCTTCGCCCAGGAGCGCACCGATGTCGATCTGACCGGCCTCTTCGACGCCTGGCTGTACGGCAAGGGGAAGCCGGCGCGCACGTACTGAGGTTCAGGACGGGGCGGGCGGGCGGCGGGTGACGGTCAGGTCGAGGGCGTACGCCTCCTCGACGGTGCCGTCCGGGAAGACGTTGAGCAGGGCGGTGCGCTCGGCCTCCAGGACGGGCGCGGCGGCCGCGGGGCCGATGGCGGCGAAGTAGGAGCGGCTGCCGAGCATGGCGAGGTGGGTGTCGAGCGGGACGCGCCGGGTCCAGTGGAGGACGCGGCTGGCGGGGTTCAGCCCGAGGCCGAGGCCGCGGATCAGGCCGGGGGCCTCCGGGGCGACGCTGTGGGCGTGGTAGCCGGGGAGGCGGCGGGCAAGCCGGGCCTCCTGCTCGGCGGCCCAGGGGACGCCGGGGTCGGGGACGTTCCACCACAGGGCGAGCGCGCCGCCGGGCCGCAGCACCCTCCCCCAAGCTCTAAAGGAGCAGGGGGGACCCCCGTGCCTCGGGGACCGAGCGGGCCGGGTCGGTCCAGTGCCAGGACTGCGCGTAGCCGACGAGGTCGAAGCCGGCGTCGTCGGCGAACGGCAGGGCGTCGCCGAGGGCGCGGACCAGGGGGGTGGCGGGGTGGGCGGCGCGCAGCCGGCTGGCCATCGCGGCGCCCGGCTCGACGGCGGTGACACGGGCGCCGCGGGCGGCGAGCAGCGCGGTGGCGATGCCGGTGCCGGCGCCGACGTCCAGCACCCGCGCGCCGGCCAGCGGACGGCCGGCCAGTTCCTCGACCGCGTCGAACAGGGCCGGTGGGTAGCCGGGGCGGGCGGCGGCGTACTGGGCGGCCACCGCGTCGAAGGCGCGGGCGAGGGTGGCGCGGCCCGGGGCCTCGGGCGGCGGGGGCGGGAGGGGCGGCATGGGCCCTGGTGCCCGCCCCGGGCGGGCGGCGAGCCCGAAACGGAAATTCGTACCAGGTTTGTTTTCAGACTCGGTCTGGTTATTGTGGGGGCATGGCGGGACTGCGGGAGCGGAAGAAGGAACAGACGCGGCAGCGGATCGCGGCGACGGCCTGGCGGCTGTTCGCCGAGCGCGGCTTCGAGGCGGTGACGGTCGGCGAGATCGCCGAGGCCGCCGAGGTGGCCAAGGCGACGCTGTTCTCGTACTTCCCGACGAAGGAGTCGCTCGCCCTCCAGGGCGTGGGCGACGAGGACCTGGCGGGCATCGTCGCCGGGCGGCCGGCCGGCACGTCGCCGCTGGACGCGCTCCACACGCACTACCGCGCGTTCGCCGCCGGCCCGCTGACCGGGATGGACACGGAGGTCCTGGTCTCCCGGGTACGGGTGATCTTCGACAGCCCGTCGCTCAGCAGCGCCGCCGACGCCCTGCTCTACCAGCAGCGGCAGCGGCTCGCGGAGGTGCTGGCGGCCGAGCACGGCGAGACCGCCGCGGCCCTGATGGCGGCCCAGATCAGCGCTTCGCTGGTGACGCTCCAGGAGACGTTCTTCCGGCGGCTGGCCGCCGGCGCCTCCCTGGAGGACGCCCGCGCCCGCCTGGCCGAGGACGTCGAGCTCGCCTTCGGGCTGCTGGCGCACGGCCTCGACCCCTTCGCGGGCGGCACACCGGCCGGGAGCGGGGCAGCGGCCCCGCCCGACGGGCCACCCACCACCGGCCACCACGACCGAGCGGACCGGAACGAGCAGTGAGGGGCGAGATGCGCGCACGGGGAATCAACTACGACACCGGCTTCCTGCCCGGGGAGGACGCCTCCCGCGAGAGCTTCACCGAAGCGGCGGTGGCCGAGGACATGGCGGTGATCGCCGGCGAACTGCACTGCGACGCGGTGCGCATATCGGGTGGCGATCCCGAGCGGCTGGGCGTCGCGGCGCGCAACGCCGCCGCGGCCGGCCTGGAGGTGTGGTTCGCGCCGTTCCCGGTGGACCTCACCACCGACGAGCTGCGGCCGTTCTTCGCCGACTGCGCCGAGCGGGCCGAGGCGGTCCGCGCGGACGGCGCCGAGGTGGTGTTCGTCGCCGGGTGCGAGATGAGCGCGTTCTGCGCCGGCTTCATCCCGGGCGACACCTACCGCGACCGGCTCCACGCGATGACCACCGGGGACCGCGACTGGTGGATGTCGCTCGGCCCGGTGCAGCAGCGGCTCAACGACTTCCTGGCGGAGGTCGCGGAGCTGGTGCGCGGGCGGTTCGGCGGCCGGATCAGCTACGCCTCGGGCCCCTGGGAGGGCATCGACTGGCGGCCGTTCGACGTGGTCGGGGTGGACGCCTACCGGGCGGCGTACAACGCCTCGACGTTCCGCGAGGAGCTGCGCGGGCACCTCGCCCACGGCAAGCCGGTCGCGGTGACCGAGTTCGGCACCTGCCCCTACCGGGGCGCCGGCGAACGCGGCGGACTGGCCTGGCAGCCGCCCGCGGACGCGGTCCCGGACGAGGGCGAGCAGGTCCGCTACCTCACCGAACTGCTCGACGTCTTCGAGGAGGAGGGCGTGGACACCGCGCTGTGGTTCACCTTCGCCGGGTACAAGACCCGCAAGGGCGCGGACCTGGCGTCGTACGGCGTGGTGTCGATGCTCGACGAGACGCGCTGGGAGCCGCGGGAGGTGTTCGCCGCCATGGCGGCCCGCTACGCGCGGCCGGAGGCCGGGTCCCGGCGCGACACCCCCTAGCGGCGCTTCCTCGGCTTCTTCGCGGCCGGGTTGCCGGTACGGGCGCCGCGCCGGCGCTCGTACCGCTCGCGGGCCGCCGCGTACTCGGCGCGGTGCAGCTTCTCGCCGGGCGCCTCGACGAGGCTGCGGCAGAAGTACGCGAGCAGCGAGCCGATGAAGCCGATCAGCATCAGGCCCTGTCCGGACCGGTCGGCGGCGCTCTGCGCGGCCGGGTCGGGCCGGCGCGCGAACCCCTCCCAGGTGCGGCGGAAGGCCAGCGCGCTGCAGATGGCGAAGCCGGCGACGACGAGGATGCCGACGAACGGCCCGACGTCGGCGACCTCCAGGCCCTGGAACGCGAAGCGCAGCACGGCCGCGCCCGCAGCGGCGAGCGCCAGCGAGCCCACCGCGACCCCGGCCCGGCGCAGGGCGTAGCCGCCGTCGTGGTGGACCCAGCTCGTCCCGAAGAACCGGATCTCCTCCGGCTCGGGGCCGCCGCGCTCCGGAACGCCGGCTCCGGCGTCGCGGCGCTCCGGGCTCCCGGACGGGGTCTGCTCGTCGCTCATGGCACCGATTATCCCCGGCCGGCCGGAATCCCCGGCGGCCCGGGCCGCCGGGCTGCCCGGCCCCTCAGCTGGTGCAGCGCGGCGCGACCATGCCGCTGCTGCCCGTCCGGACGTACGCGTCGGAGACGTACTGGCCGGGCGCGATGTTGTCCCAGATGTCGGTGGTGCCGCACGGCCCGCTGACCCGCTCGCCGTGCCGCTGGCAGCGGATCTCGATCCACGCGCCCGCCGCCAGCCGGCGGACGATCGCAGAGCTCGTGCTCGGCCCGTTGCGCACGTTGACCTGGTAGCCGGGCGCCACCTGGAAGGTGCGGCTCCCGGCGGCAGCCTCCTGGGCGCCCTGGACGTCCTGCGTACTCATGTGATGTCCCCCGTGTTCCCCCGTGGAGGGCCCGCCGCCGGGCCCGTTGTCAGATGTGCAAGCGGCACGCTAGCAAGCCTCGTTCATCTCGTACGTGCCATCGACTAGGCTCCGCGCGTCGCACCTGCGACCGAATGGCACCGGAAAAACACGGGGGTGGATCCATGCCGTCGCTGCGCGATACCGGGCCCGGCCCGGAAGCGGAGCGTCCGGAATACGCCGGGCAGTACCGCCTGGAGGCGCGCCTCGGCTCCGGCGGCATGGGCGTGGTCCACCTGGCCCGCTCCTCCTCCGGCCTGCTGCTCGCGGTCAAGGTCATCCACGCCGAATTCGCCCAGGACCCGGAATTCCGGGGGCGGTTCCGGCAGGAGGTGGCGGCCGCGCGGCGGGTCAGCGGGGCGTTCACCGCGCCCGTCGTGGACGCCGATCCGGACGCCGAACGCCCGTGGATGGCGACCCTGCACATCCCCGGCCCGACCCTCTCCGACCACGTGAAGCGGAACGGCCCGCTGGCGTCCGACGACGTACGGCGGCTGGCCGCGGGGCTCGCCGAGGCGCTGCGCGACATCCACCGCGCGGGAGTGGTGCACCGCGATCTCAAGCCGGGCAACGTGCTGCTGGCCGCCGACGGCCCGAAAGTCATCGACTTCGGCATCTCGCGCCCCTCGGACAGCGAAATGCGCACCGAGACCGGCAAGTTGATCGGCACCCCGCCGTTCATGGCGCCCGAGCAGTTCCAGCGGCCCCGCGAGGTCGGCCCGGCGGCGGACGTCTTCGCGCTGGGGTCGGTGCTGGTGCACGCCGCGACCGGGCGTGGCCCGTTCGACTCGGAGAGCCCCTACCTCGTCGCGTACCAGGTGGTCCACGACGAGGCCGATCTGGGCGGCGTACCGCAGGAGTTGACGCCGCTGATCGAGGACTGCCTGGCCAAGGACCCGGCGGACCGGCCCACGCCGGACGCGCTGATGACGCGACTGCGCAGGGACGCCCCGGACGCCGGGCCCCTCACGCTGCCGGCCGGCGCGACCGCGGAGATGCCGGGCGGCGCGGCGCCGGGCGCGGTGCGGATACCGGAACAGCGGCAGCCCGTACGGGCCGAGGCCGCCCGGGCCCCCGCCGGAGTTCCCCCCGAGGCCCCGGCCCCCGCCGCGCCCCGCCCCCGCTTCGCGCGCCGCCGGCCCCTGTGGGCCGCGCTCGCCCTCCTGCTCGCGGGCGCCGGCGTCTTCACCGCCGTACAGGTGCTGACGCCCGCCGGCCCCGGCCAGGACCCCGCCCTGCAGACCCGCCCGTCCCGCGCGGCGGCCGGCTTCCATCCGTGGCGCACCACCCTCGTCGAGCGGCCCAAGGGCTACGTCGCCGAAGTCCCGTACTGCACCAGCGGCGACGGCGCCGTGTTCTGCGGCCAGTCCGGCCTGCCCGCCGCCCGGCTCGACCCGGAGACCGGCGAGGTGGTGTGGCGCCGCACGGCCGCCCCGGCCGGCCGGGAAGCCGTCTCCCCGACCCCTCCGGTGCTCTCCGGCGGGCTGCTCTACGTCTTCGCCGCCGACGGCAGACGGCTGCTGGCGCTCGACCCGTCGGCCGGCGGCAAGGGCGCCACCCACTGGAGCAAGGACGTCTCCGGGTACGAGGGCGGCGCCGCCGTCGTCGGCGACCGGGTGCTCCTGACGGCCGCCGACGGCACCGTCACCGCGCTGGACAGCGCCACCCACCGGCAGCGGTGGCGCAAGCGCTTCCCCGGGCACCGGCTGCCGGTGTTCTCCTCGTTCGGGGACCCGCGCACCGCCTACGCCGCCGAGGCCACCGCGGACGGCACCGGCTCGCAGGTCACCGCCGTCGATCCGGCCGACGGCCGGGTCCGCTGGGCACGGCGACTGCCCGGCACGCTCACCCCGGCCGGGACCGGCGCGTCCGGCGCGCTCTACCTCACGTCCACCGACCCGAAGTTGGTGAATTACACCACCGGCGTCGTCCGCTACGACCCGGCCACCGGCCGCACCCGCCGCCTGCCGCTGGCCGCGCCGCTGCAGAACACCTCCGCCGTGGTGCACGGCGAAACGGTCTACCTGCTGGCCGAGGGCGGTGCGCTGCAGGCCGTCGGCGCACGGAAGTGGGACACCGAGACCGCGGTCAGCCGGGGCTCGGCGCCGGTGGTCAGCGGTGACCGGCTGTTCTTCACCGCGGCGGACGGCCGGCTGCTGGCCGTCGACACCCGGTCGGGCGGGCTGCTGGGGCAGACCCGGCCGCAGCTGGCGGCCGACCGCCACAACGGCTTCCTCCAGGCGCTGCCCGCCCCGCGCGTGGACGCCGCGCGGGGCCGGGTCTACGCGGCGGCGCCCAACGGCACGGTGTTCACGGCCCCCACGAAGGACCCCGCCGCCTGGTGAACGCCCGGCGCCCCGCCCTCGTGGCAGGGACAGGCGCACGCTTCCCGCCACACCCCCGGCACCGAGGTGACCTCGGGCCCGGGCGCGCCCTTGTCGCACGCCGCGTGCGTACCGAGGTGGCACGCCGGTGAGATGTACGGGCGCGGCACGTAGCGACGTACCGGGCTGCGGGTGTCCATGAACGGCCCTCCGGCGACGGCGTCACGGGCGTACGGGCTCCTGTGACGCGGGAGACGGCTGTGGTGACGGCGACGGCGCGGGACGGGCACGGGCCGCGGTCCACCCCGGTCGCGGTGCCTGCCGCACGCCGGCAGGACCCGCGCGAGGAGCCGCACGAGCCACCCGGTCACCGCGCCGCCCGCACGAGCACGGCGGTCAGCCGCCGCACCGTCTCCAGGTTGCAGCGCCCCAACTCGACCAGCGGGCGCGGATACGGGCGGGCGCACGACACCGGGTCGACACCCAGCGACGGCAGCACGATGCCGGCCTGCCGGAGTGCGGCGGCCAACTCGTCGCACGCCTCCTGGGCCTCCGTGTCGGGTTCTGTGGTCATTTGGTACCGCTCCCATCTGCCGTTCCGCTGCCTGGCGCGCCGGACGACAACTACCGTGAGTGACCTGGCTGTTACGAGGATGGTCCGGCGTGGGAAGCGATCCCACCGATACGGGCCGTAGTTCCACGCCGGAAACCGGTAGTTCCACACGTTCCACACGTTCCACAGAAGAGGTCGCCATGCCGCCGAGGACAGCCGTCACCGGCCGAAGCCAGGAACCGCGCCGACGCTTCGCGGAGGAGCTGCGATTACTGCGCACCCAGCGCGGGGAGAGCCTGCGCCAGCTCGGCACGGCACTGGGCTGGGACGCGTCCCTCTTCGGAAAGCTGGAGAGCGGCCAGACCCTCGGCAGCCCGGAGGTCGCCGAGGCGCTGGACCAGCACTACGGGACGGCGGGCTTGCTGCTGACGCTGTGGGAACTGGCGGCGGGGGACCCTACGCAGTTCAAGGAGCGGTACCGGCGGTACATGACGCTGGAGGCGGAGGCGGTGAGCTTGTGGCATTACGGGGTGAGCACCGTGCATGGATTGCTCCAGACAGCAAGTTACGCACGAGAGTTGCTGTCTACCGGTGGCCTGCGCGGCGAAGAGCTGACGAAGCAAGTCGACGCACGCATAGGACGCCGAGCTCTCCTGGACAGCGAGGACGCCCCTCGTTTTCGCACGATCCTCTCCGAGGCGGTACTGCGTACGCCATTGGCGGATGCCACGGAGTGGCGAGAGCAGCTTGAATACCTCGTCGACATGGGCGAACGGCCGAACGTGATGGTGCAGATCGTGCGCCACGAAGTCGGTCTTCACGCCCTCTCAAACACCGACACCATGTTTCTGAGGCTCCCCGACGGGCGCACTGCGGCTTGGGTGGAGACTGGCTATTCGGGCGAACTGGTCGAGGAAACGGCAGCGTCCGAGCGACTTCAGCTCAGCTACGATCTGGTCCGTGACGTAGCCCTATCCCCTGCAGAGTCACGGAAGTTCATCTCGCGGATGTTGGAGGAAGTGCCGTGCGAGCCATCGACCTGAGCACCGTCACCTGGCGCAAGTCCAGCCGCAGCAACCAGGACGGCGGAGCCTGCATCGAGGTCTCCGACGACCTCCCCACCCTCGTCCCCGTCCGCGACAGCAAGGACCCGCACGGCCCCGCGCTCGTCTTCCCCGCGGGGGCCTGGTCGGCGTTCGTCACCGCCGTCAAGGCCGACGAGCTGTCCGTGGCCTGACGTCCGGGCGCGGTCCCGCCCAACGGCCCCTGTCGCACGGTGCGATGGGGGCCGATCCCGTAGCGGCACTACTTGGTAACGTCCCCTTCGCACACAGTTACGAGCGAGGGGGAGCTCCTTGTCTGCCAGAATGTCGGTTCAACCCGGAGAGTTACGTGCGTCGGCGCACGCTCAGAGCGGTATCGCCGACGACATCAAGAAATCGTGCGACAAGTCCGTCGCCGACACCGGTACGGCCGCGGGCGCCACCGAGGGATGGTCCGTCGCCTCGGCGCTGCACATGATCAGTGAGACCTGGAAGCCCGCTTTCGACGGTCTGCACAAACGCCTGTTACAGGGCGCCGGAAACCTCCGCGACACCGCCGACAACCATGACTGGAACGAAGACATGGTTGATCAGGACTTCGAGGACTTCAACGGGGACGGTGTGGGCGTGATCGCGTCGGCTCCCGCCTCAGGGAGCGGGCCCGGCTCCACCGTGTACGCCGGATTGCCACGCCCTGCTTCACCCGGTACCGACCCCGCACGCGAGGCCGTCGGCGAGTACCAGCCACCGCCACCCGGTACACCGTCGCCCAACACGGACGACATGCTGCACGCCAAGCCCGCGATGCCCGTCTACGACCCGGGCGAAACCCTCGCGGCACCCCGCCGGGACGCGGCTCCCGTGCGCACCGACGACAACCCCTTTGGATGAGCCGTGGCTACCGACTACGCACGCCTGCTGAAGCAGGACTTCGCGGATCTCACGGCCGCCACCGACTCCTGGCAGCGGGTTTCGCGGGACATGGACAGCGCGTTCGACCAGCACCGTACGAAGGTGACCGGTCCGCTGCACGCCTCTTGGGAAGGGGACGACGCCAAGGCCGCCCTGGCGTTCCTGGAGGACATCGAGATGCGCATCAACGTGGTCCGTACCGAGGCGATGACCATCTCGAAGGCGATCGAGACGGTTCGGTTCCGTATGGAGCAGGCGCAGACGGACTTACGCAACGCGGTACGGAGCGCGGAGTCCGAGGGGTTCGTCGTCGACGACTCCGGCGCGGTGGGAGAAGCCATCTGCGAAGCGGACGAGTCTCCGGACGAGGCGCAGAGCAAGCTGGACCGGATGAGGCACTTCCAGGAGGAGATCGACACCGCGGTCAAGGACGCGCGGAAGGCCAGCGCCGACGGCCACCACGCACTGTCGGAGCTCCGCGGCGAGCTCCTGGACCGCACCAACAAGCACATGGCCGCCGAGGCCGCGGCCGACACCCAGCAGGCCATGAAGGACCTGGGCGTCAAGGGGCCACAGATCCCCAAGGACCCCAAGGACGCGGCTGCCTGGTGGAAGGGTCTCGACGAGGCATCGCGCCAGGAGTACGCCACCATGTACCCGGAGCAGATCGGCAAGACGAACGGCCTTCCCAGCGCTGTCCGTGACGATGCGAACCGGCTCGCGCTGGATCAGCAGCTCAACTACGTCAACGGCAGCGACCAAGGCGTTCCCGGCATTCCGGAACACCGACACAACCTTGAGGTCCTGAAGGCCGAACTGGACAAACGTGACGGCGCACCGGAAAACAAAAAACTCTACCTCCTGGATTTCAACGGTGCCGAGGACGGTAAGGCCGTCATCGCCATGGGGAATCCGGACACCGCTGACAACGTCGGCGTGCAAGTACCCGGCACAGCAACGGACATGAGCTCGACCGGCGGCCAGCTGTCACGGATCGACAAGTTGCAGCGGTCGGCTGAGCGAGCCGACCCGTCGGCGAACACGTCGATGGTCTACTGGCTGGGCTACGACGCTCCTGAAATTCCCAGCGACGAGGCTCCGAACCTCGCCGTCGCCGGCACCACCCGAGCCGACGACGCGGCACCTGACCTGAGGGCTTTCACCCACGGCCTGCGCGCCTCGCACGAAGGGCCGGACCGTGCGCACATGACGGTGCTGGGGCACAGCTACGGCGCCACGGTGGTCGGCGACGCGGATTCCGGCGGCAACGGCCTGGACGCCGACAGCATTTCCGTCGTCGGCAGCCCGGGGGAGACCGTGGGCAGCGCGTCCGATCTCCACGTCGGCGCCAAACATTTCTACACGGGCATCGCCGACGACGACCCCATCAGCCAAGCGCAGGATCTGACGCTCGGCCCCGACCCGAACACCACGGACTTCGGCGGCACCCGGTTCGTCACCGACACCCACGGACACAGCGGCTACTGGGACGACAAGAGCGAAAGCCTTGCCAATCAGGGCCGGATCATTGCCGGTCACGAACCGGAAAAGGCTCCGCCCACGCCCGTCGACCTATAGGAAACCCCTTGGAGAAAAAACACTCCGAGGCGACGATCAAGCTCTTCAGGCGAACCCGCCTGATCGCATTGACCGCCTCGGCCCTCATTTTCACCGGAGCATGTATGTCCTCGCAATCCAGCGATCCCAATAAACCGCTGCCGCGCAAGAGCCGGGAAGATTCACTGACCTGGGCGAAGCACTACATCTCGACCATGGCGCACTACGCCGAGGTCAAGATAGGCAAACGGTTCGGCCCTTTCACGGACTTCGAGGACTGCGTTGGCCAAAACGACGAGGTCGCGCATGACGGCCGGTACACCCTGACGTACACCGCATACGCCGACCTCCCGCAGGAACAGCACATTCCAGCCGTCCGCAAACTCCGGGCCGCCCTCAAGAAGCAGGGGGGTGTGGACGTCTCTTCATACGAGGAACGTCCGCACTCTCACGAGGTCATTCTCGACGGATATCACGAGAAAGAGAATTTTTCTCTCATTGCCGACTCCGTCAAACCCCGCAACACCCTCCGCCTCTCCGTCAGTACCCCCTGCTTCCTGCCCCCCGGGGCCAAACAGCAGAAGTTCTGAGGGCACGCGGCAGGAAACAAGCAGGGAGGCCCCCGTCGCGCGACGGGGGCCTCCCTGCTGTTCTCGGCGCGGGTCAGCCCAGCAGGTTCACGTCCCGCACCGCGCCCTTGTCGGCGCTGGTGGCCATCGCCGCGTAGGCGCGCAGGGCCGCGGAGACCTTGCGTTCGCGGTTCTTGGGGGCGTAGACGCCGCCGAGGGCCTCGCGGCGGGCGGCCAGGTCCTCGTCGCTCACCAGGAGTTCGATGGAGCGGTTCGGGATGTCGATGCGGATGCGGTCGCCGTCCTCGACGAGGGCGATGGTGCCGCCGGCGGCCGCCTCGGGGGAGGCGTGGCCGATGGACAGGCCGGACGTGCCGCCGGAGAAGCGGCCGTCGGTGACCAGCGCGCACGCCTTGCCCAGGCCGCGGCCCTTGAGGAAGGACGTCGGGTAGAGCATCTCCTGCATGCCGGGGCCGCCCTTGGGGCCCTCGTAGCGGATGACGACGACGTCGCCTTCCTTGATCTGCTTGGTGAGGATCTTGTCGACCGCGTCCTCCTGGGACTCGCAGACCACGGCCGGGCCCTCGAACGTCCAGATGGACTCGTCGACGCCGGCGGTCTTCACGACGCAGCCGTCCTCGGCGATGTTGCCCTTGAGGACCGCCAGGCCGCCGTCCTTGGAGTAGGCGTGCTCGACGGAGCGGATGCAGCCGCCCTCGGCGTCCACGTCGAGGGATGCCCAGCGCTCGGACTGGGAGAAGGCGGTGGCGGAGCGCTTGCAGCCGGGGGCGGCGTGCCAGAGTTCGACGGCCTCGGCGGAGGGGGAGCCGCCGCGCACGTCCCAGGTCTTGAGGTGCTCCGCGAGCGAGGTGGAGTGCACGGAGTGCACGTCCTCGTTGAGCAGCCCGCCGCGGTACAGCTCGCCGAGGATGGCGGGGATGCCGCCGGCGCGGTGCACGTCCTCCATGTAGTACGTGCCGCCGGGGGCGACGTTCGGGGCGACCTTGGCCAGGCAGGGGACGCGGCGCGAGACCTCGTTGATGTCCTTGAGGTCGTAGTCCAGCTCGGCCTCCTGCGCGGCGGCGAGCAGGTGGAGGATGGTGTTGGTCGAGCCGCCCATGGCGATGTCGAGGGCCATGGCGTTCTCGAACGCGGCGCGGGTGGCGATGTTGCGCGGCAGGACGGACTCGTCGCCGTCCTCGTAGTACCGCTTGGTGATCTCCACGACCGTGCGGCCGGCGTTCTCGTAGAGCGCCTTGCGGGCGGTGTGGGTGGCGAGCACCGAGCCGTTGCCGGGCAGGGACAGGCCGATGGCCTCGGTCAGGCAGTTCATCGAGTTGGCGGTGAACATGCCGGAACAGGACCCGCAGGTGGGGCAGGCGTTCTCCTCGATGCGGAGGACGTCCTCGTCGGAGACGCTGTCGTTGACCGAGTCGACGATCGCGTTGATCAGGTCCAGCTTGCGGACCGTGCCGTCGACGAGGGTGGCCTGGCCGGCCTCCATCGGGCCGCCGGAGACGAAGACCACCGGGATGTTCAGCCGCATCGCGGCCATCAGCATGCCGGGGGTGATCTTGTCGCAGTTGGAGATGCAGATCAGCGCGTCGGCGCAGTGCGCCTCGACCATGTACTCCACCGAGTCCGCGATCAGGTCGCGGGACGGCAGGGAGTAGAGCATGCCGCCGTGGCCCATCGCGATGCCGTCGTCGACCGCGATGGTGTTGAACTCGCGGGGAACGGCGCCGGCGGCCCGGATGGCGTCGGAGACGATCCGGCCGACCGGGGCGAGGTGGGTGTGTCCGGGCACGAACTCGGTGAAGGAGTTGGCGACCGCGACGATCGGCTTACCGATGTCCTCGCTCGCTACGCCCGAGGCCCGCATAAGGGCGCGGGCGCCCGCCATGTTGCGGCCATGGGTAACGGTGCGGGACCTCAGATCGGGCACGATGGTCACTCCCTCGGGAATCGTCCGTACGACCGCCGGGCTCCGGGAGTCCGGGCCGGGGCGGCCCGTCGCCCACCGGGCGGCGTCATAGAGCAGCTGAGGCCGAGGTTACGCTCTTGATCCAAGATCCGGACACCGGCGCCGGAATGTGAGACGGCTGCCCGCAGTGCGGACAGCGTGGGCGGTTCCCGCCCGGGGCGTCACGGCTGGGTCAGATAGCGCTGAAGTGCCGGCGCGACCATCGCGATGATCTCCTCCACCTCCGCGGAGGCGAGCGGATCCATCTTGATCACGTAACGCAGCACGGCGATCCCGATGAGGTGCCCGGCGGCCAGCTGCGCCCGGAACTCCGGGTCGGGGACGGTCAGTTCGCCCGCCACCCGCTGCAGCATCCGGCGCGCGACGAGGCCGCGCAGCACCCCTGCCGCGGTGTCGTTGGTCAGCGCCGACCGCATGATCGCCAGCAGCGGCTGCCGGGTGACCGGGTTCTCCCAGACGCCGAACATGAACCGTGCCATCCGCTCGCCCACGTCGGCGCCGCCGCCCGCGAGGGTCTCGGGCATGGTCAGCGCCGGCGCGAAGGACAGCTCGATGGCCGCGCCGAAGACCTGCTCCTTGGTGCCGAAGTAGTGGTGGACCAGCGCCGCGTCCACCCCGGCCGCCTTGGCGATACCGCGGACGGACGTCCGGTCGTAGCCGCGCTCGGCGAACTCCGTACGGGCCGCGGCCAGGATGCGCTCCCGGGCGCCGGGGCCGGGCTCGGCGGCGCGGGCAGGGCGGCCCCGGCGGCGTGCGGACCCGGCGGGCTGCTGCCGCCTGCCGCCCTCCGCGGCCGCGTCCCCGCCGTCGGTCACGACCCGGGAACCCGGGTCGGCGAGGCCAGGTGCAGCCGGGTGTAGGCGAGCGCCTCGGCGAGGTCGGCCTCGCGTTCGGCGGCGGACATCGCCCGCCGGGTGTTGACCTCGACGACCACGTGCCCGTCGAAGCCGCTCGCGGCCAGCCCCTCCAGCACCTCGGCACAGGGCTGGCTGCCGCGCCCGGGCACCAGGTGCTCGTCCTTGGCGGAGCCGTTGCCGTCGGCGAGGTGGACGTGCGCCAGCCGGTCGCCCATCCGCGTCACCATCTCCAGCGCGTCGTTGCGCGCGGTGGCGGTGTGCGAGAGGTCGACGGTGAAGTGCCGGTAGTCGTCGTTGGTCGGGTCCCAGTCCGGCGCGTACGCCAGCATCTCGCGGTCCCGGTAGCGCCACGGGTACATGTTCTCGACGGCGAACCGGACGTCCGTCTCGCCCTCCATGCGCCACACCCCGCGGACGAATTCCCGGGCGTAGCTGCGCTGCCACCGGAACGGCGGGTGCACGACCACGGTCGAGGCGCCCAGCTTCTCGGCGGCCTTGCGGGCGCGCTGCAGCTTGACCCACGGGTCGGTGGACCAGACCCGCTGCGTGATCAGCAGACACGGCGCGTGGACCGCGAGGACCGGCACACCGTGGTAGTCGGAGAGCCGGCGCAGCGCCTCGATGTCCTGGCTGACCGGATCGGTCCACACCATGACCTCGACGCCGTCGTAGCCCAGGCGCGCGGCGATCTCGAAGGCCGTCGCCGTCGACTCCGGATAGACCGAAGCCGTGGACAGCGCGACCTTCGCATCCGGAATGCGCACCACTGGCTCTGTCACGAGGGACAGCGTACGGGCCGGAACTGTGGACGGGGCAGGAGGTCCCGGCAGCCGCGGCCCGCCGTCCCGGGCCTCCACCCGCCTCCTCACAAGCCATGGGGGCCAAGGGCCAGGCGTTACGGGTGCGGCGCCACGCCCCGGCGGACGTGACGAGTCTCACGCGGGGCGGGAACGCCCACGCCCGCGCCGACCGCCCCTACGGCAGGTGGTCCAGCCGCCGCAGGATCACGCCCTCGCGCAGCGCCCACGGGCAGATGTCCAGCGTCTCGACCCCGAACAGGTCCATCGCCGCCTCGGCGACCAGCGCCCCGGCCAGCAGCTGCCGCGCCCGCCCCTCGGACACGCCGGGCAGCTCCCCCCGCTCCCCCGCGGACATCCCGGCGAGCCGCGGCACCCACTCCTCCAGCTTCTTGCGGGTCAGCTCCCGCTGGACGTAGAGGCCCTCGGCGGAGCGCGCGGCGCCGGCGATCCGGGCCAGCTGCTTGAAGGTCTTCGACGTGCCGACGACGTGGTCGGGGGCGCCGTAGCGGCGGAACTCGCTCACCACCTTGGCGATCTCGGCCCGCACCCGGCGCCGCACCGTCCGCACGTCCTCCGGGTCCGGCGGGTCGCCCGGCAGGTCGCCCGCGGTCAGCCGGCCGGCGCCCAGCGGCAGCGAGACCGCCACGTCCGGGTCCTCGTCCAGGCCGTACGCGATCTCCAGCGAGCCGCCGCCGATGTCCAGGACGAGCAGCCGGCCGGAGGACCAGCCCAGCCAGCGGCGGGCCGCCAGGAACGTGAGCCGCGCCTCGTCCTCCCCGGACAGGACCTGCAGCTCCACGCCGGTCTCCAGGGAGACCCGGCGCAGCACCTCCTCGCCGTTGGACGCCTCCCGCACCGCCGACGTGGCGAACGGCAGCACGCTCTCGACACCCTTGTCCTCGGCCACCTGGAGCGCCTCCAGGACGGTGGCCACCAGCCGCTCCACCCCGTGGTCGCTTATGGCGCCGTCCTCGTCGAGGAGTTCGGCCAGGCGCAGATCCGCCTTGTGCGAATAGGCGGGCAGCGGGCGCGCGCCCGGGTGCGCGTCCACCACCAGCAGATGGACCGTATTCGAACCCACATCGAGGACACCGAGTCTCATACGGGGAAACCTACTGCGCGTCCCCCACCGCCCCTGCGCCCCGGTCCCCCCACGGCGTCCCCCGGGTCGGCAGCGCGCGACGGCCGTCGCCCGGCCCCGCCGGACGGTCCGGCCGCCGGCACACCCGCACCGGGCGAAATCTGGGTAATTGTGCAATTGCTCAAGGTCCCGCGGCGCCCCGTACTCTGGGTCTCGTGGCAAAGACGAAAAAGGCGAAGCACGAAAAAGCGCTCAATAAGGACGGGAAGCGGCGCGCCCGGCAGGCCGAGGGGGCGCCGCCCCCGGCCGACGAGGTCGGACTCGACTTCGCCCGCGCCTGGGTCACCTTCCCCGACCCGGCCGACGACGAGCAGCTCTTCCGTTGCGACCTGACCTGGCTGACCTCCCGCTGGACCTGCATCTTCGGCAGCGGCTGCCAGGGCATCCAGGCCGGCCGGGCGGACGACGGCTGCTGCACGCTCGGCGCCCACTTCTCCGACGAGGACGACGAGAAGCGGGTGGCGAGCCATGTGGCGCGGCTGACGCCCGACCTCTGGCAGTTCCACGACGTGGGCACGGAGACCGGCTGGACCGAGGAGGACGAGGACGGCGAGCGGCAGACCCGCCGCTGGCAGGGCTCCTGCATCTTCCAGAACCGCCCCGGCTTCCCGGCCGGCGCGGGCTGCTCGCTGCACATCCTCGCGCTGCGCGAGGGCCGCGAGCCGCTGGAGACCAAGCCGGACGTCTGCTGGCAGCTGCCGGTCCGGCGCACCTACGACTGGATCGACCGACCCGACGACACCCAGGTGCTGCAGATCACGATCGGCGAGTACGACCGCCGGGGCTGGGGCCCGGGCGGCCACGACCTGCACTGGTGGTGCACCTCCGCGACCTCCGCGCACGGCGCCGGCGAGCCGGTGTACGTCTCGTACAAGCCGGAGCTGACCGAGCTGATGGGCAAGAAGGGCTACGCCCGGCTCGCCGAGCTGTGCGAGGAGCGGCTGGCGGCGACCCTGCCGATGGCCCCGCACCCGGCGGACCCGCCGCGGCCCGCCGAGCAGCCGAAGCCGGCCAAGCAGAAGTAGCCGGGGCGGCCCGCGCCTGGTCGCCCCTCAGCGCGCCGGGCGCCGACCGTTCTCGCGTGATTCCCTCTCAGCGCGCCGGGCGCCGGTGGTTCTCCCGTTGGTCCCCTCTCAGCGCGCCGGGCGCCGGTGGGTCTCGCGTTGGTCCCCTCTCAGCGCGCCGGGCGCCGGTGGCTCCCGCGTCGTCACTTTTCAGCGCGCCGGGCGCGTCGTGTTCGACGGGGTCTCGGTCGAGGGCGGGGCCGGGGTGGTCGCCGTGGGGCTCGGGGTCGGGTTCGTGGGCGTCGGCGTCGGCGTGGGGGTCGGGTCCGACGGGCTCGGCGGACGCGTCGGCGTCGGGCGCGTGGGTGACGGAACCGGGTGGTGCGGCGCCGGACGGTGCGGACCGGGCGCGGGGCCGGGCGCGCCGTAACCGTCCAGCGTGACGGCGGTGCCCCCGGGCTCGATGGCGATCCGGGCCCGCCAGTGGCCGGTCGGCTCCCGGTCGTGGTCGACGTAGACCGTGATCGTCGTGGACTCCCCCGGCTGCAGCGCGCCCGCCGTATGGCTCATCTGGAGCCAGTCCGCACCCGACACCGCCGTCCAGCGCACCGCCTTCCCGCCCGAGGCGCTGATCGTGATGACCGTCGTCCCGCCGCTCGGCTGCGCGGCGACCGTCAGCCGGCCCGGGCCCTTCTCCGCCAGGGCGGTGCTCTCCCCCGGCCGCAGCGGAGTGCCGTCCGCGCTGATCACCTCCACCGACACGTCGGGTGTCCCGTCACCGGCCCGGAAACCGGGCGCGGGCGTCGTCCGGGCATTGCCGGCGTTCTCGTACCGGCGGCCGCCGAGCCGCGCGTCGGCCGGCGAGTCGTTGACCGCCACCGACGCGGAGCCGTCCGCCGTCTCCCCCGTCGCGGGAGCCTGCCGGTAGGCCGCCCACAGGGCCAGCACCGGCGCCGCGACGACCGTGGCGACCACGGTCGTGGTCAGCGCCCGGGCCCGCAGCCTGCGGCGACGGGCCGCCCGGTCCGTGGGCGCGCCCACGGGGAAACCGCTGCGGTCGTAGCGAGGAGAACCGTTTGCTCCACCCGTCCGGCCACCGCCGCGCCCCGCGCCGGGCACGCCCTCCGCGCGCCCCGAACGCGACCGCCGGGCCGCCCCCAGCGCACCGAGGACCGCGTCCCGGTCCACGGCCACCAGCGGCAGGGCACCCCGGGCCGCCGGCGCGGTGCCCGGCCACGTCCCCGGCACGGTGGCGCGCTCGGCGGCCCGCCGGCACCCGGCACAGTCGTCGACGTGGCGCACCAGCTCCCGGCTCAGCGCCGCGCCCAGCAGCAGCTGACTGTCACCCGCCAGCTGCGCCACCTCGCGGCAGCGGCCGGACTCGACCACGGCCAGCGCCGCCCGGGTCCGCTCGACCTCGCACGACGCGGTGGCCAGCAGCGCCCGGGTGGCGATCGGGTCCGCGCCGAGCACCGCCGCCACCTCGTCCGCGGACAGCCGGTGCCGCACCGAGAGTTCCAGCGCCTCCCGCTGCTCGGGGGTGGTCCCGGCGGCCTCCGGCCAGGCCAGCGCGGCCAGTTCCCGCTGCCGCCGCTCGGCGTCCCGGACGGGCCGGCCGCCCGCCGCCCGCTTGCCGTCCGGCCGGCCGATGTCCTGGCCGGCCCGCTCGGTGAGCCGGCGCAGACAGGCCCAGCGGGCCAGGGCGTAGAACCAGGAGCGGTGCCGCGCCGGGTCCGCGGGGCACCGGGCGTGGTGCCGCTCGGCGAGCGCCAGCACCTCGCCGAGCACCGCCGTCGCCGCGTCGTGGTCGCACAGCACCGACAGGCAGTAGGTGAACAGGCCGTCCAGATACGGCTCGTAGCCGTCGTCGTGGTCGCCCGCGGCGCCCGGATCGGGCCGCTCGACGGACCGCGAACGGCTCCGGCGGCGGTCGTCGCCGCGCGACCGGTGTGCGCCGGTGGAGTGCCTGGGGTGCTCGGGCCTGCTGCTCATCACCCGGGCGACGGTAGGCGGATGATGCAGCCAGCCCTGCTCGCCTTGCACACTTTTAACCCTTACGGGTGACCATCTCCCTCAAAAGGGGACACGAACCGCCTCTTCACTGGACGGGCACGCGCCGCGTGCGCCACCCGGCCGGAGCAACCCGGGGCGTTGTCGGACCCCGCCGCTACGGTGACCCCATGGCAACTCGTAAATCGCCGGGCAAGGAGCGCCCCTCGTACCGCTGCACGGAGTGCGGCTGGACCACCGCGAAGTGGCTCGGCCGCTGCCCCGAGTGCCAGGCGTGGGGCACGGTCGAGGAGTTCGGCGGCACCCCCGCCGTGCGCACGACCGCCCCCGGCCGGGTCACGACGGCCGCGCTGCCCATCGGCCAGGTCGACGGCCGCCAGGCCACCGCCCGCTCCACCGGCGTCGACGAACTCGACCGGGTCCTCGGCGGCGGACTCGTCCCCGGCGCCGTCGTCCTCCTCGCCGGCGAACCCGGCGTCGGCAAGTCCACCCTCCTCCTGGACGCCGCCGCCAAGTCCGCCTCCGCCGCCCACCCCACCCTCTACGTGACCGGTGAGGAGTCCGCGAGCCAGGTACGACTGCGCGCCGACCGCATCGGCGCCCTCGACGACCACCTCTACCTGGCCGCCGAGACCGACCTGTCCGCCGTCCTCGGCCACCTCGACACCGTCAAGCCGTCGCTGCTCGTCCTGGACTCCGTACAGACCGTCGCCTCACCCGAGATCGAGGGCGCACCCGGCGGCATGGCCCAGGTCCGCGAGGTGGCCGGCGCCCTCATCCGGGCCTCCAAGGAACGCGGCATGTCCACGCTCCTGGTGGGCCACGTCACCAAGGACGGCGCCATCGCCGGCCCCCGCCTGCTGGAACACCTCGTCGACGTCGTCCTGCACTTCGAGGGCGACCGGCACGCCCGCCTCCGCCTGGTCCGCGGCGTCAAGAACCGCTACGGCACCACCGACGAGGTCGGCTGCTTCGAACTCCACGACGAAGGCATCACCGGCCTCGCCGACCCCTCCGGCCTCTTCCTGACCCGCCGCGCCGAACCGGTGCCCGGCACCTGCCTCACCGTCACCCTGGAAGGCCGCCGCCCCCTCGTCGCCGAGGTGCAGGCCCTGACCGTCGACTCCCAGATCCCCTCCCCCCGGCGCACGACCTCCGGCCTGGAGACCTCCCGGGTGTCGATGATGCTCGCCGTCCTGGAGCAGCGCGGCCGGATCAGCGCCCTGGGCAAACGCGACATCTACAGCGCCACGGTCGGCGGCGTGAAGCTGACCGAACCGGCCGCCGACCTCGCCGTCGCCCTCGCCCTGGCCAGCGCCGCCAGCGACACTCCCCTCCCCAAGAACCTGGTCGCCATCGGCGAGGTGGGCCTCGCGGGCGAGGTCAGACGCGTCACCGGCGTCCAGCGCCGGCTGTCCGAAGCCGCCCGGCTCGGCTTCACCCACGCCCTGGTCCCCACCGACCCCGGCAAGATCCCCGAGGGAATGCGGGTGCTTGAGGTCGCCGACGTCGGGCAGGCACTGAGCGTCCTGCCCAAGCGAGTGCGCCGGGAGGCCCCACAGGAAGAGGGCGCGCGCCGGTAGACTTTGCCCTGGTCTCGCCCGTCACCGCGCAATTGCCTGTCGGCCACGTACGCTCCCCTGGTACGTCAACCACAGCAGGGCCGGGCGGCCTGCGGACCGAGCGACCTGGCAACGGAGGAGCGCAGTGGCAGTCAACGACCGGGCATCGACTTCCGGTAGGTCGGGCGGGAACCCCGGAACCGAGAGCCTGATGCGCGCCTCGCTGAGCGCCGTCGCGCCCGGTACCGCGCTGCGCGACGGCCTGGAGCGCATCCTCCGCGGCAACACCGGCGGACTGATCGTCCTCGGCTTCGACAAGACCGTCGAGTCCATGTGTACCGGCGGCTTCGTCCTCGACGTGGAATTCACCGCCACCCGCCTGCGCGAACTGTGCAAGCTCGACGGCGCCCTCGTCCTCGACAAGGACATCACCAAGATCCTCCGGGCCGGCGTCCAGCTCGTCCCCGACGCCTCCATCCCCACCGAGGAGACCGGCACCCGCCACCGCACCGCGCAGCGCGTCTCCATCCAGGCCGGCTTCCCGGTCGTCTCCGTCAGCCAGTCCATGCGGCTGATCGCCCTCTACGTCGACGGCGAACGCCGCGTCCTGGAGGAGTCCGCCGCGATCCTCTCCCGCGCCAACCAGGCACTGGCCACCCTGGAGCGCTACAAGCTCCGCCTGGACGAGGTCGCCGGCACCCTCTCCGCCCTGGAGATCGAGGACCTGGTCACGGTCCGCGACGTCACCGCGGTCGCCCAGCGCCTGGAGATGGTCCGCCGGATCGCCACCGAGATCGCCGAGTACGTCGTCGAACTCGGCACCGACGGCCGACTGCTCACCCTCCAGCTCGAAGAGCTGATCGCCGGGGTGGAGCCCGAGCGCGAACTGGTCGTACGCGACTACGTCCCCGAGCCGACCGCCAAGCGCTCCCGCACGGTCGCCGAAGCGCTCGCCGAGCTGGACGCCCTCAGCCACACCGAACTCCTCGAACTCCCCACCGTCGCCCGCGCCCTGGGCTACAGCGGCGCCCCCGAGACCCTGGACTCCGCGGTCTCCCCCCGCGGCTTCCGCCTGCTGGCCAAGGTCCCCCGCCTCCCCGGCACGGTCATCGACCGCCTCGTCGACCACTTCGGCGGCCTGCAGAAGCTGCTCGCCGCCAGCGTCGACGACCTCCAGGCGGTCGACGGCGTGGGCGAGGCCCGCGCCCGCTCCGTACGCGAAGGTCTCTCCCGCCTGGCGGAATCGTCGATCCTGGAACGGTACGTATAGCCGGTCGCGGACGGCACCGCGACGTGTAGACGGCACCGCGACGTGTAGACGTATAGACGTATAGACGTAGAGCCGGTCGCGGACGCACCGCGCGGGGATGCTCGCGCGAGCCGGCCCTCGTACGAGCCGGCCCTCGCGCGACGCAGCCCCGCGACGCGCCCCGGCGGCCTACTCCACGACGCGCTCCAGGACAGCCGCCTCCTTCTCCGGCGCCAGCCCCACCACCGGCCGGTCCGGCCGCTGCGGCGCCACCCCGCCGATGCCCTGGAGCCAGGCCCAGGTATCGGCGACCGTCTCGTCGACGGGCCGGCACCTCAGCCCGGCCGCCAGCACCTTGGAGGCGTCCCCGCCGTAGATCGCGTCCCGCGACTCGTCGGGCGCCAGCCACACCGGCAGCTCGATCCACGGCTCGATACCGGCCGCGAGCACGTCCTCCGGGGCCGTCCAGCGCAGCTCCGCATCCGAGCCGGTGACCTTGACGCAGCTCTCCAGCAGCTCACCCATCGTGGTGTGCCCGATCTCGCTCAGCATGTTGTACGGGCCGCCGCGGCCGGCCTCCAGCGCGTCCAGCGTCCACTCCGCCAGGTCCCGGACATCGACGTACTGCAGCGCCAACTCCCGCGGCCCCGGCGCCAGAACGGGGCCACCACGGGCGATGCGGTTCAGCCACCACGGCAACCGCCCGATGTTCTCGTACGGCCCGAGGATCAGACCCGCCCGCACCAGCAGCGCACGGTCCCCGAAGGCGTCGACCGCGGCCAGCTCGCCGCCCCGCTTGGCCGCCGCGTAGTCGTCGCTGTCCGTCGAGTCCGCGGAGCCCGCCACGAGCGGGCCGTCCTCGTCCAGCCCGAGCGGCGCCGGGTACGCGTACACCGACCGGCTGGAGATGTAGGCGTACGCCCCGGCCCGGTCCGCCAACAGGCTCGCGGCGTCCCGCACGGCCGAGGGCGCGCCGCTCCAGGTGTCGACGACGGCGTCCCACTCACCCGTCTCCAGGGCCGCGAGGCCCGCCCGGTCCCGCCGGTCGCCGTGCAGCGCGGCCGTGCCCTCCGGCGGCGCGTGATTACCGCGGTGGAAGACCGTCACCTGCCAACCCCGCGCCAGCGCCGCCTCGGTGACCGCCCGGCCCACGAACTCCGTCCCGCCCAGCATCAGTAGCTTCATGTCCACGACCCTGCCGGACGGACGCGGCCGGAACCAGTGCCGCACGCCCGCAGCGAAATCCCTACGAGCGCAACTAACGGAGCCCGCCCTTCCATTACGGGCCGGGGCGCCGGGCCGGGGCCACGGGCCGGGGCGGGCATCCGGGGAGGGCTGAACGGGCCGGTCGGACGAGGCGATGACACACGCTGGCCGGGAGCACGGGCTCTCCCCCGGGCTCAGTCCTTCGGGATCAGTCCTTGGCCAGCGCGAACGACGTGTGCGCCGGCTTCAGCCCCGGCACCTTCGCCTCGATCAGATACTTGCCGGCCGGCACCGCCGCCGAACTCGGCGTCGCGCACTGCGGACCGCTGGCGCGGCGGTCCCACTCGACCGTCCGCTTCACGGAACCGTCGGCGGGCACCTGGAGCAGCGCGGGAGCGGTGCCCGACGGGCAGTCGTTCGAGGCCCACACCCGGTCGTCGCCGGCCGTGTCGGTGATGGTGAGCACCGCGGCCTTCTGCCCCAGGTCCACCTTGCAGGCCGCATCGGCCGTGTTCTTGACCGTCAGCTCGAACTTCGGCTTCTTGTCACGGGCGTAGGACTCCTTGACGCTCTTTAGCGTCAACTCCACGTCGGGGGAGGTGCAGTTGGGCAGGGAAGAGTCGGCCGCGACCACGCTGCCGGAGCCCTGCCCGAGCGGCCCGCCACCGGAACCACCGGCCCCGGCGCCACCACCACCCGAACCACTTCCGCCTCCCGAGCCACTGTCGTCGCCGCCCGAAGAGCCGTCACCACCACCGGAATCCGAGCCCGACTCCCCGCCGGCACCCGACTCGTCACGTCCGCCCGGCTTTTCGCTGACGGCCGGGCCGCCGGACGAGGGTCCGGGCGTGATGGAGGTCGCGGGTCCCTTGCCGTGCGAACCGCCCTTGCCGCCATCGGCGTTCGTGCCGCTGCCGCCGCCCAGGTTGAGCGCCCAGACGACCAGCACGGTGAGGAGTACGACGATGGCCAGCGCAACGGCCCTCCGCCGCCAGTAGATGGAGGAGGGAAGCGGCCCGATCGGATTGCGCAGTGATCCCACGCGGAAACTCTACGAGAGAACGGCAGTCACACCGGCCACTACCCGCCGCATCAGGCTGCAACTTTTCCCATGATCGGCCCGGAGCGGCCGCCACACCCACGATTCCCGCCGTAACAACCCCTGATGCCCCGTTAGTAGGGGTTCTGCGCCGCTCCGGCCCCACTTTCGTCAGATGCACCCCCTGACCTTCGCCTCAGGTGCCCACCCGCCGCGCCCCGTACCGTCGTTGATCATGAACAGCACGCTCACCACCGGAACAACTCCCGCACTCCCCTTGCACACCACCCCCACCACCCCCACCATCCACACCACCCACGACGCCCCCATCACCAACAGCACCACCGGCCTCTACCGCGACATCACCGACCTCGCCCATGACGCGCCGCACTGGCTCCGCACCGTCGCCGACATCGGCACCGAGGGCGGCCTGCTGCTCCTGATGGCACTCGCGCTGGCCGCCTGGTGGCGGGCCCGTCGCGGCAGTGCCCACCAGGTCGCGCTGGCACTGCTGGTACCGATAGCCACCGCCTTCGCCTACCTGCTGAGCGAGATCATCAAGAGCGCGGTGCACGAGGAACGCCCCTGCCGGGCCGTGGCGGGCGCGGCCGCCTCGCTCATCCCCTGCCCGCCGCACGGCGACTGGTCCTTCCCGAGCAACCACTCCACGATCGCCGCCGCCCTGGCCGTCGGCATCGCCGTCACCTGGCGCACCGCGCTCTGGCTGGCCCTGCCGATCGCCCTGCTGACCGGCTTCTCCCGGATCTTCGTCGGCGTCCACTACCCCCACGACGTCGCAGCCGGCCTCACCCTGGGCGCCACGGCAGCCATCCTCTGCATGGCCCTCCTCAGCCGCCCGACGACCCGCCTGGCCCACCACCTGCGCACCGGCAACCGCACATGGCAAACCCTGGTCCGACCCTGACCCCACCCCCACCCGCCCCGCTGCTGCGACTTCCGGTGCCGTGACGTCCAGTGCTGTGACTTCCGGCGTTGTGACGTCCGGCCGTCGGGAATCACTCAGGAATCACTACGGCCGCCACGACCGCGGCTTCCCGCAGGTCGCTACCCCTCGGGGCGGCCGCTCCTTGGAGGATGCGGTTCCTCCGGGGGAGGCGGCCCCTCGGGTGGGGCGGACCCTCGGGGAGCCTGCTCCTCGGGGGCACCTTCCTCACAGACGCTGGCGCCCCGCCCCTCAGGAACGGGGCCACTTCTCTCCGCTCCTCACGAACGGTGCCACTCCTCCTTGTGGCCGAAGCCCTGCCCGTTGTCGATCAGCCGCAGCCAATCGGGGCGCAGCTCCCACAGAGCCGTGCGCTCCAGGGCGTCCCGCAGCCGGTCGCTCTGCTCGACGAAGGGGAAGCGCTCGGTATACACACGCCAGCCGGCCGCCCGCTCGGCACCGTCCAGGATGCGGCAGCGCCCCCGCCCCTGGAGCCCCGTCAGCTCGACCCACTCCTGACCGTCCCGCTGCACCGTGAACGCGACCCGCGCGTCCGGCTCGGCGAGGGCCCGGCCGTGCCGGGTCGTGGTCGCCGTGACGAAGTACAGAGCAGGCCCCGAGCCCAGGTCGGACGACCCGTCGCCACTCCCGGACCCGTCGTCGCCCTCGGAGCCATGGCCGCGTGCGCTGTCGGAGCCGTCGCCGCCGGGGCCATAACCAGGGGCGCTGTCGGGGGCGTGGTCAGGCGCGGGGCCGGGGGGCGTGGTCGTGCCGCCGGTGGCGTAGAGAACCGCGCAGGCTTGTGGCCCGTCCTCGTCCACGTACGCCAGCGTCAGCGTCGTGTGCGCGGCCAGCGCCCGCCGAATCGCCGCTGGGCACGCCGTACCGCTTCTCGCACCAGCGCCCGCCGCGCCGTCAGCGCGCGCCTCTCCCCCCGTACGCTCCGCGTCGCCCGCGCCCGCCGTCCCCGCTGCGCCGTGCGCGCCTGATGTCGGGTCGCTCGGTTCCCTGCTGCTTATCTCTGCCATGTCTGCATCCTCACCCTGTCCGATCCTCACCCTGCCTGCCCGTCCGCCCGCATGCATGCCTGCTCGCCGTGACTGCGCCTCCTGCGCCGTCCGCCTTGCCGCCGCTGCCTCCATTATTCCGGCAACGATTACGGAGAGTAATCA
Organism: Streptomyces lydicus; assembly: GCF_001729485.1. Lineage (GTDB taxonomy): Bacteria > Actinomycetota > Actinomycetes > Streptomycetales > Streptomycetaceae > Streptomyces > Streptomyces lydicus_D. The sequence continues at coordinate 7,647,404 of NZ_CP017157.1, forward strand.
GTTCCCGCGGAGAGTTAGCGGATAGTGAGCGGGGGCGAGTGGATGGCGAGCTGAGGGTGACTGGCTTGGGGAACGGTGCTGGGGGACGCGCGGCTTTTCGTCGGTGTGGTGGGGTGGCGTACCGGCGGTAGCCGCCGTGTGTGGGCATGTGGGCGTCCTGCGTGTGGGTGGGCGTGCGGCGGGGCGGGCCCGGTGCGTTTCCTGGGCGCGGGCGGACGTGCCAGGATCGGCGGTGCCATGACTTCGACTCCTGTCACCTCCACTGCCACAACCGCCGCCGCCGAGACCGCCTCCGCCGCCGTTCCGGCCGCGGAGGCCGCAGACGGGACCGCGCTGCACGGCCCGGTCACCGACTGGTTCGACGAGCACGCCCGCGATCTGCCCTGGCGCCGCCCCGAGGCGGGCGCCTGGGGCGTGATGGTGAGCGAGTTCATGCTGCAGCAGACCCCCGTCAGCAGAGTGCTGCCGGTGTACGAGCAGTGGCTGGCCCGCTGGCCGCGCCCCGCCGACCTGGCCGCCGAGGCGCCGGGCGAGGCGGTGCGGGCCTGGGGCCGGCTCGGCTACCCGCGGCGCGCGCTGCGGCTGCATGCCGCCGCGTCCGCCATACAGGAACGACACGGCGGCGACGTGCCGCGTGAGCACGGCCAGTTGCTGGCGCTGCCCGGCGTGGGCGAGTACACCGCCGCGGCGGTGGCGTCCTTCGCGTACGGGCAGCGGCACGCGGTGCTGGACACCAATGTGCGACGGGTGTTCGCCCGCGCGGTGGCCGGCCGGCAGTTCCCGCCGAACGCGACCACCGCGGCGGAGCGCAAGCTCGCCCGTCAGCTGCTGCCCGAGGACGAGCCGCTGGCGGCGCGCTGGGCGGCGGCCACGATGGAGCTGGGTGCGCTGTTGTGCACGGCGCGCGCTCCGGAGTGCCATCGCTGCCCGATCGCCGCGCGGTGCGCGTGGCGGCTGGCCGGGTCGCCGGTGCACGACGGTCCGCCGCGGCGCACCCAGGCGTACGCCGGTACGGACCGGCAGGTGCGCGGCAAGTTGCTGGCCGTGCTGCGGGAGGCGGTCGCGCCGGTGCCGCAGCAGGTGCTGGACGCCGTGTGGGACGAGCCGGTGCAGCGCGCCCGGGCGTTGGACGGGCTGGTGTCGGACGGTTTGGTGGAGCCGCTGAGCGGGGGCCGTTACCGGCTGCCGACGTCGTAGCGCGGCTGTCACAGAAGTGGGCGTCGGGCCCGGCCGCTCCAGCGGCCGGGCCCGACGTCTTCTCGGGCGGCGATCGGATGCCGGTTCTCAGGCGGCGCATCGGATGCGACTCCAGCCGGCGGATCGGCTGCCGATTCTCAGGCGTCGGACCGGATGCCGGTCCCGGCCCGGAGTGCCGCCCATCCGTCCGCCCGGCGTCAGTCGCCCTCCAGGGCGGACCCTGCCGGCTCCCGGCCACCTTCGGGTTAACCCGACAAGCCCAACAAACCCAGCAAACCATCGAACCTAATGACCGAAAGATGATGGCTAACTGGCCGGATAGCGATGGCCGCAGGGGTCGCGGGGTGGCCCGGCGGGGCTCGTAGGCCCTGCGGTGGGGCGGTTGTCCGTCCCGAGTATGACCCGCGTAGCGCCGGCGTCCGTCCGAGGTATGAGGCCCGGCGGGCTGTTACACAACCGAGGGTTTTCCGTGCACTCGTTGTGGGCCCCACGCACATTACGTCGCAACACCCCCTCCGTAGCGTCTCCCTCGTGCTGGAGATGACCGCCAGCACGGTCAACGTGGGGAATCGCAAGCGGATCGGAGGCGTCGGAATGGCGACCAGCGGCGGCAAGGTACTGGACTTCGAAGAGTACGTGCGTACGCGGCAGGAGGCCCTGCTGCGGAGCGCCCGGCGCCTGGTGCCCGACCCGGTCGACGCCCAGGACCTGCTGCAGACGGCGCTGGTGCGCACGTACGGCCGCTGGGACGGCATCGCCGACAAGTCGCTGGCCGACGCCTACCTCCGCCGCGTCATGATCAACACCCGTACGGAGTGGTGGCGGGCGCGCAAGCTGGAGGAGGTGCCCACCGAGCAGCTCCCGGACGCGAGCGTGGACGACGGCACCGAGCAGCGTGCCGACCGCGCCCTGCTGATGGACATCCTCGGGGTGCTGGCGCCCAAGCAGCGCAGCGTGGTCGTGCTGCGGCACTGGGAGCAGATGAGCACGGAGGAGACCGCCGCCGCGCTCGGCATGTCGACGGGTACCGTCAAGAGCACGCTGCACCGTGCGCTGGCCCGGCTGCGTCAGGAGCTGCAGGCCCGCGACATCGACGCGCGGATGCTGGAGCGCGGCGAGCAGGAGCGGGAGCGGTGCGCGGCCTGACCGGTGGCCGGCGGTTCCCGGTGCGGAGCCGGACGTCGAACAGCGCGACATTACGTGTGAAAACGGTCACGCAAGCCGAGGCCGTAACGTTCACAGCTCGACGCGCGACAATCACATCAGGAGCAGCAGCGGGATCGGCGGCTGTGCGAGCAGCGCGGTGAGCGGGAGCGGATTGTCCAGGAACAGGTTGACCAGGACCGGGTTGACCAAAGGCGGCGCGGCCACGGCAGGTGTGGCCGCCGTTGGCCTTTTGCTGGCCGGATGCAATCCGGGGGGCGAGGGGGTCCGCAGTGAGGGTTCGGCCAGTACCACGCCCGCGCCGAAGGGCGCGGTGAGCAGTGCGCCGAGCCCGGCCTCGACCGCCGGCCACAAGAAGGTCGACGCCGTCCAGCTGATGAAGGACGACCCGAAGGTCAGCGCGGACGTGAAGAAGTCCCTCTACAAGCCGTGCGCCGCGGACGAGTACCCGGTCGAGGTGACGTATGCGTCGGTGACCGGCAGCACGTCTCCCGATGTCATCGTCAACGTCATGACCTGCGCGGATTCCGTGGGGATCGGCTCTTACGTCTATCGCAGGCACGCCGGCGCGAAGGACGGGTATGACAACGTGTATGCGAATGAGCAGCCGTCGGTCTACGCCGGGGTCAACAAGGGCGAGCTGGAGGTCTCCAAGCAGACCTATGCCGCGGGGGACAAGGTGTGCTGCCCGTCCGGGGAAGATGTGATGACGTACCGCTGGTCCGGCGGCCACTTCACACCGCACCGCCGGTATCACACCGACTACAGCAAGACCACCGTCGACGGCGGCACGCCGGGCGACGGCACGGGATCGGAGGGTTGAGACAACCGCATGGCCGAGACCCATGTGCTTTTCGTCGAGGACGACGACGTCATCCGCGAGGCTACGCAGCTGGCGCTGGAGCGGGACGGTTTCACGGTCACCGCGATGCCCGACGGGCTGGCGGGGCTGGAGGCGTTCCGCGCCAACCGTCCCGACATCGCGCTGCTCGATGTGATGGTGCCGGGCCTCGACGGCGTCAGCCTGTGCCGGCGGATCCGCGACGAGTCGACGGTGCCGGTGATCATGCTGTCGGCGCGGGCCGACTCCATCGATGTGGTGCTGGGGCTGGAGGCGGGCGCGGACGACTACGTCACCAAGCCGTTCGACGGGGCGGTGCTGGTCGCCCGGATACGTGCGGTGCTGCGGCGCTTCGGTCACGCGAGTGGCCCGAACGGTGCCCGGCCCGCGGCGGGGGACGCGGACGATCCGGTGGAGGCGGTGCTGCGCTTCGGTGATCTGGAGGTCGACACCGAGGGCATGGAGGTGCGCAAGGGCGGCGAGAACGTCGCGCTGACGCCCACCGAGATGCGGCTGCTGCTGGAGTTCTCCAACGCACCGGGTACCGTCCTCTCGCGCGACCGGCTGCTGGAGCGGGTCTGGGACTACGGCTGGGGTGGTGACACCCGGGTGGTGGACGTCCATGTGCAGCGGTTGCGCGGCAAGATCGGCCAGGACCGGATCGAGACGGTCCGCGGCTTCGGTTACAAGCTGAGAGGCTGACACCTCCGGTGGTCAGGCTGGCCCTGCGGACGGGGCTGAGATGGAAGCTCAGCGCGGCGATCGCGCTCGTCGGAGCGCTGGTCGCGATCGCGCTGAGCCTTGTCGTGCACAACGCCGCCCGTCACTCGATGCTGGACAACAGCCGTGACGTGCAGGTCGAGCGGCTGAACTTCACGCAGAAGATCTTCGAGTCGACCAACCGTCTGCAGTTCGGCGCGAAGATCGACGATCCCGCGCTGCCGCCGGCGCTGCGCCGGGAGGTCTCGGAGAACGAGCGCGCCACCTACCTCCAGGACACCGGGGAGACCGCCCCCGAGGTGTGGGCCGCCACGCCGCTCAGCGACGGCCGGGTGCTGTCGATGCACGACCGTTTCCCGGACCGTTTCGCCGTTCTGGACGACCTGGACCAGGCGCTGGTCATCGGTTCGACCGCGGTGGTGGTCGGTGGCTGTGCGCTGGGTGTGCTGGTCGGTGGCCGGCTGTCGAAGCGGTTGCGCAAGGCGGCGGCGGCCGCCGGCAAGCTGGCCGACGGTGACACGTCGGTGCGGATCCGCGACGAGGTCGGCAGCGGGCGGGTGCGGGACGAGACCGATGACCTGGCGTGGGCCGTGGACGCGATGTCGGACGCCCTTCAGGAGCGCATCGAGGCGGAGCGGCGGGTGACCGCGGACATCGCCCATGAGCTGCGTACGCCGGTGACCGGTCTGCTGACCGCGGCCGAGCTGCTGCCGCCCGGCCGCCCCTCGGAGCTCGTACGGGACCGGGCGCAGGCGCTGCGCACGCTGGTGGAGGACGTGCTGGAGGTGGCGCGGCTCGACGGCCATGCGGAGCGGGCGGAGCTGCAGGACGTGGTGCTCGGCGAGTTCGTTGCCCGCCGGGTGCGCGCCCTCGATCCGGAGATCACCGTCGATGTCGTGCGGGAGGCCGAGGTCACCACGGATCCACGCCGTCTGGAGCGGATCCTGGGCAACCTCATCGCGAACGCGGCGCGGCACGGCAGGCCACCGATCGAGGTGACGGTGGAGGGCCGGGTGCTGCGGGTCCGCGATCACGGCCCGGGGTTCCCGGAGGCGCTGCTGCGCGAGGGGCCCAGCCGGTTCCGTACCGGAAGCAGCGACCGTGCGGGCCGTGGCCACGGCCTGGGCCTGACCATCGCGGCCGGCCAGGCGCGGGTGCTGGGCGCCCGGCTGACGTTCCGCAACGCGGACGTACTCACGGACGGTTCGACCGGCGCGGTCTCCGTCCTCTGGCTCCCGGAGAACGCCCCGACGAATACGGGGAGCTTTCCGGTACTGCATCTGCCGGAGCGGTGATCGCCCCACGTTGTTGTCCGTCCCGCCGTGGTGGTTGTTCGCCGTGGCTCCCCCACTGCCTGAAGGGCGTGGGAGGTACCCCCAGCGGCGGGCGTGGGTGGTCGGGTGCGGTGCCGCTCCTCCGGACTTCGTCCTGCGGCGCGTCCCCTCCCGTAGGGGAAGAAGTAAAGGCCGGTGGGGGCGAGCGTCAGTAACGACGCTCGCCCCCACCGGCCTTCAACAATCCCTCCCACGGGAGGGGGCGGATCGCAGGACGAAGTCCGGAGGGCCGGCACCGCACCCGACACCCACCCGGCCCGCCGCAGGCGCAACGGCGGGGAAGCCGAAAACGTGGGCGTCAGCAAAGCGCAGCGGAAGGGCCCGCCGCAGGCGCCACGGCGCGAAACCACCACGGCGGGACGGAAACCAACGTACGCGGCGCCGCAAAGCGCCACGGCGGGAATCCACCGTGGCGCCGCAGACGAACACCTGGGCTCAGACAGCCGCCGGCACCCGCTCGGTGTCGGCGGCGACCGGCTTGGTCGGGCCGCCGCGCAGCGGTACCTCCTTGAGGAACCAGGCCGCGGCGAAGCCGATGACGCTGATCAGGGTGCCCCACAGGAAGACGTGGTGGGTGCCGGTGGCGACCGCGTGGGCGTACGCGTCCTTGATCATCGGCGGGAGCTTGAGGAGGGCCTTGGGGTCCATGGTGGAGCCGCTGCCGGTCATCTTCTCGCCGGCGGCCTTGCCGAGCCGCTGGACCATCGTGGACTGCACCTGGTTGGTGAAGATCGCGCCGAGGATCGCGACGCCGAAGGAGCCGCCGATCGTGCGGAAGAGGGTGGCGGACGAGGAGCCGACGCCCATGTCCTTCATCTCGACGCTGTTCTGGGCTATCAGCATCGTGGTCTGCATCAGGAAGCCCATGCCGGCGCCGAGGACCGCCATGAAGACGCCGGAGGTGAAGCGCGTGGTGCCGGTGTCCATCAGGGACAGCAGGGCCAGGCCCGCGGTGATCAGTCCGCCGCCGACCACGACGAAGACCTTGTACTTGCCGGTGCGGGTGGTGACCCGGCCGGCGAACAGCGAGACCACCATCATCGCCAGCAGCATCGGCAGCAGGAGCAGGCCGGAGTTGGTGGCGGAGGCGCCCTGCACGGTCTGCTGGAACAGCGGCAGGAAGGTCATCGACCCGAACATCACGAAGCCGACCAGGAAGCCGATGAGCGTGACGAGGGAGAAGTTGCCGTTGCGGAAGATGTGCAGCGGCAGCACCGGCTCGCTGACCTTGCGCTCGACCAGTACGAAGCCGAGGAGTGCGACGACGCCGAGGACGCCGAGGCCGATGATCTGGCCGGAGAGCCAGTCGTACTCGGTGCCGCCCCAGGTCGTGATGAGCACCAGGGCCGTGATGCCGATGGTGAGCAGCGCGGCACCCGCGTAGTCGATCCGGGTCTGCGACCGCTTCTTCGGCAGGTGCAGCACGGCGGTGACCATGATCAGGGCGATCGCGCCGAGCGGCAGGTTGATGTAGAAGCTCCAGCGCCAGCCGAGGTGGTCGGTGAGGGTGCCGCCGACCAGCGGTCCGCCGATCATGGCGACGGCCATGACGCCGGCCATCATGCCCTGGTATTTGCCGCGTTCCCGCGGCGGGATCAGGTCACCGATGATCGCCATGACGCCGACCATGAGGCCGCCGGCGCCGAGGCCCTGGACGGCGCGGAAGCCGATCAGCTGCCCCATGTCCTGGGCCATGCCGGAGAGCGCCGACCCGACCAGGAAGATGACGATGGACGTGAGGAAGACGCCCTTACGTCCGTACATGTCGCCGAGCTTGCCCCAGATGGGCGTGGAGGCCGCGGTGGCCAGGGTGTACGCGGTGACCACCCAGGACAGGTGGCTCATGCCGCCGAGTTCGCCGACGATGGTCGGCATCGCGGTGCCGACGATCATGTTGTCCAGCATGGCGAGCAGCATGGTGATCATCAGCGCGAAGAGCACCACCCGTACGCTCGCGGGCTGCTTCTCTCCGGTCGTGTCCGGCCCGGATCCAGGTCTGTCCGTCACCGCGGTGTTCCTTCCGTCCCCCGTCGGGGTCGCAGAATGCGACTTCCCCATCACTCACTCCTACTTACTTGCCGCCCGGCTAGTTCAGTACAGTGGGAAAGATAGGCGGCTAACTAGCCGGGCGTCAAGTAAGTTTCTGCTGCGCCCGACCGGGCAGCCCTCTGACCAGTACCGACGAGCAGGAGAGAGCACCATGAGCACACAGGCGCGCAGGGGAAACACCCGCCAGCGCATCCAGGACGTCGCTCTGGAGCTGTTCTCCGAGCAGGGCTACGAGAAGACCTCGCTGCGCGAGATCGCCGAGAAGCTGGAAGTCACCAAGGCGGCGCTGTACTACCACTTCAAGACCAAGGAAGACATCGTCATCAGCCTCTTCCAGGACCTGACCGGGCCCATCGACGAGCTGATCACCTGGGCCGAAGGGCAGCCGCGCACGCTGGAGACGAAAACGGAGCTGATCCGGCGCTACAGCGAGTCGCTGCGCACGGCCGAACCGCTCTTCCGTTTCATGCAGGAGAACCAGGCCGCGGTGCGCGACCTGAGCATCGGGGAGACCTTCAAGGAGCGCATGCTGACGCTCTTCGGGCTCCTCAAGGAGCCCGAATCCGAGCTGGCGGATCAGGTGCGCTGCCTCACCGCGCTGTTCTCCATGCACGCGGGCATGTTCGCGATGCAGAACGTGGAGGGCGACCCCGAGGAGAAGCGCAAGGCCATCCTCGAGGTCGCCACAGAACTGGTCACGGCGGCCAACCCGCCGAGCCGCCGGCCAGCCCGGCCGGATTCAGCTCAGACGGCGTCGCCGTGAGCCCGCAGGAATCCGGTCGGCTCGATGCCCGACCCGTAGTTGGGGCCGGTGCGGACCTCGAAGTGCAGGTGGGGGCCGGTGGAGTTGCCGGTGCTGCCGGACAGCGCGATCTGCTGGCCTGCGCCGACCTGCTGGCCGACGTGGACCTGGATCTGTGACAGGTGCGCGTACTGGGTGTACACGCCGTTGTCGTGCTTGATCACGATGGCGTTGCCGTACGCCGGGCCGTCACCGCCGCCCCAGGGGCCGGCCTTGACGACGGTGCCCTTGTGGACCGCCTTGACCGTGGTGCCGGTCGGGACGACGAAGTCCTGACCGCTGTGCTTGTGCGCCCAGTGGCTGCCGGGGATGCCGAAGGGCTCGCCCAGCGTGTACTTGTCGACCGGCTTGACCCAGGCGTCGGCCTTCTTGACCGCGTCCTTCTTGGCCTTGACCGCGGCGGCCTTCGCGTCGGCGGCGGCCTTGGCCTGGGCGTCGGCCTGCGCGGTGACGGCCGAGCCGACACCCGAGGTGAGGTGCAGCAGACCGCCGTCGGCGGCGGAGGCGACACCGGCGCCGAGCGCGGCGGTTACGCCTATACCGGCGGCCACAACGGCGACGCGGTTGCGCACAGCGGTCTTCTTGGAATTGCGAATGGCGGTGAACTTCGACATGCGGGTTCTTCCTCCGAAAGTGATTGGTTTTCCCGGCTGCGGTCCGGGATCGCCATTCCTTGGTAACCGCTCATCGCCGCCCCGCCAAGGGGCCTTTCTACTATCCGGGCCCGTACGCGAAACGCGGGAAATCCGCCTCTTGCCAGCCGCCCAACGATCAGAATGAAAGCCCCGAACCAGGTCATTTCGGACAGTCGTCGAGGGGGTGAAGAGCCGCCTGATCAGGCGCTTTACCCCCGCGTTGCGCGGGCGGGGCGCCATCGGCCGCCCGGGCCGCCCCGACCTCCCGCGCCGGGCCCCGCGCAGCCCCCGTTTTCCGCACCCCACTCCCCCTAAATTGTTTAGTAGGGCCCTCTGGGCCTGTGTGTCATGTCACGCCGGAGCGAGATCAAATTCCCTTTTCTTGTGACCCGGGTTACTCCGGAATGTGTGACCTGGATTACCCGGCACCGTCGGATGCCCCTTTCCGGGCGCCCGGGAAAAGCCGAATTCGTGACCGCGGCCACACCCTTTCCGGCTAGCCTGGCCGCGCCGGCAGCACCGACCAGGGGAGGGCGGACCGCACGATGGACCCGACAGCAGCGGGCGTCCGGCTCGCGTCGAGCGTGATCGCGCCGCTCGTCAGGAAACTGTTCGTCCAGGAGGGCCCGGGAGCCGCCCTGGTCCCGGGCCCCGTACGGATATCCGGGCTGGTCTCCTTCAAGGGCGAGCGGCGCACGCTCGGCGACAAGGAGCTGCGCAAGCTCGCCGCCGAGCTGGTCGAGCGCTCGTTACGCGCCCGCGGCCCCGGCGAGCGCCCGGTGCCCGTCACGGAGGAGGACGCCCTCGCCGGCGCCCTGGCCACCACGCTGCGCGGCCTCGGCGACCTGCAGATGGACGACGTCCAGGCCGTACACCTGGGCCCCGCCGCCCTCGCCGCGCGGCTGCGGGCCGCGAGCCCGCAGGCCGCCCGCGACCTCTCCCGGGACGCGGAACTGCTGCACGACGCCCTGGTCGACACCGCCTGCCTGCACATCGTGCACTTCTTCACCCAGCGCTCGACCTTCGTGGCCCGCACCCTCGTCCAGCAGAGCCGGAACCTCGACGGCCTGATCACCGCCATGGACGCGTTCCTCGCCCGCTGTCCCTCCCCCCGCGCCGCCGACACCGCCTTCGAGCGCACCTACCTCGGGTACATCGCCCGTAAGCACGGCCGGCTCACCCTCTACGGCATCGACCTCGCCCACTCCCCCGACCGGTGGCCGCTCGACGCCGCGTACATGAGCCTGGAGGCGACCGCGCAGGCCGCCCCCGACGTCGGCCCCCTCGGCCCGTGGGGCGGCGAACCCAGTCCGGCCGCCCCCGCGCCCGCCCCCGCCGACCAGGCCCTTTCCGGCCGGGACCGGGTGCTGCTGCGCGGCGTCGCCGGCTCCGGCAAGACGACCCTGGTCCAGTGGCTGGCCGTCTCGTGCACCAAACCGCCCGCCGAGACGCCCCTCCCCCACCTCTACGGCCGTGTCCCCTTCGTCCTGCCGCTGCGCACCCTCACCCGCGACGGGGCCCCGCTGCCCACCCCCGAACGGTTCCTGGCCGCCGTCGGCTGCCCCGTCGCCGGCTCGCAGCCCGACGGCTGGACCGACCGGGTGCTGTCCTCCGGGCGGGCCCTCCTCCTCGTCGACGGGCTCGACGAGATCCCCGACCGGGAACGCGAGCAGGCCCGCCGCTGGCTGCGCGACCTGCTCGACGCCTTCCCGGACAGCCTGTGGCTGCTCACCACCCGCCCCTCCGCCGTCCGCGACGACTGGCTCGCCGCCGACGGCTTCGACGAGCTGACGCTGGCCCCCATGCGCCGCGCCGAGGTCACCGCGTTCATCGGCCGCTGGCACGACGCGGCCCGCCGCGACGGGACGGACACCGCCGCGCTCGACGGCTACCAGCAGTCGCTGCTGACCGCCGTCCACACCAAACAGGACCTGGCCCGGCTCGCCACCAACCCGCTGATGTGCGCGCTGATCTGCGCCCTCCACCGCGACCGCCGCGGCTACCTGCCCACCGGCCGCAAGGAGCTGTACGACGCCGCGCTGGCGATGCTGCTCTCCCGCCGCGACCGCGAACGCGACATGGCCGCCCCCACCGGCATCGACCTCGGCGACGCCCCGCAGATCCAGCTGCTGCAGCGGCTCGCGTACTGGCTCATCCGCAACGGCCGGACGGAACTGGACCGGGCGCGGGCGGAGCGCACCGTGGCGGAGGCGCTGCCGGCCGTCCCGTCCGCGGCGGCGCAGGGCAGCGCGGAGGCCGTCTTCCGCCACCTGCTGCTGCGCAGCGGTCTGCTGCGCGAACCGACCCCCGGATCGATCCAGTTCGTCCACCGCACCTTCCAGGACTACCTGGGCGCGAAGGCGGCGGTCGAGGAAGGCGACTTCGGGCTGCTGGTGGCGCACGCGGCGGACTCCCAGTGGGAGGACGTGATCCGGATGGCGGTGGCGCACGCCCGGCCCCGCGAACGGGCCGATCTGCTGCGGGAGTTGCTCGCGTACGGCGACGGGCTCACGGGCGACCGCGGCCGGCTGCGCGTCCACCTCCTCGCCCTGGCCTGCCTGGAGCACGCGACGGAGCTCGACCCGCGGGTGCACCAGGAGGTGCACGAGCGGGCGCGGGCGATCCTGCCGCCCCGCAGCCGCGAGGAGTCCCGGCTGCTGGCAGAGGTGGGGCCTTTCGTCCTGGAGTTGCTGCCCGGGCCGGACGGGCTGGCGGACGACGAGGCGCAGGAGGTGGTGGCCACCGCGGGGCTCCTCGCCTCGGACGCCGCCTTCGAGGTCGTCAAGCGGTTCGTCGGCCACTCCGCGCTCGGCACGCAGGTGCAACTCGCCTCGGCGTGGTGGGCGTTCGAGACCGAACGGTATGCCCAGGACGTCCTGCGGCACCTGGACCCGCGCGCGATGGTCACCGCGGAGACCACCGCGGAGCTGCGCGCGCTCAAGGCGCTCGGCGGCCGTACGCGCGTGGCGGTGAGCGGCTCCTTCACCGCCCGTGAACTCCTCGACGAGCTGGTGCACGAGCCCCTGGAGAGCCTGACGATCACGGAGAACCCCGTGATCAGTGATCTCGCGTTCCTCCGGGCCTTCCCGGCACTGGAGTGGCTGTCGCTGTGGGGCTGCCCCGCGGTCGAGAGTCTCGCCCCGCTCGCGGGACTCGGCCTTCGCACGCTGAACCTCTCCGGGCCACCGGAAACAGATCTGCCGACCCCGCGCGGGCTCGCCGCGCTGACCGGGCTCACCAGCCTGTCCCTGTACACCTGCCTGCCGGGAGGCACCGCGGAGCTGCCCGAGGGCGCGCCGCTGACCGATCTGACGCTCGGCCGGCCGGTCGGGTCCGATTTCGCCGGGCTGGCGGCCTGGCCCCGGCTGCGCAGCCTGCAGCTGCCCCGGCTCACCGACGGTTTCGGCGAGGACCAGTGGGGCGAGCTGGCGTCGCTGCCCGAGCTGGACTGGCTGGCGCTGGGTGTCGCGTCGGACGAGGTCTCACTGCACGTCCCGTCCGGCTTCCGGCTCCCTCAGGTCAGGACGCTGGTCCTCCTCAACATGGGGCGGGTGTCCGTGCCCTGTCTGAGCGCGATGCTGCGGGCGGTCCTCCCCGCGCTCCCGAACCTGCGTTCCCTTGAGCTCTACAACGGGCACATGACCAACGACGCGCCGATCGCCCTTCCCTCGCTGGCCGGTCTACGTGAGCTGCGGACGGTCCGTCTCGGCGGCCTCCGCCCGGAGCCCGCCGCCGCTCTGCCTCCGCACGTCGAAGTGACCCTGCACCCCCGCCCTCGCTCCTAGCGGGCCGCCGCGGCCGTCGCCACCTGGGCATTCCGGCGGGCCGGCCCGGCTTTCCGAAACGGGCCGGGCGTGGATCGGCGCCCGCTATTCGTCCCGTGAACGGCGTTCCCCACGGAATTCGTCGTGGGCGGGGGTGCTCGGCACAAACGGCCGAAAAGAGATCCTCGCCCAGCCCGGCCGCATTTCCGACGGCACATCCGGAACACCAGGGATCGGGAAGAACTCCCGGCACATACGGCACTGCCCGGAACCGTGAGAAACGATTCCGGGCAGTGCCGTATGTGCGTTGTGCGCCGGGGTGGAGTCGGCGGCGATTAATGCTTTCGCCGGGACTCCGCTCAGGCGTCCTTGCTCAGGTTCGGGCCCGAGCCGCCGGTGGCGGACTCGATCGGCGGGGCGTCCGGCAGTGCGGACTTCTCCTCGCCGCGGAAGGTGAACTTGGCGGTGTCACCCTCGCCCTCGGTGTCGACGACCACGATGTGGCCCGGACGCAGCTCGCTGAAGAGGATCTTCTCCGAGAGGGCGTCCTCGATCTCGCGCTGGATCGTGCGGCGCAGCGGACGGGCGCCGAGCACCGGGTCGTACCCGCGCTTGGCCAGCAGCGACTTGGCGGTGCCGCTGAGCTCGATGCCCATGTCGCGGTCCTTGAGCCGCTCGTCCACCTTGGCGATCATGAGGTCGACGATCTGGATGATGTCTTCCTCGGTCAGCTGGTGGAAGACGACGGTGTCGTCCACACGGTTGAGGAACTCGGGGCGGAAGTGCTGCTTGAGCTCTTCGTTGACCTTGTTCTTCATCCGCTCGTAGCTGGACTTGGTGTCGCCCTGGGCCGCGAAGCCGAGGTTGAAGCCCTTGGAGATGTCCCGCGTGCCGAGGTTGGTCGTCATGATGATGACCGTGTTCTTGAAGTCCACGACCCGGCCCTGGGAGTCGGTCAGGCGACCGTCCTCCAGGATCTGCAGCAGCGAGTTGAAGATGTCCGGGTGGGCCTTCTCGACCTCGTCGAAGAGCACCACGGAGAACGGCTTGCGGCGCACCTTCTCGGTGAGCTGACCGCCCTCTTCGTAGCCGACGTAGCCGGGAGGCGAACCGAACAGCCGGGAGACCGTGTGCTTCTCGCTGAACTCCGACATGTCGAGGGAGATCAGCGCGTCCTCGTCGCCGAAGAGGAACTCCGCCAGCGTCTTGGACAGCTCGGTCTTACCGACACCGGACGGGCCGGCGAAGATGAACGAGCCACCGGGACGCTTGGGGTCCTTCAGGCCGGCACGGGTACGGCGGATGGCCTGGGAGAGCGCCTTGATGGCGTCCTTCTGGCCGATGACGCGCTTGTGGAGCTCGTCCTCCATGCGGAGCAGGCGGCTGGACTCCTCCTCGGTCAGCTTGAAGACCGGGATGCCCGTCGCCGTGGCCAGGACCTCGGCGATCAGTTCCTCGTCCACCTCGGCGACGACGTCCATGTCGCCGGCCTTCCACTCCTTCTCCCGCTTCGTCTTCGCGGCCAGGAGCTGCTTCTCCTTGTCGCGCAGGCCCGCGGCCATCTCGAAGTCCTGCGAGTCGATCGCGGACTCCTTCTCCCGGCGCACATCGGCGATCTTCTCGTCGAATTCGCGCAGGTCCGGCGGTGCGGTCATGCGGCGGATCCGCATCCGGGAGCCGGCCTCGTCGATCAGGTCGATCGCCTTGTCCGGCAGGAAGCGGTCGGAGATGTAGCGGTCGGCGAGGGTGGCCGCCGCGACCAGCGCGGAGTCCGTGATGGACACGCGGTGGTGCGCCTCGTAGCGGTCCCGCAGGCCCTTGAGGATCTCGATGGTGTGCGGCAGCGACGGCTCCGCGACCTGGATGGGCTGGAAGCGGCGCTCCAGCGCGGCGTCCTTCTCCAGGTGCTTGCGGTACTCGTCGAGCGTGGTGGCACCGATGGTCTGCAGCTCACCCCGCGCCAGCATGGGCTTGAGGATGCTGGCGGCGTCGATCGCGCCCTCGGCGGCGCCCGCACCCACGAGGGTGTGGAGCTCGTCGATGAACAGGATGATGTCGCCGCGGGTGCGGATCTCCTTGAGGACCTTCTTCAGGCGCTCCTCGAAGTCACCGCGGTAGCGGGAGCCGGCGACCAGGGCACCGAGGTCGAGGGTGTAGAGGTGCTTGTCCTTGAGGGTCTCGGGCACCTCGCCCTTGACGATGGCCTGGGCCAGGCCCTCGACGACCGCCGTCTTGCCGACGCCGGGCTCGCCGATGAGGACCGGGTTGTTCTTCGTACGGCGCGACAGGACCTGCATGACGCGCTCGATTTCCTTCTCGCGCCCGATGACCGGGTCGAGCTTGGTCTCGCGAGCGGCCTGCGTGAGGTTGCGGCCGAACTGGTCCAGGACGAGGGAGGTCGAGGGCGTGCCCTCGGCGGGGCCGCCGGCGGTGGCGGCTTCCTTGCCCTGGTAGCCGGAGAGCAGCTGGATGACCTGCTGCCGCACCCGGTTGAGATCGGCGCCGAGCTTCACGAGGACCTGGGCGGCGACGCCCTCGCCCTCGCGGATCAGGCCGAGCAGGATGTGCTCGGTGCCGATGTAGTTGTGGCCGAGCTGGAGGGCCTCGCGGAGCGACAGCTCCAGGACCTTCTTGGCACGGGGGGTGAAGGGGATGTGCCCGGACGGCGCCTGCTGGCCCTGTCCGATGATCTCCTCCACCTGCTGGCGGACCGCCTCGAGCGAAATCCCGAGGCTCTCCAGGGCCTTAGCGGCGACACCCTCACCCTCGTGGATCAGGCCCAGGAGGATGTGCTCGGTGCCGATGTAGTTGTGGTTGAGCATCCGGGCTTCTTCCTGAGCCAGGACGACAACCCGCCGCGCGCGGTCGGTGAACCTCTCGAACATCGTTAATCGCTCCTCAGAGCGGTCAGGCAGTTAGGGGTCGGTCCCCTCCCTGTCCTTCCGCATGCTAGTCCCGCGGGGCGGGACAGCTCATTCCAACTGCCGACACCCGTCCGGATCACCCCCGCTCCGGCGGGGAAATTTACTGCCGAACAGCTGACATCTGCTCCAACTCGATGGTGCGAGACGATGTTCCCGCAGGCCAGGCATATACGCCCTCCGCCACTACGCCCGTGGCGAACGCGCCCGTCCCCGACACGCCGCCCGCATCCCGCCGTCGGCGGGGCCGGGGCGCCGTGTGCGCCGGTCACACCGTCTCTTCCCACTGAGACTGTCTTACCCGCTGCCACTGACACTCCATGCGGCGCGGGCCTCTTCCATCCGCTACGGGCGAACATCCGCGCGCCTCCGAATGCCCCGCCACACGCCTTCCCCGGATACGAAACGCATGCAGGCGGGTACGCAGCGTAACTTCCTGGAGTGTGAGGAGTTGCACGGAGCATGGCCCGCGTGCTTCCGCGCCCCCGCAGCCCTCTCGCCGGGGCCCCCGCCGTCCTCGCAGCGTCCGCCGTCCACCGGTGGTACGAGGACAAGCTGGGCTGGCCGACCGCCGGTTCGGAGCCGGTGGAACTGCTGACGGGGCTGTGCTTCGACGTCCTGGAGATGCCCGCGGACGCGGGGAGCGCCGTGCTGCGGCGGTGGCCGCGGACCGGCCCGGTGGCGTGCGTGCGGACGGGACGGGACGGAAAACCCCTGAGCGATCGGCCGAAATTGCTCATGCTCATCGCGGCCGGCGGCGCCGAGGAACTCCCGGAAATCCTGGAATGGCTGGAGTGGGGCGCGCTCACCCCTGATCTCACGGCACGTGGGGCCGGGGACCGGATGCCCGCGCCGGCGATCCCCGCCGACGCCGCCACGGCGTCACTGCCCTGCGCATTCGGCTCCCGGGAGGCCGCGGTGTGGCTGCGGCCTCCCCGGCCGGGGTACGAGGCGGAGAATTCCCTGCCCACCACGGGGCTCGGGACAGGAAACAGGGACGGTGGGGGCGCCCCCGACCTCGTACGGCTCGTGAGCTCGGCGGCGACGGAGTGCCACCGTGCCCGGTTGTTGCGTGCTCGTAATGCCCAATCGGACCGCGCCTGCGGCGATCAGCCGTTGGCCTTCTCGAATGCCTCACGAATGTCGGCGGGGACGCGGCCGCGGTCATTGACGTTGTAGCCGTTCTCCTTCGCCCAGGCGCGGATCTTCGCGGTGTCCTGGCTGCCGCCGGAAGCCGCCGCCGCACGCGCCTTGCCACGTCCACCGGAACGTCCACCGGTACGGCGACCGGCCTTGACGAACTCGGCGAGCGACTCACGCAGCTTCTGCGCGTTGGTGTCGGAGAGGTCGATCTCGTAGGACTTGCCGTCGAGAGCGAACGTCACCGTCTCCTCCGCCTCGCCGCCGTCGAGGTCGTCGACAAGAAGAACCTGAACCTTCTGTGCCACCGGTTTCCCTTTCATCGAATGCGGATTACGACGGAAAGCAAACCGCTTTTCCGGGAAAAACACAAACCCTTGGGTAGGGTTCACTTGCCCGCAGACCGGGGAACGCTTGCTTCCGTAGCCATGAGATAGGGGAGCGATTCGGACATAGAACACTCATCACAGGTGCAGAAGCATCCGGCTGTTACCCAGGGTGTTCGGCTTCACTCGTTCGAGGCCAAGGAACTCCGCAACGCCCTCGTCATAGGAACGCAGCAGCTCACTGTAGACATCACCGTCTACGGGAGCCTCGCCGATCTCCACGAAGCCGTGCTTGACGAAGAAGTCGACTTCGAAGGTGAGACAGAAAATGCGCCGTACTCCGAGCCAGCGCGCGGTGGCCAGGAGCTTCTGCAGGACGTGATGGCCGACGCCGGAGCCCTTCAGGCGCGGATCCACGGCCAGCGTGCGGACCTCCGCGAGGTCTTCCCACATGACGTGGAGCGCGCCGCAGCCGACGACCTCGGCGTCTTCGTCGCGCTCGGCCACCCAGAACTCCTGGATGTCCTCGTAAAGCGTGACGGTGGCTTTGTCGAGCAGGATCCCGTCGCGGGAGTAGGCGTCGATGAGACGGCGTACGGCGGGTACATCGGCGGTCCTGGCGCGGCGGACGGTGAGCCCTTTTGAATGCGGGAGCATGCCGGGACGCTATCGCTCCTTGCCGTTGGCGCCGGCTCCGGGTTCATCGGCTTCCGTGGATCGAGCTTCGGGGGCTTGTGCGGCGCGCGCTTCGTCTTCTTCCGCCGGTGCCGGCTGTTGCGCCTCTTCCGCCTCTTGTTGTGCGCCTTCCGCGCGCTGTGCGCCTTCCGGGTCTTCCACCGGTTCGTCGGCTTGCACCATCCGTACGGCATCGCGCAGGGCATGGCGTTGTTCCGGCGACATCATGCCGAAGAAGGCGACAAGTGCGGCCGCGGGGTTGTCACTGGCGGACCATGCCTCGTTCATCAGTGCGGCCGCGTAGGCGGCGCGAGTGGAGACCGCCTCATATCGATAGGCGCGGCCTTCTGCTTCGCGGCGCACCCAGCCCTTCTGATGGAGGTTGTCCAATACGGTCATGACCGTGGTGTAGGCGATCGACCGTTCCTTCTGCAGATCTTCCAGGACTTCTCGAACGGTGACCGGGCGGTTCCACTCCCAGACCCGCGTCATGACCGCGTCTTCCAGATCACCCAATGGTCTCGGCACACAAGAACAATAGTGGGAGATGTCCAGAATGTCCGTTGATCTCGTCGCCGTTGCGCGGTCTCGTTGCAGTGGACCGGGAAACGCGCGTACGGCCCGGGACGGTGGTCCCGGGCCGTACGGTGCGCGTGCGGGCCGCCGCGGCGCCGGCGGCGGGTGAATCAGGCGCCGTGCGCGCGGGGCTCCGGGCCGGCCGCTTCGGCGCCGGCGAGCACGGCGTCCACGGCGGCGTCCTCCTTGGCCTTGTTCGCACCGCCCTGGCTCTTGACGATCGTCACGATCAGGCAGGTGAAGGCGACGGCCATCACCACGGGCGGGAGAAGGGCTGCGACGTAGTCCACGGCGGACGGCCTCCTTGTAGGCGTGCGGAGCCTTCGGCGTTCCCAGCAAGGGTACGCAGCGTTCAGGCGGTGCGGCTCTCGGGGGGCGGGGCCGGCTTGCGGCGCGGCGGGAACACCTCGCCGGGCGTGGGGATCGGCCGGTCGGGCCGGGGGGACTTGGGCGCCGGCTCCCGCTTGGGTTGCGGGGCGGGCGGCGGCTGCTTCTCCGGGTCCCGTTCCCGGCCGCCGCGGGCCGCTGAGCGGCCGCCTGGCAGCGCCCGGAGCCGGACCCGTACGGATTGTTCGGCCAGCCGCTCGCAGTGCCGCAGGAGGGCGCTGCGGCGTTCGTGCTCGGCCGCCCCGACCTGCCGGGTGCGCAGGGAACGCAGGGCCGCGAGGTCGTCGGGGCCGGGGACGTATCCGGCCCCGAGTGCCTCCTTCAGCTGCGCGAGGTAGCCGGCGGCCGAGCCGGGGAGGGCTTCGCGGTAGCGGGCGAGGTCGGCGAGGAGGAAGGCGCGCAGCCGGCCGCCTTCGCGGGCCGCCTCGTCGACGGCCTCGGCCAGCCGGAGGTATTCCTGGATGTCCTGCGACCACTCCGGGCCGAGGACGGCGAGCGGGGCGGAGCGGTCCGCCGTCTGGAGGGCATGGGCGAGGGCGCGACGGAGCACACGCAACTCATCGGCGCTGAACGCCATGCCGCCGCGGGTTCCGTTTGGCATTGGCATGTGGCGACTTTACGACCGTTTCCGACAAAAGCCGCTTAATTCGTGAATGCTGGCGCGGCAGCGAGCCGCGCCGGCGCCCGCCCGGCGGTCCGGCTACGAGCGGGCGACGTTGCGCTCGTAGACCAGCCGCAGTCCGATGAGGGTGAGCCAGGGCTCGTGCGCGTCGATCACCGAGGACTCGCCGAGCACCATGGGCGCGAGCCCGCCGGTGGCGATCACGGTCACCTCGTCCGGCTCCTCGGCCAGTTCCTTGGCCATCCGCTGGACCACGCCGTCCACCTGGCCGGCGAAGCCGTAGAGGATGCCGGACTGCATCGCCTCGACGGTGTTCTTGCCGATGACGCTGCGCGGCCGGGCCAGTTCGATCTTGCGGAGCTGGGCGCCCTTGACGCCCAGGGCGTCCACCGAGATCTCGATGCCCGGCGCGATGACGCCGCCGACGTATTCGCCGCGCGCGCTGACCGCGTCGAACGTGGTGGCCGTGCCGAAGTCGACGACGACCGCGGGACCGCCGTAGAGCTCGACGGCCGCCAGGGCGTTGATGATCCGGTCGGCGCCGACCTCCTTGGGGTTGTCCATCAGGATCGGCACGCCCGTCTTGACGCCGGGCTCCACCAGGACGGCGGGCACGTCGCCGTAGTAGCGGCGGGTGACCTCGCGCAGCTCGTGCAGGACGGACGGCACGGTCGAGCAGATGGCGATGCCCTCGATGCCGTCGCCCAGGTCGTCGCCGAGCAGCGGGTGCATGCCCATCAGGCCCTGCAGGAGCACGGCGAGCTCGTCGGCGGTGCGGCGGGCGTCGGTGGAGATCCGCCAGTGCTCGACGATCTCCTCACCGTCGAACAGGCCGAGGACGGTGTGGGTGTTGCCCACGTCGATGGTCAGCAGCATGGCGGTCAGCCGTCCTCACGCACGTCGGCCTCGGGGGAGCCCGCCCCGCGGCCGTCGTCCTCGCGCAGGTCGAGGCCGATGTCGAGGATCGGGGAGGAGTGCGTCAGCGCACCCACCGCCAGGTAGTCCACACCGGTCTCGGCGTACGTCCGGGCGTTGGCGAGGGTGAGGCGGCCCGACGACTCCAGCATCGCGCGCCCGGCGACCAGTTCCACGGCCTCGCGGGTCTGCTCCGGGGTGAAGTTGTCCAGCAGGATGAGGTCGGCGCCCTCGGCGAGGATCGGGGGGATCTGGTCGAGCCGGTCGACCTCCACCTCGATGGCCAGGCCGGGGAACTCGTCGCGCACGGCGGTGAACGCCTCGGCGACGCCGCCCGCCGCGACCACGTGGTTGTCCTTGATCAGTGCCGCGTCCGACAGCGACATCCGGTGGTTGACGCCGCCGCCGCAGCGCACCGCGAACTTCTCCAGGGCGCGCAGTCCGGGCGTCGTCTTACGGGTGTCGCGGACCCTGGCCTTCGTGCCCTCCAGGACGTCCGCCCAGGCCCGGGTCGTGGTCGCGATGCCGGACAGCCGGCACAGCAGGTTCAGCGCGCTGCGCTCGGCGGTGAGCAGATCGCGGGTGCGGGTGGTGACGCTCAGCAGTTTGGTGCCGGCCTCGACCCGGTCGCCGTCCTCGACGTGCCGCTCGACCGCGAACTCGTCGGTGCACACGATGGACAGCACCGCCTCGGCGATCCGCAGCCCGGCGACCGTACCGGCCTCGCGGGCCGTGAAGTCGCCGGTGGCCACCGCGTCCTCGGGGATGGTCGCCACGGTCGTGACGTCCACTCCCTGGTCGAGGTCCTCCTCGACGGCGAGGTGCGCGATGTCCTCGACCTGGACGGGGTCGAGTCCGGCGTTCACCAGGAGCGCCGCCAGGTCGGGGTCGAGCCCGCAGGTCAGCGGGTCGATCTCGTACGCGTCGTCGTCGCCGGCGCAGCCGCAGGCATCGCCGCAGCCTCCGGCGGGGGCGCCGCCACCGGGTCCGCCGATCTGGAGGAGGGGGAGGTCGTCGGGGATGCTGCTCACGGGATGGGCTCCGTATCCGGGGTCAGGGGTGGTCGGTGGTCGGTCGGGCGGGGTCACGGGGCGACGGCCGGCGGGAAGCCGGCGGTCGCCGTCGTGCGGAGGGTCAGCGCGCGGGCCGCGTCCAGGGTGATGCGGAAGTGCCGCTGCCAGGAGGCATCGTCCCGGTCCGGGTGGTCCTCGCGCCAATGGCAGCCGCGGGTCTCCTCGCGGCGCCGGGCCGCGGCGACCAGTACCCGGGCCACGCACAGCAGGTTGGTGGCCTCCCACGCCTCCACGCCGGGCTCGGGGGCCTTGTGTGCGGCTCCCGGGGTGTTCGCCGTGGACGCCTCGGTGGCCTCGCGGTGGAGGCGGTCGAGTTCGGCGGCGGCGCGGGCGAGGCTGTCGGCGCTGCGCAGTACGCCGGCGCCGGCGGCCATGATCCGCTGTACGGCCGTGCGGGTCTCGGGGGCGAGGAGCGGGAGGGTCGCGCGGGGCGCCGCGGGGCGGGCGGCGGCCGGGGTGCGCGGCGCGGGGTTCTCGACGATGTCCGCGGCGATCCGCTCGGCGAAGACCAGGCCCTCCAGGAGGGAGTTGGAGGCGAGGCGGTTGGCGCCGTGGACGCCGGTGCAGGCGACCTCGCCGCAGGCGTAGAGGCCGGGGACGGTGGTGCGGCCGTGCAGGTCGGTGCGGACGCCGCCGGAGGCGTAGTGCGCGGCCGGCGCGACGGGTATCGGCTCGGTGACCGGGTCGATGTGGTGGGCGCGGCAGGCGGCGAGGATGGTCGGGAAGCGGGTCTCCCACATGGCGGCGCCGAAGTGCCGGCCGTCCAAGTACATGTGCTCGACGCCCTGTTCGAGCGACCGGCGCAGGATCGCCTTGGCGACGATGTCCCGCGGCGCCAGTTCGGCGAGCTCGTGCTGCCCGACCATGAAGCGGACGCCGTCGGCGTCGACGAGATGCGCGCCCTCGCCCCGTACGGCCTCGGAGATCAGCGGCTGCTGGCCCTCCGCGTCCGGGCCGAGATACAGAACGGTGGGGTGGAACTGCACGAATTCGAGGTCGGAGACCTCGGCGCCGGCGCGCAGGGCCAGCGCCACTCCGTCGCCGGTGGAGACCGCCGGGTTGGTGGTCGCGGAGAAGACCTGGCCCATGCCTCCGGTGGCGAGGACCACGGCCGGGGCGTGCACGGCGCCGACGCCGTCGTGCTGGCCCTCGCCCATGACGTGCAGGGTGACGCCGGAGGTGCGGCCGTCGGCGTCCGTGAGCAGGTCCAGGACGAGCGCGTTCTCGATGGTGCGCAGGCCGGCGTCGCGGACCGCCTCGACCAGCGCGCGGGAGATCTCCGCGCCGGTGGCGTCGCCGCCGGCGTGCGCGATGCGGCGGCGGTGGTGGCCGCCCTCACGGGTGAGCGCTATCTCCTCGCCGCCCGGCGCGGTGTCGAAGCGCGCGCCGGTCGCGATCAGCCGGTGGACGGCTGCCGGGCCCTCGGTGACCAGGGTCCGTACGGCGTCCTCGTCGCACAGGCCGGCGCCGGCGACGAGGGTGTCGGCCAGATGCTGCTCCGGGGAATCGCCCTCGCCCAGGGCCGCGGCGATACCGCCCTGCGCCCATCGGGTGGAGCCGTCGTCCAGGCGGGCCTTGGTGACGACGACGGTCCGGCGGCCGGCGGCGGCGCAGCGCAGCGCGGCGGTCAGTCCGGCCACACCGGAGCCCACGACGACCACGTCCGCCTCGATGGACCAGCCGGGCTCGGGGGCGTTCAGGCGTATCCGGCTGCCCGGGGCGGGGCCGGGGCCGCTGTCCGTCGCGGGGGCAGGGCCTGTTCCGGTTGCGGTCATCGGGTCGCTCCCAGGGTGCCGTGGGGGGTGGTGGGCGGTGTGCCGGGTGCTGCGGAGGTGCCGGTGGCGGCGTGGTGCGCCGCGGTGCCGCCCGTGCCGGCGGTGGCCTGCCGGGCGGGTGTGGTGTCCGGGCGGGGCGAGACGAACGTGAGCCGGATGTTGTCGATCAGGCGGGTGGTGCCGACCTTGGCGGCGACCGCGAGGACCGCCTCGCCCTCGTAGTCGTCGGGGACCTCGGTGAAGTCGGACGGGTCGACCAGCGCCAGGTAGTCGAGGAGCAGCGGCGGCTCCAGCCGGGCGGCGTCGTCGAGGACCGCGCGGGCCGCGGCGCGCGCCACGGACGGGCCCTGGAGGGGGCTCGCGGCGGCGTGCGCGACGGCGTGGGCGTCGGCGGCGGCCCGGTCCTCGCCGAGGGCGGCCAGTGCCGCGGCGCGGTCCTGGGCCGGGTGGGCGGTGGAGACCGCCCGGGCGTGCAGCGCCTCCTCGGCGGTGAGCCGGTCGCGGGCGGCGAAGAGGGCCGCGGAGAGGGACAGGGCGGTGCGCCGCTCCGGGAGGGACAGGTAGCGGTTGCGGCTGGAGAGGGCGAGGCCGTCGTCCTCGCGCACCGTGGGGACGCCGACGATCTCCACGGGGAAATTCAGGTCGGCGGCCATCCGCGTGATGAGGGCCAGTTGCTGGGCGTCCTTCTGTCCGAAGAGCGCCACGTCCGGTCCGGTCAGGTGCAGCAGCTTGGCGACGACGGTCAGCACGCCGTCGAAGTGGCCGGGGCGGCTGGCGCCCTCCAGGAGCGTGCCCATGGGGCCCGCGGCGATGCGGACCTGTGGGCGGCCGCCGGGGTAGACCTCGTCGACGGACGGCGCGAAAACGGCGTCGGCGCCGGCCGCGGCGGCCAGTTCGACGTCCTCGTCCAGGGTCCGCGGGTACCGGTCCAGGTCCTCGCCGGCGCCGAACTGCAGCGGGTTGACGAAGACGGTGACGACGACCTGGCCTTCCGGCCCGACCCGGTGGCGGGCGGCCCGGACCAGGGAGGCGTGGCCCTCGTGCAGTGCCCCCATGGTCATGACGACGGCGCGCGCGCCACTACGGCGCGGCAGGTCGCGGAGCGCGGCGGCGGTGTGGAGCAGGCGGGCCGCGGGGCCCGCGGACGGCCGGGAGGAGCGCTCGGGGGACGGCTGCGAGGACGGCTCGGGGGACGGCTGCGGGCTCGTGGGCGAGGAGGTCATCGGTCGCCTCCTTCGGGGCCGTGGTGGGGGGTGTCGGGGCCGTGGTCGGGGCCGTGGTCGGAGCCGTCGGGGTCGTGGTCGCGGCCGTTGGGCTCGTTGGGCTCGTTGGGCTCGTTGGGCTCGTTGGGCTCGTTGGGCTCGTTGGGCTCGTTGGGCTCGTTGGGCTCGTTGGGCTCGTTGGGATTGTCGGCGCGTCCGGGGCCGTCGGGTGTGCGGGGGCCGTTGCCGGGGGCGTCCGGTCCGGTGCCGGGGGCGGCGGGGCCCGGGGCGGGACGAGCGGTGGGGCGGGCCGCGGGGCCGTCGCCCGCGTCGGCGAGCACGCCGAGCAGGTCCTCGGCCAGTTCCGGCTTGAGCAGACCGTGGGCCAGCGCCCGGTCCGCCGTCGTACGGGCCATCGCGAGGTACCCCGCGACGCTCTGCGGCGAGTGCCGGCGCAGCTCCGCGACGTGCGCGGCGACGGTGCCGGCGTCCCCGCGGGCGACCGGCCCGGTCAGCGCGGCGTCGCCGGACCGCAGCGCGTTGTCCAGCGCCGCGCCCAGCAGCGGGCCCAGCATCCGGTCCGGGGCCCGCACGCCCGCGTCGGCCAGCAGCTCCATCGACTGGGCGACGAGGGTGACCAGGTGGTTCGCGCCGATCGCGAGCGCCGCGTGGTAGAGCGGACGGGCGGATTCCGCGATCCACTCGGGCTCCCCGCCCATCTCGATGACCAGCGCCTCGGCGGCCATCCGCAGCTCCTCGGGCGCGGTGACCCCGAAGGAGCAGCCGGCCAGCCGCTGCACGTCCACGGAGGTGCCGGTGAACGTCATGGCCGGGTGCAGGGCGAGCGGCAACCCGCCGGCCCGGGTCGCCGGGTCCAGCACGGCGGTGCCGTAGCGCCCGGAGGTGTGCACGAGCAGCTGGCCCGGCCGTACGGCGCCGGTTTCGGCGAGCCCGGTCACCAGGTCGGCGAGCGCGTCGTCGGGAACGGTCAGCAGGACCAGGTCAGCGCGGGCGAGCACCTCGGCGGGGGTGACCAGCGGGACGTCGGGGAGCAGTGCGGCGGCGCGCCGTACGGAGGCGTCGGAGACTCCCGACACCGCGACCGGGCGGTGCCCCGCGAGCTGCAGCGCGGCGGCCAGGGCGGGCCCGACACGGCCTGCGCCGACCACTCCGACG
This sequence comes from Streptomyces lydicus, assembly GCF_001729485.1. Taxonomy (GTDB): domain Bacteria; phylum Actinomycetota; class Actinomycetes; order Streptomycetales; family Streptomycetaceae; genus Streptomyces; species Streptomyces lydicus_D. The sequence continues at coordinate 7,672,698 of NZ_CP017157.1, forward strand.
GTCAGCCGGGCGGGGCGGTCCTGGGCCTCGAGGGGTGGGGTTGGATTCACGCGGCGATGGCCTTCCGTTCCAGTCCGCGGGGGGTACCGGACGATTCCTCGCCATGCTACGCGAGTGTTTCCGGCGGACTTCAGAGCTGTGCGGAGGGTGAGACATGGGTCTCTCACGAGAGTTATCCACAGGGGTCGCGGGGCGACGCGGGACGGGGCGATGATCGGTGCGACGGCGCGGGGCGGACGCGGACGGGATCGCGGCGCGAAGCGCGGAGAAAAGACCAGGCAGGGGGCTGTGAGGACGATGAGCACAACGGGGGACGGCGTGCCGGGCGGGAAGCCGGAGACGACAGTGGCGCAGGCGGAGACCGTGACAGCGGAGACCGTGACAACGGGGGCGGCGGACGGCTCGGACAGCTCGGGGGGCGCGGTGGACGGTTCGGTGGACGCGGTGGAGGCGGGCGGCACGGTGGATTCGGTGGACGCGGGCGGCACGGTGGGGGCGGGCGGTTTGGCGCCGGTCGGGCGGTCCCGGATGCTCGCGGCGATCCGCGGCTCGCGCCGGGTCCTGGCGGGCGGCGTGCCCGTCGAGACGGTCCGCGAGCGGCTGGCCCGGCTGGCGGACGACGCTCCCGGCGCGTACGACCTGGACGACTGGACGGACCTCTACGGCAACGACGACGGCATAGTCGGCGAGCTGGAGCGCCGGACCGCGGAAGTCCTGGGCACCGAGGCCGCCGCGTTCTTCCCGACCGGCACGATGGCCCAGCAGGTGGCCTTGCGGTGCTGGGCGGGGCGGACGGGCAACCCGACCGTGGCCGGCCACCCGCTGTCCCACCTGGAGGTCCACGAGCGCGATGCCTATGCGGTGGTCAGCGGACTGCGCATGGTGCATCCGACGCAGGCGCCGCGGCTGCCGACCGCCGACGAGATCCACGACCTGCAGGAGCCGTTCGGCACCCTCGCGCTCGAACTGCCGCTGCGGGACGCCGGGTTCGTCCTACCTGACTGGGACGAGCTGACCGCGGTGGTGGCGGCGGCCCGGGACCGGGACGCGGTGGTGCACTTCGACGGTGCCCGCCTGTGGGAGTGCGGCCCGCACTTCGGGCGCCCGCTGACGGAGATCGCCGCTCTCGCGGACAGCGTGTACGTGTCCTACTACAAGTCCCTGGACGGCATATCGGGCGCCGCCCTCGCCGGTCCCGAGGACTTCGTGGCGGAGGCGCGGGCCTGGCGGCACCGGTACGGCGGCCAGCTGTTCCAGCAGTGGCCGGCCGCGCTGGCCGCCCTGGCGGGCCTGGACCGTGAGCTGCCGCGCCTGCCCGGGTACGTCGCCCACGCGAAGGTCGTCGCCCGGGCGCTGGGCGAGGGTCTGGCGGACGCCGCCGTGCCGTGGTTCAGGGTGCATCCGGAGGTCCCGCACACCCATCAGTTCCAGGTGTGGCTGCCCCATCCGCCGGCGGTTCTGAACGAGGCCGTCGTCCGGCAGGCGGAGGAGACGGGAACGACGCTGTTCCGCAAGTGGTTCGAGGCGGACCTGGGCGGGCCGCCCGGGGTGGCTCTGACGGAGGTGACGGTCGCCGCCTCCGCCATGGACTGGACCGCCGCGGAGGTGCGCTCGGCAGTCGCGGAGTTCCTGGGCTACGTGGAAGGGGTTCGTGCGGGGGTGAAGCGGGAGTGAAACGGGGCTGACGTGCGGCGCGGCTGACGTGGTGTTCCGTGGCTGACGTGGTCGGAGTTGTGCGGTGGGCCGCGGCTTGTCTGAGGTGCGGCCGTGACGGAAGAACCAAAGGGAGGGGGAGTAAAGGGAGGGGGGAGTACGGGCTCGCAAGGGCGGAGACCTGCTCGGGGTCAGGGCCCTGGGTCAGGGCTCGGGCTCTGGGTCAGGGCTTGGTGGGCTCGGCGTGGTGGTGCAGGGGGGCGGTGCGTACGACCGGGGCGGTGCGCGGTGCCGGCTCCGGGACGGCGGTGCGGGAGCGGCGCCACCGGAGGAGGTCGCGGAGCGTGCGGAAGGTGTGGGCGCCGGGGGCGGGCGGAGCGGATTCGGCCCGTCGGGCGGCGCGGTAGGTGTCGAGGAGGTGCTGCTGAGTGGCGTTCATGGGTGCCACTGTGCGGCGGTCCGACGACGTGGGGCGCATCGATTGACGGGAGCCGTCAATCGACGGCCGAGCGGGTCACGAGGTCGCGCATGATGGGCTCATGGCCAACGTCATCGACATCACCGGGCTGCCGCCGGAGCGTGTCATCTTCTGCCCCTCGCCGCTGGCGGAGCTGTGCGCCGCGCTGCACGCGCTGTCCGAGCCGGGGCACCATCCGGGGCTGCACGGCTGGGTCACCGCCACCAACGCGGCGCTGAAGACCGACCTCGCCGACCGGTTGTGTGAGGCGGACTTCCTGTGGCGGTCGTCGCGTTCCGACATTCTGCTGCCGGCCCGGCCGGGGGCGACGCTGGCCGAGGAACTGGACGAGTTGGACCGGATCGACGACGAGCGGTTCGTGGCCGCGGCGTTCGAGATCTCCTGCTCGGCGACGTACACCAAGGCCACGCCGTCGCCGCTGGTCGATGCCGACGAGCGGGCCCGCGTACGGGAGATGGCCGCCGCGCGCGGCCCACGGCAGGCGGCGTTCACCGACCGCATGCTGACCGACCCCGACGGGCTGCGGGTGTGGCTGCGCCGGCTGTTCGAGGACTGTGAGGAGGCGTTCTTCGGGGACATCTGGCGGCGGGTGGGCATCCAGTTGGCCGCCGATGCCCGGCACAAGACCGAACTGCTGCGCCGCAAGGGGCTGGCCGAGACGCTGCCCGCCACGTCGGCGGCGCTCTCGCTGGAGGAGGCGCAGGACGGCAGCGGTGGTGCGCGGATCGTGGTCGACAAGCTGGCCGGGGGCCGTACGACGGCGTTCGCGAATGCCGACGACCCCGGGGTCACGTTCCTGCCGACGTCGTTCGGCTGGCCGCATCTGCTGGTGAGCCACGCCCCGGGGTGGCGACCGGTGATCCAGTACCCGGTGGCGAGCCCGGAGTTGCCGCCGCCGGCCACGCTGGAGCTCGTGCAGCAGCGGCTGGAGGCCCTGGGGCATCCGATGCGGATGCAGCTGTGCCGCACGCTGGCGCGCGGGCCGCACACAACGGGAGAGCTGGCGCACGCGTACGGCATCACCCCGCCGGAGGTGTCGCGGCACGTCGCGATGCTGAAGAAGGCCGGGCTGGTGCTGACGCGGCGCCGGGGGCGCTATGTGCTGCACCAGCTGGACCTCCAGGTGGTGGCCCGGCTGGGCAGCGACTTCCTTGAGGGTGTGCTGCGTTGAGAGACGTGCGGCGTTGAGGCGCGTGCTGCATTGAGGCGCGTGCTGCGCTGAAAGACGTGCGGCGTTGAGGGGCGGGGAGGGGTGGGGTGGGGGTGGGGGTCCCCCCGGGGGGAGCGGTGGGGTGGAGTCGGCGGTTTCGTTGCCCCCGTCAGTTGTCCTGCAGGAACTTCTTCGCCAGGGCGTCGCCGCGGCTGACCGCGTCGGCGTGGCTCTCGATCGGTGAAGCCTTGGAGTTCTTGAAGAGGACGTAGGTGACGCCCGAATCGGCGCCGCCGTTCTCCGGGTCGGGGTCGATGCCCAGGCCCTTGGCCGCCGCGTAGGACGCCTCGCCAATGATCTTGTCGGGGCCGGTGTCGCCGACGACGGCGTACTCGACCTGGTTGTTGTAGATGATGGCGACCACGCCGCCGCCCTTGATGCCGGCGGACGCGTAGTTCCAGATGCCGCTGACGCTGGGGACGACGACGTACGGCAGCTTCTCGGCGTTCAGCGGCTTGCCGTTGGACTGGTGGAAGGCGGTGTCGTCCTGGTACCAGGGGTCGGTGTCGGCGTTGCACTTCGAGGTGGTCTGGCCGTCGCAGTCGACGTCCATGTCGGCCTTCCAGAAGACCGCACCGTTCTTGCCGCAGACCGGCACGGTGGCCGACGTCTCCTCGTCCGTGCGGTACTTGCCGTTGGAGAGCTGCGAACAGCCCTTGAGCTTCGCGAGTAAGTCGGCCGCGCTGACCGAGCCCTCCTGGAGGCCGGCGCCCGGGGCGGCGGTGGTGGTGCGGTGGGCGGCGGGCTGGGCGGTGGCGGGGAGGGCGGCCGCGGCGAGCAGGGCGGCGCCGGAGGCGGTGGCGAGGGCGAGAGTTCGTCTGCGCACGAGGGAACCCTTCTGTTAGGAAAGTTTCCTTACCGCCCGCAAATCTGCTCCTCCCCGGCGGGCGCGTCAAGCCTCTTGCCGGTCACTTCCTCCCACCATCGCCCCTGCCGCGCACCCGCGCCCGTCTTCGCCGTACGCCCCTACGCCCCGGTAGCGCACCCCGGCCGCACGCCCGCGCCTACGCTCCCGCTCCCCCGGCCCGGACGAGCCCCGTTTCGTACGCCAGCACCACTGCCTGGACGCGGTCCCGCAGGCTCAGCTTGGTGAGGATGCGGCCGACATGGGTCTTGACGGTCGCCTCGGACAGCACCAGCCGTGCGGCGATCTCACCGTTCGACAGCCCCTGGGCGACCAGCAGCAGCACCTCCCGTTCGCGGTCCGTCAGGCGCCCCAGCTCGGGACGGTCCGGAGCGGCGGAGGTGGCGGGCAGCATCGGCGTGAAGCGGTCCAGGAGCCGGCGGGTGGTGGACGGCGCGACGACCGCGTCGCCGCTCTCCACCGCGCGGATCGCGGCGAGCAGTTCGCCGGGCGGCACGTCCTTGAGCATGAAGCCGCTGGCCCCGGCCTTCAGTGCGGAGAAGGCGTACTCGTCCAGGTCGAAGGTGGTCAGGATGAGGACCTTGGGGGCGTCCTCCTTCTGTCCGCCCTCGCAGATCCGGCGGGTGGCCTCCACACCGTCCAGGTGCGGCATGCGGACGTCCATGAGGATCACGTCGACCTTGGTGGAGCGCAGCACCTCCAGCGCCTCCATGCCGTCCCCCGCCTCCGCGACGACCTCCATGTCGGGCTGTGCGGCGAGCACCATCCGGAAGCCGGTGCGCAGCAGCGCCTGGTCGTCGACGAGCATCACGCGGATGGTCATGGCAGGAGGATCCCTTCGGACACGGGGGCAGGGCAAACAGGGGGCGGGCAGGGGAGGGAACAAGAGGCGGAGCAGGGGGCGGAGCAGGTGACGGAGCCAGGGTCGAAACCGGTGCCGAAACCCGGGGGTCGGCACCACCTCGGCACCTCCTCTGCCCCACCACGGGAACACACGGGATCACACGAGAACACACGGGAACCCTGCGGGCGAACGCGGTGGAGAGCGGAGCGGGGCGGGCCGGCCTGGCGGCGGTGGCTCACTGTGCGGGTTTGAGGGGCAGGACGGCGCTGACGCGGAAGCCGCCGCCCGGCCGCGGGCCCGCGGTCAGGCTGCCGCCGACCATGCCGACCCGTTCGCGCATGCCGATCAGGCCGTGGCCGAGGCCGTCCGCGCCGCCTTCTTCGTAGAGCTCGTGCCGGGCGCCGCGGCCGTCGTCCTCGACGAGCAGATCGAGGTCGTTGTCCTTGTAGAAGAGGCGGACGGTCGCCCCGACGTCGGGACCGCCGTGCTTGCGGGTGTTGGTGAGCGCTTCCTGGACGATGCGGTAGGCGGTCAGCTCGATGCTGCTGGGCAGCGGGCGCGGTTCGCCCTCCACCCGGAAGTCGACCGGCAGGCCCGCGCCGCGTACCTGGTCCATGAGGTCGGTGAGCTGCTCGACGCCCGGCTGGGGCACGTACTCGCCGCCCTCCGCCTGTTCGCCGGTGCGCAGCACGCCCAGCAGGCGGCGCATTTCGGCCAGTGCCTGGCGGCCGGTGCCGGAGATCGTCTCCAGTGCCTGCCGGGTCTGCTCGGGGGCGGCGTCGAGGACGTAGGCGGCGCCGTCGGCCTGGACGACCATCACCGAGACGTTGTGCGCGACGACGTCGTGCAGTTCGCGGGCGATCCGGGCACGTTCGGCGGCGACCGCGATCCGGGACTGTGCCTCGCGCTCCTTCTCCAGCCGGGCGGCCTTCTCCTCCAGCTGTGCCCAGTAGGCGCGGCGGGTGCGCATGGAGTCGCCGAGCACCCAGGCCAGGACGAAGGGCACGGTGAGCAGCCCGGTGAAGAACGCCGATTCCCATGCCGGGCGGCTGACGGGTGCCTCCGAGAAGCGCCACACCGACAGGGCGGGCCCGATGAGGGCGCCGAGCAGGGCGCAGCGGGAGGCCCAGCGGGGGATGGTGGGGCCGGACGCGACGGTGTACGTGATCACGAACATCGCGAAGTCGCCCGGGTTGGACGGGACGTAGAAGACCAGTTGGCCGACGCCGATGGCGGCGGTCAGCAGGAGCATCTTGACGGGGGCCTTGCGGCGCAGCGCGATGACCAGGCAGAGGCCGAGGGTGAAGAGCGTGGCGGGGAGTTCCCTGGCGCCGTGGACGTCGGACACGATCCACAGGCCGGTGAACCCGAGGAGGAGGACCGCCCAGAAGGTGTCCACCCCCGTCGGGTGCCTGCGGAAGAAGTCGTAGAGGCGCTGCACGTAACCCAGCGTAGGCAGCCCTGATAGGTGTACGGGTCAACCGGAGGAGCGATCCTGTGCGCCGGGCGTACTCCCCAAGGTGGAGACTCGCTGCACCAAATGTGTCGGTCCTGGGGATGGCGGGCGTGGCACGCCCATGGGTCCGCCGGGCGCTCCCCCCGTACCGTGGGGCGGGTGACGAGCGAGTGGTGCGGGTGGCGGGATGCGACGGAACGGGCGCTGTACGGGGCCGAGGAGGGCTTCTACACCCGGCCCGGTGGTCCGGGTCCGGCCGGCCACTTCCGGACGTCCGTGCACGCCTCGCCTCTCTACGCGGGTGCCGTCGCGGCGCTGCTGCTGCGCGTCGACGCCGCGCTGGGCCATCCGGAGGAGCTGGCGCTGGTCGATGTGGGGGCGGGGCGCGGTGAGCTGTTGACGGGCGTGCTGGCCGCGTTGCCTGCCGAGGTGGCCGGGCGGGTGGGTGCGTACGCCGTCGAGCGGGCCGCGCGCCCGGAGGGGCTCGATCCGCGGATCGGCTGGCTCGGTGAGCTGCCGGCGGCGGGCTCGGTCACCGGGCTGCTGTTCGCGAACGAGTGGCTCGACAACGTCCCGGTGGATGTCGTGGAGACCGGTGCAGACGGGGTGGCGCGCCGGGTCCTGGTACGGGCCGACGGCGCGGAGCGGCTGGGTGATCCGGTGGACGGGGCGGACGCGGAGTGGCTGCGCCGTTGGTGGACGCCGCCGCTGGAGGCCGCCGAGGGCGCCGCCTGGCCGGTGGGTGAGCCGGGGCTGCGCGCCGAGATCGGCCGTCCCCGGGACGAGGCGTGGGCGCGGGCCGTGGGGTCGCTGCGCGCCGGGCTCGCGGTGGCCGCCGACTATGCGCACGAGCAGGGGGACCGGCCGCTCTTCGGTACGCTCACCGGTTTCCGTGACGGCCGCGAGGTGCGGCCGGTGCCCGACGGCAGCTGCGACATCACGGCGCATGTGGCGCTGGACGCCTGCGCGGGGCCGTCGGCCCGGCGGACGACGCAGCGGGCGGCGCTGCGCGCCCTCGGGGTGGACGGCCGTCGTCCGCCGCTCGCCCTGGCCGCCGGCGACCCGGCCGCCTACGTGCGGGCGCTGGGCGCAGCGGGGTCGGCGGCGGAGCTGACGGACCCGGCGGGGCTGGGCGGCTTCGGGTGGCTTCTGGAGCCGGTGGGCGGGCGGTGCGCGGCGCTGTTCGAGGAGTGGGACGGCTGAGGGCCAGCAGGGGTGCCGGTGCGGTGTCCTGCGAGACTGTTCCCATGACGGAGACGACGGTCGGCATCGGCGGCGCGGCGGAGAGCACCGACATGGTGCTGAACATCGGGCCGCAGCATCCCTCGACGCACGGTGTGCTGCGGCTGCGCCTCGTCCTGGACGGGGAGCGCATCCAGCACGCCGAACCGGTCATCGGGTACATGCACCGGGGTGCCGAGAAGCTCTTCGAGGCGCGCGACTACCGCCAGATCGTCATGCTCGCCAATCGGCACGACTGGCTGTCGGCGTTCTCCAACGAGCTGGGCGTGGTGATGGCCGTCGAGCGGATGCTGGGCATGGAGGTGCCCGAGCGTGCGGTGTGGATGCGTACGCTGCTGGCCGAGCTGAACCGGGTGCTGAACCACCTGATGTTCCTCGGCTCGTATCCGCTGGAGCTGGGTGGCATCACTCCGGTGTTCCACGCGTTCCGGGAGCGCGAGGAGCTGCAGGCGGTCATGGAGGAGCTGTCCGGCGGGCGGATGCACTACATGTTCAACCGCGTCGGCGGCCTCAAGGAGGACCTGCCGGCGGGGTGGCTCGGCCGGGCCCGGCAGGCCGTCGCCGATGTGCGCTCCCGTATGGACGTCTTCGACAACCTGGTCCTGGGCAATGAGATCTTCCGCGGCCGGACCCGCGGGGTGGGGGTGCTCGCGCCGGAGACGGTGCACGCGTACGGCGTGTCCGGGCCGATCGCCCGCGCGTCCGGTGTGGACTTCGACCTGCGGCGGGACGAGCCGTACCTGGCGTACGGGGAGCTGGCGTCCACGCTGAAGGTGATAACCCGCCAGGAGGGCGACTGCCTGGCGCGTTTCGAGTGCCTGCTGGCGCAGAGCCACAACGCGCTCGACCTCGCCGACGCCTGCCTGGACCGGATGGCGGAGCTGCCGCCGGGGCCGGTCAACCAGCGGCTGCCGAAGGTCCTCAAGGCGCCCGAGGGCGCGACGTACGCGTGGACCGAGAACCCGTTGGGGATCAACGGCTACTACCTGGTCTCCAAGGGGGACAAGACGCCGTACCGGCTCAAGCTGCGCTCGGCGTCGTTCAACAACATCCAGGCGCTGGTGGAGCTGCTGCCGGGGACGCTGGTCGCCGACATGGTCGCGATTCTCGGCTCGCTGTTCTTCGTGGTGGGCGACATCGACAAGTAGGTCGGCACGTGGATCGACACGTGGATCGACATGTAGATCGACAGGTAGGGCGGCGGCCCGGGAGGTGTCGGTCCGGAACGTGAAAGGCCCTCGGCCCCGGTGCTCGGGAAAGCTCCGGGGCCGAGGGCTGACGGGCAGGGGCCGGGCGCGGCGGGTGCCGTGCGGGTCAGGAGATGGCGCTGCGCAGCACGCCGACGTCGAGCTGTTCGGTCTCGTCGTGCGCGGTGAGGTCGATGACCTCGCCGGCGCCGCTGGTGGTCGGACCGTCGGCCACGGGCGCGCCGGCGCTGTCCTCGCCGGTGCCGGGCCCGTCGGTGCCGGACTCGTCGCTGCCGGTCTGCGCGTCGTCGGGCCGCTCGTCGCTGCCGGCGGCCAGCTGCGGACGGTCCTGCGTACGGGCCCGGTGGCGGGCTTCGGCACGGGCGGACTGCTCGGCGAGCGCCTCGTCGCCGACGACGTCCGCCAGGTCCTCCTCCAGCGGGGCGGGCAGCTGCCGGGCGGGGGCGTCGCTGCCGTTGCCGAAGAAGTCGAAGCCGCCCAGTTCGCGGGAGGCGGTGGGGCGGGCCGGGGTGAGGGCGGCGGCGGTGGCCGGGACCGGACGGAGCGCGGAGCCGGGTGCCGTACGGGCCCGGTCCGCGCCGCCGGTGCGCTCGGCGCCGGCCGCCGGGGCCTTCCCCCGGCCGTCACCGTCCCGGCCCTGCGGGGTGCCGGTGGCGCCACCGGAGGGGCGCTGCGCGGCGTTGCCGCCGGCGGCGGGCGCGGCGTCGCGGGCGGCGCGCTGCCGGGCGGCGTTGCGGGCCAGCTGACGGAGCGCCTGGTCGGCCTGGGCGTAGGCGGCGGCGTCCGGGGCCGGCCGGCTCCGGTCGTCGGCGGGCCCGCGCCGGGCCGGGACGGTGGCCTTCGCGGTACGCAGCGCGTCGAGGGGCCGGGGCGGGCCCGCGACGGCCGGCAGCGCCTTGGCCGGGGCGGCCTCGATGGCGAGCAGCCGGCGGCCCTCCAGGGCGCTGGCCCGCTCGGTCTCGGCGGTGGCGTAGCGGCGCAGCAGCTCGGCGTGCTCGCTGCGCAGCCGGGCCAATTCGGCGCGCTTGGCCCGGAGTTTGCCCTCCAGGGCGGTGCGGAGCTCGCGGGACTCCTCGACGTCCGTTTCGAGTTCGGCTATCCGCTCCTCGGTGCGCCACTCGTCGCGCACCCGGGCGCGGGTGAGTTCGGCGACCCGGCGGCCGGCCTTGCGGTCCCAGGACCGCAGCAGGACGGCGCCGGTGAGTGCGGCGGCCGCCGCGCCCGCGGCGAGCACCCGTTGCACCAGGTCGTCGCCGACAAACCACGCGCCCGCGGCGCAGGCGATTGACACACCGGCGACCGTCGACGGAGGAAGCAGCCGGTGGAGGGGTGGTGAATGGCGGTGGCGTCCTCGTGGCATGGCCAGAAACTTACCGTGCGTGCGGGACCTATGGGGCCCCGCCCGCCGATCCGTTTCCCGCTGGTTACTTCTTGACCAGCCCCTTCGACTCCAGAAATGCCTGCGCGACATCCGCGGGCTTGAGTCGCTCGGCATCGACCTTGCGGTTCAAGTTGATCAAGTCTTCGGTCGTCAGCGCACTCGTGAGCTTCCCGAGGGCGGTCTCGATCTCCTTGTCGCCCGCGCTCTTGGCATTCACCACCGGCAGCACATTGTCGGCGTTCTGGAGCTTCTTGTCGTCCTTCAGAAGCACCAGTCCGAAGTTGTCGAGGGTGGCGTCCGTGGTCGTGGTGAGCACCAGTTGGTCGGTGCCGTCCTTGACCGCCTGCTTGGCCTGCGGCGTCCCGACCCCCTTGGGGTCCAGGCCGGTGATGTCGATGCCGTAGGTCTTCTCCAGGCCGGGCTTGCAGAACACCCGGGTCTCGCACTCCTCCCCCGAGGCGAGTTTGATCTTCTGGTGGGAAGCGCCGAGGTCGGAGAGGGTCTTCAGCTTGTGCTCGGCGGCGAATTCCTTGCTGACCGCGAAGGCGTTCTGATCCGTCGCGGAGCCCGCCGGCAGCACCTTCAGTCCGCGCGGTGCGGCGAGCTTCTTCAGCGCCGTCACCGTCTTGTCGATGTCGCTGGAGGCGACGGGCTTCGCCTTGGCGCCGTTCTGCTTCGCGTTGAGGAATTCGGCGAGGGTGGAGGCGTATTCCGGGACCACATCGATCTGCCCCTTCTCCAGGGCCGGTTCATACAGCTCGCGATTGGCGAGGGTCTGTATGCGGGTGCGGTAACCGGCGTCGGAGAGGAGACGGGAATAGATCTCGGCGAGCACCTTCGACTCGGTGAAACCGGCCGAGCCGATGACGATCTCGTCCTTGCCGCCCTTGCCGTGGGAACCGCCCTTCTCCTCCAGGCTCTGGCCACCGCATGCGGCCAGCCCGGCTGCCAGTGCGAGGACGGTGCCCGCGACGAGCGCGGTACGGGACGCGCGCGAGGTGCTGCTCATGGATGCCACCATTCAGTCCGTTCGGATCAGTTCGGGTCCGGTCGCGTCGGTCCGGGCCGGAGCCCGGCGCGACGTCGTACGCGCCGCCGGGGCGCCACGGGCGGCACGCCGCCGCCCCCGCATCGGGTCGAGGAGCCGCTCGGCGAGGACGAGGACGCCCTCCACGGCCAGCGCGAGCACGGCCACCAGCAGGGCGCCCGCGACGACCTGAGCGGTGTCGTAGTTGCCGAAGCCCGCGGTGATGATGCGGCCCAGGCCCCCGCCGCCGGCCAGCGCGGCCAGCGTCGCGGTCGCCACCACCTGGACGGTGGCGGACCGCAGACCGGTCATGATCAGCGGGTAGGCGAGCGGTATCTCGACCCGCAGCAGGAGCTGCGGCCCCGACATGCCCATCCCGCGGGCGGCCTCGACGACATCGCGGTCCGCCTCCCGCATGCCCAGATAGGCGTTGGTCAGCAGCGGCGGCACCGCGAACAGCACCAGCGCGATGACCGTCGGCCAGTCCCCGTGCCGGCCCAGCGGACTGAGCGTCAGCAGCACCAGCACCGCGAACGTGGGCACCGCCCGCCCCACGTTGGACAGGCTGACCGCCAGCGCCCCGCCCCTGCCGAGGTGCCCGAGCCAGAGCGCCACCGGCAGGGCGATCAGGCAGGCCAGCGCCAGACACACGCCACTGAGCCACAGATGCTCGGCCAGCCGGTGCCAGACGCCCTTCTCCCCCGCCCAGTTGGCGGCCGTCGTCAGCCACTGCCAGGCCCCCGCGATCGCCCCCATCAGCCCGCCGCCTTCGCCACACGCGCCCCGCGCCGCGCCCGCACCCCGCCGCGCGCCTGCGCCCGCGTCCAGGGCGTCAGCAGCCGCTGGAGGAGCATCAGCAGCAGATCGGCGAGCAGCGCCAGCAGCACGCACAGCACCGACGCCGTGAGCACCTCCGCCTTGAAGAAGCCCTCCATGCCGCTGGCTATGAGATTGCCCAGGCCGCCGTAGCCGACGACGGAGCCGATGGTCGTCATCGCCACCGTCGAGACCGTGGCGATCCGCACGCCGGCCACCAACGCCGGGAGTGCCAGCGGGAGTTCCACCTCCAGCAGCAGGCGGGCGGGGCCGTATCCCATGCCCCGGGCGGCCTCCCGCACCTCGGCGGGCACCGCTTGGAGCCCGGCGAGGATGTTGCGTACCAGGATGGTCAGCGAATACAGCACCAGGCCCGTGACGACCACCGCGGCCGAGACCCCGAACACCGGTGTCAGCAGGGCGAACATCGCCAGCGAGGGGACCGTGTAGAGCACCGTCGTCAGGCCCAGGACCGGGCCGGCCGCGCCCCGCCGGCTCCTGGCCAGCAGGGCCAGCGGAAAGGCGATCACCAGCCCGATCAGCACCGACACCACGGTGATGCCGAGGTGCTGCACCGTGGCGTCGGTCAACTCCTGGCTGCGGGTGCGCAGATACTCACCGCAGATCCAGTCGTTCGTCTCCAGGCAGCTCGGCCCGGCGGCGTGGCCGCTCATGGCCCGTCACCTCCCCCGCCCTCTCGCTCATTTCTTCGATTACTGTCTGCGACCCTAAACCCCACCACTGACAATCGCCCCGGTCGCGCAGCTCACCGGCCGCATCGCCATCCGCCCGCAACACCGCGTTCACGACCGCCCGGCCACAATGGCCCCGTCCACACCTGGGGGAAGAATGATCCGCTTCGAGCACGTCAGCAAGAGCTACCCCGACGGCACCACCGCCGTCGACGACCTCACCTTCGAGGTCGCCGAGGGGGAACTCGTCACGCTCGTCGGGCCTTCGGGATGCGGCAAGACCACGACGATGAAGATGGTCAACCGCCTCATCGAGCCCACCAGCGGGCGGATCTTCCTGGACGGCGAGGACATCTCCACCGTCGACCCCGTCCAGCTGCGCCGCCGCATCGGCTACGTGATCCAGCAGGTCGGCCTCTTCCCCCACAAGACCGTCCTGGACAACACCGCCACCGTCCCCCACCTCCTCGGCCGGCCCCGCAAGGAGGCCAGGGCCCGCGCCGCGGAACTCCTCGACCTGGTCGGCCTGGACCCGTCGGCGTACGGCGACCGCTATCCCGAGCAGCTCTCCGGCGGCCAGCGCCAGCGGGTCGGGGTGGCCAGGGCGCTCGCCGCCGACCCGCCCGTCCTGCTGATGGACGAGCCGTTCGGCGCCGTCGACCCGGTCGTCCGCGAGCACCTGCAGAACGAGTTCCTGCGGCTGCAGTCCACGCTCCGCAAGACGGTCCTCTTCGTCACCCACGACATCGAGGAGGCGGTCCGGCTGGGCGACCGGATCGCGGTGTACGGGGCCGGGCGGATCGAGCAGTTCGACACCCCGGCGACGGTGCTGGGCGCGCCCGCGACCCCGTATGCCGCGCAGTTCGTCGGCGCGGACCGGGGCTTGAAGCGGCTCGCCGTCACCCCGGTGGAGCCCGGCGACCTCGAAGCGCCGCCGGTCGTCCGGCTCGACGATCCCGCCGCCTCCGCCGCCGGCCGGCTCGCCGACGAGGGCGCGCCCTGGGCGGTCGTCCTGGACGCCGACGGCGCGCCGTACGGCTGGGTCGCCGCCGCGGCTCTGCGCGGCGGCGGACCGGGCGGGGAAAAGGCACCGGGCGGGGAAACCGCGCCGGGCACGGGCACCGGGCCCGCGGCACCGGCCGGGTCCGGGTCCGGGTCCGGGTCGGGATCCGGCGCCGGGAGCACCGTCCGTGCCCACGCGCGGCCGATGGACGCCTGGGTGCCGCTCGGATCGCCCCTCAAGCAGGCGCTCAGCGCGCTGCTCCAGCACGACGCCGGCTGGATCGCGGTACGGGACGGCGACCGCCATCTGGGCGTCCTGACGCCCGCCGGGCTGCACGGCGCGCTGCGCCGCTCCACCACCGCCGACACCGCGGACGTGCCGCGCGGCGGGGTCACGCTCGACGCGGTCCCGGGCCCCGGCGGCGCCTGACCGCCCGGCCTGGGCAGGCCCGGCGGATCACACCGCCGCGTCGACCCCGCCGTTGCCGTCGTCGTCCGGCAGTTTGCAGACCCGCTCCAGGAAGATCGCCGCGGCGACCACCGCGGCGCCGGCGAGCACCGACAGACCGGCGTAGATCGCCTGGTCACGGCGCGGTTCCACATCGAGGCCGGAGGTCAGCAGGAAGATGCCGACGCCGCCGTAGAGCCCGGCGACCAGCGACGCGACCAGCGCGCTGGCCTGGCCGAAGACCACCGCGCGGGCGGCCACCAGCGGGTCGACGCCCTTCGCTCCGGGCCGTCGCTCCCGCTGGGCGCGCAGCCGTGCGCGAAGCGCGAGCGCGGTCGCGGCGAGCACGGCGGCGATCAGCGCCAGCACGATCGGCGCGGCCACCGGCACGCTGGGCAGGGTCCCGAGGGAGTCCCACAGCCTGGCGACTCCCCAGGCCAGCACGCCGGCCGCCAGGAACAGCCCGACCAGCACCTTGATGTGTAGCTGCTTCACCGAGCGCTCGCCCCTCGCACCGTCATGACCATCCCTGCCGTCACGACCATCTTGCCGTTATGGCCGCGTTGTCCACTGCGTAGGCATATCTCCCGCATGGCGCCACTCCGTACGCCTGCCGTACGGAGCCGCTTCCCGCGCAGCCGACCCGCAACCCTAACGGCTACTCGGGCAGCCGCAGTTCCAGGTCGGCGCGGGCCACCACGCCCGCACGGCCGACCGCAGAGAGCAGTTCGGCCACCGCGCCGCGCCCGGGGACCTCCGCCTCCGGGTCGACGTCGAGCCACGGCACCAGCACGAACGCCCGCTCGTGGGCGCGCGGGTGCGGCAGCGTCAGCAGCGGGTCGTCGGAGAGGACGTCCTGGTAGGCCACGATGTCGACGTCGATCGTGCGCGGGCCCCAGCGCTCGTCCCGCACCCGCTCGAAGGCTTCCTCGATCGCGTGCCCGCGCTCCAGGAGGGACTCCGGCGGCAGCGTCGTCTTGATCAGCACCACGGCGTTGAAGTACGCCGGCTGGCTGGCGGCGTCCACGCCCCACGGCTCGGTCTCGTACACCGGCGAGACCGCCTTGACGCGCAGGCCAGGGGTGTCCTCCAGCGCGTCCACGGCGCCCTGGAGGGTCTCCAGGCGGTTGCCGAGGTTGCTGCCGAGGGAGATCACGGCGCGTTTGGGGTTGGAGAGCGTCACATCGGCGGCGTCCACCTGCTCCACGACGGAGGCGGGCACCGGCTGAACGGTCGGGTCACTGCTGGTGTTCATGTACTCGACTCCGAGTGATGGTGATGGTCACGTCGTCGAAGGGGACGGTGATCGGCGCGTCCGGCTTGTGCACCACCACCTCCACTTCCTGCACGCCCTCGTGCTTGAGGCACTGGTCGGCGATGCGCTCCGCCAGGGTCTCGATGAGGTCGACGGGCTCGCCCTCCACGACGGCCACCACCTCCTCGGCCACGACGCCGTAGTGCACGGTCTTCGCGAGATCGTCGGATGCGGCCGCCTGGCGGGTGTCCAGACCGAGAACCAGGTCGACGATGAAGGTCTGGCCTTCCTCGCGCTCACGGGGAAACACCCCGTGGTGGCCCCGGGCCTTCAGCCCACGCAGCGCGACACGATCCACGCGAATCACTCCCACTGGTCCACGGCACCTCTGGCGCCACTGTTTCGTCGGTTCCGGGCAGGCGTCCGGAGCGATCCGGCAACACTGCCCCGCCATCGAATCTACCTTCGAGCACCGACAGTCCTCGCCCACGGGGGCTATGGACATGTCCCCGTCCTGCTGCTAAGCACGGCACAGCCAGCGGGCCGGGAGATCGTCCGCGCGGCCTCTTACCCCCCTCCGCACGCCCCACCCCTACCCGTGCCGCACTTGGCTCGAACGGGTGCGCCCTCGCCCGGATGGCTGACGTGTCCCGCTGACGCGGTGCGCACCCCGCCGCCGGGAGCGCAAGAGCAGCCGGCCATGGCAAGGTTCACACGCCGGGCCGACCGGATCTTGAGACGTACGGCCGCGCGCCGTGCGCACGAGCTCCGCACGCCCGTCAGGACGCACCGGAGCCCGCCGCGCGCACGCATCGCCGCCCGCTTCCCGGAAGCCGTCCGGCGGGCCGCCTCACGCGCCCGGCGGACCGCCTCAGAGGACGCCCTCGTCGCCCTCGCCCTCGCCGAGCCCCCCGGCCCCGCCGCCCTCGCCGTCCTCGTCCTCGTCGTCGTCCCGGTCCGCCAGCACCGGCGACCCGTGGTGCGACCACACCCGCCAGCCCTCCTCCGTACGCCGGAAGACATTGGTCGCCACGACCAGCTGGCCGATCAGCGGGCCCACCGAGCCGTCGTCCTCCGCCGGACCGCCGCTGAGGATGTTCTCGGTGCAGGTCACCAGGGCGGTGTCACCGATGACATCGATCTCCACGTCCGTCAGGAAGAACTGGATGTACTCGGTGTTCGCCATGATCAGGGCGTACGAGCGCAGCACCTCACCGCGCCCCCGCAGCACCGGCCAGCCGGGGTGGACCACGCTCACCTGGCCGTCCAGCCACAGTTCGGCCAGCGCCTCGTGATCGCCGCGCTCGATGGTCTCGTACAGGGTCGTGTTGGCCTGCTCGACCAACTCGATGTCCGTCCGTGGGCCCAAGCCGCTCACACCGTTCCCGTCGAATTCGCCGTCGTCCCGCTCGTCCCGCCGTCACCGGCCGTACCTGCTGTCGCGCTCTCCACGGCACGGGCCACCCGTACCGCGTCCGCGCTCGCCCTGACCTCGTGCACCCGCACCGCCCAGGCCCCCTCCCGCGCCACGATCGCCGACACCGCCGCCGTCGCGGCATCCCGCTCCCGGGCCGGCGGCGGGGCGGCTTCCGTGCCGCCCGCCAGCACCCTGCCCAGGAACCGTTTCCTCGATGCGGCCACCAGCAGCGGTCGGCCCAGCGCCCGCAGCCGCGGCAGGTGGGCGACCAGCGCGAGGTCGTGCTCGGCCGCCTTGGCGAAGCCCAGACCGGGGTCGATGACGATCCGGTCGGGGTCGACGCCGCCGGCCACCGCGCGCTCCATGGCCCGCCCCAGTTCGTCGACGACCTCGCCGACCACGTCCCCGTAGACGGCACGGTTGTTCATGTCGATGGACTGGCCGCGCCAGTGCATCACCACGAACGGGACGTGGTGGGCGGCCACCACCGGCACCATGGCCGGATCGGCGGCGCCCCCGCTGACGTCGTTGACCAGCTGCGCCCCGGCCTCGACCGCCTGTTCGGCGACGGACGCCCGCATGGTGTCGACGGAGACCACCACACCGGCCGCGGCCAGCTCCCGTACGACCGGGACGACCCGCCGCAGCTCCTCGGTCTCGTCGACCCGCGCCGCGCCCGGCCGGGTGGACTCGCCGCCCACGTCGACCAGGTCGGCGCCCTGCGCCACCAGGTCCAGGCCGTGTTTGACGGCGAGTTCGGTGTCGAACCACTCGCCGCCGTCGGAGAACGAATCGGGCGTCACATTCACGACGCCCATCACCGCGCAGCGGTCCCAGTCCGGCAGTCCGGCCACCCGGCCACGCAAGGTACTCATGGCACCAGCGTAGGCCGTGTGCCGACCGGCCGGATTGCGGCCACCGCGTGCGGCGGACCGCACCGGCCGGAGCGGTCCGCCGGTGTCCGTCAGGCCGCCGGTTCGACCGCGCCCGCGGTCCGCGCCCGCTCCACGACGTGTGCGCACGGCCGCGGCTCCGCGGCCTTCCTGCGCCGCAGTACGCGCGGCAGGCCCAGCTCCAGATAGCCCTCGGCCTGCAGCGCCGCCAGGCCGATGCGCGGGATGTCGCGGCTGTTGCGGAACACCACGAAGCGGGGCTCCCAGCGCGGCTGGAACTTGTCGTTGAACTTGTAGAGCGACTCGATCTGGTACCAGCGGGACAGGAAGATCAGCATCCCCCGCCAGACCCGGATGACCGGCCCCGCGCCGAGCTTCTCGCCGCGCTCCAGGGACGAGCGGAAGACCGCGAAGTTCAGCGAGACCTGCTTGATCCCGAGGTCCGGGGCGGCCTGCAGCGCCGCGACGATCAGCAGTTCGTTCATGCCCGGGTCGGCGCTGCGGTCGCGCCGCATCAGCTCCAGCGAGATCCCGCTGTCGCCCCACGGCACGAAGTGCTGCATCGCCTTCAGGTCCCCGTACGCCCCCGGCTCCTCCCCCTCGCCGGCCGGCAGATGGGCGGTGGCGATCACCGCGTCGCCGTCGGCCACCGCGTCGATCCGGCCCAGCGCCATCGAGAAGCCGCGCTCGGTGTCGGTGTCCCGCCAGTCGTTCGCGGCCTGCTGGAGCCGCGCCAGCTCCTCGGGCTCCAGGTCGCGCACCCGCCGCACCCGGGTGTGGTAGCCGTTGCGCTCGATGCGCTTGACCATCTGCCGCACGTTGCGCATCGCGCGCCCGCTGAGGGTGAAGCCGGCGACGTCCACGATCGCCTCGTCGCCGAGCTCCAGCGCGTCCATGCCGGTCTCCCGGGTCCACACCTGGCCGCCGGTCTCGCTGCAGCCGGTGACCGCGGGCGTCCAGGAGTGCGCCCGGGCCTCCTCCATGAAGCGCTCGATGGCGCCCGGCCACGCCTCGACGTCGCCTATCGGGTCGCCGCTGGCGAGCATCACGCCGGAGATCACCCGGTAGCAGACCGCGGCCTTGCCGGACGGGGAGAACACCGCGCCCTTGTCGCGGCGCAGCGCGAAGTATCCGAGCGAGTCCCGGGCGCCGTGGGTGGCGAGCAGCTCGCGCAGCCGTGCCTCGTCGTCCTCGGTCAGCCGGGCCGCCGGGTGCTCGGGCCGGAAGGCGAGGTACGCGGTGGTGGCGACGGTCAGCAGGCCCAGCGCGCCGAGGGAGTAGCCGACGGTGTAGTCGACCTGGTTGGTGTAGCCGATGGGGCCCTCGAAGCCGAACATGCCCCACAGGACGTGCTCGGCGCGCGCCGCGAAGGACGGCGAGCCGACGATCTTGTGGGGGTGGGAGCTGACGATCACCATGCCGATGGCGAAGCTGGCGCCGCCGAGCACGACCAGGTTGGCCAGCGCCTTCCAGCGGCTGCGGGGGTCGGGCAGCGCCGCGAATTCCTTGCGGTGCCACACCAGGAACACCAGCAGCACCAGCGACAGCACCGCGCCGAAGACGGAGTGCCGGTAACCGAGCTGCGCGGCGATACCGACCGGCAGCAGGGCCACCGCCGCCACCCACGCCCGCCGTTTGCGCCGTTTGAGTCCGTGGGCCAGCAGGAGCAGCAGGATGCCGACGACGATGGACGCGGCGGCCGCCAGCGGGCTGACCGCTCCCGGCAGCACCTCGGCCACCGCGTGCATACGGCTGTGCCGGAACCGCGGGAACACGCCGGCCGCCAGGTTCAGCAGGCCGACGATCACGCCGGCCGTGCCGACGAACCCCGGCACCGCCGCGGGCCGCGGGCCGCGGAGCCAGCGTGGCGTTCGCCACGCAACCTTCTCCGACTTTTCGCCATCTAGCCTGTCAGACATCACTTTCCCGTCGCCCCGGTCGAGAGAACGTGCGAGCCTTGTCGCAGCATCTGGACTTTTTGCGCCCTGTATGACGGCGTTTCAGGGCTCGGGGTTCCATCAGCGGTACGGATGACCCGGCCGCCCGGAAGAAAGCACCACATGGGTCTCACCAGCAAGAAAGTGCTGCTTCTTGCCGTCCTCGTCGCGGTGGCACTGTTCGTCCTCACCGTGTGGCTCTGGCCACGGCTGTCCAAGGGGAACTGGCGCGCCGTCCTGGGACGCGTCGGACTGCTGCTGGCCACCCAGCTCTCGATCTTCGCCGCGATCGGTCTGTTCGCCAACAACTCCTTCGGTTTCTACGCCTCCTGGGCCGACCTCTTCGGCCAGGAGCAGGAGCCGGGCGTGGTGACCAATTATCAGACCGGCCCGAACGGCACCAAGCTGGAGATGCTGGGGACCGAGCGGATCAGCGTGCAGAACGGGTCGCGGCCCGCGTCCGCCGGCCGCATCGACAAGGTACTGATCCAGGGCGAGCATTCCGGGATCGCCAGCCCGGCATTCGTCTATCTGCCGCCGCAGTACTTCCAGAAGAAATACGCGAAGCAGAAATTCCCGGCGGCTCTGGTGCTCACCGGCTATCCGGGCACCGCGGAGGCACTGTACAAAAAGCTGCATTTCCCGCAGACCCAGCACGAACTGCTCGGCAAGCACAAGATGCGGCCGACCGTTCTGGTGATGATGCGCCCGACGGTGGCGCCGCCCCGCGACACCGAATGCGTCGACATACCGAACGGCCCGCAGACCGAGACGTTCTTCACCAAGGACCTGCGCCGGGACATCACCGAGCACTACCGAATAGGGAGCCAGGCGAAGAGCTGGGGCGTCATGGGCGACTCCACCGGCGGCTACTGCGCCCTGAAGATGGCCATGCGCCACCCCGAGGCGTACTCCACCGCGGTCGCCCTCTCCGGCGCCTACAAGGCTCCCCTGGACGCCACCACCGGTGACCTCTTCGGCGGCAACTCGCAGCTCCAGCGGGAGAACAACCTGCTGTGGCGCCAGCGGCACATGCCCGCTCCCCCGGTGAACCTGCTGGTCACCAGCAGCAAGCAGGGCGAGGGCAACTACCACCAGACGATGCGCTTCATCGAGCAGACCAAGTCGCCCACCCGCATCTCGTCGATCATCCTCGACAGCGGCGGCCACAACTTCAACACCTGGCGCCGCGAGATCCCGGCGGCGCTGCAGTGGCTGGGCAACCACCTGACGGCCTGACGGCCGTACCTCCGCCGGCGGGGTTTCCCCGCCGGCGGAGCCGTGTCAGCGGGCGAGTATCAGGCTCATCGCCTCGGCGCGGGTCGCCGCGTCCCGCAGCTGGCCGCGCACCGCCGAGGTAGTGGTCTTGGCGCCGGGCTTGCGGACCCCGCGCATGGTCATGCACATGTGCTCGCACTCGATGACGACGATCACCCCGCGCGGCTCCAGGATCTCCATCAGGGAGTCCGCGATCTGGGTGGTCAGCCGCTCCTGGACCTGCGGGCGGCGGGCATAGACGTCGACCAGCCGGGCCAGCTTCGACAGCCCGGTGATCTTGCCGTCGGCGGACGGGATGTAGCCCACGTGGGCCACCCCGACGAACGGCACCAGGTGGTGCTCGCAGCTGGAGACCAGCTCGATGTCCTTGACCAGCACCATCTCGTCGTGACCGAGGTCGAAGGTGGTCGTCAGCACGTCCTCGGGCTTCTGCCACAGGCCGGCGAAGATCTCCTTGTAGGCACGGGCGACCCGCGCCGGGGTCTCCAGCAGACCCTCCCGGTCCGGGTCCTCGCCCACGGCGATGAGCAGCTCGCGGACGGCGTTCTCGGCGCGCTTCTCGTCGAACTCGCCGATCTTGCCGTCGACGCCCAGCGTCACAGGGTCGGTCATTTGGTGCCTCGTTCCTTCTGCGCCCGCTCGGCGGCGCGGCTGTATCGCGGAAATGCCGCGCCCCCCAGGCTAAACCTGGGGGGCGCGGCATTTATTCCGGGGCCGTGGGGGCCGCCGGCACTCAGCTCTCGGTGCGCGGCTCCTCCTGAGCCTCCGCCTTCTCCGTCGAGACGGTGGCCGAGGTCGCCACGGAACCGTTGGCCGGGGCCAGCTCCTTGGGCGACAGCACCGGCGGGCGGCTGGAGGGCGTACGGCGCGACGAACCGGTCCACGCGGGGCGCGCGGGGCGCTTGACCACGTGCTTGAAGAGCTCGGCGATCTCCTCCTTGTTGAGCGTCTCCTTCTCCAGGAGCGTCAGCACGAGGTTGTCGAGGATGTCGCGGTTCTCGACCAGGATCTCCCACGCCTCGTTGTGCGCGGTCTCGATCAGCTTCTTGACCTCTTCGTCGACCAGCGCGGCGACCTCTTCCGAGTAGTCGCGCTGGTGACCCATCTCACGGCCCAGGAAGGGCTCGGAGTTGTCGGTGCCGAACTTGATCGCACCGAGCCGCTCGGTCATGCCGTACTGCGTGACCATCGCGCGGGCCGTGGCGGTCGCCTTCTCGATGTCGTTCGCGGCGCCCGTGGTCGGGTCGTGGAAGACCAGCTCCTCCGCCGCGCGGCCGCCCAGCATGTACGCCAGCTGGTCGAGCATCTCGTTGCGGGTGGTGGAGTACTTGTCCTCGTCGGGCAGCACCATGGTGTAGCCCAGGGCCCGGCCGCGGGACAGGATCGTGATCTTGTGAACCGGGTCGGAGTTCGGTGAGGCCGCCGCGACCAGGGCGTGTCCGCCCTCGTGGTACGCGGTGATCTTCTTCTCCTTCTCGGACATGATCCGGGTCCGCTTCTGCGGGCCGGCCACGACGCGGTCGATCGCCTCGTCCAGGAAGTGGTTGTTGATCAGCTTCTCGTCGCTGCGGGCCGTCAGCAGCGCGGCCTCGTTCAGCACGTTCGACAGATCGGCACCGGTGAAGCCGGGGGTGCGCTTGGCGACGGCCGACAGGTCGACGTCCGGGGCGACCGGCTTGCCCTTCTGGTGGACCTTGAGGATCTCCAGACGGCCCTGCAGGTCCGGACGGTCGACGGCGATCTGCCGGTCGAAGCGGCCGGGGCGCAGCAGCGCCGGGTCGAGGATGTCCGGGCGGTTCGTCGCGGCGATGAGGATCACGCCGCCCTTGACGTCGAAGCCGTCCATCTCGACCAGCAGCTGGTTGAGGGTCTGCTCACGCTCGTCGTGGCCACCGCCCAGGCCCGCACCGCGGTGCCGGCCGACGGCGTCGATCTCGTCGACGAAGACGATCGCCGGGGCGTTCGCCTTGGCCTGCTCGAACAGGTCACGGACCCGGGAGGCACCGACACCGACGAACATCTCGACGAAGTCGGAACCGGAGATCGAGTAGAACGGGACGCCCGCCTCGCCGGCGACGGCACGCGCCAGCAGCGTCTTGCCCGTTCCGGGCGGGCCGTACAGCAGCACGCCCTTGGGAATCTTGGCGCCGACGGCCTGGAACTTCGCCGGCTCCTGCAGGAACTCCTTGATCTCGTGGAGCTCCTCGACCGCCTCGTCCGACCCGGCGACGTCGGCGAACGTCGTCTTGGGGGTGTCCTTGGTGATCAGCTTCGCCTTGGACTTCCCGAAGTTCATCACCCGGGAGCCGCCGCCCTGCATCTGGTTCATCAGGAACAGGAAGACGACCACGATGAGGACGAAGGGAAGCAGCGAGAGCAGCACGCCGACGAACGGGTTCTGCTTCGACGGGGAGACGGTGTACCCGTCCTTGATCTCGCCGGTCTGGTACTTGGCCTGCAGGTTCTTCGCCAGGTCGACGCCCTGGTCGCCGATGTAGCTCGCCTGGAGCTTGTTGGAGCCCTCAATCTTGTTGGAGCCCGACAGCTCAATCTTGATCTTGTTCTCGTCACCGGTCGTCAGCTCGGCGGACTTCACCTTGTTGTCAGCGATCGCCTTGACGACCTGACCGGTGTCCACCGTCTTGTAGCCGCCGGACGAGCCGACGACCTGCATCAACACGACCACGGCGAGGACGGCCAGCACGATCCACATGACCGGCCCACGGAAGTATCGCTTCACGTCCATCCATACGGAGCCGTTTGCGGCCCCGTCCCTCCTGCCACAGTGAGGCACAACGCCCTTGGGTGGGCTGGTCGTGCGTACGGTGTATTACTGGCCCGAAAAAAGAACTGCCTTCGGACGGTACCCCAGCATTGTCACCCGGCGCCTGCGCCGACGGTGAACATGCAACCGAGGATTCCGCTCTCCCTGCTCCAACGGCGGGAAGCCCCGAAGGGTTCCCGCCGGCCCGCGAAAGCTGTTCAGCCCCCGTAGACGTGGGGCGCGAGAGTACCGACGAACGGCAGGTTGCGGTACTTCTCCGCGAAGTCCAGGCCGTAGCCGACGACGAACTCGTTGGGGATGTCGAAGCCGATCCACTTCACGTCGATGGCCACCTTGGCCGCGTCCGGCTTGCGCAGCAGCGTGCAGACCTCCAGCGACGCCGGCTCACGCGAGCCGAGGTTCGACAGCAGCCACGACAGCGTCAGACCGGAGTCGATGATGTCCTCGACGATCAGGACGTGCTTGCCCTTGATGTCGGTGTCCAGGTCCTTGAGGATGCGGACCACACCGGAGGACTGGGTGCCCGCCCCGTAGGAGGACACCGCCATCCAGTCCATCGTGACGGGGGAGGACAGCGCGCGCGCCAGGTCCGCCATCACCATCACCGCGCCCTTGAGGACACCGATGATGAGCAGGTCCTTGCCCGCGTACTCCGCATCGATCTTCGCGGCAAGCTCGGCCAGCTTGGCGTCGATCTCTTCCTTGGTGATGAGTACCGACTGAAGGTCGGCGCCCATGTCCTTGTCGTCCACCCGTGCCACTCTCGCTCGATTCGGTGTTCACGTCAGTCGTGAGACTTCGGCTGCAAGGCGGCGTCTGCGGCTCAGCCCTGCCGGATGACAAGTCTGCCACCCTGCCGTCGCACACCCACGCGCCCGGGCAGATTGATGGCTCCCTGCCCCCGCCAGGCCGTGATCAGCCGGTCCACTTCCTCGATGTGGCGGGCGAAGAGCGAACCGGCCGGGGAACCGGCACCGATCACCGCCCGGCGCAGCACCCGCCGGCGCACGGCGGGCGGCAGGGCGAACAGGGCGGCGACGTCGAGCGAGCCGGTGTCGTCGAGGACGGTGCCCTCGGCCGCGGCGGCCCAGGCGTCCAGGGCGTCGGCATCGTCGCGGGACAGCTGGGCGGTGCGCGCCAGCGCCTCGACGACGCCCTTGCCGAGCGCTTTCTCCAGGGCGGGCAGGCCCTCGTGGCGGAGCCGGGAGCGGGTGTAGGCGGGGTCGGTGTTGTGCGGGTCGTCCCAGACGGGCAGCGACTGGATCAGGCACGCCTTGCGGGCGGTCTGGCGGTCCACGTCGAGGAAGGGCCGGCGGTAGCGGCCATCGTGTCCGCTGGTGGCGGCCATGCCCGACAGCGAGCGGGTGCCGGAGCCGCGGGCGAGGCCGAGGAGGACCGTCTCGGCCTGGTCGTCGCGGGTGTGGCCGAGGAGGACGGCGTCGGCGCCGAGGCGCTCGGCGGCCGCGTCGAGGGCGGCGTAGCGGGCGTCCCGGGCGGCCGCCTCGGGGCCTCCCTCGCGGCCCACGGTGACCGCGACGGCCTCCACGGGGTCGAGCCGCAGGGCCCGCATCCGCAGGGCGACCTCGGCGGCGCGGAGGTCGGAGCCCTCCTGGAGGCCGTGGTCGATGGTGATGCCCCCGGCGCGGACGCCCAGCTTGGGGGCCTCGAAGGCGAGAGCGGAGGCGAGCGCCATGGAGTCGGCGCCGCCGGAGCACGCGACGAGCACGAGCGGGGGCTCGCGCCGGTCCTGTGCGCAGTGGTGGTTGAGCACGTCGTGGAGTACGCGGCGGACCGCCAGGCGTATCGCGGCGACCGCTGGATGGGGACCCATGTCCGTTTCCAATCGTTCAGCTGGGGAGCCTCGGGCCAGCGAGGCACCTTCGTCACACAGAGTGCCTAGATGGTGACAGAGGCGAGCGGTTCCCCGAGCATTGCACGCCTATCCCTCGGTAACGGTCCCTCAGACGGGTGATTGAAGGGGCGCTCTACTGCCATGCGGCGTGCCCAGCTCACAACTTTCGCCTACGGTGCCCCGTCCGCCTTGCGGTGCACCCGCGCGATCCAGTCCGCCGGTTTGGCGATCTCTTGTTTGGTGGGGAGGGTGTTCGGTGACGTCCACACGCGGTTGAAACCGTCCATGCCCACCTCCTCGGCCACCGCCCGGACGAACCGTTCGCCGTCGCGGTACTGCCGCAGCTTGGCGTCCAGGCCCAGCAGCTTGCGCAGCGCCTGGTCGAGCCGGCCGGCGCCGCTGGCCCGGCGCTTCTGGAACTTCTCCCGGATCTCGGCGACCGACGGCACGACGTCGGGCCCCACACCGTCCATCACATAGTCGGCGTGCCCCTCCAGCAGCGACATCACGGCGGTCAGCCGCCCGAGGATCTCGCGCTGCGCCGGGGTCTGCACGAGATCGACGAGGGAGCGACCGCCGTCCTCGCCCTCCTCGCCCTCGGGCTTGGCGCCGGCCAGCGACTGGGCGGCCTCCCGCAGCCGCTCCAGGAGCGTGCCCGGGTCGATGTCGGTCTCCCCGAGGAACGACTGGATCTCGCCCTCGATGTGGTCGCGCAACCAGGGCACGGCGGTGAACTGCGTACGGTGCGTCTCCTCGTGGAGGCACACCCACAGCCGGAAGTCGTGCGGGTCCACCTCGAGCTCGCGCTCCACGTGGACGATGTTCGGCGCGACGAGCAGCAGCCGGCCGCCCTGCGCGGCGGCGGGCAGGGCGCGGGAGGCCGGGGCGAAGGTCTCGTACTGGCCGAGGACCCGCGACGCCAGGAACGACAGCAGCATGCCCAGCTCCACGCCGGTCACCTTGCCGCCGACCGCGCCGAGCACCGCGCCACCGGGCAGCGTGGAACGGCGGTCCTCCATCTTGGCCAGCAGCGGCTTGAGCACGGCCCGGAACCCGGCGACGTTCGCCCGGATCCAGCCGGGCCGGTCCACGACCAGGACGGGGGTGTCGTGCGGCGCCTCGCCCGTCGCGTCCGGCTGTGCCATCCGCGTGAAGGCCCGCACATGCGCCTCGGACGCCTTGGCGTGCCGGCGGAGCTCGGCGACGATCGCGCGCGCCTCGTCCCGGCTCACCTCCGGCCCCGGCCGCACGAACCGGGTCGCGGTCGCGGCCGCGAGATTCCAGTCGACCATCTCGGTTCCACCGATGCTCGTCATGAGTTCACCGTACGTGGGCGCCGTGGGTTTTGACTCCCACGTTGTCGGCTTTCCCGCCGTGGTGGGGGCTTCCCACGTTGTTGTCCGTCCCGCCGTGGGTGTTGCTCGCCGTTGCGCCTGCGGCGGGCCGGGTTGTTGTCGGGTGCGGTGCCGGCCCTCCGGACTTCGTCCTGCGGTCCGTCCCCTCCCGTGGGAGGGAATCTTGAAGGCCGGTGGGGGTGAGCGTCGTTAGTGACGCTCACCCCCACCGGCCTTTACTTCTCCCACTACGGGAGGGGTCGCGCCGCAGGACGAAGTCCGGAGGAGCGGCACCGCACCCAACCACCCACGCCCGCCGCAGGCGCAACGGCGAGCAACCACCACGGCGGGACGGACAACAACGTGGGCTATCGGCACCCGCAGTTCGCCACCGCGGAGGCCAAGTTGTCGAGGGCCTTCTGGGCGCCCTGGGGGTCCGTCGTGCCGGAGGTCATGAAGGAGAAGACCAGCAGGCGGCCGTCGGCGTCGACGACCGTGCCGGCGAGGGTGTTCACGCCGGTGAGGGTGCCCGTCTTGGCCCGTACGGCGCCGGCGCCCGCGCTCTGGCCGGTGTAGCGGTTGCTGAGGGTGCCGGTGAAGGCGGCGACCGGCAGGCCGGTGACCACCGGGCGCAGGGCGGGCTGGCCCGGGTCGGACGCCTGGAGCAGGAGGTGGGCGAGCAGGCCGGCGGAGACCTTGTCGGCGCGGTCCAGGCCGCTGCCGTCGGCGAAGACCGCGCCGGCCAGGGGCAGGTGCTGGCGGGCCAGGGCAGCGCGGACCGCCCCGGCGGCGCCGTCGAAGCTGGCGGGCCGGCCGGCGCCCAGCGCGGTCTGGCGGGCCAGCGCCTCGGCGATGTCGTTGTCGGAGTACGTCAGCATCCGCTCGACGAGGGCGGACAACGGCAGGGAGTGGACCTCGGCGAGACGCTCCGGCTTCGCGGGGGCCTTGGCGGCGGCGGGGGCGCCGTCGACGGTGATGCCGTACTCGTGGAGGAGGTCCGCGAAGGTGTGGGCGGCGGCGTCGGCCGGGTCCGACTCGCGCGGTGCGGGGCCGTGCTCGCTGTCGTCCAGGCGCGCCTCGTCGGTCATCAGGGCGGTGACGGGGGCGATGTTCTCGTTGGGGCCGATGGGGTGCTGGACGGGGCCCGCGTAGGCGGACGCGTCGTAGCCGAGGCCGACGGTGCCGAGGTGGCGCTTGTGGAGCGCACGGGCGGTCGCCTCGGCGAGCGCCCGCAGGCTGGCGGGCTGCTCGGCGGCGTCCGGCCGCGGGGCGCGGGCGGTCAGGGTGGGGTCGCCGCCGCCCACCAGCACGACGCGGTCCTTGCCGGCCAGGACGGCGGTGGTGTCGATGCGGTGGTCGGGGCCGCGGGTGGCCAGCGCGGCGACGGCGGTGGCGAGCTTGACCGTGGAGGCGGGGGTGGCGGCCTTGTCCTGGCCGTCGCCGAAGACCTGGCGGCGGGCGGCGACGTCGACGACGGAGGCGGTGCGCAGCGGCCCCAGCGCCGGGTCCTTGAGCAGCGGCGCGAGGGCGTCGGCCAGGCCCGCGTCGGTCGGGACCGGTGCCGCGCCCCGGCCGGCCGCCGCGGTGGGGACGCCGAGCGCGGGCAGCACCGGTGGCGCGCTGGGCGCCGGCCGGTCCGGGGCCGGGGCGTGATGCTCGCCACTGGCACCGTCCATGACGGCCGCCTCGGTGCGCTCGGCCGTACGCTGACCCGAGTCCCACGGGCCGGCCGCCGCCACCGCGACGATCGCGACCGCAAGACCGGTGGCTGCGGAGACCGCCGTCAGCCGCCAGGTCTGTTGGGTGTGGCGCGGTGTGGCCTGCCAGGTCTGTCGCGCGGCGTCGGCCGCCGCCCGGGCGGTCCGCACCGCCGCGCGCGTCGCCGCCCGCGCGGAACGCTGCGCCGACCGCCATCTGACCTGCCATGTTCTGGTCTCCGGCACCTCGGACCAGCCCCTTTCGCCACCACACACCTGCGTGGGGGACACTTAATCACCAGACGTATGTGTTGATCATGGAGGAGCCACCCGTGGAGTTCGACGTCACCATCGAGATCCCGAAGGGTTCGCGGAACAAGTACGAGGTGGACCACGAGACCGGTCGGATCCGCCTGGACCGTCGACTCTTCACCTCGACCAGCTACCCGGCCGACTACGGCTTTGTCGAGAACACCCTGGGCGAGGACGGCGACCCGCTGGACGCCCTGGTCATCCTGGACGAGCCGACCTTCCCCGGCTGCCTCATCAAGTGCCGCGCGATCGGCATGTTCCGGATGACGGACGAGGCCGGCGGCGACGACAAGCTGCTGTGTGTCCCGGCTTCGGACCCGCGCGTGGAGCACCTCCGTGACATCCACCACGTGTCGGAGTTCGACCGCCTGGAGATCCAGCACTTCTTCGAGGTCTACAAGGACCTGGAGCCCGGCAAGTCCGTCGAGGGCGCCGACTGGGTCGGCCGCACCGAGGCCGAGGCCGAGATCGAGGCGTCGTACAAGCGCTTCGAGTCGCACGGCGGCGGGCACTGACCCGACCCGGGCGCGCGGCGGTTTCCGCGCTCTGATTTTCGTACGCGAACGGGCGGCACCCAGTCGGGTGCCGCCCGTCGTGCGTGTCGGGCCGGGCGGGTGACCGCCCTAGAAGCCGCGGGTGCGCTTGGCCGCGCGGCGGCCGGCGCCGCCCGCCTGCATGCCGGGGGCGCGCAGGAACAGCCGGGCGACCTCGGAGCCGAGGTTGACCCCCACCGCGATGGCCAGCGCCAGCGAGGCGGCCTGGACCAGCGACGTGAGGCCCTGCGGCAGGTGGCCCTGGGCGAAGTTGAGCAGGCCGAAGTACGTGGCGCTACCGGGCAGCAGCGGGCCGATGGCGGCGGTGACGTACGGCAGTGCTGAGGCGTAGCGGTAGCGGGAGAGCAACTGGCCGAAGAGACCGACCAGTCCGGCCGCGATGGCGGTGGCGGGCACCGGGTTGATGCCGGCGACGTAGGCGAGGGCGCCGTAGACCACCCAGGCCACCCCACCGTTCAGGGTTGCGAACGCCACGGTGTGACGTTCCTGCTGGAGCAGTACGCAGAACGCCAGCGCCAGCAGCATCGCCGCGATGGTCTGCACCACCGGCACGTTGTAGGTGCCCAGCGCCTGTTCGGGGTTGAGCCGCCGCAGGCCCGGGTTCAGTTGCAGCCCGATGTACAGCACGCTGAGCACGCCGACGACGATGCCGACGATCAGGTAGCCGACCTCCAGCAGACGGGCGGCGGCGGTGATGTAGTAACCGGTCAGCCCGTCGTGCACGCCGGCGACCAGCGCCCGCCCCGGGATGAGGGCGAACAGCCCACCGGTGATCACCGCGGACGCCTGCACGTTGGCGTGTGCCAGGCCGAAGGCGACGCCCACCGCGGCGGGCGGCATCGCGGCGACCACGAACTGGTAGAACTCCGGCAGTCCCCGGCCGGAGGCGAGCCACGCCAGCCGGTCGCCGAGCATCGAGCCCACCGCGGCCGCCACGAACACCAGCAGCCCGCCGCCGACGAGCATGGAGGCGGCACCGGACAGCAGCCCGGAGGCCACCGTCAGCGCCCAGCTCGGGTAGGGGTGGCGGTTACGGCGGATCTCGGCGAGGCCGCGGTATGCCTCTTCGAGGGTGAGGCCCTCCGAGGTGATCTCGTCGACGAGCCGGAAGACCGCGGACAGCCGGTTGTAGTCGACGCCGCGGCGCCGGACCGTCCGGCTGGCCGTGATCGGGTCGTCGACCAGCGACGGCTGGTACGAGATCGACAGCAGGGTGAAGGTGACGGTCGGCTCGACGCGCTCCAGCCCGTAGGCGTACGCGACGCCGAACATCGCCGCCTCGACGTCCTCCGCGCCCTCACCGCCGGCCAGCAGGATCTCGCCGATGCGCAGCGTCAGGTCGAGTACGCGGGGGACCGCGGGACCGGTCTCCTCGTCGCCGCCCCCGAGGCGCTCGGGGACCGGCCGCTCCCCCACCGGCATCCGCAGCATCGTGCGCATCCGGTCCTGCCAGGGCGCTTCCTTGGTCAGGCTGATGGCCGGTATGCCCTGCGGCGGGGTGAAGGCCAGGCTCATGGCGGTGGCGCCGACGGGCTTGGGCAGCGGTGTCTGACCGGTGGTGCTGCCGGGCCGCACGAAGGCGGAGCCCTCCTGTTCGGCCGGCGCCTCCGGCCGCAGGCCGGCGGGGAGGGCGAACTCGGAGGTGGGGTGCTCGTCCTCGGGCAACGGGGGGTAGGGAACACCGAGCGGCGGGGTGAAGGCGCTGTGCGCCTCGTCCGACGCGGGCTTGCGGTCCTCGGGGGCTCCGCTGCCCTGGTCCGGTGCGTGTGGGTCCGACGCCACGGGTCTTCGCTCCTTGTTGGCCTCCTGGGGGGTGGTCCAAGGACACGATGCCTGATGACCGGACGGGGTGCTCGCTTAGGGGGCACCTTTCCGCTCCCCGCACCGTGCCCGACCACCGCCGCCTCCACGGCAGGAACCGCCGCGGCCGGGGAGCGGGCGCGCGGCGGAGCAACTCCTGAAAGGTTCTGGTGATCGTCTCCCCCGCCGTCGGCCCCTTACTCCCGGGGACCGTGCCGGCGGGATACGGCGCCTGCCGCGCCGGGCGGTTCAGCGCTTGGCGTGCCGCCCGCGGCGGGCGCTGTCCGCGGTCGCGCCGTGCGGGCGGCCCGGCTGCGTGGGCGGAACCGGCGCCGCCCCCTGCTTCTTGGCCTTGCCGCGTGCCCGGAGGAATTCGATCGCGATCGGGATCACGGAGATCAGCACGATCGCGACCAGCATCAGCTCGATGTTCTTGTGGACGAACTCGACGTTGCCGAGCAGCGCGCCGAGCAGGGTGACACCGGCGCCCCACAGGGCACCGCCGATGACGTTGAAGGTGAGGAAGGAGCGGTAGTTCATCCGGCTCACACCGGCGACGATCGGCGTGAACGTCCGCACGATCG
Source organism: Streptomyces lydicus (assembly GCF_001729485.1). Taxonomy (GTDB): domain Bacteria; phylum Actinomycetota; class Actinomycetes; order Streptomycetales; family Streptomycetaceae; genus Streptomyces; species Streptomyces lydicus_D. The sequence continues at coordinate 7,704,718 of NZ_CP017157.1, forward strand.
GCACGAATCGGGCCAGGATCAGCGACTTGGGGCCGTACTTCTCGAAGAACTCGTGCGCCTTCTCGACGTTCTCCTGCTTGAAGAGGCGGGAGTCGGGGCGCTTGAAGAGGGACGGGCCGACCTTCCGGCCGAAGAGGTAGCCGGCCTGGTCACCCAGGACGGCGGCGAGGACGACCAGGCTGCACACCAGCCACAGGGGGCGGTCCAGCTTGTTCGTCGTCACCAGCAGGCCGGTGGTGAACAGGAGCGAGTCACCCGGCAGGAAGAAGCCGATCAGCAGGCCGGACTCCGCGAAGACGATGACCAGGACGCCGATCAGGCCGAACGTCGCGATCAGGTAGTCCGGGTCCAGCCACTGCGGGCCGAGCGCGAGAGTATTCACGGGGTGAAGGCTCCTGGGTCGAGGGCGCCGGATCGTACGAGCGACGGGGGTACAGGCGCGTGTGCGGCCCAAAACTATCAACGCCGGACGCCGCCCCTTGGTTCCAGGCGCCCGTCGGGGCCCGCCACCCGACCGCTCCCCGACCGCTGGCCGGCCCCCCGGGGCCGGGCGATGCTGGCCGTAAGGAGGTGGCCGGCCATGGGCATCGAGGAGTACGGCGGCGGGCAGCGCGCGCAGTCCGACGTTCTGGTGGTGACGACGAACGACGTGCCGGGGTTTCACGTGGAACGGGTGATCGGCGAGGTCTTCGGCCTCACGGTGCGCTCCCGGCACCTGGGCAGCCAGATCGGCGCGGGCCTGAAGTCGCTGGTCGGCGGCGAGCTGCGGGGGCTGACCAAGACCCTCGTCGAGACCCGCAACCAGGCGATGGAACGGCTGGTGGAACAGGCCCGCTCGCGGGGTGCGAACGCGGTGCTGATGTTCCGCTTCGACGTGTCGGAGGCCGCGGACGTCGGCACCGAGGTGTGCGCGTACGGCACCGCGGCGGTACTGACTCCGCAGCCCTGAGGCGTCCGGGGGCACGGGGCCGGCCCCGGCCCGTACGGCGGCCGGTGAGCGGCCGCCGCACGGCCCCTAGGCGTGCCGGGCGGCGTTGGCGGCCTCGGCCAGGTCCGTCGCCGCCGGCGCGGACGGGGCCGTTCCGGCGTCCATGCGCGCGGCGAGGGCGTCGGTGTTCGCCGTCGTAGTGGTGCAGGGTGCGCACCGTCACGCCGGCGAACGACGCGACCTGCCCTGCCGAATGGCTCACTTCCGCTCCTTCCCGGGTACGCGCTCCACGGTGCGTCCTCACGCCGCGTGAGGTGCAAGTCCGCATCCTGAAAACCGGTGAGGGCGGCGCACGGGGGGTGAGATCCTGCCGCACATGCTGGGGATAACGGATCTGTCCACCTATCTGGTGGGCCTCGCGCTGATCATTCTGCTGCCGGGCCCGAATTCGCTGTACGTCGTCTCGGTGGCGGCCCGGCGCGGTCCCCGCGTCGCCTACCGTGCGGCGGCCGGGGTGCTGTGCGGCGACACCGTGCTGATGACCCTGTCGGCGGGCGGCGTGGCCTCGCTGCTGCAGGCCAGTCCGGTGCTGTTCGCCGTCGTCAAGTTCGCCGGCGCCGGCTATCTGACGTGGCTCGCGGTCGGCATGCTGCGCGGCGCCTGGGCGCTGTGGCGCGGCCGGGAGGCCCGTAAGGCCGAGCTGACGGACGGTGCGCCCAAGGCGGTGAAGGAGACCGTGGAGCGGCCGTTCCGCCGGGCGCTGGTGGTCAGCCTGCTCAACCCGAAGGCGATCCTGTTCTTCATCTCGTTCTTCGTGCAGTTCGTGGACCCGTCGTACGCCCACCCGGTGCTGTCGTTCCTGACGCTGGGCGCCTGGGCGCAGCTGTTCAGCTTCACCTACCTGTCGATCCTGATCTTCAGCGGGACGTACCTGGCGGCGACCTTCCGGCGCCGCAAGCGGCTGACCGCCGGGCTGTCCGCGGGCGCCGGCGCGGCGTTCCTCGGCTTCGCGGCCAAGCTGTCGCTGGCCAGCGCGAGCTGAGCCGCCCCTCCCCGCCGCATACGGGCGGGCGGCCGTCCCGCACCGGGGCGGCCGCCCGCCCGTCGCGCTTCCACTGGGCGAACCCTGGAGGCCGCACACCCCCTATGCCCTTATTGTCGGGACTGTCGGGTTTCCGGGAGGTGCGCTCATGCCCGTCCACGACGTCCACGTCGCCGTCATCTACTACTCGTCCACCGGCACCGTCGCCGAACTCGCCCGCCGCATCGCGGACGCCGCCGAACACGCGGGAGCCGACGTACGGCTGCGGCGGACCGCCGAACTCGCACCGCAGACGGCGATCGACGCCAACCCCGCCTGGGCCGCCAACGCCGCGGCGACCGCGGACGTCATGGAAGCCACCCACGAGGACGTGCTCTGGGCGGACGCGGTGCTCTTCGGCACCCCCACCCGCTTCGGCAACGTCACGTCCCAGCTCAAGCAGTACCTCGACACGCTGGGCGGCCTCTGGCAGCAGGGCAGGCTCGCCGACAAGGTCTACAGCGGCTTCACCGCGTCCGCCACCCGGCACGGCGGCCAGGAATCCACCCTCCTCGCCCTCTACCACACCATCCATCACTTCGGCGGCATCCTCATCGCCCCGGGATACACCGACCCGGCGAAGTTCGTCGACGGCAACCCCTACGGCACCTCTCACGTGGGCGGCCCGGACACCCCCCTCGACGACGACGCGCGCACCGCCGCCCGGATCCAGGCGGAGCGCGTCGTGAAGTTCACCAAAGCCATCAAGCACGGCCTGGCACAGGCCGGATGACGGGAAGTGGCGACAGATGACCCTGCACAAAGGCGCGCCCGCGGCCGACCGCAAGCACATCCGGCACCCGGTCAACCCGTTCTACGGTGAGGCCGACCCGGTTTCCGGCATGGAGACCTCGCCGCCCCGGCACACCCTGCCCGAGAGCCCCCTCGCCCCGCACGCCGCCTACCAGTTCGTCCACGACGAGCTCATGCTGGACGGCAACGCCCGCCTCAACCTGGCGACCTTCGTCACCACCTGGATGGAGCCGCAGGCCGGCGTCCTGATGGCGGAGTGCCGGGACAAGAACATGATCGACAAGGACGAGTACCCGCGCACCGCCGAACTGGAGCGGCGCTGCGTGGCGATGCTCGCCGACCTGTGGCACGCCCCCGACGCGGTCGGCTGCTCCACCACCGGGTCGAGCGAGGCGTGCATGCTCGCCGGCATGGCCCTCAAACGACGCTGGATGCACCGCAACGCCGACCGGTACCCGGCCTCCGCGCGGCCCAACCTCGTCATGGGCGCCAACGTCCAGGTCTGCTGGGAGAAGTTCTGCAACTTCTGGGAGGTCGAGGCCCGCCAGGTCCCGATGCAGGGCGACCGCTTCCACCTCGACGCCGACTCCGCCACCGCGCTCTGCGACGAGAACACCATCGGCGTGGTGGCCATCCTCGGCTCCACCTTCGACGGGTCCTACGAGCCGGTGGCCGACATCTGCGCGGCGCTCGACGACCTCCACGAGAAGAAGGGCTGGGACATCCCGGTCCACGTGGACGGCGCGTCCGGCGCGATGATCGCCCCGTTCCTCGACCCCGAGCTGAAGTGGGACTTCCGGCTGCCGCGGGTCGCCTCCATCAACACCTCCGGCCACAAGTACGGCCTGGTCTACCCCGGCGTCGGCTGGGCCCTGTGGCGCGACGAGGAGGCGCTCCCCGAGGAACTCGTCTTCCGCGTCAACTACCTCGGCGGCGACATGCCGACCTTCGCCCTCAACTTCTCCCGGCCCGGCGCCCAGGTGGCCGCCCAGTACTACACCTTCCTGCGGCTCGGCCGGGCCGGTTTCCGCGCCGTCCAGCAGGCCACCCGGGACGTCGCCCGCTCCATGGCCGAACGCATCGGCTCCCTGGGCGACTTCGAGCTCCTCACCCGCGGCGACGAACTGCCGGTCTTCGCCTTCACCACCGCCGCCCACGTCACCGCCTACGACGTCTTCGACGTGTCCCGGCGCCTGAAGGAACGCGGCTGGCTGATCCCCGCCTACACCTTCCCGCCCGACCGCGAGGACCTCTCCGTCCTGCGCGTCGTCTGCCGCAACGGCTTCTCCCAGGACCTCGCCGACCTCTTCCTCGCCGACCTGGAACAGCTCCTCCAGGAACTGCGGGAACAGCGGGGCCCCCTGGGCCGCCCGGAGAACGAGGCGACCGCCTTCCACCACTGACCCGCACGCCCGCGGGCGCCGGTCACCCCCGGTCCCCGGGAACTCCCCCCGCCCCGTCCGCCTCCGGGCGGTGGCCCCGCCCCGCGTACGGGTTCTCCTGCCCCTCGGCGAGCACCCCGACGAACGGCTCCCCCTCACCGGCGAAGACGTACGCCCCGCCCCTGATCCGTTCGATCAGCCCACGGGTCCACTCCGCCCCCGCGTCCGCGGAGTGGACCCAGTAGTTCATGATCTCGCCGATGTGACCGAGCTGCCCCGGCCCCTCCGCCGGCGTGTAGTACCCGGTGACGGCGCCCCGCCACCCCTCGATCGCCCGCACCCGCTCCTCCAGGAGCTCCAGGGCCTCCGCACGGTCCAGGTCGACCAGGAAGCCGAGCGCCGCCGAGAGCACGTCGGGCTTCTGGTCGTGGGCGGTCAGGGACGCGCGCAGCAGCGCGAAGTACTCCTGCGTGCCCCGCTCCGTGATCTCGTACTCGGTGCGCGGCGGACCGCCGGCCGTGGACGGCGCGGTCTCATGGGCCCGCAGCAGTCCCTGCTTCGCCATGTGCTTGAGCGCGTGGTAGATCGAGCCCGGCTTGGCGTTGGACCACTCGTGGGCGCCCCAGTACTCCAGGTCGTTGCGCACCTGATAGCCGTGAGCCCGCCCGTGCTGCCGAACGGCGCCGAGCACCAGGAGACGGATCGCTGACATGCCCCCAGGCTATTGCGCGCGCCGGCCCCCGGGCCGGCTGCCCACGGGCCGCCGGCCCGCCTACTCCCCGGCCGTACGCTCCCGCCCCGCCCGCTCCTCGTCCACCAGCTCGAAGGCGGTCCTGCCGTCCAGCGACTCGCGGATCACATCGGCGTGCCCGGCGTGCCGGGCGGTCTCCTCGATCAGGTGCAGCATCAGCCACCGCATCGACTGCCGGGCGTTCGGCGGGAACCACGGCGCCTCCGGCAGCGCGAAGGTGTCGTTCAGGCTCGGCACGGAACGGATGAACTTCTCGGTCCGCTGCGCCACGCCCTCCCAGAACTCCAGCACCCCGGCCGGCGTCTCGCCGTCCTCCAGCCGGAAGCTCAGGTGCCAGTTGGACTGGTTCCGCTCGATGGAGTGCGGCAGCCCCTGCGCGATCTCCACCCAGTGCTGCTCGGTCTCCGCGACGTGCTTGACCAGCCCGGCCAGCGACAGCTCACTCGCGCTCGGCCGCTCGGCCGCCTGCGCGTCGGTCAGCCCGAGGACCGCCCGCCGCAGCCCGCCGCGCTGCGCCTCCAGAAAGGCCAGCAGCGCGCCGGTCTCGTCACCGTGTGCCTCAGCAAGAACGTGAGTGGGCATGACATCCGCCTTCCGCGACATCCCTGGGCGCCCGGCACTTCGCCGCCGCCCTTCCGACACCCCTCACGCTACGAACCCTTGCGGACAACTTCTGTCCGCAACTCCCGAGCCCCCGCTTTCCCACCCGGCCGCGCCCGCAGGACGAGCACTCCGACGAGCACTCCGCGGCACGGGGACACCTCAGAACGGGAACCGCGACCGCCCGTGCTGGATGGAGATCCACTTGGTCGTGGTGAAGGCTTCCACCATCGCGTCGCCGTTCAGCCGCCCCACGCCGGAGCTCTTCGCACCGCCGAAGGGAACGATCGGCTCGTCGTGCACCGTGGCGTCGTTGACGTGGAACATCCCGGTGTCGATCTGCTTGGCGAACCGCACCCCGCGCTCGATGTCGCCGGTGTGCACCGCGCCGCTCAGCCCGTACGGCGTGGCGTTGGTGAGCCGCACGGCCTCCTCGTCGCCGTCGAAGGGGATCAGCAGGACGACGGGCCCGAAGATCTCCTGGACGAGCAGCGGGGAGTCCTCCGGCAGGCCGCTCAGCACGGTGGGGGCCACGAGGGTGCCCCGGGTCTCGCCCTGGAGGAGCGCCGTGGCGCCGTCCGCGACGGCGCGGTCGACCAGCGAGGTGAGGGCGTCGGCCTGGCCCTCGTTGATCAGCGGGCCGATATGGGTCTGCGGGTCGGTGGGGTCGCCCACCTTCAGGGACGCGACCTTGGCGACGAACTTCTCGGTGAACTCCCGCTCGACGGCGCGGTCCACGAGGACGCGGTTGGCCGCCATGCAGACCTGGCCCTGGTGCACGAAGCGGCTGAAGACGGCGGCGTCCACTGCGTAGTCGAGGTCGGCGTCGTCGAGCACCACCAGAGCGCTGTTACCGCCCAGCTCCAGCACCGAGTGCTTGAAGTGCGCGGCGGCGACGGTCGCGACGTGCCGGCCGACCTTCTCCGAGCCGGTGAAGGAAATGGTCTTGGGCACCGGGTGGTCGATCAGCGCGTCGCCGATCTCGGCGATGTCGGTGACCACGACATTGAGCACGCCGGCCGGCAGACCGGCCTCCTCGAAGATCTTGCCGACCAGCCCGCCGCCGCAGATCGGGGTGTTCTGGTGCGGCTTGAGGACGACGGCGTTGCCGAGCGCGAGCGCCGGGGCGACGGACTTGACCGACAGCAGGAAGGGGAAGTTGAAGGGGCTGATGACCCCGACCACGCCGACCGGCAGGCGGTAGAGCCGGTTCTCCTTGCCGTCGATGGGCGAGGGCAGGATGCGGCCCTCGGCGCGCAGCGCCAGCTGCATCGCCTCGCGCAGGAATTCCCGGACGAGATGGAGCTCGAAGCCCACCTTGGCGAGCGTGCCGCCGACCTCCGCGGCGATCGCGTCGGCCAGCTCGGCCTCACGGTCGTCGATGATCCGCAGCGCGCGCTCGAAAACCAGGCGGCGGGTGTACGGATTGGTGGCACCCCACTCCCGCTGCGCGCGTTCGGCGGCGCGATACGCCTGGTCGATCTCCTCGACCGTGGCCACGGGTATCGAGGTCAGTTTCTCGCCGTTGTAAGGATTGAAGTCGACGATGTCCCATGAGCCGCTTCCGGAGCGCCACTCACCGTCGATGAACTGAAACGCCAACTCGTCGAAGTAGGACATGTCATCCCGATCTGGAGAACAGGGCGCTCAAGGCGCCGCATTGGGGGGTGCTGGCTCCTGATGGTCCGCCATCCTACCGACGCGTCACATGAGTTGGAGTAGACCACGCAAGAGGTCTCTGGTCTCCGACGGACCGGGGCCTTCTTCCTGGAGCCGGTCCATCACGCGCCCGTACTGGACCACCTCTTCCGGCTTGTCCAGATAGAGCGCACTCGTCAGCTGTTCCAGGAAGACGACGTCCGGCAGTCCCGACTCCTGGAAGCCGAGCATGGTGAAGGCGCCGAACTCGCCGGAGTGCCCGCCGAGACTGAAGGGCATGACCTGGAGGCGCACATTCGGCCGTTCGGAGACCTCGATGAGATGTCTCAACTGTTCGCGCATGACCTCGCGTTCGCCGTACGGGCGGCGCAGCGCGGCCTCGTCGAGCACGCAGTGGAACTGTGCGGGCCGTTCGGCCACGAGCAGCTTCTGGCGCTCCATGCGCAGCGCGACCCGGCGTTCTATGTCCGCGGGGGAGCCGTCGGGCATGCCCCGTCTGACCACCGCCTGGGCGTACGCCTCGGTCTGCAACAGGCCGTGCACGAACTGGACTTCGTAGACCCGGATGAGCGAGGTGGCTCCTTCCAGGCCGACATACGTCTGGAACCAGCTCGGCAGCACATCGGTGTAACTGTGCCACCAGCCCGCGACGTTGGCCTCGCGCGCCAGGGACAGCAGCGCCTCGCGCTCCTGGGCGTCGCTGACGCCGTAGAGCATGAGCAGGTCCTCGACGTCACGTGCCTTGAAGCTCACCCTGCCCAACTCCATGCGGCTGATCTTCGACTCGGACGCACGGATCGAGTAGCCGGCCGCCTCACGGGTTATCCCACGGGATTCACGCAGGCGACGGAGCTGCGACCCGAGCAGGATCCGCCGCACCACCGATCCGCTCGACTCACTTGCGGACACCTCTCAGACCCTCCTGTGACCCCCACCCGTCCAACAGTGGGCCGCAGTCTGCCACGTCCGGGCTTCGTTGAGTGCTCATCCGGTTACTGATATGTGCGGCTCCTGCACGCCCCCTTCAAGAATCGGCAGCAATAATTCGCCTGAAACCAGGGTGGGTTGTCGCAATCACGGCACGTGCACGTGCATCTGCCCTTGCATCTGTCTCGCACATTGGGAACCATAGGCGTCGCACGCATGCACGCTCGTGAAAGATCCGCCAGATCCGGCTGACCGGCCAGGGTCATGACGTCCGCGAACGCCAGGAGTGCCTCGCATGGGGACCAAGGTTTTGACCATGCTCGAGCCGTTATGGCAGGGCTTTCCTCCCGTCGACCCCCTGGCCGTCTCCGGTTCCGCGGCGTGCACACTCGCCCCGCGCTACGAATCGGTCAGCTCCGCGCGGAAGTTCACCCGGGAGACCCTGCAGGGCTGGGAGCTGGACGACCTGTTCGACTCGGTCGCCCTGGTCGTCTCCGAGCTCGTCACCAATGCGCTGCGGCACGCGATCCTCGCCGCCCCGGAACAGGCAGACGCGGTCCCGCCGGCCCGGCTCCACCTGATGCGCTGGTCACAGCGGCTGATCTGTGCCGTACGGGATCCGAGCGACGGTTCGCCGGTCGCCGGCGAGGCGGACTCCGCCGCCGAGTCGGGGCGCGGGCTGTATCTCGTGGAGTCCTTCAGTGACAGCTGGGGCTGGCACCCGCTGGCCGGGGTCACGCACGGAAAGATCGTGTGGGCGCTCTTCCGGCTCCCGTAGCCGGGACCGCCCCACGGCCGGCAGCGAAACGTGCGAGCGGGCGCCCGTCAGGTACGGGCGCCCGCTCGCACGTGCGTTACCTGCCCCCGCGCTCGCCCGCCCTCAGTCCCGTACGAGGTGGTCGAACTCCCCGTCCTTCACGCCGAGCAGCATCGCCCGGACCTCGGCGGGGGTGTAGACGAGCGCGGGGCCGTCCGGGAAGCGGGAGTTGCGCACGGCGATGTCGCCGCCGGGCAGTTTGGCGAACTCCACACAGGACCCCTGGGAGTTGCTGTGCCGGCTCTTCTGCCACGTCACCTCACGGAGATCCTTTGCGGCCATGCCGTTGTATGCGTGGGGCACTGGGATCTCCCGGTGATAAACGGTGTCAACTGCCCGGGATCATAGCTGCGTTCACATGCGAATGCATGCGCAGATGCACGTGCACGACAGCCGGTGCCGGGGCGGTCACCCCTCGTCGAGCACCGTCACCAGGCGCACCACGGGCGGCGGCGGCCGCCGCCCATGATGCGGCGCGCCTGTACCTGGGTACGGGCCGCCGGGGCCGAACCCCTCACGGACGGGGAAGAGACGTGCGCCACGCCCCTCGGGTTCCGGGGTCCGGGCGCCCGGCCCACCGGCACGACGTCGAGCGGCGCCGTCAACGGGTCCGCTTGCCGTAGCGGCGCTCGAAGCGCTCGACGCGGCCGGCCGTGTCCAGCACCCGGGCGGTGCCCGTGTAGAAGGGGTGACTCGCCGAGGAGATCTCGACGTCGATGACGGGATAGGTGTTGCCGTCCTCCCACTCGACCGTCTTCTCGCTGGTCGCGGTGGAGCGGGTCAGGAAGGCGTGGCCGGCGGCCCGGTCACGGAAGACGACGGGCCCGTAGGCGGGGTGGATTCCAGGCTTCATGGCGGTCTTCAGCGCTCCTCTCGGAAGGCGACGTGCCGGCCGGCCACCGGGTCGTACTTGCGCAGTTCCAGGCGGTCGGGGTCGTTGCGGCGGTTCTTGCGGGTGACGTAGGTGAACCCGGTGCCGGCGGTGGACCGGAGCTTCACGACCGGGCGTAGTTCGTTGCGAGCCATGCGGTTAGTATACGGAAATGGTTTCCATTTTCAATAGGCTCTCACCTGGGCCGATACCCCGAGGAGACGCACCGTGCCCGCGGTTCTGAAGATCAAGGACAGCGCACTCGTCAGAAACGGACGGCGGCGCATACGGGTGGCCCGCTACGCGGCCCGGCGCGCCGTCCACAGGGCCGTCACCCGCGACCCGCGCCCGCCACGGACGGCACGCGGCCCCCGGGGCGCCGGCCACGGGGCGTCGCCGGGCTCCACCCTCCGGGGCCGCCCCCTGGGACGGCCGGCCGGACGCTTCCGGTAATACTGGACAGAACGTCCGCCCCCGACGAAAGCGAGCGTGCCCGTGCTCCGCAACGCCTTCGAACCCTGGCACCTGATCCTGATCATCGCGGTGCTCGTCCTGCTCTTCGGCTCGAAGAAGCTGCCCGACATGGCCCGGGGCCTCGGCCGCTCGATGCGCATCCTCAAATCCGAGGCCAAGGCGCTCAAGGACGAGCAGCCCACCGAGGCGCCCCGCGCGGAGTCCGCCGTCGGCCACTGACGCCCGGCGAGCGGTCCGTCAGTGGTCGCCGCCCTCGTCGATCAGCCGCCGCACCTCGCGGTCGATCAGCCCCAGCCGGGCCTCGGCGACCAGCGGCACCGCGCGGCGCTGCCGGCGCGCCTCGGAGAGATCGATCTCGACGGTGACCAGCGACGGTTCCCACTTCGGCGCCTGCGCCACCACCGCGCCGCGCGGGTCCACCACTCGCGAACCGCCCCAGAACGACGCCCCGTGCTCATTGCCGACCCGGTTGACGAACACCACCCAGCACTGGAGCATCTTCGCCGTGTAGGACAGCAGGGTGTCCCAGTACAGCCCGGTGTCCATCGCCTCCGGGTCCAGGCTCGCCGCGCTGTTGGTCGGCACGAACAGCACCTCCGCGCCGTCCTGCACCGCCAGCCACGGCAGCACCGGCTGCCAGGCGTCGTTGCAGACGAGCGTCGCGCCCCGTCCCCCGCTCCCGGACCGGTTCAGCGCGTAGGCCCGCAGCGACTGCCCGGGGCTGACGTGCTTGCGTTCCTCCCAGGCCAGGTAATTGGGGAGGTAGAGCTTGCGGTGGGCGTGCAGCAGGGCACCCTCCGCGTAGTGCGCCGCGGTGTTGTAGGCGCGCAGACTGGTGTGTTCGTGGAAGCCGACCAGCACGTCCGGCCCCAGGGTGCTCAGCTCCAGCAGCCGCGGATCGCTCGCCTCGATCGACTCGTCACGCTTGAGTGCGCCCAAGTGGTAGCCGTGCAGGCTCAGTTCGGGGAACACGACGACGTCGGCGCCCTGGGCCGCGGCCTGCTCGATCTGCTCGCGGGCGATCGTGAGGTTCTCCGCCACCTCACCCAGCACGCAATCCGTCTGCGCCAGCGCAATGAGCATGTCCGCACCTCATCGACTCATCACTTTTGCGGCTTTCCTCGCCATTCTCCCAGAGGGCGGGCGGACCGGCACGGCCCCGCGGAGTCCCGTTCCCCTGCTTCAAACGCCCCGGCCGCGGTACGACGGGCCCGCGGTCGACCGCCCGGCGCCGCCGACGGCAGGCTCGACCGGGCGGCGCGGGCCGAGCGGCCCGCCGGACCCGCTCGGCCGGTCGCCGGGCCGGAACCCGTCCCGCGTCCCGGCCCGGCCCGTCTCACCTGCGCCGGGTACGGGCCCTGCGCAGCAGCAGCGCCCCTCCCAGCAGCAGCCCGCCACCGGCACCGGCCAGCATGCCGAGCTCGGCCGCGCCGGTGGACGCCAGCAGCGCGGAGCCGGCCGACGTACCGGCCCGCTCCACCGCCCCGACCCGGGGCTCCGCTGCGGCACGGTGCGGCGCGTCCCGGTGACCGGAGTGCGGCGCGAGCTCGACCGGGGGCGCGGCGCGGTGCCCGGCAGTCCGGGGCTCCGGCAGCGGCACCGGCCGGTGCGCCGGCTGCGGGACCTGGTGGCGGACCGGCTCCGGGGCGCTGCGGTGCGGCGCCGGCGGTGGCGGGGCCAGCGGGGGGCGCTGCGCGGCCGGCCACGGGGCACCGCCGGTCCCGCACGAGGCCCCCATGGCCGGGTTGAGCGCCGCGGCCCCGTCCACGGAGTTCCCGCACGCGTTGACCGGGGTGTCCACGCTGACCTGGATGCTGTTGCCGGACAGCACACCGGGCGAGTTGGTGGTGGCTCCCGCGGCGCCGGCGTCCGCGTACGCCACTCCGCCGCCCGCCCCGAGCGCGCCCGACGCGGCCGCGAGGAGCACGCACGTCTTCAGGCTCTGTCGCATCTGTCATCCCTCGTCTGCAGTTCGTGCCCACGGGCTGCCGCCCGCGCCCCCCGTGGTTCTGACACCGCCGGGCGGCCGGCAGCGCATACGCGGCGCCGACCGCCCGGAGACACAAGCGGTGGTACGGCCTGGGCCGTTGACCGTCAGTGGTTGCCGACGCCGTTGCCCGAGAGGATCGGGATGTCGTCGACGATGTGCGACAGCGGCTCGTCGCCCTTGGCCTGCGTCGAGTTCTTGACGCACTGCTGGACCTGCGGGTTCGACAGCACGTTGATGTCCTGGACGGTGATCGGGATGAAGCCGATCAGCGAGCCCACGTTGAGCTTCTGGGCGATGAGGCCCAGGCAGAAGTCGTTCAGGGAGCCCTGGACGAGACCGAGCTGGGTGCTCAGCTTTCCGTGGGTGGTGGAGTTGCCGTAGATCGACTTCGCCCCGTTGCCGTTGACCGACTGGGTGCCCTTCTGGTCGCCGACCGCCATGGCCTGCGGAGCGGCCGCAGCGGAAATACCGACCAGGGACGCAGCCACAGCCGCGCCCGCAATCATCTTCTTCATCACGCAAACCCTTCAGGTGACGGGACTCCCGGCACGAGAGCCCTATTTGAACAACCCGCCACGGGGGCCCGAGTTGCGCTGCGTCACCCGAATAGACGGCGTAGATTTTCACGAAAAGACGCCTCGGGCACAAATACCGGACCGACAATGCGATATTCCCCTGCCGGGCTTGCCGTCATGCGCTTTGTCCGGCCGCCGGGAAAGTCTCACGACAAAGGGCCCGCACCACCGACAAGACGGCTGCACAGGCCCTGAATCCATTCCGGCCGGCATGCCAATGCCCTGGCAACCCCATCAATTCGCAAGGGCATTGGCATGCTTCCCTCCACACACCATTACTAACGATCCGGCACCCCGGACTTCCGTCACGAGCACATAACAATTGCGGAACTCGGGAGGGCAGCAAAAACCCGGGCCACCCGGAAGAAGGAGGGCCGGGTGGCCCGGGTTCGCCTCAGCGGCTCAGTGGTTGCCGGCGCCGTTGCCCGAGAGGATCGGGATGTTGTCCAGGATGTGCGACAGCGCCTCGTCACCCTTGGCCTGCGTCGAATTCTCGACGCACTGCTGGGTCTGCGGCGAGGAAAGGACGTTGATGTCCTGGACGGTGATCGGGATGAGACCGATCAGCGAGCCGAGGTTCGCCTTGGTGGGCAGACCGATGCAGGGCTTGTTCAGCGAGCCCTGGATCAGACCGATCTGCGGGCTCATGTAGCCGTACGTGGTGGAGTTCCCGTAGAACTGCGTCGCACCATTGCCGTTGACGGAAGACGTCCCGTGCTGGTTACCGACCGCCATTGCCTGAGGGGCAGCAGCCGCGGCTACACCGACAATGGACGCAGTCGCGGCTGCGGTCGCCAGAGCCTTCTTGATCATTATAGGTCCTTCGTGTTTCGGGATGCCCTTGGGCCGGGCAGACTGCCCAACTCAAAAGGGCGTTTTTGGTTGTGCCCATTCACTCAAATGAGCTGGCGCCGTGATTCGTCTTGCCGATCGATTACGACGGCTCCGTCGAGGCGCATCGAGCGGAACAATTCCTGGGTGGCCGCACACACACCGAACGCCGACATGCGCATTTGAGCACCGCGAAATCCGGGTAGCCGCTCCGTTTTCACCGCACAACCCACAGGACAGCGGAGTCCGCGCGGCACCGGCTCTTCTCCGACCGGCCGGCCGCGCTCCCACCGTCCGGAAAACGGCTCCCGCGGACGTTACTTGAGCGGCAGACCGCCGAGCAGCGGGACGCTCTTGACCGCGCCCGTGGCGCTGCTGAGCAGCTTGTTCGCGTTGGCGGACTTGACCTTCTCACCGGCGGTCTTGACCTTCTTGACCAGCGGCCTGACCTGGTGACCGTCCAGCTGCCCGCTCTTCGTGCTCTGCAGGGCGTCCGCCAGCCCGCCGTTGAGACTCATCGTCGGGGCACCGGGCGGGGCCGCGACGGCGGGCGCGGCAAAACCCAGCGCCATCACGGAACCGGCGACAATCGCCGCAGACTTCGCGTGCTTCACTTTCAACTGTCCCTTCTCAGGCGGTGTTTGACCGGCCGCGACGCACGCGCCGCGTGAGCATTCACTTCGCTGCTCGGATCACCGCTTTCCACCTCACTAACGAGTTCCGTCGCCCGGAGAAACCCCTGAGGTTCCGCCTTCTTGACGACGCCACCCGAAAAGGTGCGGCCCCGGTGCTCCACCCGCGGCCGGGGACGCATATGCCGACCGGCCCCGATGCGCAGGAGACCGCGCACCGGGGCCGGGTCACCCGGCTCGAATTCCTTCGAGTCAGTGGTTGAGGCAGGTGTTGCCGAACGCCGGGTTCAGCAGACCGATGATGTCAATGGTGTTGCCACAGAGGTTGATCGGGATGTGGATCGGAACCTGAATGGCGTTGCCGGAGAGGACACCGGGGGAGTTCTTGGCGCCGCCGGCGGCACCCGCGTCGGCGAACGCAGGCGCAGCCGCGCCCACTGCCATCAGCGTGCCGGCAGTGACTGCTGCGACCTTTGCGTACTTCACTTTCAGCCCTTCCTGCAGCGGGTCCGTGGCGCACACGACCGTCGTGTCGCACGGGCGCGGATCTGCTCGCCCGTAACACCGCTGCCGATATTGGTAACGATTTCTCTTCGTGGACGAAACTCTTGCCGGGAGGTTTTCGGAGGAATCGCTCGAAGGGTGCACGACCGCTTCGCGAGATTGCCACCGCGCATACGACGCGGAAAACACACCGGAGTTCGCACAGACGAAGGACCCACCGAATACGGATTCCCACCGAGGGGAGGATCGAGAAATTCCGTCCCTACGGTTCGCAACGCGGCGCCGCAGCGCCCGGACCGCTGAGGAAGTGAGAGCCGGCGGTCCGGACCTGCGGCCGACGGGCGGCTCAGTGGTTGCCGACGCCGTTGCCGGAGAGCACCGGGATGGTGTCCAGGATGTGCGACAGCGGCTCGTCGCCCTTGGCCTGCGTCGAGTTCTCGACGCACTGCTGCACCTGCGGGTTGGACAGCACGTTGATGTCCTGAACGGTGATCGGGATGCCGATGAGCAGCGAACCGACGTTCAGCTTCTGGGCGATCAGGCCCAGGCAGAGGTCGTTCAGGGACCCCTGGACCAGCTCCAGCTGCGGGCTCATCTTGCCGTGCGTGGTGGAGTTGCCGTACACGGACTTGGCTCCGTTGCCGTTGACCGTGGCGGTGCCCTTGTGGTTGCCGACGGCCATCGCCTGGGGGGCGGCCGTTGCCGAGATGCCGACGACGGACGCGGCTACGGCCGTCGTGGCCAGGACCTTCTTGATCACGATTTACCCTTCTCGAAGCGGAGTGCCCGTATCCGGAGCGCACTGGTCAACTCGCTTCTGTGGGCGCGGTTTCGCCGTTTCACTCGAATGCCGCGAAACCATAAACACATATCACTGCACTCCGACCGATGGGCGGACCGCTCCGGGTCGCCCATCGGTCATATCAAAGGCCGGTACGGGGAATTGGTACCGGCCTTCGGCGCGCCGGGGCGCCCGGGTTATGGGTCCTTTGGGCCCCACACGGCTTTGAGCGACGGGGAGTTGAGGGCGATTGTTGCGGATGCCGTCCCAACAGGCTTGTGGTCAGGGCCCGTTGTCGGTGGCGTGCGGGGCAGCTGGTGGGGCTCGGGCGGCTGTGGGTGCGTACCGGTGGAGCGCGGCGTGTCCGCAGGTCGGGGCGATTGTCAGACCCGGGTGCAAGACTCGGAGGCATGAGATGGGCGGTGGCGGAGACGGGCGACGGGGGTGCTCGTCTCTGCCCGCTCGGACCGGACGGCCGGCCCGCGGGTCCGGTGGTGCGGGAGCCGTCGCTCGCCGAGGCGGTGCGGTCGCGGCCGGAGGTCGGGCGGTGGGTGTGGCGGTCCACCGCGGAGATCTACCGGCGGCTGCTGGCGGCCGGGGTGCGGGTGGAGCGGTGCTACGACGTGGAGGCCGCCGAGGCGCTGCTGATCGGCCACGAGGAGGGGCAGTCGGGGCAGCCTCGTTCGCTGGCCGCCGCCTGGGCGCGGCTGCGCGGTCTGCCGGTGCCGCCGGACGCTCCGGTGCGCGCGACCGAACCGCAGCCGTCCCTGTTCGAGCCGGGCCCGGTGCCGCTGCCGCCGGGCACGGACGAGATGACCGCGCTGCTGGAGGTCTACGCCGGCCAGTTGGCGCGTACGGGGAAGGCCGGGCATCCGGAGCGGATGCGGCTGCTGCTGGCGTCGGAGTCCGCGGGGATGCTGGTCGCGGCAGAGCTGCGCCGGGCCGGGGTGCCGTGGCGGGCGGACGTCCATCGGGCGCTGCTGGACGAGCTGTTGGGCGAGCGGTACCCGGGCGGGATGGAGACCCGTCGGCTGGCGGAGCTGGCGGACGAGGTGTCGCGGGCGTTCGGGGCGGGCGCGCGGGTGCGGCCCGATCTGCCGCAGGACATCATCAGGGCGTTCGCCGGCGCGGGGATCGCGCTGACCTCGACCCGCAAGTGGGAGCTGCAGCGGATCGACCATCCGGCGGTGGCGCCGCTGCTGGAGTACAAGAAGCTGTACCGCCTGCACACCGCCCACGGGTGGTCCTGGTTGCAGCAGTGGGTGCACGACGGCCGGTTCCGCCCCGAGTACCTGCCCGGGGGCACGGTCTCCGGGCGCTGGACGACCAACGGGGGCGGGGCGCTGCAGATCCCCAAGGTGATCCGGCAAGCGGTGCGCGCGGATCCGGGATGGCGGCTGGTGGTCGCCGACGCCGCCCAGATGGAGCCGCGGGTGCTGGCGGCCGTCTCCCGTGACCGCGGTCTGATGGAGGTGGCCGGCAGCGGCGAGGACCTGTACGCGGGTCTGGCGGCCCGCGCGTTCGGCGGTGACCGGGCGCAGGCCAAGCTGGGCCTGCTCGGGGCGATTTACGGTCAGACGTCGGGCGATGCGCTCAAGCACATGGCCGATCTGCGGCGCCGCTATCCGGCCGCGGTGGCGTACGTGGACGAGGCGGCTCGTGCGGGCGAGGAGGGGCGTCTGGTGCGCACGTGGCTGGGGCGTACCTGTCCGCCCGCGTCCGTGGCGCCACCCGACGAGGCGGGCCTGCTGCAGGAGGAGGAGCAGCCGGCGGCGTACGGCGGCGGTTCCGCGGCGGCCCGTGCCCGCGGCCGGTTCACCCGTAACTTCGTCGTGCAGGGCAGTGCCGCGGACTGGGCGCTGCTGGTGCTGGCGGCGCTGCGCCACGCGCTGTGGGAGGGCGGGCTCCGCGCCGAGCTGGTGTTCTTCCAGCACGACGAGGTGATCGTGCACTGTCCGGCGTCGGAGGCGGCAGTGGTGGCGGAGGCCATCGCGGCCGCGGCCGGGACGGCGGGGCGGATCGCCTTCGGGCGGACGCCGGTGCGCTTCCCGTTCACGACGGCGGTGGTGGAGTGCTATGCGGACGCGAAGTGATCAAAGGGCGGGGAACGGGGCAGGATGACCGGGACGAGGGGCCGGGGCGCGGGCGGCGTCGGTACGGGCGGAGGGCTCGCCGCGCAGCAGACCGGGCCCAGGCTGCTGGACGATCACGGGAGAGCTGGTATGACCTTGCCGCGGGGAACCGTCGTCCATCCTGAACTGGCGCCCTTTGTCGACAAGTTGCCGCCTTTCTCCGATCCGTACGCGGACATCGCCGCGACCCGTGAGCGGTTCCGTGCGCTGCTGGCCGCGACGCCGGCCGACCGCTCGGGAGTGGAGAGCCGACGTCATGAGGTGGTGCGGCCGGACGGCAGTGCGCTGACGGTCGAGGTCTACCGTCCGGAGGGTACGGGCGGCGGCCGGGGGGCCGCGCTGCCCGCCGTGCTGCACTTCCACGGCGGTGGCTACGCCATCGGCCGTGCGCTGCCCGGCCAGGACAAGACGGCGATCGAGCTCTGCCGTGAGCTGCCCGCCGTCACCGTCGCCGTCGAGTACCGCCTCGCTCCCGAGCACCGCTATCCGGCCGGGGTGGAGGACTGTTACCTGGCACTGGAGTGGACGGCGCGGCACGCGGCCGAACTCGGCATCGATCCGGAGCGGATCGCGGTCACCGGGAATTCCGCGGGCGGCGGGCTGAGCGCCGCGGTCGCCCTGATGGCCCGCGACCGCGGCGGGCCGGCGCTCGCCTACCAGTCGCTGTGCGTACCGGACGTGGACGACCGCGTCGCCGAGGAGCCGGTGCCGGCGGACGCGGACGACGCGCCGGATCCGCGGACGAACAGCCTGCGCACGATACGGCTGGCGTGGCGGCACTACCTGCCCGAGGGGGCGGTGGCGGACGCGTACGCCGCGGCGGCCCGGGCCACCGACCTCTCGGGGCTGCCGCCGGCGTACGTCCTGGTCTGCGACCTCGATCCGCTGCGCGATCCGGGGCTGGCGTACGCGCGTCGGCTGATGGACGCGGGGGTGCAGGTGACGGTCCGCAACGTGCCGGGCGCGTGGCACGGTTTCGAGCTGTACGCGCCGGAGACCCGGCTCGCGAAGGAGACGACCGCGCACCGCACCGGGCATCTGCGGGCGGCGCTGTACCCGGCGGGGAGTGCGAGCGGGTCTTCGGGCTCAGCCGCGGCCGGGCCCGTCCGGTCCTGACCCGCCGGGGCGGCCGCGGGCGGGGTCCGCTCCGGCCGGGGCCGCCTCCCCGGGCCGCCCTTCGGTCGGGGCCGGGGGCGTGGCGATCAGGCCGCGGGTGATCCGGACCATGGCGGCGACGAGCAGCTCACGGGGCTGGTCGGGGCGGTCCAGCCACCACAGCGCGAGGCCGTACAGCGAGCTGCGGATCGCCTCGCCGAGCGGCTCCAGTTCTGCCTCGGGGATGCCGGGCGCGAATTCGCGGAGCAGCGCGACGTCCGTCTCGCGCTGCCGGCGCTGCAGTTCGCGGTGGAAGTCCTGGACCTCGGCGTCCCCGGTGGTGTCGCGGAACATCAGGCGCCAGGTGTACGGGTGGGCCTGCACGTACCCGAACCAGGCGTCGTACATCGCCGTCATGCGGGTGTCCAGGTCACCTGCGCCGTGCAGGAGTTCACTGATCGGGGCGGCGGCGAGCTCGTCGCGGTGGCGCTCCAGCAGGGCCAGGTGCAGTTCCTGCTTGGAGTCGAAGTGGCGGTAGAGCATCGGCTTGCTCAGGCCCGCCTCGGCGGCGATCTCCCCGATGGTCGTGCCCGCGTAGCCGCTCTCGGCGAAGAGCCGGGCGGCGGTGTCCTCGATACGCGTCCTGGTCTCGGCGCGCGCGGCGCGGCTCCGGTCGATCCCGCTCATGCGGTCCCTCGCGATCTGGCTTGTTCCGATGGGTGTTTTCGGCTCGCCAACGCCGATGTGATGAAGGATACTGGGTCGTGTACCACTTGGTATACGCACGAGTAAGAAGTCTGGCCGAGCTACGGGGGCCCGCCGTGATTCTTTCCGTACACATCGCCGACCTCGGCGTCCGCTCGCTGCCGGGCGTCCTGCGCGCCCGCCCGGGACCGGCCGACACCCCCGGTCTGCGCTACGCCCGCACGACGTTCACCGGCGCCGTCGCCGCCGGCCCGCCCAGGCTGCGTCCCGGGCGGGCCGCGCTGATCGCCGCGTGGGAGGACGACGCCGCACTCGACCGCTTCCTCGCCGCCGGTCCGCTCGCACGGCAACTGGCCGGCGGCTGGCTGGTGCGGCTCCGGCCGGTGCGGGTCGCGGGCGCGTGGGGGCCGCTGCCGGTCCGGACCGACCCCGCTGCCGACGCGGCGCTCACCGAGGAGGACGGCCCGGTCGCCGTACTCACCCTCGGGCAGCTGCGGCTGCGGCGGGCCCTGCCGTTCCTGCGCGCCAGCTCCGCCGCGTCCGGCCGGGCCGCCGCCGACCCCGCGCTGGTCGCGTCCCTGGCGTTGGCGAGGCCGCCCCGCATGGTCGGCACGTTCTCCGTGTGGCGGAGCGTCTCGGCCATGCGGCAGTACGCCTACGGCTCCGCCGGGCCGCAGCACCGGAACGCGGTCAGGGAACACCAGGCGGACCCCTTCCACCACGAAGCGGCCTTCCTGCGCTGCCGGCCGTACGGCACGCGGGGCCTGCTGGACGGCCGGGAGCCGGTGACAGCGGCGTCGGTCGCACCTCCGCACGCGTCGCGGGACCGGCCCTGAGCCGACGGTGAGGCGCGGGGTGCTCTGCGCCGCCCGCCGGTGAGACGGGCGGTCCGTCGCCTCCCCGCCCGGTCAGTCCCCCCCGGTGAGGCCCGGTTCCGTTCGGCCCCGATCCGGCGGGCAGGTCCTAGACTCGCCGGGAGGGGCTCCCCGGGAGGAACGGGGCGCGCTGCAATCCCTGGATGTGCGGTACGAGTTGGCGACGGAGGGGAGCCGGCGGGATGAGCGCTGAAGCGACGGGGAGCGAGCCGGGCGAGCAGGCCGGGGCGGGCACGTACGGAACGGGCCCGCGCGCGGACGGGGACGAGAGCGGGGGCCCGGGCGAGCACGGGCCGGAACGGATCAACCCGCCTCATCTAGCGCCGCCGACGGGTTTCAGCCACGCGGTCCGCGCCGCCCCGGGCACGCTGGTCTTCCTTGCCGGGCAGACCGCCCTCGACGGCTCGGGGAAGATCGTCGGGGACGGCATCGTCGAGCAGTTCGAGCGGGCGCTGACGAACCTGCTGGAGGTCGCCGCGGCCGCCGGGGCGGGCCCGTCCGATCTCGCCAAGCTCACCGTGTTCGCGGTCGACGTCGCCGACTACCGCCGGCACGCCCGGGAACTCGGCCGGGTGTGGAAGCGACTGGTCGGGAGCGACTTCCCGGCGATGGCGGTGATCGGCGCGACCCGGCTGTGGGACGAGACGGCGCTGGTCGAGATCGAGGGCATCGCGGTGGTGCGGGAGCGGTAGCCCGCGGGCCGGCGCCGGAGCGGGCGTCCCCCTCCGGTTGCCCCCCCGTTCTCCCCTCCCGTCCCTCGCGTTCCTCCGTAACGCGGTCCCTCGTAACCGCGGTCCCTCGTGCCCTCCGGCACGGTCATTCCTTGTGGAACGCCACCAGCGCCTCGGCGTCCGCCGCGGTGAGGGAGATGCCGAACTCCGTTTCCAGCAGGGCCGGGAGCTCCTCCGGAGCGACCTCGCGCACCTCGCGGTTCCAGTCCGGGCGGGTGCGGGTGAACTCCCGCCCGACCAGCGTGCTGCGCCGGTCGGGCAGCGGGCGCTGCACCACCGTCTGACCGGTGAACGGCGAGCGCGGGTGGGTCGAGATGTAGTGGTTGAACACCGCGTAATCGGCCGGGTAGCGGCGCTCCGTCCCGAAGGCGTAGAGGTCGAACCAGCCGTCCTCGTGGCGGGTCCGCAGCACCCAGGTGCCCGTCTCGTCCTCCCGGACCAGGCCGAACGTCCAGCTGCCCTGCCGGGCCCGGACACCGTCGCGCAACGGCAGCGGTTCCAGCAGCGCCTCGCCGCCGAACCCGACGTCGGTGATCCACCGCTCGCCGTCCAGCTCCACCGCAAGCAGCGCGTGGGTGGCGGGGCGCAGGCGCCGCTCGCCCATGCGGGTACGCGCGCACAGGCCGGTGAGCGCGAAGCCGAGGCGGTCCAGGGCGGCGGCGTAGAGGAGGTTCTGCTCGTAGCAGTAGCCGCCGCGCCGCTGCCGGACCATCTTCGTCTGCAACGACTCCAGGTCCAGCGGGACGGGGCGGCCGAGCACGATCTCCAGGTTCTCGAAGGCGATCGACGCCGAGTGCGCGGCATGCAGGCCGCGCAGGGTTTCCGCGGTGGGCCGCCGGTCGCCCGAGTAGCCGATGCGGGCGAGATAGGCGTCCAGGTCCAGTTGCTCGCCACCCCACACGGATGCGGTCATCGCTGCGGCCTCCCCTGGTCATGGCTTCCTTGCCGGCGAGCCTAGGAGGCCGCGGCCCGCGCCGCGATCGGCCGTGGGGACCAAGGCGGTTGGGGACGGACCTGGGCCCATGGACGTACGGGGGTCGGCCGGGGCGTCTACGCCCCCGGTCGCCCGGACACGCGAAGGGCGCCCGTACCGGCCGGTTCTGCGGCGGTACGGGCGCCCCTGGGACGCCGCTCGGCTCCGGATGATCGACTCCGGAGGGTCAGTTCTGGACAGTCAGTTCCGGCTGCGGGCCGCCCCGACCGGGTCCTTCTGGAACGCCCAGGTCATCTTGGGTTCCATCGCCCACCGGAACGCCCGCTGGACGGGCGGGGTGCACAGCACGGTGATGACGGTGCCCGCGAAGAGCGTGATCAGCACCATGCCCCAGGGGGTGTGCACCCACGGGGTGTCGTACCAGTTCCCGAAGCGGGAGCCCTTGGCGAGGAAGCCGTGCAGCAGATATCCGTAGAGGGTGCCCGCGCCGAGCGCCGTGCACCACATCGTGCGGCCCGGGATCCAGGCGAAGAAGCAGGCCACCAGCACCAGCGAGCAGCCGAACATGGCCAGCGTCATCACCGCGCCGCTCCACCAGGGGGCGCCGAGTTCCTGGGCCGCGTCGCGGTGGTAGAACCACGCGGCGTTCATCCGCGGCGCCGCCCAGTACGCGAAGACCAGGGCGCCGGCGAAGACCGGCACGGCCAGGATGCGTGCCTTCTTGCGGCGGACAAGCTTGAAGTGCTCCGGACGCAGCGACAGCCCGATCACGAAGAACGGCAGGAACTGCAGCACCCGTTGGAGGTCCAGGTCATCGCCGATGTCCGGGGACACGGACGCCAGCACGGCGATGGCCAGGGCGAGCGGGACCGGCCAACGCACGATCTTCCACAGCGGGGTGGTCAGCCGCCAGATGAACAACGCCAGCAGGAACCACGTCAGGTACCAGGGGTCCGTCAGGCTGATCGGATAGTGCGGATCGTCGTCCGCCCACCTCTTGAAGAGCGTGTAGGCGACTTCGAAGAGGATGTACGGGACCGCGACTCCGGTGACCAGCCGCTGCAGCCGGTCCTTGCGCATGTCGAAACTGCGCGAGAAATAGCCGGAGATGATGATGAACGCCGGCATGTGGAAGGCGTAGACGGTGATGTAGAACGCCGCCGCGGTACGGCTCCCGTCCCGCAGGGGCTCCCAGGAGTGACCCATCGCCACCAGCACGATCGCCAGGTACTTGGCGTTGTCGAAGAAGGCGTCGCGGGATTTCGCGGAGGTGCCGGCCGGGGCGGGCGCGGCGGTCCGGCGCCTGCCGCCCTTGGCGCGGCCCCGGTGCGAGGCGGGAGCGGGAGCCGCGGCGGCGGCCGGGGCGGGCGCTCTGGTCGTCGTCGCGGTGGCACCGCCGGCCCGTTCCGGCACCAGGGCGTCCGCCCTGTGCGGGCTCTCCTGAGGCATCTGCCGCGGCGGGGGGAGCGGCACCCGCCGTTCGCCGTACGCCAGGAAATCGTTGTTCAAGGAGCCTCCCGAAACGAAAGCGGGGGAGGAACTGGACGCTGGCCCGCACCGGGCCGCACATCGGAACCCAAAAGCCAAATCCTGCGTCTTAGTTCTTTTACGGGAAGAGTGGCGGCGTCGAACATCTCAGGCACCTTAGCTCCGCCGCGGGAATCCCGTAAATCCCCGCCCTGCGCGGCCACACGCCACGCGTCCGCTCTCCACAGCTCCTTCACGCGGGACGGGGCACGGCGCTCGGGCCGACGCGGCCCGACGACCCACCGGATCCGGGCATTTCCCCCACATTCCCGTCCGCTGCCCCCTATTCAATAATGCCTTCGATCCCGCGCGCCCGCACCGACCGCCTGTTCGTGTTCTTCGCCACGTCCCAGGCATAGACCTCCAACGGCCGTCCGTGCGCGCCGCGCAGCCGGTGCACGGCCGCCAGCCAGCGCGAACTGGCCTCGGACAGCGGCGGGTTGATCTGGTCGGTGAACCGCGCGTAGCGTGCCAGGTCGGACACGGCGGGCGCGCCCAGAATTCCGGTGCGCACCTGTGGCAGGAGTGCGTGGACGGTCTTCACGCAGGCCACCGAGAAGCTCTGGATGACCAACCGGCTCCGGACATGGGCGGAATCCAGCCAGCCGCGCGCCCGCAGTTCCCGTACGACTCCCGCCTCGATTCCTGGATAGCGGCCAGGGGCTTTGATCTCCAGCAAAAGGCGCTGCCCATTGCGTTCCAGCCGGCGCAGATAGGCGTCCAGCGTCGGCACCCGCTCCCCCGCGAAGCGCGCCCCGAACCAGCTTCCGGCGTCCAGCCGGGCGATCTCGGCGGCGGTGAAGTCCCCGACCCGCCACGGCGCCCGCCCGGGGAACACCGTGGCGGCGTTCGTGGTCCGCTCCAGGGTGGTGTCGTGGATGACGACGAGTTGGCCGTCCTTGGTGCGCTGCACGTCGTTCTCGACCCATATGAGTCCGCGGCGACGGGCGGCGTCCACCGCGGCCAGCGTGTTCTCCGGTGCGTAACGGGAGGCGCCGCGGTGTGCGATGACCAGGGCCGGCGCGGCGGTGGGGCCGGCCCGCGCGGTGCGGGTCACGCCGATGTCGGCGAACTCCTCAGGCCGGTGGGCGACCGCGGACGAGGACACCGCCGCCGTCACCAGATACGCGACTCCGGCGGCGGGGATCCGCAACGATCTCCGAAGCATGCGGGAGCCTCCTGGTCCCCGTCCGCGGGCCGGCCGGGCTTTCTCCCCAACATGCCCGGGCCGCCCCGCCCCCGCCACGCGGACGAAGCACCGCCCGCACCGGCCCCGGGCGCCCCGCCCGGCCCCTTTGCCCAGGTCAGCACGGACCGGCCGGAGGACGTCGGCGAACGGGGACGGGCCCCGGGCCACCCGCCATCCGGGCGTCCCGGCGCGGCGGTGAGGCGGCGGGTGCCGCCGTGCCCGTCTCCCTTCGTGGCCCGGTCAGCGGCCGGTCCCCGGGGCTGACGGTTCGGCGTGAAGGATCCGAAAGCGATCGGGTTCCACCGGGTCCCGATCAGCGACCTGGACCGGCGTACCGGCCGATTGCCACACGCTGATGCCCGGCGTGCGGGAGAACCGGATCTGCCCGCGGGTGCCGTCGACAGCGACGCGCGGCCAGGACGCGGCGATGCGCGCCCGGTCCGTGCCGTGCGAACGCAGCACCTCGGCGAGGACGGCGACCGTGTCGTAGCCCTCGAAGGCGACGAAGGAGGGCGCCGCGCCCAGCCGCTCGCGCAGGACCGTCTCGACGCGTGCCCCGAGGGGGCTGAGGCGCTCGGGCAGGTAGCGCAGGAACGGGATCGCTGAGCCGTCGTCGCCCAGCAGCGCCGCCCACTCGGCGAACTCCGGTTGCCCTGCCGGAGCACCGATCATGATCCCGGCGAGGCGCTGGTCGCGGCGGACGGCCTTGACGATCGACACCGCCGGCTCCGGGTGGCCGGTCAGCAGGAGCAGGGCTGTCGCGCGATGGTGGACCAATTCGTCGCACACGGCCGTGGGGGCGAGCGCGCCGCTGTCGAGTTCGATGACGGTGCCGCCGCGCGGAGCGAGGTGGTCCCGCAGAATGCGGGCCCCGGATGCCCAGTAGACACTCGGCTGCGCGGCTACGGCGATGCGGCCGCGGCCCGCGCCGAGGAGGAAGTCCGCGTAGATCCGCCAGCCGCGGGACTGCGGCGGGGCAAGGCGCGCGACCCATTCCGTCGGCTGTTCGGTGAGCGCGTCGAGAACCGCTGACGAGCAGAGGAACGGCAGGCCGAGGACGTCGGCCCGGGTGGCGGCGGCGCGCGCGACGACGCTGTGATACTCCCCCGCCAAGGCGGCCACGCCCAGGCCGGCCAGTTCGTCCACGGCCGCCACGGCCCTCTGGGGATCAGCGGCGGTGTCCCGGACCACCATCTCCAGGGGTCTCCCGACGATCCCGCCGCCGGCGTTGACTTCGCGGACGGCCGTCTCGAGTCCGGCGAGCAGGTGCTGCCCCGCCTCTACCCAGCCGGGCCGGGTCAGCGGCACGAGAGCCCCGATCCGCACTGGTGAACCGTCAGTCCGCTGCGCTCCGGCTGACGATGACGATGGTGACGTATGCATGCGTGGGCGCCTCCCGCGTGACGTTGCGTTCGCAGGTCGCCCGGATCGCCGAGCGGCACGGCCCGGAGGTACGCACCCCCGCGACGCCCCTCTCGTCTCGCCGCGGCGAGCGCACCTGCGTGATCATGCCGGACATTGCATCCATCACCATTACCGGCAGGCAACCCCTCGCGTCGGGTGGCTGGCGAGAGCCTCGTAGCCGCCGCTCGCGCAGGCGCACGCAGCGTCGCTCATGACGTTCCGGACGGCCTCGCTCTGGCCCGCCGCTTCCGGCACACAGGGTGGAATGAAACCGGAGCGGATCCATACACAAAAGGTGTCGGAGTCCATGTGGACGGTTGGCCTTTCAGCTGCCGCGGCCAGATTCTCCGCGATGGCGGACTTTCCAGATCCAGGCGGTCCACCGAGAAGCCTGATCCGACCGAATTGCGAAGTGCCGCAATAAAGAATTACGTCAAGGGACGCACCGGGTGAGCCGCGCCACGCGGCGCCCGGGCGAGTGCTTCGTCCCCCCTCCCCCAAGCCCCGCGGGGAACGCCACCGAGACCAGAACCGAGACCGCCACCACCCGCGCCACCCGTTCCCGCCGGCGTCGCCGCCTCCACTGACCGTGGGCCACCAGATCTGGCGTGCCAGCTGCTGGCAACGGACGCCCTGTTGTGGTCCAAGGGGTTCCTAGGTTGCGTCGGATGCGTGGGTGAACTCCCGGATGAGTTGGGCGAGTTTTGTCGGCTGGTCCAGGGGGACGAGGGTGTAGCTGTCTGCTATCTCGACCAGCCGTCCGTGGGGGAGGAGTTCGGCGAGGCGTCGGCCGTGCTCGGGTGGCATCACGCGGTCTCCGCTTGCCCAGACCACGAGGGCGGGGGACGTGAAGCTCCGCAGGCGTTCGGCCGCGGCGAGCAGGAGGTTGGTGTCTGCCGCTGCGGCTCGCAGTGTTCGTACGGCGTCGTGGCGGATCTCGGGCTGCTTCATGACCGGCTTCGTCCACCGGGCGGTGGCGGCGTCTCCGCGCAGTGTCAGCCACCCGAACGCGATCGGGAGGCGGCGGAGCGGCCGCAGCCTCATCTGCTGCATGAACAGCCCGAACATCCAGGGCGGGAGCTTGCCGGTGAGCACGAGTGTCTTGCCTGTCAGTCCTGGCGGGAAGTTGTCGAACGCATCGCATGAGACGAGCACAGCCCGTCCCACGCGTGCGGCGCCGTCACACATGAGCAGTTGGACGAGTGCTCCGCCGGTGTCGTTGCCGACGAGGGTGACGTCGTGGAGATCGAGGCGGTCGAGGAACTCCGTGACCAGCCGTGCCACCCCGGGCAGCGAGAGGTCGGCGTCGGCGTGCATCGCGCGACGGTGCGCGCCCAACGGCAGCGTCGGTGCCACGCACCGGTGGTCGGCGGACAGATCGGCGATCGGTCCGTCCCACAGCGAGGCGTCCATCATCAGCCCGTGCAGGAGCACCACCGTAGGGCCGTCGCCGCCGGTGTCCTCGTATTCGATTGTCCCGGCGGACAGTTCGATCTCTCTCATGTCGATCTCCCTCATGTCCGTTGGTGCAGCGGGGAATCTTCTGATGCGGCGGGGAGTCCGTCATGCGGCGACATCGGTGTCGCCTGGCGGGTGCCGTGCGATGTTTCCGTCGCATTGGCGATCAAGGCTCCGAACGCGAGCACGGCCGCGCCTGTCCGCACGCCGTGGGCGATCTGCCAGTGATCACGTACGGTCGCCCAGTCCCCGGGCGGCGCCTGCGCATTCCAGTCGAGCTGGTCGGCGTTGATGGGCATGTTGATCACAAGCGTCAGGGCGAGGATCCCGACCAGCAGGGTGAGGGCCATCAGCGTCAACCAGGGGGTGCGTCCTGACGCCTTGAACGTGAAGGCGACGAGCAATGCCGTGGTGATCAGTGCCGGCAGGAGCGTGAAGACCGCGAGCTTGTCCAGCGAATCGAGTTCGACCTGGCGGACCTGGGTGTACACGTGACGGTCGAAGCCCCGCAGGGACAGTTCGAGGACGAGCACGGAGACGAGGAAACCCGCGAAGACGCCCGAGAAAAACAGGCTGGCCCACCGCACGACCTTGGCAACCGGACTGTTCGGCACGTTTGTTCCTCCCTGTCGCGGCCGCGGGCTCATGAGCCGGCCGGGGCCGCGAAGGCGGCGATGTTGTCGGCGGCCCACGCGGCGAAGGTGAGTGCGGGGCGGCCCAGGAGCTGCTCCACGGTGTCCGTGGACGGGCCCGGCGTGCTCGCGTAGTCGGCCAGGGAGCCAAGGAGCCGGTCGGGGAGGTCCTCAGCCAGGCCCTGGGCGAGCATGGCCTGGCGGACCTGTTCGGGAGCGAGCTCCTGGAAGGACAGGTCCCGGCCTATGGCTTCGCCGATGAGGCGGACCTTGTCCCGCTGGTCGAGCGACTGTGGGCCGGTGAGCACATAGGCGCGCCCCGCGTGCACTGCGTGCCCGGGGCCCGCCAGTGCCCGTAGGGCCACCTCTGCGATGTCGCGCTGGTGGATCGGCGAGGTCGCCGCGTCGCCGTAGGCGCCACGCACGACGCCGGTCGCGCGGATCTGCGGGGCCCAGGCCAGCGCGTTGGCGGCGAAGTCGGCGCACCGCAGGAACGTCCATCGCAGGCCGGAGTCCCTGACGGCTTCCTCCACCGCTCTGAACTCGTCGGCGAACCGCCGGTGGCCGGCAGGGTGCTCCACGGTCGCGGCTGACAGCACCACCACCCGCCGCGCGCCCCGAGCCGCAGCCAGCGACAGCAGCTCGGCGGCGGCCCCACTGACGGCGCGCGGGCTGAGCAGGAGCGCCTCGACGCCGTCCGGCAATGCTGTGAGGCTGTCCGGTCTGGACGGATCCCCATGCACGACCTGCGCACCATCGGGCAGAGCGGCGGCTGGATCGCGGGTTACCGCCACCACCTTCTCGCCGGCTTCCAGCAAGAGGTTCACCGCTTCCCGTCCGACGCTCCCGGTCGCTCCAATCACCACGAACATGCCTATGCCCCCTCATTCCGACCCCCGTCATTCGGGTGCCGTAATATACGAGAACCGTAGCATATTGATTTGAGAGGCGTACATTATGGTTCCCGTAGAATCTGGGGATGCGGCCCGCCGCCGACGACGGGCCACGGTCGAGGTCAAGCAGGGACTGCGCGAGCTGGGCGCCGAGCTGACCCTGCTCAACCGCCAGGTCGGCACCCGCCTCGGACTCAAAGACATCGACCTGGACTGCCTCGACCTCATCAACACCCACGGTCCGCTGAGCCCGACCGCCCTGGCACGACGAGCCGGGCTGCACGCCGCCACGACGACCGGGGTTCTCGACCGGCTCGAACGCGCCGGCTGGGTGACCCGCGACCGCGACCCGGCGGACCGCCGGGCCTTCCTGGTCCGAGCCCTGCGCGACCGCAACGCCGAACTGCTGGAGCTCTTCGCCGGGATGAACTCCTCGGTGGAGCAGATCTGCGCCGATTACGACGACGCCGAGCTTGAACGGCTCGCCCACTTCCTCCGCCGCACCGCCGACGCCGGGCGAAACGCGGCCGAGGGACTGGCCGGCAACTGACGGCGTCCACAGAGGCCGGGTCGCCTCAATCGCCACCTTCCGTAAAAATCCCGGGTCACATGCCTGGATCACCGGACCCTGGTGCGCACCCCTGCGCATGACGCCACCCACAAACTGACCGACCATCAGGATGGCAACACAAAAGACCAGGTCAGAGCATGTCTGACCTGGTCCCAGGTGGAGCCGCCTTCGGGATTCGAACCCGAGACCTACGCATTACGAGTGCGTTGCTCTGGCCAACTGAGCTAAGGCGGCGTGGTGCGCGGCCCAGTCTACACATGCCGGAGGGGTGGTCCGTAACCGATTGCGGGGCTGGTCAGGGGGCGGGCGGGGATGTGAGGGGGGTCACTTGCAGTGTTTGTTCTTGGGCGGGGTGGTGCCGTCCAGGAGGTAGGTGTTGACGGCGGTGTCGATGCAGTCGCTGCCGCGGCCGTAGGCGGTGTGGCCGTCGCCCTCGTAGGTCAGGAGGGTGGCGTTGGTGAGCTGGGCGGCGAGGGCCTTGGCCCAGGTGTAGGGGGTGGCCGGGTCGCGGGTGGTGCCGACGACGACGATCGGGGCGGCGCCCCTGGCGGGGATGCGGTGGGGCGTGCCGGTGGGCTTGACCGGCCAGTACGCGCAGTTCAGGGCGGCCCAGGCGAAGTTCTCGCCGAAGACCGGGGAGGCCCTGCGGAAGCTGGGCACGGCGGCGCGGACCTGCTCGGGGCTGGTGAAGGCCGGCGCGAGGTCGAGGCAGTTGACGGCGGGGTTGGCGTACATCTGGTTGGCGTAGCTGCCGTTGGGGTCGCGTTCGTAGTAGCTGTCGGAGAGGGTGAGCAGCCCGCGGCCGTTGCCGGCCTCGGCCTGGGTGAGGTACTCGCGGAGCATGGGCCAGGCGCGCTGGTCGTACATCGCGGCGATCACGCCCGTGGTGGCCAGGGATTCGGTGAGCTTGCGCGCCTCGCCCGTCTCCGCCGGGTGGGCGTCGAGCTTCTTGAAGAGCGCGGAGAGCCGGCGGCCGGCGTCCGCGGCGTTCTTGTGGCCGAGCGGGCAGTCCTTCTGCTTGACGCAGTCCGCGGCGAACGCCGTGAAGGCCGTGTTGAAGCCGACGGTCTGGTCGAGGTTGACGGTGCGGGAGTCGAGGTCCGGATTCATCGCGCCGTCCAGGACCAGACGGCCGGAGCGGGTGGGGAAGAGACCGGCGTAGGTCGCGCCGAGGAAGGTGCCGTAGGAGGCGCCCATGTACGCCAGCTTCTTGTCGCCCAGGACGGCGCGCAGCACGTCCATGTCGCGGGCCGCCTCGATGGTGGAGACGTGCGGGAGCACCTTGCCGGAGCGGGCCTCGCAGCCCTTGGCGAAGTCGCGGTAGGCGGTGACCAGCTTGTTGACCTCGGCCGGGTCGTCCGGGGTCTGGTCGACCTGGGTGTAGCGGTCCATCTGCTTGTTGGAGAGGCACTCGACCGGCTCGCTGCGGGCCACGCCGCGGGGGTCCATCGCGACCAGGTCGTAACGGGCGCGGACGGCCGGGCCCTGGGGCGCGTACTGCTGGAGGTATTCGATCGCCGAGCCGCCGGGGCCGCCCGGATTGAGCAGCAGGGAGCCGAGCCGGCTACCGGGCCCGGTGGCCTTCTTGCGGGCCACCGCGAGCTTGAGGTCGGTGGCCGCGCTGGGGTGGGCGTAGTCCAGGGGAGCCTTCATCGTCGCGCACTCGAAGCCGGCCACTCCGCAGGGGTGCCAGCTCAGCTTCTGGTCGTAGTACGGGCGCAGCGCGGCCGGGACGGTGGCCGGCAGGGGCTCCAGCGTGGCGTCCGCGGCGGGGCGCTGGGCGCCGGCCTCGGTCGTACGGCCCGAGGACGTCTCGGCGCGGGGGGACGAACTCCCCGAGGAGCAGCCGGAGATCAGCAGAGCGGTGGCCGCGAGGGCGGCGGCGGAGGTGCGGAGCAGTCGGCTGGTGGCCATGCCGGTTCCTTGGTGTCGGTCCCTGGAAGCTGGAGTGCGGAGTCTGGCGTGCGGTGGATCCCTGGAGTGGTGGGGCGGGCGGGCGGAGGGTCGGGGAGGAGCGGAGGGGGCGGGGTGCGGCGGCTTCGGCTTCGGCTTCGGCTTCGGCTTCGGCTTCGGCTTCGGCTTCGGCTTCGGACTGAGAGTAGTTGAGTGGTTACTTTTTGTGGTTGTTCTCGGGAGGGGTGGTGGAGGGGTGGGGCTGTTCCCGGCGGCGGGTGAGAAGGGGGTCGGTGGGAGGGGCCGGCGGTGGGGTCAGCCGGCTCGGAGGGCCGCGGTCATGGCCTCCACCGCCAGGAGCGGGGCGACGTTGCGGTCGAGGGCCTCACGGCAGGCGATGACCGCTTCTATCCGACGGAGGGTGCGCTCGGGCGTCGACCCGGCGGCGATGCGCCGGACGCTGTCCTGCACCTCGTCATTGGCGAGGGGAACCGAGGCGCCCATCTGGACGGCGAGGACGTCGCGGTAGAAACCGGTGAGGTCGACCAGGGCGAGGTCGAGGCTGTCGCGCTGGGTCCGGGTCGAGCGGCGCTTCTGCTTGTCCTGGAGCTCCTTCATGGCGCCGGCCGTGCCGCGCGGCAGCCGGCCGCCGGTCCCGGAGGCGGCGCCGAGCGCGGCCCGCAGCTCCTCGGTCTCCTTGGCGTCGATCTCCTCGGCGACCTGCTTGGCATCCTCCCCCGCGGCGTCGATCAGTTCCTGGGCGGCCTTGAGGCAGCCGCCGATGTCGTCGACGCGGAGCGGCAGCTTGAGCACCGCCGCGCGCCGGGTGCGGGCGCGCTCGTCGGTGGCCAGCCGGCGGGCCCGGCCGATGTGCCCCTGGGTGGCACGGGCGGCACGGTCGGCGGCCTCCGGCTCGATGCCGTCGCGCCGGACCAGGACGTCGGCGACCGCGGCCACCGGCGGCGTACGCAGCGAGAGGTGGCGGCAACGGGAGCGGATGGTGGGCAGGACGTCCTCGATGGAGGGCGCGCACAGCAGCCAGACCGTACGGGGCGCGGGCTCCTCGACGGCCTTCAGGAGGACGTTGCCGGCGCCTTCGGTGAGACGGTCGGCGTCCTCCAGGACGATCACCTGCCAGCGCCCGCCGGCCGGGGAGAGCGAGGACCGGCGGACCAGGTCACGGGTCTCCTTGACGCCGATGGACAGCAGGTCCGTACGGACGATCTCGACGTCGGCGTGCGTGCCGACGAGGCTCGTGTGGCAGCCGTCGCAGAACCCGCAGCCGGGGGCGCCGCCGAGGGCACGGTCGGGGCTGACGCACTGCAGGGCGGCGGCGAAGGCACGGGCGGCGGTGGCGCGGCCGGAGCCGGGCGGGCCCGTGAACAGCCAGGCGTGGGTCATCTGCGAGGCGCCGCCCCGCTCGGCGGAGGGCTCCTGCCCCGGCTCCGGCCGCGCGCCGGGCGGTGCCTGCAGCGCCGCGTGCTCAGCGGTGACGAGGGCGTCCGCGTCACGTGCGGCAGCGGCCAGCTGCGCCGTCACCCGGTCCTGGCCGACCACGTCGTCCCATACCGCCATCGCTGCCGCCGCTCCTGTCGTGCCGTACTGCTCGAAACCCGCCTGACCCATTGTGGTGCAACCCACTGACAAACGAATCCGGAGGCGGAAACGGCCGTGGCCGCAGCGTAGGTGCTGCGGCCACGGCCGGTGTGGCGCTCGTCGCGCGAGTGACGGGCCGCTCGCGTGACGGGTCCGCTCGTGGGGCCTCCGAGGCCGCCGGGCGGCCCGCACGGCCCCGTCGGGCTAGCGGCGGCGTCCCCGGCCGCCGCGGCGGCCGTCGTCGCCGGCGCCGTCGTCCGCGTCCTCGTCCGCCCGCGGGCCGAGCAGTTCGTCGGCGAGCGACGGCAGGTCGTCCAGCGGGGTCTCCTCCGCCCATTCGGGGCGCGGGCGGGCCCGCCGCGGGGCCTGCGGGGGCTCGACGGGGCGACCCGTCGCCGGGTCGATCTGCGGCATCTCGCGGGTGCGCTCGACCCCACCGGCGTCGGCACCCGCATCAGCGCCGGCGCCCGGCGTCTCCTTGCGGAACATCCACGGCGGCACCCGGTCGGCGGGGTCGTTGCCCCGTACGCCCTCGGGGCGCGCGTCGTCGGCCCGTACGGGCGGCAGCACGGCGGTCTCCTCCACGTCGGAGCCGCCGGAGCCGCCCGCCCCGTCGGAGCCGTGGTCGTCGCGCGTCTCGCGGAACGACGGCAGTACCGCCGTCTCGTCCGCCGCGCCGGGAACGTCCGGCGACGCGGGCCGCGGCAGCGACTCCGTCCGCTCACGGTCGGAGCCGGCAGAACCGGAAGGACCGTCAGCGGGAGCGCCGGAATCCGATGCGTCGGCCGCGTCGCCGCCCTCCGCGAAGCGCTTCCGCAGGTCCGCCACCGGCGTCTCCGCGGTCGGTGCCTCGGCGGCCTCGGCCGCCGCAGCCTCCGCCGCAGCCGCCTCCGCAGCTGCCGCCCGCCGCGCCTCCTCGGCGCGCAGCAGGGCCTCCTCGGCCTTGCGCTGCTTCTCCAGGCGGCGCTCCTCGGCCTCCTTGCGCAGCCGCGCCTGCTCCTCGTGCTCCCTGCGCAGCCGCTCCTGTTCGGCCTGGCGGGCCCGTTCCTCGGCCTCGCGACGGGCGCGCTCCGCCTCCGCCGCCTGGCGGGCCTCCTCGGCGCGCTGCCGGGCCTCGGCCGCCTGGCGGGCGGCCTCCAGCGCCTTGGCCTGCTCGGCCTCCTCGCGCTTGCGCTCCTCCTCCTCGGCGCGCAGCCTGGCCAGCTGCTCCTGGCGCTCACGCTCCAGGCGCGCCTCCTCGGCCTTGCGGGCGGCCTCCTCCTCGGCGCGTCGGCGGGCCTCCTCCTCGGCCGCCTTACGGGCCTCGGCCTGCGCCTTGACCTCGGCCTCGGACAGCGGCAGCACCTGGTCGAGGCGGTGGCGTACGACGGTGGTGACGGCCTCCGGCTCCTGACCGGCGTCGACGACCAGATAGCGGGCCGGGTCGGCGGCGGCCAGGGTCAGGAAGCCGGCCCGGACCCGCTGGTGGAACGCGGCGGGCTCGGACTCCAGCCGGTCGGGCGCCTCGGTGAAGCGCTCGCGGGCGGTCTCCGGCGAGATGTCGAGCAGCACGGTCAGGTGCGGGACCAGACCGTCCGTCGCCCAGCGGTTGATCCGGGCGATCTCCGTGGGGGCGAGGTTGCGGCCGGCGCCCTGGTAGGCGACCGAGGAGTCGATGTACCGGTCGGTGATGACGATCGCGCCGCGCTCCAGCGCGGGCCGGATCACGCTGTTGACGTGCTCGGCGCGGTCGGCGGCGAACATCAGCGCCTCCGACCGGTCCGAGAGCCCGGTCGTCGCGACGTCCAGGATGATCGACCGCAGTCGCTTGCCGATGGCGGTGGCGCCCGGCTCGCGGGTCACCACGACCTCGTGGCCCTTGCCGCGGATCCACTCGGCGAGCGCCTCGACCTGGGTGGACTTGCCGGCGCCGTCGCCGCCTTCCAGGGCGATGAAGAAGCCGGTGGGGGCGGGCGCCTGCGCCGGGTCGCCGCCGCGCAGCGCCTCACGCAGCTCGCGCCGCAGCGGTACGCCCTGCCGGTCGTCGAGCTTGCCCAGCACCCAGGCGGCCACGGGCAGCAGCAGCGCGCCGACCAGCATCAGGGTGTAGGCGGCGCCCCCGTAGGAGAAGTTGAAGGTGCCGTTGCCGACGTGGTGCGGGCCGATGACGGCCGCGAGCAGCGGCGCGACGACGGCGGCCAGCGCCACCGCGAGCCGGACGACGGCCTGCAGATGCTCGGTCGTACGGGCGGTGCGGGACTCCTCGGCCTCCTGGTCCAGCAGGACGTGTCCCGTATTGGCGGCGATGCCCGCGCCCACGCCCGCCAGCAGCGCGAGCAGGAGCACCGTCGTGGTGTCCGGGACCAGGCCCATGGCCAGCAGCGCCAGCCCGGTCACGGCGACCGCGAGGGCGAGCAGCCGGCGCCGGGCCAGCGCGGGCAGCACGCGGTGGGCGCCCCGGATGCCGGCGGCCGTACCACCGGTCAGCACGAGCACCAGCAGCGCGAAGGTGGCCGGTCCGCCGGCCAGGTCGTAGGCGTGCAGGACGGCCAGCGAGACGGCCGCGGAGATCCCGGCCGCGACGGTGGCGCAGGCCAGCACCAGCGCCGGGATCGCGCCCGTACGGCCCCTGTCGGCGCCGGCCTTCTCACCCTGGGGCGCCGTGGTCCTGGGGCGGCGCAGCCCCTCCAGGGGGGAGCGCGGCCGGGGCGTGTCCGCGCCGGGCAGCTCGATGAAGTAGAGGATCGATACGGAGGCCGCGAACAGTCCGGCGGCCACGTAGGAGCCGAGGGCGGCCTGGTGCAGGTGGAACCAGTCGAGGCCGGTGCCCAGCAGCTTGCTGATGAGGGTGACGACCACCAGGGCGGCGGCCGCGATCGGCAGCGAGACGAAGGTGGTGCGCAGCGAGAGGCGGCGCAGGGCGTCCAGGTTGTCGGGCAGCGGGCGCCCCGCGGCGCCCTCGGGGGGCGGCGCCGGCAGCAGACCGGGGGCGGCGCTCTCCCGGCAGACGGTCCAGAAGCGCTCGGCGACGCCGGTGACGAAGACCGTGACCAGCAGCCAGGCCAGTGCGTCACCCGGGGTCCAGTCGATCCACAGGGGCGCGATGACCAGCAGCGCGAGCCGCAGCACGTCCGCGCCGATCATCGTCCAGCGTCGGTCCAGCGGCCCGGAAGGCGCCGTCAGCGTGGACAGCGGGCCCAGCAGGACGGCCCCGAAGAGCAGGGTCGACAACATCCGGGTGGCGAAGACCGCGGTGACCGCGAGGGCGGCTCCCCGGTAGCCGCCGCCGAAGACGGCCTGGCCTCCGAGCGGTACGTACAGCGCTGCCTGGAGTGCGAGGAGTACCAGGACAAGCATGGACAGGGCATCGCCGATGCCCCCGACGAATTGGGCGCTCCACAATCGCTTCAGTGGGGGGAAGCGGAGCAGGGCTCGCACCGCGCGCTCGCGGGAGTCCGCTGCGAGGGCGCCTGAAGTGGGGGTCACGACCGTTGGCTGCTCGGCACGCGTCATCCCGCCAGCCTAGCGGGACGCCCCACACCGTCGAGCGCCCGCCCGAACAAACGGGCGGGCTCGACGGCACGCGTCCGTCTTGCCCGCCCTTGTCCCGCGCACCACCGGGGCGCGCGGCCCCGTCAGTCCTCGGCCGACGCCGCCGTCTTCTTGGCCGCCGCGGTCTTCGCGGTGGCCTTCTTGGCGGTCGTCTTCTTCGCCGCGGTCGTCTTCTTAGCGGCGGTCTTCTTGGCCGTGGTCTTCTTCGCCGCGGTCGTCTTCTTAGCGGCGGTCTTCTTGGCCGTGGTCTTCTTCGCCGCGGTCGTCTTCTTCGCCGGCGCCTTCTTGGCCGCCTTCTTGGCGGTCTTCTTCGCCGGGCCCTTGGCGCGCTTCTCCGCCAGCAGCTCGTAGCCGCGCTCCGGGGTGATCGTCTCGACGTCGTCGTCCCGCCGCAGCGTCGCGTTGGTCTCGCCGTCGGTGACGTACGGGCCGAAGCGGCCGTCCTTGACCACGACCGGCTTGCCGCTGACCGGGTCCGTGCCCAGCTCCTTCAGCGGCGGCTTGGCCGCGGCCCGGCCGCGCTGCTTGGGCTGCGCGTAGATCGCCAGCGACTCGTCCAGGGTGATCGTGAACAGCTGCTCCTCGCTCTCCAGGGAGCGCGAGTCGGTGCCCTTCTTGAGGTACGGGCCGTAGCGGCCGTTCTGCGCGGTGATCTCCACGCCCTCGGGGTCCTTGCCGACGACGCGCGGCAGCGACATCAGCTTGAGCGCGTCCTCCAGCGTCACGGTGTCCAGGGACATCGACTTGAAGAGCGAGGCGGTGCGCGGCTTGACCGCGTTCTTGCCGGTCTTCGGGGTGCCCTCGGGCAGGACCTCGGTGACGTACGGGCCGTAGCGGCCGTCCTTGGCGACGATCTCGTGGCCGGTGACCGGGTCGGCGCCCAGCGCGAAGTCGCCGCTCGGCTTGGCGAGCAGCTCCTCCGCGTACTCCACGCTCAGCTCGTCGGGCGCGAGGTCGTCGGGCACGTCGGCCCGCTGGTGGCCCTCCTCGCCCTTCTCGCCGCGCTCGACGTACGGGCCGTAGCGGCCGACCCGCAGCTTGATGTCGTTGCCGACCGGGAAGGACGAGATCTCCCGGGCGTCGATCGCGCCCAGGTCCTCGACCAGTTCCTTGAGCCCGCCGAGGTGGTCGCCGTCGCCGTTGCCGGCGTCGGAGGCGGCACCCTCGGCCTCGCCCTCACCGAAGTAGAAGCGCCGCAGCCACGGCACGGCCTGCGCCTCACCACGGGCGATGCGGTCGAGGTCGTCCTCCATCTTGGCGGTGAAGTCGTAGTCGACCAGCCGGCCGAAGTGCTTCTCCAGGAGGTTGACCACCGCGAAGGACAGGAAGGACGGGACGAGCGCGGTGCCCTTCTTGAAGACATAACCGCGGTCGAGGATCGTGCCGATGATCGACGCGTACGTCGACGGGCGGCCGATCTCGCGCTCCTCCAGCTCCTTGACCAGCGTGGCCTCGGTGTAGCGGGCGGGCGGCTTGGTGGCGTGCCCGTCGGCGGTGATCTCCCGCACGGCGAGCGCGTCGCCCTCGGAGACCTGCGGCAGCCGGCGCTCGCGGTCGTCCAGCTCGGCGTTCGGGTCGTCGGCGCCCTCCACGTATGCCTTGAGGAAGCCGTGGAAGGTGATGGTCTTGCCGGACGCGCTGAACTCGGCGTCGCGGCCGTCGGCGGCCCGGCCACCGATCTTGACGGTGACGGAGTTACCGGTCGCGTCCTTCATCTGGGAGGCGACGGTCCGCTTCCAGATCAGCTCGTACAGCTTGAACTGGTCGCCGGTCAGCCCGGTCTCGGCCGGGGTGCGGAAGCGGTCCCCGGAGGGGCGGATCGCCTCGTGCGCCTCCTGGGCGTTCTTGACCTTGCCGGCGTAGGTGCGCGGCTTGTCCGGCAGGTAGCTCGCCCCGTACAGCTGCGTCACCTGCGCCCGGGCCGCGGCGACCGCGGTGTCCGAGAGCGTGGTGGAGTCCGTACGCATATAGGTGATGTAGCCGTTCTCGTACAGCTTCTGGGCCACCTGCATGGTCGCCTTGGCACCGAAGCCGAGCTTGCGGCTGGCCTCCTGCTGGAGGGTGGTCGTACGGAACGGCGCGTACGGCGAGCGGCGGTACGGCTTGGACTCGACCGAGCGGACCGCGAAGTCGGTGTTCTCCAGGGCGGCGGCGAGCGCGCGGGCGTTCGCCTCGTCCAGGTGGAGCACGTCGTTCTTGAGCTGCCCGTTGGGGCCGAAGTCGCGGCCCTGCGCGACCCGCCGGCCGTCGACGGCGTTGAGCCGGGCGGTCAGCGTGGACGGGTCGCTGGCGTCTCCGGCGCGCCCGGTGGCGAAGGTGCCGGTCAGGTCCCAGTACTCGGCGGAGCGGAAGGCGATGCGCTCGCGCTCCCGCTCGACGACGAGGCGGGTCGCGACGGACTGCACCCGGCCGGCCGACAGCCGCGGCATGACCTTCTTCCACAGGACCGGCGAGACCTCGTACCCGTAGAGGCGGTCGAGGATCCGGCGGGTCTCCTGGGCGTCGACCAGCTTCTGGTTCAGATCACGCGGATTGGCGACGGCCTCGCGGATCGCGTCCTTGGTGATCTCGTGGAAGACCATCCGGTGGACCGGGACCTTCGGCTTGAGGATCTCCTGGAGGTGCCAGGCGATGGCCTCGCCCTCGCGGTCCTCATCGGTGGCGAGGTAGAGCTCGTCGGATTCGGCCAGCAGCTCCTTGAGCTTTCTGACCTGATCCTTCTTGTCACTGTTGACCACATAGATCGGCTGGAAGTCGGCGTCGACGTTCACGCCGAGGCGGGCCCAGGGCTCGCCCTTGTACTTCGCCGGGACCTCGGCCGCCCCGTTGGGCAGGTCGCGGATGTGCCCCACGCTGGCCTCGACCACATAGCCAGGGCCGAGGTAGCCCTTGATCGTCTTCGCCTTGGCCGGCGACTCGACGATGACGAGTCGGCGGCCGCCGCCCTCTGTGGCTTCGCTGGTCGGGGACAACTTCGCTCTTCTCTCCGGTCGGCGCGGGAAATGCTCCCCGGCCGGACGCCGGGGACCACTGCGGTGACGCTTGACGCTGCGGAGTGTGACGGTACCTCCCGCCCCCGTGTCAAACGGAAAAACCCCGCAACGCCACTCGAACGGTAACCCGACTACATGCCTTCATGCCGCCCGGACCGCATCGGCCGCCCACCACGGGCCCCACGGCGGCTCCTGTCGACCTTGGCGTGTCCCCGACGGTTTCCGGCGCCGCCGTCCGCGGGCCCGGCGCGCCCCCACCCGCGCACCTCCGCTGATCTCACAGAGTGACGAACCGCTTCCGCTTTCCGCGGCCGTCGCGGCCGCGCGACTGTCACAGGGTGGCGCCGGATCCCGTCATCGCCTTGATACGGCACGTGACCGGGCTGGCAGGATGGGCGGAGGATGACCTCGGCGCGGCTCTCCGCCCGGGCCGAGTACCGCCGTCGTCACGCACACCCTCGGGGGGACCACCCATGGCGAACCAGTACCCCGGCCCGCCACCGGAGCAGCCGCCGGGCCAACCCGGCCAGAACCCGTACGCCACGCCGTCGGCCGGTGGGCCCGCCGACGCCGGCTACGGGTATCCGCAGGGCGGCCGCCCCGGCGACCCCGGCTACGGCTATCCGCAGGCCGGCTCGCAGCCGCCGCCCGGCTTCCCGCCGCCGACCGCTCCCCCGCCGCCCCCGCCCGGCGCCGGTTTCCAGGCCGGACCGCCGACCGGCGGGATGGCGCTGTCGCTCGGCGACATCGCGGTGAGCGGCGACACGATCATGACGCCGGCCGGGCCGATGCCGCTCAAGGGCGCCGTCTGGACGGCGACGGACATGTCGCGGACGGAGGAGAAGATCCCGGCGCACGCGGTCGTGCTCGCCATCGTCTTCTTCCTCTTCTGTCTGCTCGGGCTGCTCTTCCTGCTGATGAAGGAGCGGGTGACGACCGGCTTTGTGCAGGTCACCGTGAACAGCGGCGGCCGGCACCACTCGACGATGGTCCCGGTGCAGTCCCGGGAGCAGGTCATGTACGTGCTCAACCAGGTCAACTACGCCCGGTCGCTGAGCGTGTGAGCACCGTGCAGCCGGCCGGACCGCTCACCGCGGCGGCGATCCGGCGCCGCACCGTCCGCCGGGCGTCACTCGCGCTCGGCGCCGGCGCGGCGGCGGCCGGCTACCTGTGGCGCACCGATCCGCACCGGCCCGGACAGGTGCTGCTCCCCTGCCCGTTCAAGCTGATGACCGGGGTGGACTGCCCGGCGTGCGGCGCCACACGGATGGCGTACGACCTGCTGCACGGCGATGTCGTGGCGGCTTTCCACGACAACGCCGTGCTGCTCACCCTCGGCGTGCCGGCCGTGGCGTTCTTCCTGCTGCGCTGGCTGGTCGCGGGGCTGCGCGGACGCGCCTACCGGCTGCGGCTCACGAACCGCGGCAACGCCGTGGTGTTCGGCATCGCCGCGGTGTGGATGGCCGCCCGCAACCTCATGGGGTAGGCGCGGCCCGGCGGCGTCAGCGGACGGTGACGGTGACCACCGGCGAGACGGTGGCGCCCACACCCATGCGCAGCTGGTTGACGCCCTTGATGCCGAGCTTGACCCGCACCGAGTACGTGCCGCTGGTGTTCACCGGCGTCTGCGCGGGCAGCGAGACCCACTTGGCGCCCTGCTTCTGCTGGACGGTGACCTTGGTGCCCGCCTTGATGCCCTTGGCGGTGCCGGAGATCCGGAACTGCTCCCACGCCTTGACCGTGGTCGTGCTGGCCTTGGCGGTCAGCGACGCGGCGGCCGGGGCGGCGGCCACGACCCGCGAGGGCGCGTGAAGGTCCTGCGGGGCGGCGAAGGCGGCGGCCGAGCCCCCGGCGAGCAGGGAGACGGCGAGGACGCCGACGGAGGCGTAGCGGAGTGCGCGGTTCATGGGAGTTCCTCACTGACGGTGGTGAGCCGTTGCCGGCCTTTCACCGGGGAACATGGCGAGCAGGCCGAAGGCGTTCCGCGTACCGGCTCATATCGGCCATCTGTCGGCGGCCTGTTACAGAGGTGGCGGAATCCCGACGGAACGGCCCCGGGCGCGGGAGCCGGCGGGACCCGAACGAGGGCCCCTAGAGCGCCGCCAGCAGCCAGCCGCCGGTGGCGAGGAACACCACTCCGGCCAGCAGCGCCGTCACGGTGGCGACGGGCCGGCTGACGCCGTCGGCGACCGGCGCCCCGGTGCGTGCGCAGACGCCCGTCCACACCAGCAGTCCGGCGCCGAACAACGCGAACGCCGCACCGGCGAACACCTCGGGTGCACTCTCCATGCGGGCAGCCTCACACCCCGCGGCGGCCACCCGGCGAACACCGGGTGAACGCCGCCCGCCCGTCCCGTACGGGTCACCCGCCCGCCCCGGGGGCCCTCCGGCGGGCCCGTACGGATCGGCCGGATCAGCCGGATCGGCCGGATCCGTACGGACGCCTCCGCCGAGCCGTCAGGCGCCCTCCGCCACCGGCTCCAGGAATCCCTGCTCGACGAGCGCCCGGATCGAGGCCGGGGTGCGGTCCCGCAGCAGGACGGGGTCCTCACCGACGAGTTGGGCGATGGCGTCCAGGATCCGGCCGGCGGGCAGCGAGCCGTCGCACACCCCGGCGAAGCCCGCGCCGACGGTGTCCACCTTCGTCGCCCGCCGCATCCCGCGGTTCTGACGGAGCACCACATGCTCGGGGTCCTCCGCCCCGGGCAGTCCGACCTGCTCCTGCACCACCTCGTCGGCGAGCCGGAAGTGGCCGGCGAGCAGTGCCGCGTCGTCCGTGGTGCGCAGGTAGTCCTGCCGGTCGAAGTGGCCCACGACGGACTCGCCCAGCGGCTGTTCCACCGGGTGCGGCCATTCCTCGACCGTGATGGAGGAGGTGTCGGACCCGGACTTGCGCAGCGTGATCCAGCCGAACCCGACGGCCTTGGTCTTGCGCGCCTCGAACTCGTCGAGCCAGGCGTCGTACCGCGCGGCGTACGCCTCGTCACCGGCGCGGTGGTCGCCGGCGTCCCGCAGCCACAGCTCGGCGTACTGGGTGATGTCCTGCACCTCACGCTGCACGATCCAGGCGTCGCAGCCGCGCGGCACCCAGGAGCGCAGCCGGTCGTGCCATTCCTCGCCCGCCACGTGCTGCCAGTTGGCCAGCAGCTGGCAGTACCCGCCGTCGTTGAGGTGCGCGGCGGACTGCTGGACGAGGGTCCGGCACAGGTCGTCGCCGCCCATGCCGCCGTCGCGGTAGGTCAGCCGGGCGCCCGGCGAGATCACGAACGGGGGGTTGGACACGATCAGGTCGTACGTCTCGTCCGCGACCGGCGCGAACAGCGAGCCCTCGCGCAGGTCCGCCGGCCGCGCCCCGGAGAGCGCCAGCGTCAGCGCGGTGCACCGCAGCGCGCGGGGGTTGAGGTCGGTGGCCGTGACCCGCGTGGCGTGCCGGGACGCGTGCAGCGCCTGGATGCCGGAGCCCGTCCCGAGGTCGAGTGCCGAACCGACCGGCCGGCGCACCGTGATCCCGGCGAGGGTCGTGGAGGCGCCGCCGACGCCGAGCACCAGCTCGGAGCGGTCCGCCTCCCCGGCGCCCCGGATGCCGCCGGCGCCGCCGACCGCGCAGCCCAGGTCGGAGACGATCCACCAGTCCTGCCCCTCGGGGCCGCCGTACGGGCGTACGTCCACACTGGCGCGCAGCTCGTCGCCGTCCTGGACCAGCCAGCCGTCGGCGAGGCAGTCCGCGACCGGCAGGGCCGCCCGCGCGCGCCGCAGCTCCACCGGGCGCTGCAGCAGGAACAGCCGCACCAGCGTCTCCAGCGGGCCGTCGCCGCGGGTCGCCCGCAGGGCGGGGACGGTCTCGCTGCGCGCCAGCGCGGCATAGGCGGGCGCGCCGAGCAGGTCCAGCAGCCCGTCGGCGGTGAAGGCGGCGGTCAGCAGCGCCTCGCGCAGCCGTGCGGTGCGGGCGTTGCTCTCGGGGTCCTGGGCATCTGCGGTGGGGAGGTGCGTACTCACACCCCCATTGTCGGTGCTGGCACCGACAATCGGCGACGGCCCGGCGCCGCGCCCCTCTCGGGCGCGTCGCCGGGCCGTGCAGCCGCGCCGCGGACCGGTACGTCTACGACTTCTTCGACGGCGTGGGCACCGGGGAACCGGACGCGGCCTGGTTCTGGCAGCCCTTCTGCTTGGCCATCGCCGCGCCGACGTCGCCGGCCTCCAGGTTCTTGAAGGCGGCCTCGCT
Organism: Streptomyces lydicus; assembly: GCF_001729485.1. GTDB lineage: Bacteria > Actinomycetota > Actinomycetes > Streptomycetales > Streptomycetaceae > Streptomyces > Streptomyces lydicus_D. The sequence continues at coordinate 7,748,655 of NZ_CP017157.1, forward strand.
CTGCTTGTTGAGCTTGTTGATGCCGTTGGACAGGTCGCGCAGTCCGTCGGCGAACTTGAGCTTGTCCGAGGTGTCCAGGTTGTTGACCTGCTTCTGGAGGTCCGCGTAGCCCTTGGAGAGCGAGTTGAGCTCCTTGACGGCGTTCGCCTGGGCCTGCTTGCCCTGGTCGGTGGGGGGCGGGCCGGCCTGGTCCAGGTTCTTGGCCAGCGCCGCATAGGCGTTGGAGATCTGCTGGAAGGCCGCGGAGTCGGTCTTCTGGACCTTCTTGGAGTCCGTGTTGCCGCTGTCGGCCGTCTGCATGGCGGCGTTGGCGTTCTGGATCTTCTTGAACTGGGCCTGCGCGGGGTCGCAGAACGTCTTCGCCCAGTCGTTGAGCTTCTTGCTGTTGTCCTCGCTGCAACCGGTCAGCGCGAGCACCAGTGCGGCACCGCCGGACAGTGCAGCCACAAGCTTCTTGTTCACCGGATTGGTCCCTTCCATGGTTCTCGGCCCCGGAACATACACGTCCAAAGGGCCTGGTCTCCGGGTCGGGCATCCCGTCCGCCCCTCATTGCAGCCATTTGCACCAAGGTCCGGCCGCGTGCCGTGACGGCCTCCGGGCAAGCGGAAGGCGGGCGTCCGGCGTCCGTGAAAGACGCCGTCCGCCCGCCCAGTTGAGCCCTCCGCGAGCCCTTTCGGCGGTACCTGCCCGCTAGGACGCCACCGCCGTCTTCGCCGACTTGGCGATGTTTTCCGGGTCTTCGGAGTTGTCTTCGTCACCCACGGCGATTCCGCGCCGCTTGGAGACGTACACCGCACCCACGATGACGGCGATGGCCAGCAGCGCCACCACGATCCGCACGCCGATGTTCTTGTCCTCGCCGTACGAGAACTTGACCACGGCGGGCGCGATCAGCAGCGCCACCAGGTTCATCACCTTCAGCAGCGGGTTGATCGCCGGTCCCGCGGTGTCCTTGAACGGGTCGCCGACGGTGTCACCGATGACCGTCGCGGCGTGCGCCTCGCTGCCCTTGCCGCCGTGGTGACCGTCCTCGACGAGCTTCTTGGCGTTGTCCCAGGCGCCACCGGAGTTGGCGAGGAAGACCGCCATCAGCGTGCCGGTGCCGATCGCGCCCGCGAGGAACGAGCCGAGCGCGCCGACACCGAGCGAGAAGCCGACCGCGATCGGGGTGAGCACCGCCAGCAGGCCGGGGGTGGCCAGCTCGCGCAGCGCGTCCTTGGTGCAGATGTCGACGACCCGGCCGTACTCGGGCTTCTCGGTGTAGTCCATGATCCCGGGCCGCTCCCGGAACTGCCGGCGGACCTCGAAGACCACCGCGCCCGCCGACCGCGACACGGCGTTGATCGCCAGCCCGGAGAACAGGAAGACGACCGAGGCGCCCAGGACCAGCCCGACGAGGTTGTTGGGCTGCGAGATGTCCAGGCTGAGCCCCATTCCGCCGGCCGCGCTGCCGATGTTGCGCACGGCGGTGGCGATCGCGTCCCGGTACGAGCCGAAGAGCGCGGACGCCGCGAGCACGGCGGTGGCGATGGCGATGCCCTTGGTGATGGCCTTGGTGGTGTTGCCGACCGCGTCCAGGTCGGTCAGCACCTGCGCGCCGTCACCGGTGACGTCACCGGACATCTCGGCGATGCCCTGCGCGTTGTCGGAGACCGGTCCGAAGGTGTCCATCGCCACGATCACGCCGACGGTGGTCAGCAGGCCGGTGCCGGCCAGCGCCACCGCGAACAGCGCCAGCATGATGGAGGCGCCGCCCAGCAGGAACGCCCCGTAGACGGCCAGGCCGATCAGCACCGCCGAGTAGACGGCCGACTCCAGACCGACCGAGATGCCGGAGAGGACCACGGTGGCGGGGCCGGTCAGCGAGGTCTTGCCGATGTCCCGCACGGGCCGCCGGCTGGTCTCGGTGAAGTAGCCGGTCAGCTGCTGGATCAGCGCGGCCAGCACGATGCCGATGGCGACCGCCACCAGCGCCAGCATCCGCGGGTCGCCGCTGCGGCCGAGGATCCCGGGGTCGGTGACCCCGGCCAGGTCGCGGTAGCTGGACGGCAGGTAGGTGAAGACCGCGGCGGCCACCAGGACCAGCGAGATGCCCGCGGAGATGAAGAAGCCGCGGTTGATGGCCGTCATGCCGCTGCGGTCACGGCGCCGCGGCGCGACGACGAAGATGCCCACCATCGCGGTGAGCACCCCGATGGCGGGTACCAGCAGCGGGAAGGCGAGGCCGGCGTCACCGAAGGCGGCCATGCCCAGGATGAGCGCGGCGACCAGCGTCACCGCGTACGACTCGAAGAGGTCGGCCGCCATACCGGCGCAGTCACCGACGTTGTCGCCCACGTTGTCCGCGATGGTCGCGGCGTTGCGCGGGTCGTCCTCGGGGATGCCCTGCTCGACCTTGCCGACCAGGTCGGCGCCGACGTCCGCGGCCTTGGTGAAGATGCCGCCGCCGACCCTCATGAACATCGCGATCAGCGCGGCACCCAGGCCGAAGCCCTCCAGCACCTTGGGCGCGTCGACGGCGTACACGAGCACCACACAGGACGCGCCGAGCAGGCCCAGTCCCACGGTGAACATGCCGACCACGCCGCCGGTACGGAAAGCGATCTTCATCGCTTTGTGGGAGACCGCCGTAAGATCCTTTTCCCGATTGTCGCCCTCGGCCGGAGTCGCTTCCCGGGCGGCCGCCGCGACGCGCACATTGCTGCGCACCGCGAGCCACATGCCGATATAGCCGGTGGCCGCCGAGAATCCGGCACCGATCAGGAAGAAGCCGCTGCGTCCGGCGCGTTGCGTCCAATTGTCCGCGGGCAGCAGCATGAGCAGGAAGAACACCACCACGGCGAATACGCCGAGGGTCCGCAACTGCCGTGCCAGGTAGGCATTTGCGCCTTCCTGCACGGCCGCCGCGATCTTCTTCATACTGTCGGTTCCCTCGCCGGCCGCGAGCACCTGGCGGACCAGCACCGCTGCGACAGCCAGCGCTGCCAGGGCGACCACGGCGATCACCAGCACGATGCCGCGGTTGCCCGCCGTCAGCGAGGGCCCGGCCAGAAAAGAGGGGGTGTCAAGCATCTGAGGGGTGTAAGGCCCCGCCATTCGTCCTCCTTGACGTTTGGCACATGGGCGCGCGGAAGCACGCTCAGGCGTCCTGAGCAAGATGTGCACGGGATTGTAGGGAGCCGCGGTTGATCAAAACAGGGCGCCTCAAAGGGAATTCGCCGATAGTCGCGAAGATCAAAAGGCTGACGCCGCACAGAATTCGCCCGGACGAAGGAAAGCCCTGAATTCACTGACTGCCGGATGATGATCTCGCTGTCATACTGATCATTTTCGGCTCACCCACTGATCGTCGCTGCTCAACGACTCCGCCGGGGAAAGGGCTCCCGCTGTGGCATGCGGGACGCCGGAGAGAATTGAGCCGTCCGGCCGCGTCCGTACGGGTGTCCGCGCCCCTCCGCACCGTCGACGGAAGCATGATGACAGGACGTCAGATCGAGTCCGGATCGCAATGCACGGGGCGGGCGCGGCGCGGGGACGCGGCACGCGAGACGCGGTGCGGCGGTGGGCGTGGCGCGGGGGACGCGGCGAGAGGCGCGGGCGGTTGCGCGGCCGGGGCCGGGCCGGGCAGCGGCACCGCTGGCCGGGGCCGGGCCGGTCCGGGCAGCGGCATCGCGCAGGTGGCCGCCTGCCGGCCGCTGACGGGCCCGGAGGGCTCAGGGAGGCACCCAGGGGTACGTCAGGGTGCGGGCGGGACTCTGCGGTCGCTCCGGAACGGCCTGCGGGCGTACGCCGGAGCGTCGTACGCCGGCCACGAACGCGGGAACCGGCCTCGACACCTACGGGGGGGGCTCGCGCCTACGCAAAGGAAGCGCCCCTCGGCAGCATGGACACGCCTCAGGAGCACTTCAGGGGCACTTCAGGAACGCCTCGGCAGCGCTTCAGGACTCAGGGGCGCACGCAGGGCAGCGCGGTCACGCCCTGAGCAAGGCCCTGAGCAAGGCCCTGAGGAAGGCGCCGGGAAAGGGCGCTAGGGAAGGACTGCCGCTGTCGTCGTCGGCCAGGTCATGCGGATCATGCCGCCCTCCTGTCCGGCGGTCACCTCGACGTCGTCGACCAGCCCGCTGATGACCGCGAGGCCCATTTCGTCCTCGCCCTCGGCGTCGCCGTCCGCGACCCCCTCGGCCTGGGCGGCGCCCTGCGCACCGGCTCCACCGGGGCCGCCGGGCACGCCGTCGCCCACCTCGATCGAGAACTTCTTCTCGTCCTCGATCAGCAGCACCCGCACCGGCGCCGCGATGTCATGGCTCTCGTGCAGTCCCACCGCCCGGCTGCACGCCTCACCCACGGCCAGCCGCACCTCGTCCAGCACGGCCTCGTCCACCCCCGCGCGCCGTGCCACGGCAGCCGCGACCAGCCGCGCGGTGCGGACATGCTCAGGAAGGGCGCTGAAGCGAAGTTCGACGGTGGCCATGCCATCCCCCTCGTTATGCGGGCGTGCGACGCAGGGGGCCGGACACCTCGTCCGGTACCCCCCACACTGCTTCCTCCCCCCGCGCCAGGCCGACGCGGGGGACCGGCAAACCGTCAGTCAGTGGCTGCGACGGCTTCCTCGACCGAGGTGTGAATCGGGAACACCTTGGTCAGACCGGTGATACGGAAGATCTTGAGAATGCGCTCCTGGTTGCAGACCAGGCGCAGCGAGCCCTCATGGGCACGCACCCGCTTGAGCCCGCCGACCAGCACGCCGAGCCCAGTGGAGTCCAGGAAGTCGACACGTTCCATGTCCACCACGAGGTGGTAGCTTCCGTCGTTCACAAGCTCGACCAGCTGCTCGCGCAGCTTGGGCGCGGTGTATACATCAATCTCGCCACCGACCTCGACGACCGTACGGTCGCCAACGGTCCGGGTCGACAGGGACAGGTCCACGGATCCTCCAGCACCTTGCTATCGAGCGGTCGCCCCCCTGGGGCCTCCCCACCGAAGGTAGGGGCGGATCTGGCAGCCGCGATGGCATTCAATCACTTACCAGCAGGCGTGCACGACGCCCTTTAAGCATTGTCCGTCACTCCGGTGACACACTCGGTGCCGATGGCCTCCAATCGACTCCCTCCGGATGCGGGCGCGCGTCCTACCCCAGGCATGATTCTCGAACGTCTCGCCCGAGGCGCGACCCGCGCTGCGCGCATCACTCATACGGAGCACTTGCCCCCGCGCATCGGCAGCCATGCCGACTGGCCGGAACGGATCCGGCCGGAAGTGATCAACGCCATCCGTTCGGCCGGAATCGAGCGCCCATGGGCCCACCAGGCACGGACATCCGAACACGCATTGCGCGGCGAGTCGGTCGTCGTGGCCACCGGCACCGCCTCGGGCAAGTCACTGGCGTACCTCGCACCGGTCCTGTCCACGCTCCTGGACGGCTCCGAGGCGCCGAACGGCCGGGGAGCCACGGCCCTGTACCTGGCCCCCACGAAGGCGCTGGCGGCCGACCAGCGGCGCGCCGTGGGCGAACTGGCCGCCCCGCTGGGCACGGCCGTCCGGCCCGCGGCCTACGACGGTGACACCCCTGTCGAGGAGCGCGAGTGGGTCCGCCAGTACGCCAACTACGTGCTGACCAACCCCGACATGCTGCACCGCGGCATCCTGCCGTCACATCCCCGCTGGTCCTCCTTCCTGCGGGCGCTGCGCTATGTCGTCATCGACGAGTGCCACAGCTACCGCGGGGTATTCGGCTCGCACGTCGCCCAGGTCGTCCGCCGGCTGCGCCGGGTCTGCGCGCGCTACGGCTCCGAGCCGGTCTTCCTGCTCGCCTCCGCCACGGCGGCCGAGCCCGCCCGAGCCGCGACCCGGCTGACCGGTGTGCCCGTGGTGGAGATCACCGAGGACACCTCGCCGCGCGGCGAGTTGGTCTTCGCACTGTGGGAGCCTCCGCTGACCGAGCTGCACGGCGAGCAGGGCGCGCCGGTCCGCCGTACCGCCACCGCCGAGACCGCCGACCTGCTCACCGATCTCGCCGTCCAGGGCGTGCGCACCGTCGCCTTCGTACGCTCGCGGCGCGGTGCCGAGCTGATCGCGCTGATCGCGCAGGAACGGCTGGCAGACGTCGACCGCTCGCTTCCCGGGCGGGTCGCGGCGTACCGGGGCGGATATCTGCCCGAGGAGCGCCGTGCCCTGGAGCGGGCCCTGCACAAGGGCGATCTTCTCGGCCTGGCCGCCACCACCGCGCTCGAACTGGGCGTGGACGTGTCCGGCCTCGACGCGGTGGTGATCGCCGGCTATCCGGGCACCCGGGCGTCCCTGTGGCAGCAGGCCGGGCGGGCCGGCCGCTCCGGTCAGGGCGCGCTGGCCGTGCTGGTGGCCCGCGACGACCCCCTGGACACGTATCTCGTCCACCATCCCGAGGCGCTCTTCGACCAGCCCGTCGAGTCCACCGTTCTGGATCCCGACAACCCCTACGTGCTCGCGCCGCACCTGTGTGCCGCAGCCGCCGAACTCCCTCTCACCGAGGCGGACTTCCCGCTCTTCGGGCCCGCGGCGGCCGGGCTGATGCCGCAGCTGGAGGCCGCCGCGCTGCTGCGCCGCCGCGCCACCGGCTGGCACTGGACGCGCCGCGAGCGGGCCGCCGACCTCACCGACATCCGGGGCCAGGGCGGCTCGCCGGTGCAGGTCGTGGAGGCCGGCACCGGGCGACTGCTCGGCACCGTGGACGCCGCGGCCGCGCACACCACCGTGCACGACGGCGCGGTCCACCTCCACCAGGGCCGCACCTATGTCGTCCGGCACCTCGATCTGGACGACGACGTCGCCCTCGTCGAGGAGGCCAATCCGCCGTATTCCACGACCGCCCGGGACACCACCGCCATCTCCATCCTCGAAACGGACACCGAGGTCCCCTGGGGCGACGCCCGGCTGTGCTTCGGTTCCGTGGAGGTCACCAACCAGGTCGTCTCCTTCCTGCGCCGCAAACTGATCACCGGCGAGGTCCTGGGCGAGACCAAACTCGACCTGCCGCCCCGCACGCTGCGCACCCGCGCGGTCTGGTGGACCGTGACCGAGGACCAGCTGGACGCCGCCCGCGTCGGCCCCCAGCAGCTGGGTGGCGCCCTGCACGCCGCGGAGCACGCCTCCATCGGCATGCTGCCGCTCTTCGCCACCTGTGACCGCTGGGACATCGGCGGCGTCTCCGTCCCGCTCCATCCGGACACCCTTCTGCCGACCGTCTTCGTCTACGACGGCCATCCCGGCGGCGCCGGCTTCGCCGAACGCGCCTTCCACACCGCCGCCGAATGGCTCACCGCCACCCGCCAGGCCATCGCCTCCTGCGAGTGCGAAGCGGGCTGCCCGTCCTGCATCCAGTCGCCCAAGTGCGGCAACGGCAACGATCCGCTCCACAAGCGGGGCGCCATCCGCCTGCTGGCGGAACTCCTGCGAGGGGCCCCGGCCGACGCGGCGGAGCAGGCGAAGGGGCGGTCGGACGGGGAGGGGGGAACGGACGGAGGGGGCGGGGCGTAGGGCATGCCTCGCGGGTGCCCGGTGGGGCGGTTGCGCCTCGGGCGGGCCCGCACGTGCCCGGACCCGCGCGATGAACGGCGAGCGGCCCACCTCGACCGATACGTCCGCGACATCCCCGGTCACCGAGCAGCGCACCAGACGGGCACGCTGTGCGGCGGCCACCCTGCCCGCCACCGCACAGGCCCCGGCCTGGCCCTGGAGAGCCTGGTCCGCCGCGGCGAGGGCCGCGAGGTCGGCGGCGCCGCCCGCCCGGTGCCGTACGGTGACGGCCCGGCCCACGCCGAGCAGCGCCAGGAAGACCGCGCACAGCGCCGCCGCCGCGAAGACCGTCCAGACCGTCGCCGAACCCTCATCGCCCTTCCGATTCCTCCGCACGGGCCACCGCCTCCCCTCCGACCTTGATCGCCAGCTGCCCCAGCCCCGGCAGGTCCGCCTCGACCCGTACGCGCACCAGGTCGCCCTCCCGCGCCAGCGCGATCCGCGCGTCCCGTGGGGCCGCGCCCCGGGCCGCCGTGAGCACCGCGGGCCGCGGTTCCGACCGGGCCGCCGCCCGCGCCCCGGCCCGCGCGGCGTCCACACACTCGATGCGGGCACAGACCGCCATCAGCCCCCAGATGAGCGCCCCCACGACGGCCACCAGCACCGGCAGCACCACGGCGGTCTCCGCGGTCACGAATCCGCCGTCGCGCGCGGGACGCAGGGCGCCACGGGCCGGAGGCGGTAGCCCGCCACTGCCGTCAGAACGGAGCATGGAGCGCTCGCTCAAGCACCGACTGCAGCATCGACTTCACGGCCTGGCTCGTCACGAGCCGATAGAGCACCACTGCCAGCGCGCACGCGGCGAGCGTGCCCATGGCGTACTCCGCCGTGGTCATTCCCCTGTCGTCGGCCGCCGCCGCCCGCAGCCCGGTCCACCAGCGTCGCGTCTTCGCGTACATGGCATGCATTCCGTTCCCCCCGTTTCCTCCGGCTCCGCGCCGGCCGCTGAACTCGCGAGTTCCACCGGACAGTTGGATTCCGGTGTTCGCGAAGGTGTTGTGTGAAGGTGTTCGTCTTGGTATCGATTTCCGTTGCGAGGTCGATGCCGGTCACGGCTTCGGTTTCAATGCCGGCCTTGTGTCCGGGGCGGTGCGGTGCCGGTGATCAGGTGCGCCCCAACAGGCCCGCTGCCAGGCCGATCAGCACCGGTGCCACGCCCAGCGTCAGGAACGCCGGCAGGAAGCACGCCGCCAGCGGGAGGGTGACCAGCACCCCGGCCCGGCGGGCTCGCGCGGTGGCCGCTCTGGCGTGCTCCGCCCGCAGATCCGCCGCGATCCGGGACGCCGATTCGACGGCCGGGACCCCGGATATCCCGGCGCGCTCCATGCAACGCGCCAGCCCTTCCGCTCCGGGGAGAGCGGCCAGCCGCTGCCACACGACGGCCGGTTCGCCGCCCAGCCGCAGTTCTGCCGCCACCTGGCGCAGCCGCTCGGCGACGGGCCCGTCGAGCGAGCGGCCCACCGCGTCGGCGGCCTCCCCCGGCCCGGCGCCCGCGGCGAGACAGGCCGCGAGCAGATCGCCGGCCGGGGCCAGCGCCGTACGCATCTCCACATCGGCCAACCGCGCTGCCTGCGCGCCTCTTTGGCGCATCAGCCAGCGACGCGTTCCGAAGCCCACGGCGAGTCCTGACAGCGCACCGGGCACCCCACCGACGAGGATGGCCACGCACAGCGCCGCCCCCAGGGCCCCGAGCCATGCCCTTGCCCCGCCACCGTCCCCCGGACCACCAATCGCGCGTTCGTCTCCCCGTATGCCGTCTTCCGGCCGCGCACCGCGCGGCCGCTGACGGCGGCGACCGGCGGCCACCGTGGTCCGGGCCGTGGGCCCGCCCCTCCCGTCGGCCGGGTACGGGCCGCCACCCCACACCGCCGGCACCCGTCGCCGCACGGCCCGCTCGCGGCGCGCTTCCCGCGCCAGCGCCAGGACGCACAGCACCGCCACCGCGGCCGCACCCGTCATCCCCAGCCTGTGGACAACTTCTGCCTCCATGACTTCCCCTCCCCGTTCGTCCCATTTCCTTCCGTCCTATGGCCGCCCTCCGCCGCCGCGACGATGTGGGTCGTCCAGACCACGCCGCCCCATTCCAGGAGCCCGCCCGCCACGAGACAGGCCCAGCCCGCCGAGGTGTGCAGCAGCACTCTCAGGGGGTCGGCGCCCAGCGCGCTGCCCATCAGGAGCCCGCCTGCCGGGAGCAGGGCGAGCATCAGCGCGGTGGCCCGGGGCCCCGCCAACTGGGCCCGCAGCTCGTCACGTTGGTCCCGCTGGGCGCGGAGCCCGGCCGCGATGCGCTCCAGTCCGGAAGCCAGGGCGGCACCGCCCTCCACCGCCACCTGCCAGCAGGCCGCCATGCCGGTCAGCCCCTCCGCGCCCGGTAGCCGGGCCGCGGCACGCAGCGCCTGGGGCACATCACCTCCGTAACGCGCGGCCGCCACCACCGCCGAACCCGCCGCCCCGAGCCCCGGCAGTCTGACGGCGGCCAGGGCCTGGACCGGCTGCCGCCCGGCCCGCAGCTCTCCCGCCACCCCAGCGCACAGGGTGATCACTTCCGCGGCCCGACGGTCCCGCGCCCGCTCGGCACCGCGGGCGGCCAGCCACCGGCGGACGAGGAACAGGGCAACCGGCGAGGCCAGCACCGGCAGCACGGACCCGCCCAGCACGCCCAGCGCCAGCCCCGCGGGCAGACACCAGCCCTCCGGCCCGAGCACACCCCGGCGTCCGACACCCCAACGCCGCTCCTCGCCCGTTCCGTCCGAAGCCGCCTCGCCCGTCGGCTCCACATCCGGCAGCTGTGCCGCCCCCTCGCCCCGCAGCCGGGCCCACCACCGCGCCGCCGGGCCCGCTTCCCCGTCCGGGCCGAACAGCGCCCGGGCCCGCCGCCGTACGTGCCGGCGACCACGGACAGCCAGGTGGGCTGCCACTCCCGCGCAGAGCGCCGCGACCGCCGTCGCCAGCGTCATCGCAGGCCAGTTCATCGGTCCGCACCCCGCTCGCACAGCCGTGCCAGCCGCTGCCATCCACGCGCCTCCTGGAAGCCCGACGGCCCCCAGACGGCGGCCGGTACGGTCACCACGAAGCCGTCGCGGTCCCGTTCCAGCACATGGAGTTCGGCGATCCGGCGCCGCCCGGACCGGTCGCGCACGAGATGGAGCACCACCGAGAGCGCGGCGGCCAGCTGGCTGTGCAGCGCGGCCCGGTCCAGGCCCGCGGTCGAACCGAGCGCCTCCAGCCGCGCGGGGACATCGCAGGCGGCGTTGGCATGGACCGTTCCACAGCCGCCCTCGTGGCCGGTGTTGAGGGCGGCCAGCAGGTCGGTGACCTCGGCGCCGCGCACCTCACCGACCACCAGCCGGTCCGGGCGCATGCGCAGCGCCTGCCGTACGAGGTCCCGAAGCGTCACCCGGCCGACACCCTCCTGATTGGCCGGGCGGGACTCCAGCCGCACCACATGGGGGTGGTCCGGGCGCAACTCCGCGGAGTCCTCGGCCAGGACGATCCGCTCGGCGGGACCGACCAGGCCGAGCAAGGTGCTCAGCAGCGTCGTCTTGCCGGAGCCCGTGCCCCCGCTGATCAGGAACGACAGCCGGGCGGCCAGCACCGCCCGCAGCAGCCGGTCGCCGCCCGGCGGGACGGTACCGGCCGCCACCAGCTCCGCCAGGCCGAACGCGCGCGGCCGCAGCACCCGCAGGGACAGGCAGGTCCCGCCCACCGCCACCGGGGGCAGTACCGCGTGCAGCCGGGTGCCGTCCGGGAGCCGGGCGTCCACCCACGGGCGGGCGTCGTCCAGACGCCGGCCCGCGACCGCCGCCAGCCGCTGGGCGAGCCTGCGCACCTCCGCCGCGTCCCGGAAGCGGACGTCCGTGCGCTCCGGTCCGGCGCCGCGGTCCACCCAGACCTCGTCCGGCGCGGTGACCAGCACGTCGGTCACGTCGGGCGCGGCCAGCAGCGGCTCCAGGGGCCCGCTGCCCACCATCTCGGACCGCAACGCGGCCACCACGCCCAGCACTTCGGCGTCCCCGAGCAGCCGCCCCTCCGCGCGCAGCGCCACCGCCACCCGCGCCGGTGTGGGTTCGGCCCCCGCCTCGGCGAGCCGCCGCCGCACCACGTCCAGCAAGCCCTGCCCCGGATTCATGACCGGCCTCCGTCCGGGGCGCCGTAACGGGTCGGCCGGGAGTCCTGCGCGGGCGCCGTCCCGGAGCCGGGCGACGGCCCCGCGTCCGGCCCGGTGTCACGCCCCGCGCCGGGCCCGGCAGCCCCCGGCGCTCCCCCGGCGGGCTCACCGGTCCCGTCGACCAGCGCCCGCGCCCAGAAGGCCGCGCAGAACCGCGCCAGTGGCCCCCGGGCCCGGGCGCCGGGCGGCAGACCACGCGCCAGGTCCCCCAACAGTCCGACCTCCCACGGCAGTTCCCCCGCCAGGGGCAGCTCCATCAGGCGCGCGACCTCGTCCGGCGGGAGGCCGTGGCCATGGCGGTCGGGGGTGCCGCACGCCACCGCCCGGACGTCCGCGAGCAGCCGCTGGACGCCGGCGGCCACCCGTTGCGCCGCCGCGACCGCGCGCAGTTCCGTGGGGACGAGCAGCAGCGCCATGTCCACCTGGTTCAGGGCCTCCGCCGCGGCCTCGTCGACGCGACGTGGCAGGTCCACGACCACGACACCGCCGCGTCGCCGCGCCGCGGCCAGCACCGCACGCATGGCCGCGGGCGGGATGGTGACATCGGCGCCCCGGTCCCAGCTCAGGACCCGCAGGGAGTGCAGGTGGGGCAGCGATTCCGCCAGGGCGCCGCCGGCCACCCGGCCGCGCGATTCGGCGAAGGCGGGCCACCGCAGGCCCTTCTCCTTCTCGCCGCCCAGCAGGACGTCCAGGCCGCCGCCCAGCGGGTCCCCGTCGACGAGCATGGTGGACCGGCCCGCACGGGCGGCGGTGACGGCCAGCGCCCCGGCCAGGGTGCTCGCCCCGGCGCCGCCGCGTCCGCCGACGACCCCGACGGTCAGCGCCGGCGGCCCCACTCCTTCGGCCGCGTCGGCGATCCGGTCCACCAGCCAGCGCTCGCCCTCGGGGAGGGCCAGGACGCGCTCCGCCCCGATGGCGACGGCCCGGCGCCAGGTGCCCTGGTCGTCCGTGTCCCGGCCCGCGAGGATGACGCCGTCCCGCCGTCCGGCGCCGTACAGCCGGCGCGCGCAGTCATCGCCGACGATCACCAGCGGTGCCGCTTCCCAGGCCCCCTTGCGGCCCGGCAGGCCGTGCGCCACTTCCGGCAGCGCACCGGCCGCCGCGCACAGCCGCAGCAGGTCGTCGAGGAGCCCTTCGTCCTCGGTGATGATGAGCGGCCCGCCCCGCTCGGCACCCGTCGCGCCCCGGCGTTCCGATGGCGTGGTTCCAGCCACGTTCGTCCCCCTGTCGCTACATCACTCGCACATCCGCGAACTCGCGGACTTTTACGATGCAGCGATCGGGAAATCCGAGTGGATCTTGAAGCGAATCTGTGGACAACTCCGCGATTGTGAATATCCCCGTCACCTATTCCAGCGACGAAGGGCTACTCCCGGGACACAAGAGGGACGCGCAAGGGGCGTATGAGGGCCGCGTGAGGAGGCTTTCGCAGCGCAGTGCTTTGACTACGGTGCGTGACGACTTGACGGCGCCCGGAGGGCGCGCTCTGCGCGGGCGGAAGGGGAGGCGGAGCGGCGCCTGAGGGCGCGACATGCGTCCGGACATGCGACGACCCCCGCCGGGGGGGAGAGCGGGGGTCGTCCCCACGGCCGGCTCGGGGGGGGGAGGAGCCGGACCGGGTTAGCACGGTCGCGAACGATCCGTGACTTCCATGGTGTACCCGAGAGCCTTCTCAAGCAAACCCACGCGCCACACCTTACGCCGAATGGTGGGCGCCTATGCTCGCCCCGTGGAAAACCACTCCGTGCCTCACTCGACGCCCCGTACTGCTGCGTTCTTCGACTTGGACAAGACCGTCATTGCAAAGTCGAGCACGCTGACCTTCAGCAAGTCGTTCTACCAAGGCGGCCTGATCAATCGGCGGGCCGTACTGCGCACTGCGTACGCCCAGTTCGTGTTCCTCGCGGGCGGCGCCGACCACGATCAGATGGAGCGCATGCGCGAATATCTCTCCTCGCTGTGCCGCGGCTGGGATGTGGCGCAGGTCCGCGAGATCGTCGCCGAGACGCTGCACGATCTGATCGACCCGATCATTTACGACGAGGCCGCCTCCCTCATCGAGGAACATCACGCCGCCGGGCGGGACGTCGTCATCGTCTCGACCTCCGGCGCCGAAGTCGTCGAACCGATCGGTGAACTCCTGGGCGCCGACCGGGTCGTGGCCACCCGTATGGTCGTCGGAGAGGACGGCCGCTTCACGGGCGAGGTGGAGTATTACGCCTACGGTCCGACCAAGGCCGAGGCCGTCCGGGAACTCGCCGCGTCCGAGGGCTACGACCTCGAGCGCTGTTATGCGTACAGCGACTCGGCGACCGACGTCCCGATGCTGTCGGCGGTCGGCCACCCCTTCGCGGTCAATCCGGACCGGGCGCTGCGCCGCGAGGCGGTCGCGCGCGGCTGGCCGGTTCTCACCTTCAGCCGGCCGGTGCCGCTCAAGCAGCGGCTGCCCGCGCTGTCGATGCCCTCGCGGCCGGTGCTCGCCGTGATGGCCGCGGCGGGCGCGGCCATGGCCACCGCGACGCTCGTCTGGTACGCGAGCCGACGAAAATCCACAAAGTTGCGCCTCGGTCATTTCGACGGCCTCGCCGAGGCCGTCCGTAATGCCCGCGTTTGAAGCCAAACGTAAAGATCTGCGGCCCGGGGTTCCGCTTCACCGGTACGAGTAGTACAAAGGACTTAACGGCCCGCGAGACCAAGGACATCCGAGAGGAACACCTTTAACGCAGCAAGTGGCCCACGGACCGATGCATGAATGCCAGGCACCCACGCGACGCCGACCCGTCGATTACGGGCCAGCCACACCAGGTAACCGGACGAAGATTCCGACCTGATGGGCAAATATTCGAGCACGCACTGGTAACCAGGCAGACATGCCAGCGGCGGTACCACCCATTGGTACCGCCGCAACCCTGTTCAGGGCGAATGAAGCAACGCTTCCGAATTCGCGGGGCGCCGGCCGAGCCGTCGCCCCGCGCCGCTCACTCCGCCCTTATGCCGCTCCGCGCTGCAGCGCCTCACAGACCGCGGTGCTCTCCCGGACGCCGAGTTCCACCGCGCGCCCGCAGTGCGCGATCCACGCCGCGACGCCCTCGGGGGTGCCCGAGACGTAGCCCTCCAGGGCCGCCACGTAGGCCGCGCGCCCGGCCTCGGCGTGCCCGACCTCGGCGGGGCAGATCGACTTCGGGTCCAGTCCGCTGCCGACCAGCACGATGCGTTCCGCCGCCCGGGCGACCAGCCCGTTGTGCGAGGCGAACGGCCGCAGCGCGAGCAGCTCGCCGTGCACCACCGCGGCGGTCACCAGGGCCGGCGCCTCGCTCCCGGCCAGCAACAGCCGCGAGAGGCCGTCCAGCCGCCCGGCGACCTCGTCGGCGTCCGGCAGCGGGAGCTCGATGAGCGGCTCGTCCACCGGCTCACCGGCCAGGCGGGGCCGCCCGACGGTCTCATCGGGCGACTCCTTGCCGGCCGCGACCAGATGGAGCCGCGCCAGCACCCGCAGCGGCGACTGCCGCCACACGCTCAGCAGCTGCCCGGCCTCGGCGGTCAGCCGCAGCGCCGCGCCGACCGTCCGCGCCTCGCCCTCGACGCCGAAGTCCGTGCGGCGCCTGACCTCTTCGAGTGCCCAGTCGGCGCCGGAGAGCGCCGCGGAACCGCGCGCTCCGCGCAGCGCCGCCTCCGAGGTGACCTCATTGCTGCGGCGCCGCATGACCCGGTGGCCGTAGACCCGGTCGATGCCCTTGCGTACGGCGTCCACCGAGTCCGCGACGCCCGGCAGCGACGCCAGGGCCACGAGCGGATCGGCGCTCGGCTTCGGGGGTGCGGGGGACGTCCCCCGGGAGTTTCCAGCCATACGTACGACCCTACGCACCGCAAGGCCGAACCCCTCGAAGGAGTGGTCTTCCTCACCCAAACCTCTCACCCAGAGCTATAGCAAGATTACGCTTGGTGAACATGAAGATCGCTTTCGTAGGCAAGGGCGGCAGCGGCAAGACCACCCTGTCCTCCCTGTTCATCCGGCACCTCGCCGCGGCCCGGGTCCCTGTCGTCGCGGTGGACGCCGACATCAACCAGCACCTGGGTGCCGCGCTCGGCCTCGACGAGGCGGCGGCGGCCGCACTGCCCGCGATGGGCGCTCATCTCCCGTTGATCAAGGACTACTTGCGCGGCAGCAACCCCCGGATCCCGTCCGCCGAGGCCATGATCAAGACGACTCCGCCCGGCGAGGGCTCGCGGCTGCTGCGGATCGACGAGGACAACCCCGTCTACGACGCCTGCGCCAGGACGGTCACGCTCGACGGGACCCCCGTCCGCCTGATGGCGACCGGCCCGTTCACCGCCTCCGATCTGGGCGTGGCCTGCTACCACTCCAAGGTCGGCGCCGTCGAACTGTGCCTGAACCACTTGGTCGACGGGCGCGAGGAGTACGTCGTCGTCGACATGACGGCCGGATCCGACTCCTTCGCCTCCGGGATGTTCACCCGCTTCGACATGACCTTCCTGGTCGCCGAGCCGACCCGTAAGGGCGTCGGCGTCTACCGGCAGTACAAGGAGTACGCCCGGGATTTCGGCGTGCCCCTCAAGGTCGTGGGCAACAAGGTGCAGGGCCCCGACGACCTGGCGTTCCTGCGCGACGAGGTCGGCGAGGACCTGCTGGTGAGCGTCGGGCACTCCGAGTGGGTGCGCACCCTGGAGAAGGGCCGCCCGGCCCGCTTCGCCTACCTGGAGCAGGCCAACCGGCGCGCGCTGGAGACGCTGCACGACACCGCCGACGCGTCCTACGGGCGGCGCGACTGGGAGCGCTACACCCGTCAGATGGTGCACTTCCACCTGAAGAACGCGGAGAGCTGGGGCAACGCCAGGACCGGTGTCGATCTGGCGGCACAGGTCGACCCGGCCTTCGTCCTCTTCGAGGGGGCGGCCGCCCCGCAGCCCGCCTGACCGCCGGTCCGCGCCGACGGGCGCAGCCGGCTCCGGCCCGGTGCGCGCCCCTCGGCGGCCGCTCGGCGCGGCCGTTTCCGTCCCGCGACTCCGCCCCCGGCCCGCTCGCCGCAGACGGAATCCCCCGGGCGGAACTCCGGGCTTCTCCGGCCGAGACTCCGGAATGCGATCCGGAATCCGCCGCGGACCGGAGAGGGGGAGGAAAGACAAGTCGAATGCCTGAATATTCACCCAATAGATGGACAGATTGGGGCGAATAGCCGCAAAGTCTTCTCACCGCCTTTACCCGTCATTACGCTTCATTTACCGACGCTTGAGAGTCGCCGGACCGTCACCCATCGCGACGCCCGCCGGCCGGCTCGCGCCTTGCCGCAGTACACCGCCGCCCACGATCGCGCCCCGCGCGACCGCGTCGCCCCGGAGGAGACGGGAATGCCGCAGATCGAGAAGTCGCCGCCACCGCCGCCCACGTCGCAGCCCGCCCCGGTCCCTCCCGAGCACCGTGCGCACCCGGAGGAGCCCCGTCCGGAGCGGGCCGGTTTGGCCGCCTGGCGCCGGGACCTCTCGGCCTCGCTCGTCGTCTTCCTGCTCGCCGTACCGCTGTCGCTGGGCCTCGCCCTGGCTACCGGCGCACCGCTGCAGGCCGGGCTGGTCGCCGCGGTCGTCGGCGGCATCGTCGCCGGACTGCTCGGCGGCGCTCCCCTTCAGGTGACCGGTGCGGCCACCGGCCTCCTGGTGGTCACCACCGACCTCGTCCAGCGCTACGGCTGGCGCGCCACCTGCGCCATCACCGTACTGGCCGGCCTGACCCAACTCGCCCTGGGCGCCCTGCGCGTGGCCCGCGCCACGCTGGCCGTGAGCCCGGCGATCGTGCACGGCATGCTGGCCGGCATCGGCGCCACCATCGCCCTCGGGCAGCTCCATGTGGTGCTCGGCGGTCGTCCCGACAGCTCGGCGCTCGACAACGCCGCGGCGCTACCGGCCCAGTTGACCCACCCGCACGTCGCCGCACTGCTGATCGGCGCGATCACCGTCGCCGTCCTGGCCGGCTGGGAACGGCTGCCGGGCCGCGCCGGCCGCTGGGCGCGGGTGCTGCCGGCCCCGCTGGCCGCGGTGCTCGCCGCGACCGCCGTGAGCGCCGGGCTGGCGGTGCCGCGCGTGGACCTGCCGTCCTGGCGGCTGCCGGAGCTTCCCGTACTGCCGGAGGCGTCCGTTCCGGCGTTGGCCGCCGCGGTGCTGACCGTCACCCTCGTCGCCAGCATGGAGTCGCTGCTGTCCGCGGTGGCGGTGGACCGGCTCGCGGCCGAGCGGCCCGGCGCCCCCACCGGCCGCCCGCGGCTCAACCGGGAGCTGTGCGGCCAGGGCGTGGCCAACGCCGTCTCCGGGCTCCTGGGGGGCCTGCCGGTCTCCGGGGGCGCGATCCGCGGCTCGGCCAACGTGCGGGCCGGCGCGGCCACCCGCCGGGCCACCGTGCTGCACGGCGTCTGGGTGCTGCTGTGCGCGGGCCTGCTGGCCGCCGTGCTGGAGCTGATCCCGCTGGCCGCGCTCGCCGCGCTGGTGATGGTGGTCGGCGTACGGATGGTGAGCTTTGCGCACATCCGGCATGTGCAGCGGCACCGCGAGTTCCCGGTGTACGCGGGCACGCTGGGCGGGGTGGTGCTCCTCGGCGTCCTCCAGGGCGTGCTCGCCGGCATCGCGGTCGCGGCCTTCCTGGCGCTGCGCAGGCTCACCCACACCCGGATCACGGTCACCCAGGAGGGCGAGGGCTACCGGGTGCGCGTCAGCGGGCAGTTGACGTTCCTGGCGGTGCCGCGGCTGACCCGGGCGCTGGCCCAGGTTCCCGCGCACACCGAGGTCGTCGTCGAGCTGTGCGGCTCGTTCATGGACCACGCCGCCTACGAGGCGCTGCAGTCCTGGTCCGCCGCCCACCGGGCGCACGGCGGCTGGGTGGCCCTCGGCGGCCGCTCGGGCCGGCCGGTGGCCGAGCCGGCCGGGGCACACGCGTGCCGGCCGTGGACGCCGTGGCGCAACCACCACTGCACCCGGCCCGCCCCGGAGCTGGCCGCGGCACCGGAGAGCAGCGAGGGCCAACTGCTGGGCGGGGTCAGCGCGTTCCAGCGCCATACGGCGCCGCTCGTGCGCGAGGAGCTGGCGCGGCTGGCGCGCGAGGGCCAGCGGCCCACCCAGCTCTTTTTGACCTGTGCGGACTCCCGGCTGGTCACCAGCATGATCACCTCCAGCGGGCCGGGGGATCTCTTCACCGTGCGCAACGTCGGCAATCTGATGCCGCCGCCCGGTTCGGATGCCTCCTGCGACTCCGTGGGAGCGGCGGTCGAGTACGCGGTGGAGGTGCTGGGCGTCGGTTCGATCACGGTGTGCGGCCATTCGGGGTGCGGTGCCATGGGAGCGCTGCTGCACGCTTCCGCGCCGGACGACGCGGAGCCGACCCCGCTCGGCCGCTGGCTGCGGCACGGCCGGCCGAGCCTGGCCCGTATGCAGCGCATCGGGCGGCTGGGGCGGGGAGAAGTCGCCCTGAGCGGGCGGCCGGTGACCGACGACCAGGAACGGCTGGCGCTCGTCAACGTCCTGCAGCAGCTCGACCACCTGCGGGAACACGCCTGTGTGGCCCGGCGGGTGGCGGAGGGGAAACTCGTGCTGCACGGCATGTACTTCCACGTCGGGGAGGCGCAGGCATACGTGTTGGACGAGGCTACCGGGCGGTTCTGCGCGGTCCGCGGGGAAGCCGCACCGGTGGGCGTCTGACCTGCGCGGCGGCCGTCCAACACGCCGGAAAAGGACCGGCGGCCGACAGGTCTACACCAATATTTTTCCACAGCCCTTGTCAGGGTCGGTCGCGGGCTGATGAGCTATGGCCCGGGACATATCGCACGCCCTGGGAATGGGAGAAGTCGTGAGTAACGAAAGCCTGGCCAACCTGCTCAAGGAGGAACGGCGGTTCGCTCCGCCCTCCGATCTGGCCGCGCACGCCAACGTCACGGCTGCCGTGTACGAAGAGGCCGCGGCGGACCGGCTGGGCTTCTGGGCGGAGCAGGCCCGGCGCCTGACCTGGGCGACCGAGCCCACCCAGACCCTCGACTGGTCCAACGCGCCCTTCGCGAAGTGGTTCGCCGACGGCAAGCTCAACGTCGCGTACAACTGCGTGGACCGGCATGTGGAGAACGGTCTGGGTGACCGGGTCGCCCTCCACTTCGAGGGCGAGCCGGGCGACAGCCGCGCGATCACCTACGCGGAGCTGCAGCGCGAGGTCTCCAAGGCCGCGCACGCCCTGATCGAGCTGGGCGTGCAGACCGGCGACCGGGTCGCCATCTACATGCCGATGATCCCGGAGACGGTCATCGCGATGCTGGCCTGCGCGCGCCTGGGCGCGCCGCACTCGGTCGTCTTCGGCGGCTTCTCCGCCGACGCGCTGGCCACCCGTATCGAGGACGCCGACGCCCGCGTGGTGATCACCGCCGACGGCGGCTACCGCCGGGGCAAGCCGAGCGCGCTCAAGCCCGCCGTGGACGAGGCGCTGACCAGGCCCGGGGCGGAGAACGTCCGCAGCGTCCTGGTGGTCCGCCGCACCGGCCAGGAGGACATCGCCTGGCACGAGGGCCGCGACGTGTGGTGGCACGAGATCGTCGAGCGGCAGAGCGACCAGCACACGCCCGAGGCGTTCGACGCCGAGCACCCGCTGTTCATCCTGTACACGTCCGGCACGACGGGTAAGCCCAAGGGCATCCTGCACACCACCGGCGGCTACCTCACCCAGGCGTCGTACACCCACCACGCGGTCTTCGACCTGAAGCCCGAGACCGACGTGTACTGGTGCACGGCCGACGTCGGCTGGGTGACGGGCCACTCGTACATCACCTACGGCCCGCTCTCCAACGGCGCGACGGAGGTGCTCTACGAGGGCACCCCGGACACCCCGCACCAGGGCCGCTGGTGGGAGATCGTCCAGAAGTACGGCGTGACGATCCTCTACACCGCGCCGACCGCGATCCGCGCGTGCATGAAGTGGGGCGACGACATCCCGGCGAAGTTCGACCTGTCGTCGCTGCGCGTCCTGGGATCGGTGGGCGAGCCCATCAACCCCGAGGCGTGGATGTGGTACCGCAAGCACATCGGGGCGGACCACGCGCCGATCGTCGACACCTGGTGGCAGACCGAGACCGGCGCGATGATGCTGAGCCCGCTGCCCGGCGTCACGGCGACCAAGCCCGGCTCGGCGCAGGTGCCGCTGCCCGGCGTCGCGGCGACCGTCGTGGACGACGACGCCAACGAGGTCCCCAACGGGGCCGGCGGCTACCTCGTGCTGACCGAGCCGTGGCCGTCCATGCTCCGCACGATCTGGGGCGACGACCAGCGCTACCTCGACACGTACTGGTCCCGCTTCGAGGGCAAGTACTTCGCCGGCGACGGCGCCAAGAAGGACGACGACGGCGACATCTGGCTGCTCGGCCGGGTCGACGACGTCATGCTGGTCTCCGGCCACAACATCTCCACCACCGAGGTCGAGTCCGCGCTGGTCTCGCACCCCAAGGTGGCCGAGGCCGCGGTCGTCGGCGCCACCGACCCGCAGACCACGCAGGCCATCTGCGCCTTCGTGATCCTGCGCGGCACCGCCGCCGAGGACGAGGGCCTGGTCGAGGAGCTGCGGGCGCATGTCGCCCAGCAGCTCGGCCCGATCGCCAAGCCCAAGCGGATCATGCCGGTGGCGGAGCTGCCGAAGACCCGCTCCGGCAAGATCATGCGCCGGCTGCTGCGGGACGTCGCCGAGAACCGCGACCTCGGTGACGTCAGCACGCTCACCGATTCCTCCGTGATGGACCTGATCCAGGCGAAGCTGCCGAGCGCGGCCTCCGAGGACTGAGCGGGACAGCACACGGAGGGGCATCCGGCCAGGGCGGCCGGGTGCCCCTCCGGCGCGTTCTCCCGGGACCGCCGCCGCGATTTCCCGGGCGCCCGGGCACCGCCGGGCGCTCCTGCCGGCGACCTCCGCCGCAGCAGCCGAGTGCCTGAATTGCCCGTAAAGTGAGGCCACCGGATACCCGCTTGCGCCCGCCCGGTAAAGTGGGAACCGCGTCAATGACACGCTAAGAACTCAGGGTGCGCCGGGAAGTCTGGTCGGCAACTGCAACAGCCGTACACAGCTGCCGAAGGCCGGAGGTCACCCGCGTGAGCGCGCCCACCCATCGTCGTTCCCCGTTCCTCGGACGGATGTCCCTGCCCGAGCGAAACTTCGTCGCGGACGCGCTGCGCACCGAAACCGTCGGCGGGGTCCTCCTCCTCGTCGCCGCCGTAGCGGCTCTGATCTGGGCAAACACCTTCGGCGGAAGCTACGCGGCGGTCAGCGGCTTCCACCTCGGCCCGGCCTCGCTGGGCCTGGACCTGTCGATCCAGCACTGGGCCGGCAACGGCCTGCTCGCGATCTTCTTCTTCGTCGCCGGCATCGAGCTCAAGCGTGAACTGGTCGCCGGCGAGCTGCGCGACCCCCGGGCCGCCGCCCTCCCCGTCATCGCCGCGCTCTGCGGCATGGCGATGCCGGCGGCCGTCTATTTCACCGTCAACACGCTCGGCGGCGGCTCGCTGCAGGGCTGGGCGGTCCCCACCGCCACCGACATCGCCTTCGCGCTCGCCGTGCTCGCCGTCATCGGCACGTCCCTGCCCGCCGCGCTGCGCGCCTTCCTGCTCACGCTCGCGGTCGTCGACGACCTCTTCGCCATCCTGATCATCGCGATCTTCTTCACCTCGAAGATCAACTTCCTGGCGCTCGGCCTCGCCCTCGCCGGCCTGGTGGTCTTCTACTTCCTGCTGCGCAAGGGCGTACGCGGCTGGTACGTCTACGTCCCGCTGGCCCTGGTCATCTGGGGGCTGATGGAGAACAGCGGGGTGCACGCCACCATCGCCGGCGTCGCCATGGGCCTGATGCTGCGCTGCCACCGCCACGAGGGCGAGGACCGGTCCCCCGGCGAGCGCATCGAGCATCTGATCCGCCCCCTGTCGGCCGGGCTCGCGGTCCCGCTGTTCGCCCTCTTCTCGGCCGGCGTGGTGATATCCGGCGGCGCCCTCCGCGACGTCTTCACCCGGCCCGAGACGCTCGGGGTCGTCCTCGGACTGGTGGTGGGCAAGGCACTGGGCATCTTCGGCGGTACGTGGCTGACCGCCCGCTTCACCAAGGCCGAACTCAATCCCGACCTGAAGTGGCCGGACGTCTTCGCGGTCGCCTCCCTGGCCGGCATCGGCTTCACCGTCTCGCTGCTGATCGGTGAACTCGCCTTCACGGACGACCTCGCGCTGGCCGGCGAGATCAAGGCGGCGGTGCTGACCGGCTCGCTGCTCGCGGCCGTCTGCGCCGGCACGCTCCTGAAGATACGCAACGCCAAGTACCGCAAGCTGTGCGAGGAGGAGGAGCGCGACGAGGACCAGGACGGCATCCCTGACATCTACGAACTCGACAAGCCGGAATACCACCTCCGGATGGCGGCAATCCACGAAGCAAAGGCCGCCGAACACCGGCGGCTTGCCGAAGTGGCCTCCAGCTCGCACGCCGGAGACGATGGTCCGGCATGATCTGAGAGGCTTTGCATCCGGTGACGAGATGAGGGAGACGGCGATGAGCGCAGCCGACGCGAACGGGGACCGCAGCCTCGGACAGCTGGTGGCCTCGGCCACCGCCGACATGTCCGCACTGGTGCACGACGAGATCGCGCTGGCCAAGGCGGAGCTGCGGCAGGACGCCAAGCGCGCGGGTATCGGCAGCGCGGCGTTCGTCGTGGCGGGCGCGCTGGCGCTGTTCGCACTGCCGGTGCTGAGCTTCGCGGCGGCCTACGGCATCCACAACCTCGGCCTGGGGCTCGCCTGGTCGTTCCTGATCGTGGGGGGCGCCTTCCTGGTCCTCGCCGGACTGCTGGCCCTGATCGCGATGGCCAAGATGAAGAAGATCAAGAAGCCGGAGAAGTCCATCAACTCCGCCAGGCAGACCGCGGCCGTGCTGCAGAAGGCCAAGCCGCACCCCCGGGTGACGGCCGCCGACCACCCGGCCCTGGAGTCTGTGACACGCTCATCGGTATGACAGCCCCTGACAGCACCGCCTCGGTCGTACGGCTCGACGTCCCCGGCGGGCACGAGGTGTCGCACCGCGATGTCGCGGCCAACGGCGCGCGTTTCCACATCGCCGAGATGGGCGACGGTCCGCTGGTGCTGCTGCTGCACGGCTTCCCGCAGTTCTGGTGGACCTGGCGGCACCAGCTGCCGGCGCTCGCCGACGCCGGTTTCCGCGCGGTGGCGATGGACCTGCGCGGCGTCGGCGGCAGCGACCGCACCCCCCGGGGCTACGACCCGGCGAACCTCGCGCTGGACGTCACCGGCGTCATACGGTCCCTGGGCGAACCGGACGCCGCGCTCGTCGGGCACGACCTGGGCGGCTATCTCGCCTGGACGGCGGCGGTGATGCGGCCCAAGCTGGTGCGCCGGCTGGCGGTGGCCTCGATGCCGCATCCGCGGCGGTGGCGCTCGGCGATGCTCGCCGACGTACGGCAGAGCGCCCGCAGCTCGCACATCTGGAACTTCCAGCGGCCCTGGCTGCCGGAGCGCCGGCTGACGGCCGACGACGCGGAGCTGGTGGGCCGGATGATCCAGGACTGGTCCGGCCCCCGGCAGCCCGACGACGAGGCGCTCGCGGTGTACCGCCGCGCGATGAGCATCCCGTCCACGGCCCACTGCTCCATCGAGCCGTACCGCTGGCTGGTGCGCTCGATGGCCCGGCCCGACGGCATCCAGTTCAACCGGCGGATGAAGATGCCCGTACGGGTGCCGACCCTGCATCTGCACGGCTCGCTCGACCCGGTGATGCGCACCCGCAGCGCGGCCGGCTCCGGTGAGTTCGTCGAGGCGCCCTACCGCTGGCGGCTGTTCGACGGCCTCGGGCACTTCCCGCACGAGGAGGACCCGGTGGCGTTCTCCACCGAACTGATCAACTGGCTCAAGGACCCGGAACCGGACCGCTGAACGGGGTGCGCCGGCACGTCCGGCGCACCGCAGAACGGGCCGGCGCACACCGCTCAGCGGAACCGGCACCCGGCAGACTCGAACACCTCTTTGACGAACGGCCACTTGCCCGGCGCATAGGCCAATTGGCGGTCCCCGCGGCGGTTACGGACCTTGGGCCACGGGCAGAGTCGAGGGTATGGGCTGGACGCACGACTACCGTGACGTGGCAGGCAACCGCAGCAGCAGCGCCGCTGCCGTGGGCACGCAGGAGAGGGGCGCCCCGGATCTCGGGTCCGGCGGATCCCCCGATCCGGCGCACCCGATGGGCATCCCGCGCATCCTGCGCCGCAGAGCACGCTGGATGAGCGCGCGTCTGCGCCATCCCCGCACCTGAACCTCGGCGTCCGCCGGCCGGGCGCGGGAAGCCCCGTTCCCCGCGCCGGACGCGTCCCCCGCGGCGGTGACCGCCGCAGGCCGTCTCAGATCGCGCACCCCTGGGTGTCGACCGGCTGGTTGCCCGCGCGGCTCCGCAGGGCGTCCGGACGGACCTCGTCGGCGGTCAGCGCGTAGCCGGTGCGCGAGTCGTCCCGCGACTTCGCGAAGACGACGCCGTAGACCTCGCCCTGGGGGGTGAGCAGCGGACCGCCGGAATTCCCCTGCCGGACCGTGGCGTAGAGCGAGTAGACGTCGCGGCCGACCGTGCCACGGTGGTAGATGTCCGTGCCGTTGGCCTTGATGCGGCTGCGGATACGGGCCGCGCGGACGTCGTAGCCGCCGTTCTCCGGGAAGCCGGCGACGATGGCGCTCTTGCCGCTGCTCGCGTCCGCGTTCGCGAAGCGCAGCGCGGGGGCGTTCAGGGAGGGCACGTCCAGCACCGCGATGTCGCGCCGCCAGTCGTAGAGCACCACCTTGGCGTCGTACGTGCGCCCTTCGCCGCCCACCTGGACCGTCGGCTCGCTCACGCCGCCGACGACATGGGCGTTGGTCATCACGCGGTGCCGCCCGAAGACGAAACCGCTGCCCTCCAGGACCTTGCCGCAGCTGGGCGCCGTGCCGACGACCTTGACGATGCTGCGCTTGGCCTGCGCCGCGGTCGGGCTCGTGGCGAGCTGCGGGTCGGGCGCCGGCACATTGTTGATCGGTTCGTTGGAGAACGGCGTGAAGACCTGTGGGAAGCCGTTCTGCGCCAGTACCGAGGAGAAGTCCGCGAACCAGGTACTGGCCTGGGGCGGCAGGACCCGGGAGACCCCGAGCAGCACCTTGGAGTTGCGGACCTCCTTGCCGAGCGTCGGCAGGGACGTACCGGCCAGTGCGGAGCCGATCAGCCAGGCGACCAGGAGCATGGCCAGGACGTTGACCAGCGCGCCGCCGGTCGCGTCCAGCGCTCTGGCCGGCGACCAGGTGATGTGGCGGCGCAGCTTGTTGCCCAGATGGGTGGTGAGCGCCTGGCCCACGGATGCGCACACGATCACGATGGCCACTGCCGCGATGGCCGCGAAGGTGCCGGGCGTGGCATCGCCGGTGATCTCGTTCCAGATCACCGGCAGCAGATAGACCGCGATCAGTCCGCCCCCGAGGAAGCCGATCACGGACAGGATGCCGACGACAAAGCCTTGCCGATAACCGATGATGGCGAACCACACGGCCGCGACCAGCAGCAGGATGTCCAGGACGTTCACGCCGGACACCGTCTCACGAGCGCCAGTCGAGCGGGACCTGCTTGTCACGGTCCCACGGAATCTCCCACCCGGCGTAATGCAGAATCCGGTCGATCACCCCGGCGGTAAACCCCCAGACCAGGGCGTTTTCGACCAGGAACGCCGGACCTACGTGCCCACTGGGGTGGCGCGTTGTCACACGATGGGCGGGATCCGTGAGATCCGCCACGGGAACGGTGAACACCCGGGCGGTTTCGGCCTGGTCGACCGCGCCGACCGGGCTCGGCCGCCGCCACCAGCCCAGGACGGGCGTCACCACGAAGCCGCTGACGGGGATGTAGAGGCGCGGCAGCACGCCGAAGACCTGGACGCCGGACGGGTCGAGGCCGGTCTCCTCCTGGGCCTCGCGCAGCGCCGCCCGTACCGGGCCGGGGCCGTCGGGGTCACCGTCCTCGGGGTCGAGGGCTCCGCCGGGGAAGGAGGGCTGGCCGGCATGGGAGCGCAGGGTGCCGGCGCGCTCCATCAGCAGCAGCTCGGGGCCGCCGGGGCCGTGGCCGAAGAGGATCAGCACCGCGGACGGCCGGCCACCGCTCTCGGGCGGCAGGAAGCGGCTGAGCTGCCGCGGTTCGATCGTGGCGGCCGCGCGGGCCACCGGCGCCAGCCACTCGGGCAGGCCGTCGGCCGTCACCGGGACCTCCCGGCCGGCCGCCGCCCGGTCGAGGTCGGCCGCCTCGCCGTACTGCTGCTCCCGTGCACTCCTCATCCGCGCCCCTCAGGTCCGACGTCGATGGTGGGTCCCCCGCAGGGGCGTCGCGGCTGCCGTCATGAAGCGGCCGCCGGGGGCGCCATCGGGGGCGCGGGCTGCCCCGGATAGTCCGCCGGCGGCTTCAGCCGCTGCCCGGGCTGGCCGCCCAGCTCGTACTTGAGCAGCTTCCTGGCCTTCTCCGGATCCGTCTCGCCCTCGCCGTACGAGGGGCACAGCGGGGCGATCGGGCAGGCGCCGCAGGCGGGCTTGCGGGAGTGGCAGACGCGGCGGCCGTGGAAGACGACGCGGTGCGAGAGCATCGTCCACTCGCTCTTGGGGAAGATCGCCGCGACATCCGCCTCGACCTTCTCGGCGTCCTCCTGGGTGGTCCAGCCGAAGCGGCGGGCCAGCCGGCCGAAGTGGGTGTCGACGGTGATGCCCGGGACACCGAAGGCGTTGCCGAGCACCACATTGGCGGTCTTGCGGCCGACGCCGGGCAGCGTGACCAGGTCCTCCAGGCGGCCCGGCACCTCGCCGCCGAACCGGTCGCGCAGCGCCGTGGACAGCCCGATCAGCGACTTCGTCTTGGCCCGGAAGAAGCCGGTCGGCCGGATCAGCTCCTCCAGCTCCTCGGGCGGCAGCGCGGCCATGTCCTCGGGCGTCGGCGCGACCGCGAAGAGGCGCGGGGTGGTCTGGTTGACCCTCATGTCGGTGGTCTGGGCGGACAGGACCGTGGCGACCAGCAGCTCGAAGGGGTTGGTGAAGTCCAGCTCGGGGTGGGCGTACGGATACAGCTCGGCCAGCTCGCGGTTGATCCGGCGGGCCCGCCGCACGACGGCGGTCCGGGACTCGGGCTTGCGGGCGGGGGCCTTCTTCGCCGGAGCCTTCTTGGCGGCGGCCTTGGCGGTGGTCTTGGCCGCGGCCTTCGTCGCCGGTGCCTTCGTGGCGGCGGTCTTGTTGGCGGCGGTCTTCTTGGCCGGAGCCTTGGTGGTGGTTCTCTTCGCCGGGGCCTTCTTGGCCGCCGTCGGCTTCTCAGGGGTGTCGTTCACGGCGGCCTTCTTTCCTGCCGAGCTCTTGCCTGCCTGCGTCTTCGTCCCGGACGCCCGCGCCGCTGCGCGCCGTCCGTACGCGTCCGTCACGAGGGCTTTCGCCGTGGTCGTGAGGGCGGACGTCGTGGTCGTGTCCGTCGCCGTGGTGACCGTCGCGGTCACGGGTCCGGCGGTGGCGGGCCGCGTCGCCGGTCGACGCGCCGGGCATCCGGACGGTCAGCTTCCGCTCGACCGGCCTCCCGTGAGGCAATTTGTTACTTTTATCCGAATTAGCCGTTCCGCCGGACGCCTGTTCGCCCACAGCGGAATCACGCCCTGCGCTCACTCGTCCGGCCCCCAGTCCTCTGCTCTCACCGGCGTATTGGACACTCGGCCAGACTAAGGCCACCCACTGACATCCGGCTTGATCACTGTGATTCGTGAGCCCAATCGGCCCCCTGCCTTATGGCGGAGGGCACCGGTCCGGCAAACTTGTGATTGATCGCACTGTTTTGCATTCCGGCATGATGGGGACCACAGTCCCCCGGAGCATGTCGACAAGGAGAGATCTCGTGGACGACGTTCTGCGGCGCGCACCGCTCTTCGCGGCGCTCGATGACGAGCAGGCGGCCGAGCTGCGCGCCTCGATGGGAGAGGTCACGCTCGCCCGCGGCGACGCCCTGTTCCACGAAGGGGACCCGGGCGACCGCCTTTATGTGGTCACCGAGGGCAAGGTGAAGCTGCACCGCACCTCCCCCGACGGCCGGGAGAACATGCTCGCCGTCCTCGGCCCCGGAGAGCTGATCGGTGAGCTCTCGCTCTTCGATCCCGGCCCCCGCACGGCCACCGCCTCCGCCCTGACCGAGGTCAAGCTGCTCGGCCTGGGCCACGGCGACCTCCAGCCCTGGCTGAACGCCCGGCCCGAGGTGGCCACGGCCCTGCTGCGGGCGGTCGCCCGCAGGCTGCGCAAGACCAACGACCAGATGTCCGACCTGGTCTTCTCGGATGTGCCGGGCCGTGTGGCGCGCGCCCTGCTGGACCTGTCGCGCCGCTTCGGCGTGCAGTCCGAGGAGGGCATCCACGTCGTGCACGACCTGACGCAGGAAGAGCTGGCCCAGTTGGTCGGCGCCTCCCGCGAGACGGTCAACAAGGCGCTCGCGGACTTCGCGGGCCGCGGCTGGCTGCGCCTGGAGGCGCGCGCCGTGATCCTGCTGGACGTCGAGCGGCTGGCCAAGCGCTCGCGCTGACGGCACCCGCAGACCGCTTCGGCGAGGGCCCCGCTCCGGCGGGGCCCTCGCTATTTGCCTGGCGGCCCCGCCCGTCGGCTCGCCATAGTGGCGCCATGACCAACGGCACGGGACTGGACCGGGACGGCTGCTTCGTACGGGAAGGGTCCCTGGACCGCGTGTCCGCGCCCTTCGCGCCCGTGGTGGCCGGGCTCACCGCCCGGCTCGCCGAGCGCTTCGGTCCCGGCCGCCTGCACAGCGTCTACCTCTTCGGCAGCATTCCGCGCGGCACCGCCGTCCCCGGGGTGTCCGACCTCGACGCGCTGCTCGCCCTGCGGGACGAGCCGACCGACGCCGACCGGGCCGCCGCGCGTGCCGTCGAGGACGAGCTCGACGCCGCCTACGGGCAGATCGACGGCGCCGGGTTGCTGCTGTACGGCGTGGACCGGCTGCTGAGCGAGCCGGAGCGGCACGACATGGGGTGGTTCGTGGCGTGTCTGTGCACGCCGCTCAGCGGCCCCGACCTGGCCTCGCGGCTGCCCCGCTACCGGCCCACCTCGCTGCTGGCACGCGAGACGAACGGCAACCTCCACCGCGACCTGCCCGGTCTGCTCGAGAGGGCCGCGGCGGCCACCACGGCGACCGCCCGCGACCGGCTGACCCGGGGCGTGGCGCGGCGGCTCGTACGCACCGGGTTCACGCTGGTCATGCCGCGCTGGGGCGGCTGGACCAGCGACCTCGGCCGGTCCGCCGAGGTGTTCGGCCGCTACTACCCGGCGCACGCCGAGCAGATGCGCGCCGCGGCGCGCGCCGCCCGGACGCCCGCCGCGTACCCCGGGCTGCTGGACGAGCTGCTGGCCGGCCTCGCGCCCTGGCTGGCCGACGAGTACCTCGCCGTCCACGGGGCGAAGGCCCCCCGCCCGTGAACCTGCTGACGGGGCCTCGCGGGTGCGCGGAAGCCGACCCGTCCTGGTCCCGCATCAGCTCCGGATCTCCAGGTCCTCGGTCCAGCCCTCGGTCCAGTCCTGGATCCGTCCTGGAACCGTCCTGGACCTGTCCTGGATCAGTCCTGAATCAGTCCGTGCTCGCCCAGGTACTCCAACTGCGCCCGTACGGACAGTTCGGCCGCCGGCCACAACGACCGGTCGACGTCCGCGTAGACGTTCGCGACGACCTCGGCGGATGTCCGGTGGCCGGCCTCGACCGCGGTCTCCACCTGGGCGAGCCGGTTGGCGCGATGCGCCAGATAGAACTCCACGGCCCCCTGGGCATCGTTCAGCACCGGCCCGTGCCCCGGCAGGACCGTCGCCACGCCGTCGTCCACGGTGAGCGAGCGCAGCCGGCGCAGCGAGTCCAGGTAGTCGCCCAGCCGGCCGTCGGGGTGCGCGACCACGGTCGTACCGCGCCCCAGGATCGTGTCCCCGGTCAGCACCGCGCGGTCGGCCGGGAGATGGAAGGACAGCGAGTCGGCGGTGTGCCCCGCTGTGGGGACCACCCGCAGTTCGAGGCCCCCGGTGGTGATGACGTCGCCGGCTTCCAGCCCCTCGTCGCCGAGGCGCAGGGCCGGGTCCAGCGCCCGAACGGCGGATCGGGTCAGCTCGGCGAAGCGGGCGGCCCCATCGGCGTGGTCCGGGTGACCGTGGGTCAGCAGGGTCAGCGCGACGCGCTTGCCGGCCCGTTCGGCGGTCTCGATGACGGCCCTGAGGTGCCCCTCGTCGAGCGGTCCCGGGTCGATGACGACGGCGAGATCGGAGTCCGGCTCGGCGACGATCCAGGTGTTCGTGCCGTCCAGCGTCATCGCCGACGGGTTGGGGGCGAGCACGCAGTGCGCCCGCGGGGTGGCCTGCCCGGTGATCGCTCCGCCTCGGGGCCGGCCCGGGAGAGCGGCTGCTTCGGTCATGCGGGGGTCCCTCCCGAAGGGCCGGAGTCGCCTGAGGGGCCGTCGGATGCGCCACCCCCGGAGGCGCCGCTGCCGGCGTCCGTCTGCGCGATGTGCTTGGTGAATTCGTCGTGCCCCGGCCAGCTCAGCACGATCTCGCCGCCCACCAGGCGCGCCTGGGCCAGCACCGGTGTCAGGTTCTGGGCCTCCGCGGCCGCCAGTGCGTCCGCGGCGGTGGCGTACGGCTGGAGCCCGCGCAGCGTCGCGATCGTCGGCGGCATCATCAGCAGCTCGCCGCGGTCGTAGCCGGCGGCCGCGTCCTCGGGACGGATCCACACCGTGCGGTCCGCCTCGGTGGACGTGTTGCGGGTCCGCTGGCCTTCGGGCAGCGCGGCGACGAAGAACCAGGTGTCGTAGCGCCGCGGCTCGAACTCCGGCGTGATCCAGCGGGCCCAGGCGCCCAGCAGGTCGGAGCGCAGGACCAGACCGCGGCGGCCCAGGAAGTCGGCGAAGGACAGTTCGTGGGCCACCAGGGCGGCGCGGTCCGCCTCCCAGTCCTCGCCCGTCGTGTCCGCGACGACCGTGTCGGCGGAGGCGCCGGCGAGGAGCACGCCCGCCTCCTCGAACGTCTCGCGCACCGCCGCGCAGACGATGGCCTGCGCGGTGGCCGGGTCGACGCCCATCCGGACCGCCCACTGGGCGCGCGAGGGGCCCGCCCAGGCCACCGGCCGTTCGTCCCGCGGGTCGACGCCACCGCCCGGATAGGCGTACGCGCCTCCCGCGAAGGCCATGGAGGCGCGTCTGCGCAGCATGTGGACGGCGGGGCCGCCGGTGTCCGAGTCCCGCAGCAGCAGGACGGTGGCGGCCCGCCGGGGCTCGGCGGGGGTCAGCTCGCCGTTGGCGAGTGCCCGGATGCGGTCCGGCCACTCCGGCGGGTACCACTGGCCATTGGTCGAGGACGACATGGCCGGATGCTATGCGCTCGCGCGCGGATGTTCGAGGGGCCCTTTCGCGCCGGGGCGGTGGCGGACGGCGGCGGGCAGGGTGCCCGGCACGCTGCGGGCCGGGTGCCGGGGCGCGGTACGGCCGGGCGCCGGGGCACGTACGAGGGGACTCACACCCGCGTACGTGCCCCGGTGCCGGGCCCGCGGCTCTTCGGCCGCGACGGCTCCTCGGCCCGTGCCTATTCGGCGATCTCGACCTGGATCTCGACCTCGACCGGGGCGTCGAGCGGCAGCACCGCCACACCCACCGCGGACCGGGCGTGCACGCCCTTGTCGCCGAGGATCTCGCCCAGCAGCTCGCTGGCGCCGTTGAGGACGCCCGGCTGGCCGGTGAAGTCCGGCGCGGAGGCCACGAAGCCGACGACCTTCACGACCCGCTGGATCTTGTCGAGGTCACCGATGACGGACTTCACGGCGGCCAGCGCGTTGAGCGCGCAGGTCGCGGCGAGCTCCTGGGCCCGCTCCGGGGTGACCTCGGCGCCGACCTTGCCGGTGGCCGGCAGCGCGCCGTCCACCATCGGCAGCTGGCCGGAGGTGTACACGTACGCGCCGGAGCGCACCGCGGGCTGGTACGTCGCCAGCGGCGGCACGACCTCCGGCAGCTTGAGGCCGAGCGATGCGACCTTCTCCTCTACGGCGCTCACGCCTTCTCCCGCTTCATGTAGGCCACCAGCTGCTCGGGGTTGTTCGGGCCCGGGACGCACTGGATGAGCTCCCAGCCGTCCTCGCCCCAGGTGTCCAGAATCTGCTTCGTCGCGTGAACGAGCAGCGGCACGGTCGCGTATTCCCACTTGGTCATGGGCCCGAGCGTAATGCCTGTCCACGACGGTGACGGACGCCGTCCGGCGCGGCCCGCCCGCACCCGTCCGAAGCGGCGGAACAGCAGCCG
This sequence comes from Streptomyces lydicus, assembly GCF_001729485.1. Taxonomy (GTDB): domain Bacteria; phylum Actinomycetota; class Actinomycetes; order Streptomycetales; family Streptomycetaceae; genus Streptomyces; species Streptomyces lydicus_D. The sequence goes on from NZ_CP017157.1 coordinate 7,781,734, forward strand.
GCCGCCCGACCCCTACGGCACATCCCTGACCGGCCCCGGACACACCTGGGGCGGATCTCCGGGTCTTGTCAGGCGTATCCCGTGCGTAGGCGCGACGCGGACTGGTTAGGCTCCTTTGCGTGAGCAGGCTCCATGTCGTCAGCGGCAAGGGTGGCACCGGCAAGACCACGGTCGCCGCTGCCCTGGCCCTCGCCCTGGCCACCGAGGGACGCCGTACCCTCCTGGTCGAGGTCGAGGGCCGGCAGGGCATTGCCCAGCTGTTCGAGACCGAGGCGCTTCCGTACGAGGAGCGCAAGATCGCGGTAGGTCCCGCGTCAGAGGGCGCGTCACGCTGGGGACCCTCCCGGACGGAGTCCGGCGGAGATCCCCTGCGGGGCGGCGGCGATGCCCTGCGGGGTGGTGGCAGACGGGCGGGCGAGGTCCACGCCCTGGCCATCGACGCCGAACGCGCCCTGCTGGACTACCTCCAGATGTTCTACAAGCTCGGCAGCGCCGGCCGGGCGCTGAAGAAACTCGGCGCGATCGACTTCGCCACGACCATCGCGCCGGGCCTGCGGGACGTCCTGCTCACCGGCAAGGCGTGCGAGGCGGTCCGCCGCAAGGACAAGAACGGCAGGTTCGTCTACGACGCCGTCGTGATGGACGCCCCACCGACCGGCCGCATCACCCGCTTCCTGAACGTCAACGACGAGGTCGCCGGCCTCGCGAAGATCGGCCCGATCCACAATCAGGCACAGGCCGTGATGCGCGTCCTCAAGTCGCCCGAGACCGCGGTGCATCTGGTGACGCTCCTGGAGGAGATGCCGGTGCAGGAAACGGCCGACGGGGTCGCGGAGCTGCGAGCGGCCGGCATCCCCGTCGGCGGCATCGTCATCAACATGACCCGTCCGGCGCTGCTGGACAACGGTGATCTCGATGTCATCGCCGCCCGCGGGGCCCGTTCGGGCGTCGCCAAGGCGCTGTCCCAGGCGGGTCTGGGCGGCGCCCGCCGCGGCGGGCTGGCCGACCGGCTGATCGACCCCCTGCTGGAGCAGGCGCGCGAGCACGCCGAGCGGGTCGAGCTGGAGCGCGCCGAGCACGCCGAGCTGACCGCGATCGGCCTGCCCACCTACGAGCTGGAGCTGCTCCCCGAAGGAGTGGATCTCGCCGGTCTCTACCAACTGGCGAGAGACCTGCGGAAACAGGGGCCCATATGACCTCGGACGACATGACGCTGGACGCCTCGGCCCCGCGGCTCGAGGTCGATGCGCTGATCGACGACCCGCGCACCCGCATCGTGGTGTGCTGCGGCTCGGGCGGCGTCGGCAAGACCACCACCGCCGCGGCCCTCGGCGTACGCGCCGCGGAGCGCGGCCGCAAGGTCGTGGTGCTGACGATCGACCCCGCCCGGCGGCTGGCGCAGTCGATGGGCATCTCCGAGCTCGACAACGTCCCGCGCCGGGTCAAGGACGTCGACGAGGCCGCGGGCGGCGAACTGCACGCGATGATGCTGGACATGAAGCGCACCTTCGACGAGATCGTCGAGGGCCATGCGGACGCCGACCGGGCCCGCGCCATCCTGGAGAACCCGTTCTACCAGTCCCTGTCGGCCGGCTTCGCGGGCACGCAGGAGTACATGGCCATGGAGAAGCTCGGCCAGCTCCGGGCGAGCGACGAGTGGGACCTGATCGTCGTCGACACGCCTCCCAGCCGGTCCGCGCTGGACTTCCTGGACGCGCCCAAGCGCCTCGGCTCGTTCCTGGACGGCAAGTTCATCCGGGTGCTGATGGCGCCGGCGAAGGTCGGCGGCCGGGCCGGGATGAAGTTCCTGAATGTCGGCATGTCGATGATGACCGGCACCCTCAGCAAGCTCATGGGCGGTCAACTGCTCCGCGACGTGCAGACGTTCGTGGCGGCGATGGACACCATGTTCGGCGGCTTCCGGACCCGCGCGGACGCCACGTACCGCCTGCTCCAGGCGCCCGGCACGGCGTTTCTGGTGGTGGCCGCGCCGGAGCGGGACGCGCTGCGCGAGGCGGCGTACTTCGTCGAGCGGCTGGCCGCCGAGCAGATGCCACTGGCCGGCCTCGTGCTGAACCGGGTGCACGGCAGCGGTGCCGCGCAACTGAGCGCCGAGCGCGCCCTGGCCGCCGCGGAGGCCCTGACCGACGGGCTGTCGGAGGACGGGGCGGCGGACGGCGAGGCCGGTACGGGCCGCGCCGAAAATAATCTTGAAGCAACCGGCATTGTGGATCTCGACGGCGGGAATGCTGGAGCAGGTACCGTCGGCGGCCACTCCCCCGCTGCCGCAGCGGAGCACACAGCACCCACGTCAGCCCCGGCGGCGCAACTCGCCGCCGGGCTGCTACGACTACACGCGGAACGCATGCAGGTCCTCGCGCGCGAACGGCGCACGCGGGACCGCTTCACCGCTCTGCATCCCGAGGTCCCGGTGACGGAGGTCGGCGCGCTGCCCGGCGACGTCCATGACCTCACGGGCCTGCGCGCGATCGGCGACCGCCTGGCGCTCAACGGCACATCCCCTGACGACACCGGCACCGAAACCGACACCGACGGCACCCTCACCGGTACCGCCGACAACGGCGACTCCGGCAGCTGAGCCGACGCCCCTCCTGCGACCGCCGACCCGCCCTCGGGCGTGTGCCGGCCGGGTCGGAGGCGTCCGGACGCGTCGGAGGCGCACGGCAACGCGTCGCGCCTGCGCCCCCCGCGGACGTCACTCACCGACGGCTCGCGGGCACGTAACTCCGGTGACCTGGCCGGCCTTTCGGCCGTGCCCGGCCGAAAGGCCCGCTCAGCCGACCGCTGCGTACTCGTCGAAGACCCCGTCCTCGCAGTCCACCGGCAGGATGCCCGTGCTGCGCTCGTATTCCGTACGCGCTGTCTCCAGCAGGCGGCGCCATGACGTCACGGTCGGGCGGCGGCGCAGCAGCGCCCTCCGCTCCCGCTCGGTCATCCCGCCCCACACGCCGAACTCCACCCGGTTGTCCAGGGCATCGGCCAGGCATTCCGTGCGTACCGGACATCCGGTGCACACCGCCTTGGCGCGGTTCTGCGCTGCCCCTTGAACGAACAGTTCATCCGGATCGGTAGTGCGGCAGGCTGCCTGTGCACTCCAGTCGGTTACCCAGCTCATGCTGGCGCCGTCCTCTCCCGAATCGAGGCTCCCCCACGGCGGCAAGCGGCATATTCACCGTTGCCAGTTGAGGACGTTACGGAAGGCAGACAGGGCGCAACACCCCCTTCGGGCCCAATCTTGAATGGCCCGAACGGACTATGCGTATGCGGCAGATCACCCAACGGAGTGACCGCACGACATACGTCTTTTAACTCACAAGGCAGGACAGGTGGCCGGGCTGACGCGGGGTTTCTGTCGCCGCACGCGGACACGTGGGGGTGCGGTCCGTGAGGGAGAGGGGTTGACTAACTCGGGCGTAACCGTTCGGCTGTGGCAGCAGGGAACAGGCTAAACGAACAGGTGCGCCCCTGTCCGGCGAATGAGAACGTAGGCTGCCCTCATGCCTAAGAAGCGCGATGGCGGAGGTCTGTCCAAGACGCAGCAGGCCGCCAAGTTCCTCGGTGTCAGCGTCCTGGCCGGAGCGGTGCTCGCCGGCCTCGCGCTGCCGGCGGCCGGGGCGCTCGGTCTGGCCGCGAAGGGGTCGGTCGAGGGCTTCGACGAGATCCCGGCGAACCTCAAGACGCCACCGCTCAGCCAGCGGACCACCATTCAGGACGCCGACGGCGGCGAGATCGCCAAGGTCTACTCCCGCGACCGCACGGTCGTCGGGCTCAAGGACATGTCGCCGTACATCCGGCAGGCGATCGTGGCGATCGAGGACGCGCGCTTCTACGAGCACGGCGCGATCGACCTGAAGGGCATCCTCCGGGCGGCCAACAAGAACGCCCAGTCCGGCGGCGTCTCCCAGGGCGCCTCGACGCTGACCCAGCAGTACGTGAAGAACGTCTTCGTCGAGGAGGCGGGCGACAACCCCACCAAGGTCGCGCAGGCCACCCAGCAGACGATCGGTCGCAAGGTCAAGGAACTCAAGTACGCGATCCAGATCGAGAAGGAGCTCGGCAAGCGCAAGATCTTGCAGAACTACCTCAACATCACGTTCTTCGGGCAGCAGGCGTACGGCATCGAGGCGGCCGCGCAGCGGTACTTCAGCAAGCACGCCAAGGACCTGACCCTGGAGGAGTCGGCGCTGCTGGCCGGGATCGTGCAGTCGCCCAGCCGCTACGACCCGCTCAACAACCCGCAGGAGGCCACCCGCCGGCGCAACACCGTGCTGCAGCGGATGGCCGATCTGAAGGACATCACCCGGGCGCAGGCGGACGCGGCGGCCCAGAAGCCGATCAAGCTGGCGGTCAGCCGCCCCAAGAACGGCTGCATCACCGCCACCCACGGCGCCGGCTTCTTCTGCGACTACATCCGCAAGGTCTTTCTCGGTGACAAGACTTTCGGAAAGACCCGCAAGGAGCGGGCGAAGCGCTGGGACCAGGGCGGCATGACCATCCGCACCACCCTCGACCCGCAGACGCAGAAGTCGATCCAGGCGTCGATAGGCGACCACGTCTATGAGGACGACCCGGTCGCCACCGCCGCCACCATCGTCGAACCGGGTACCGGCAAGATCCTCGGCATGGGCCAGTCGCGCCCGTACGGCTTCGGCGAGAACCAGACCGTGATCAACCTCTCGGTGGACCACTCCATGGGCGGCGGCGCGGGCTACCTGCCCGGGTCGACCTTCAAGCCGGTGATCGCGGCGGCCGCCCTGGAGCAGGGCACCAGTCCCGAGCAGCAGTACCCGTCGCCGTACCGGATGCCGTATCCGAGCCCGGTGCAGACCTGCAACGGCGAGTGGCACGGCACGCCGGCCGACACCACCGAGAACGAGAACAAGGAAGAGGTCGGCCCGTACGGCATGAAGGAGGCGACCGCGAAGTCGGTCAACACCTACTTCGTGCAGCTGATCAGCGACATGGGCATCTGCCCGGCGGTCAAGATGGCCCAGAAGATGGGCATCGAGCGGGCGGACGGCAAGCCGTTGCAGCAAGTTCCGTCGATGACGCTCGGTACGCAGGAGATGTCCCCGCTGACCATGGCCGCCGGTTACGCCACGTTCGCCAGCGGCGGCCAGTACTGCAGCCCGGTGGCCATCGAGTCGATCACCGACGCGCGGGGCCGGGCGATGAAGGTCCCGCAGACCAGCTGCCGTACCGCGATGTCCAAGAAGACGGCGGACACCATCAACACCCTCCTCAAGGGTGTGGTCGAGGACGGCACGGGCAAGGAGGCCGGCCTCAAGGGGCGCGACAGCGCCGGCAAGACGGGCACCACCGACAGCCGCTACGCCGCCTGGTTCGTCGGATACACGCCGAACGCGGCGGGCGCGGTCTGGGTCGGCGACCCGCAGCACCGGCGCAAGATGTACAACATCACCATCGGCGGCGTACCGCACGACAAGGTCTACGGTGCCGACACCCCCGGCCCCATCTGGCGTGACGCGATGACCGGCGCCCTGGTCGGCCGGCCCGCGCCGGCGCTGCCCACCGTCCCGATCGACGACCCCGTCAAGGACCGGAACAAGGGCGACGACGGCGGCAAGGGCGGCGGCAAGCACAAGCCCGGGCGCGGCCACGGCGGCGACAACAAGCCGGGCGGCGGCGGATGGGACATTCCGGGCTGGCCCGACATTCTGGGTGGCGGCAACGGCGGCTGGTAGCGGGCCGGTTGGCCCTGCCCGCCGACCGGACCGGCCTGCCGGAGCCGGTACCGAGCGCCGGCGGGCGCTCGTACGACGAGAACGCGGTGCGGGGCGCCCCCGTCAAAGGGGGGCGCCCCGCACCGCTCTTGCTCAGGTCTCCGGCGGCCGGCCGCTCAGCCGGCCAGCAGCTTCTTCACCACGGCGGCCACCCGGCCGCCCTCGGCACGCCCCGCCACCTGCGGGTTGACGATCTTCATGACGGCGCCCATCGCCCTCGGCCCCTCGGCGCCGGCGCCCTTGGCCTCCGCCACCGCCGCCGCGACCAGCTGCTCCAGCTCGTCGTCGGACAGCTGCTTGGGCAGGTAGTCCGCGAGCACCTCGCCCTCGGCACGCTCACGCTCGGCCTGGGCGGCACGGCCGCCCTGGTCGAACGCCTCGGCGGCCTCCCGGCGCTTCTTCGCCTCCCGCGTGATGATCTTCTCGACCTCGCCGTCGGACAGCTCACGCGCCTCCTTGCCCGCGACCTCTTCCTTCTGGATCGCGGTCAGCGTGAGGCGGAGGGTGGAGGAGCGCAGCTCATCGCGCGCCTTGATCGCGAGGGTGAGGTCGTCCTGCAGCTTGGTCTTGAGCGTGGTCATGCCGTGAAGTATGCCCCGCCCCACCGACAACCGGCGCGTCTTTTCCTTCCGCACGCCCCCCGCGCCCCGGGAATCGGCCGCTCCGCCGCCCGGCGGCCCCGCCCTGCCGCTGCACCCACCCGCGTCACTCTGCAACGATGGGAAGCATGCGCGCGCGATACGGAGTACCCCTGACCCTGACCGCAGTCGGCGCGGCCGGCCTGGCCTACGCCGCCGGCTTCGAAGTCCGCTCCTTCCGGCTGCGACGTGTCACCGTTCCCGTACTGCCCCGGGGCATGCGTCCGTTGCGCGTCCTGCAGGTCTCCGACATCCACATGGTCAGCGGCCAGCGCAAGAAGCAGCGCTGGCTGCAGTCGCTCGCCGGGCTGCGCCCCGACTTCGTCATCAACACGGGGGACAACCTCTCCGACCCCGAGGGCGTCCCCGAGACCCTCGACGCGCTCGGTCCGCTGATGGAGTTCCCCGGCGCGTACGTCTTCGGCTCGAACGACTACTACGGCCCCAAGCTGCGCAACCCCGCCCGCTATCTGTTCGAGCGGATGCAGGGCCGGCACGGCCTCAACGGCAACGCCCCGGTGGTGGGCGCCGTCCACAACCCGTGGGAAGAGCTGCGGGACGCCTTCGACGCGGCCGGCTGGGTCGGGCTGTCCAATTGCCGTGGCCGCCTCAAGCTGGAGGGCATCGAGATCGCCCTGACCGGCCTGGACGACCCGCACATCAAGCGGGACCGGTACGCGGAGGTGGCCGGCGGCCCGGAAGCCGGCGCCGACCTCTCGCTCGCCGTCGTCCACGCGCCCTACCTGCGCTCCCTGGACGCCTTCGCCGCCGACGGGTACCCGCTGATCCTGGCCGGGCACACCCATGGCGGCCAGCTCTGCATCCCCTTCTACGGGGCGCTCGTCACCAACTGCGATCTCGACCCCGACCGAGTGAAGGGCCTCTCCACCCACACGGCCGCCGGCCGGACCTCCTTCCTCCATGTCTCCGCCGGCTGCGGCACCAACCGGTACACCCCGGTCCGCTTCGCCTGTCCCCCGGAGGCGACCCTGCTGACCCTCACGGCGCGTCCCTGACAACTCGCCCCGGTCCGCCCCGGCAACGGGCCCCCGTTTCATGGTCACCTTGTCCGACCCGGGGGTCCCACGGCCCCTTCCTCCCCCCTAACGTGGAGGAATGTCCGATCCCACCCGGACCTCGCAGTCCACGCGCCATGCCGCCGGCCCGGCCGGAGCCGCCGCCCGCACTCCGGCCACCGCTGTCGCCCCCACCCCGCGCCGCCCCCTGGCGGCCGCGTTCCGCCTCCTCCTCTCGGCGGCCGCTCTCACCGGCCTCGTCCTGGCGGCCCTCAGCACACCCTCGCCGGGACACCTCGCCGCCTCGTTCACCGCGCAGACGGCCCTCGCCCTGGCCCTGGTCTCGGCCGGCTCCGCGCATCGCGCCTGGACCGGCCGCCACCCCGTGAGCCCCCGGGTCACCGGCGCGCTCCTCTCGTACGTCGTCCTCGCGGCGCTCGTCCACCACGTCCTGCCCCCTCTCCTCCCGGCCGCCCCTCCCACCGCCTTCACCCTCCCCGCCGCCGCCCCCACCACCGCGGGTACGGGAGCCGTCGCCCGTGCCCTCCTCCTCGCGGTCACCCCGCTCGCCGCGCTCGCCGACTGGCTTCTGCTCACCGCGCCACGCGGCTTCCGCCTCCGCCACGTCTGGCAGTGGCCGGCCTACCCGCTCCTCCACCTCTGCTTCGCCCTGGCGCTCCCCGTCGCCACCGGCGCCCCGTCCCCCCGCCTGGCCACCGCTCTCGCCGCCGCCCTCACCGCATGCCTGCTCCCCTTGATCACCCTCGCGATCGACCAGGTCAGGCCCTCCCCCCGGCTCCACAACAACCGGATTTCACCTACGGGGATCAGTCCGCTAAAGTAGAGCTCGTTGCTTCGGGGTGTAGCGCAGCTTGGCAGCGCGCTTCGTTCGGGACGAAGAGGTCGTGGGTTCAAATCCCGCCACCCCGACTGAAGGAACACCAGGTCAGGGGCCTGATCCGCATCGCGGGTCGGGCCCCTGACGCGTTCCTGGAGATCGCCGGGGAGATTTCCGGGAGAAGATCTCGGCCGAGGTCTCCCGTCACGCGATCACCGGGAAGATGTGACGCACGCCTCACGCTGCTGTTCGCATCCGCTCGTTCGCAGAGCCAGCCGCCAACTCGCCGCCGAGGATTGCTCGTGGGCAGCGTGCTCAGCTCGGCCAGGGGCGGGCGCCGCGGGACTTTCGTACGCGGGGAGCGTTGCCGTCCGGCGTGCCGACCACCCGTTCCGAGTCACGGCGGGGCCGTCCCGTTCGGCGTCCCTGGTAGGGCGCTCCGAACGGGACGGCCGGTCAGGGCTCGACGGCCCTGGTGGGGGCGTTACGGCTGGTGGATGAGCTTGCCGACGGCGTTGGCCTCCATCAGCTGGTCGCCGGTCAGGAACTTCCAGGGCAGGTTGACGAATCCGTGGTCGCCCCAGTCGGGGCCCCAGGAGTTCTCGACCCGCACGCCCTTGCTGTTGTAGCCGACGATGGTGACGCCGTGACCGCCCGCGTACTTCTCGCCGGAGGCCGGGTAGTACGTGTAGGAGGCGGCCTTCCGGGCGTTGAGGTAGAAGAAGCTGTTGTACACGCGCATCGAGATGACGACCGGCTCGCCCTTGGCCAGCGCGGCCTTCACCTCGGCCTTGATCCGGCTGCCGGTGTGCAGGGGGGTGTAACCGGACAGCTTCCAGTGCGCGGCATTGGCTCTCTCGCGCGCGGTCGGCTGGGTGGTGTAGTCGAAGTCCCCCTGCCAGTAGTGGGGCTTGGAGTCGATGCCCTGCTCCATGGCTATCTTGAAGTGCTGCTGCGGCGAGCTGCCCTTGTCGTTCCCCTGGGAGATCTGCGCGTAGGTGTACATGGGCGCCCGAGGGTCGGCGGCGATCTTCTGCTCCCTCTCCAGGATGGTGTAGGCCGTGTAGTCGATGGCCCACGCGGCGCAGGAGCCGACCTGGCCCTGCTGGCCGGGCCTGGGGGCGTACTTGGTGAGATCGACACCGGCGGGAGGGGTTGCGCCGACCTTCCCCTGCGAGGTGCCGGCGTCCGCCGGACGCGGGGCGGCGGCGACCAGCCTCGACTCGACGGAGTGGCGCAGCACGGACTGCCGCCACTGCGACCGGGACGGCAGGATGCCGAGGCCGTGCGGCAGTTTGCCGTGACCGGCCTGCGGTGCCCGGCCGGGGGCCGGGCCGCGATCGGGTACGGCGGTGCTCGCCGAGGAGACCCCGACGGTGACGGCTCCCAGCACGCCCGCCGTGGCGAGCGCGATGACGGTGCGCGACGTGCCGCTGATGGTCTTCCACTTGTGGGAAGCACGACTCATGGAGGTCCTCCTGGGACTGGCGGAGCCCTGACCCGGGCGCCGCGAGGCAGCACTTCCCGGTCCCTGGGCGAGGCGGCCGGGACGGGGTGTCCCGGCGTGCGTGAATGGCGGGGAGCCCGGCGTACGCGATCCGGCCGTTCGCGAGGCGAACGGTTCGCGCCTGGAGCCGGGAAAGGAGAGAGAAATCCGCGGCGCCGCTCAAGGAATTGAGGGCTGCCACACCTCTCGGGAACTGGACGCTTTCGAAGGCATGTCCAATGAGCAGCAGAAATTAGCCGAGCAACGCGTCGCGAAGCAAGTTCCAAGTGACGGCAATCACGCACGCGTTGTCGCGGGAGGGGTCATGAGGGACCCCGCACGGCGTGCGACAGCGCAGGTCACAGCGGGTGTCGCGGCAGGCTCCGGCGGGCGCGACGGAGCGCGGTGGACCACGTCGGCGCCCCACGCCAGCGGGGCAGCGGCGGCGATGTGCACCTGATGTACCGGAATGGCGGGAGTCGTCGAGGGGCTCGGAGAGTTCTGGAAAAAACTTCTGGTTTTCTGTTATCCGGCCCGTCCCGCCAGGGTCTCCCAGGTATCGAAGGCATGCAGACGCGAGGGCGACAGAGAGCGAGGACGGACATGACGCCGGAACGTGAAGCCGCGGTCACCGCGGCCGCGCAGGCAGGTGACCAGCAAGCGCAGGACGAGCTGGTGGCCGGCTATCTGCCGCTGGTCTACAACATCGTCGGGCGCGCGCTCCACGGTCACGCGGACGTCGACGACGTGGTGCAGGAGACCATGCTTCGCGTCCTGGACGGGCTGCCCGACGTGCGCAAACCGCATCGGTTCCGCTCGTGGCTGGTGTCGGTGACGATGAACGAGATACGCCGGCACTGGCGCGGTAAACAGACGTCGGTCGCCGATGCCGGGGTGGACGAGGTGGCCGAACTGGCCGATCCCGGTGCGGACTTCGTCGACCTGACCATCATTCGGCTGGGGCTTTCCGGTCAGCGCCAGGAGGTCGCCGAGGCAACCCGTTGGCTGGACGAGGGCGATCGGGCCCTGTTGTCCCTGTGGTGGCTGGAGACCGCGGGCGAGTTGACCCGCTCCGAGGTGGCCGCCGCCTTGAAGCTGCCCGCGCGGTTCGTCGCGGTACGGGTGCAGCGGATGAAGGCGCAGCTGGAAACCGCGCGGTCCGTGGTGCGCGCGCTGTCGGCGACGTCCCGTTGTCCACGGCTGGAGCCCGTCGTGGCCCGGTGGGACGGCGTTCCCTCCGCGCTGTGGCGCAAGCGCATTTCCCGGCACGTCCGTGACTGCCGGGCCTGCTCGGGGCGGCGCAGCGGCCTGATACCGGCACAGAGCCTCCTCGTCGGCATCGCCCTGGTACCGCCGGGTGCCGCGGTCGCCTGGTCGGCGGCCCAGGCAGGGCAGGAGACGACGGCGTGCGGAGCGGCGGTCCAGCTGACCGGTGTACGCGGCGGGAAGTCCGCGACCGTGCGCCCGCCGGGAGGGCGGCACGCAGTGCACCGGCCGACCGGTCGAGGCGGCAGCCGGTCCGGCGGCCACCGTCGTCCACGGGTCCGGCCCCGAGGCACGCACCTACTCGCCGGGAGCGCCGCGGTGACGGCCGCGGCAACCGTGATATCCGTGTCCTTCGGCTCGACGGACGGTGCCCGGAAGACCGACTCCAAGCCCGGTGCCGTCGCCGCGGTCCAGGTGGAGGCGGCGCCGGTGACCAGCACACCGCCCCTTGCCCCGTCCCCCTCGGCCACCCGTCGGCCGGTGGCCTCGCCCAGCCGGAAACCGACCGTCGCGCCACGCGCCGCCGCACCGTCCCCGACCCACCCGACGTCCACGCCCTCCAGCACCCCGCGCCCGCAGGCGCCCGCCGACGCGGTCCAGCAGGTGCTGGCCCTGATCAACCGGGCACGGGCCGCGCACGGCCTGCCCGCCTACACCCTCACCACCGGCCTCACCCGCAGCGCGACGGCGCACAACACGGCGATGGACAACGGTTGCGGCATGTCCCACCAGTGCCCGGGCGAAGCCCCGCTGGGAGACCGCGAGACAGCTGCCGGCGTCAAGTGGGGTGCCGCGGGAGAAAACATCGGGCAGGCAACGGCAGGGCCGGACGCCCAGCAGATCGCGCAGGCCGCCGTCAGCCTCACCCAGGACATGCTGAACGAGAAGCCGCCCAACGACGGCCACCGCCGGAACATCCTCAGCAGCACGTTCACCCACGTCGGCATCGCCGTCCACCGGAATCCCAACGGCACCGTCTGGCTCACCCACGACTTCTCCGACTGAGCGCCCCACGTCGGCGAGTTCACCCAGCAGGTCGCCGGGAACATCGGTCAGAGGCACCTACCGGTTCGGGTGGGTGCCTCTCCCGTGAGCACGCGGACAACACCGGGTCGGGACGGGGAAAGCGACCTCCGCCATTCCGCAGGCTCATTGAACGGGCGACAGTACAAGGGAAAAGGAAATGCGCTGCGCGACGACGCCAGTGGGCTGTTGCCGCGCGGAAATCGGAGTCATAGCATCGAAAGCAGAAGGTAGCCAAGCGTCTGCCGGCTCAATGGAGCCGAGGCTTGTTCCCACCTGTACGACATCGAGCCGCAAGGCCCCTTTTCCGTCCGGTTCCCACTTGGTGACGTTCCCCGGCACCGCACCGGAAAGGGGCAAGGCAATGGCGGACAAGGTCGCATATGAAGCAGACGGAGCACCGGATACGCAGCCGAGAGAACCCATGGCGACCACCCCCGTGCAGGAGACGCTGATGCCGTCGGCAGCCGGTTTCCTGACGCTCATGCACGCTCATGGCCTCATCACTCAGCCATTCACCATTCCCGGCGTGACACGCAATCACGCGGTCATGGTGTCGCTGACCGAGATCCACCCGGACGGCCAGCCCTTCGTCGGCGATGCCGTGATGAAGGTCTGCAACGTCGCTGCGCACGACGGTGGAGTGGACGTCCGCGCGGAGATCAGCTGGGACAGCGACCTGCCCGTGCGGGTCAGCTTCCTGATCTCCTGAGTGTCCCTGGGTGACCCGCTCGCGTCCCGCCGTTCCGACTGAGCAGTGGCAGGCAGGACCCGGTTTCCGGAAAAGGGGACCGGGTCCGGCGCGTTTCTGCGGGATGACTCGGCGGCGAGAGGGTGATGTGCGCCACACGGCGCGGTGGCTCGCGCACGGCGCCGCGCCGTATCGGCGCCGGTCCCTCCCCTCGTGGGGACCGGTGCCGAACGGCGCGGGCGCGGCGGTTCGCGCCGTGTCGGCGCGGGTTCGGAGCGGCCGGAGCCGTGGGCGGGGCCGACTTCTCAGGTCCGTGGGCGCCCGTACGCGGAGAACGTGACCGGCTCGCGATTCCGGCGCGAAGTGGCCGGGAACACGCGTCTGGGGTCTTCGTTTCCGAGCGCCGGGCCGATGGCCCGGCCGGGCAGGGCCCGGTGGGTGCGCCGCTGCGTAGGATCCTGCCAGCTGTGGCTCCTGACGAGGAGGTTCCGGTCCGGGGGGAACGGCGTCACCACAGGTCAGGCCACTAAGGTGAGTTTTCCGGTCCGGATGTCCGAGTGCGGGGGAAGTAAGGGGTGGAGACCTTGAGTTCCGACTCAGGGGCACGCACAGCCTTCGCGGAACGGCTCGCGCTCCTGTACAAGGAGGCCGGCAACCCTCCCCTCAAGAAGGTGGCCGACGCGGTCGTCCGGCTGCAGCGGGTCGACGAACGAGGGCGGCCCGTACGGGTGTCCGTGCAGCGCATCAGCGACTGGCGACGGGCCAAGAACGTGCCCGCGCAGTTCCCCGCCCTGGCGGCGGTGCTGCACATCCTGATCCCCCAGGCCCGGCGCGCGCGGCCCACTCCGGTGTCCACGGGCCTGTACGACCTGGCGCAGTGGCAGCGGCTGTGGGAGCGAGCGGTCGCCGACCCGGTCGGTGACCGCGTCCCGGCATCCGCGGAGGAGGAACGTCCGCCGGGCGAGGCCGCGCCCGTCTCCGGGGTGTGCCCGTACCGGGGGCTGGCTTCGTACCGTCAGCAGGACGCCCAGTGGTTCTTCGGCCGGGAGCGCAGCACGGACGCCCTCGTCGCCCAGCTCCGCGCGGCGGAGAGGACCGGCGGCCTGGTCATGCTCGTGGGCGCCTCGGGTGCCGGAAAGTCCTCGCTGCTGAACGCCGGCCTGGTACCCGCGCTGCGGAACGGCGGGGAGAGGGAGGTCCTGCAGCTCGTACCGGGAGGCGATCCGCTGGGGGAACTGACCCGGCGGATCCCCGGTCTCGCCCCCGTCCTCGCCGACGCGCGGGAGTCGGCGGCGAAGGAGTCCGGTACGCGGCACTTCACGCACGCGGTGCGGGAGGCCGTCACGGCGTGGGCCGAGCACCGGGCGCCCCGCGCGGACCGGCCGGTCGTGATCGTCGATCAGTTCGAGGAGGCGTTCACCCTCTGCTCCGACGAGACGGCCCGGCGCACGTTCATCCAGCTCCTGCACGCCGCGTGCACCCCCGCCGGCCCGGGTGCCCCGGCCCCGGTGCTCGTCATCCTCGGCATACGCGCCGACTTCTACGAGCCGTGCCTCGGGTATCCCGAACTGGCCGCCGCGCTGCAGCACCGGCACATGGTGCTCGGGCCGCTGACGACCATGGAGCTGCGGGAAGCGGTGACCGGGCCGGCCAAGGCCGTGGGTCTGGAGCTCGAACCGGGGCTCGCGGAGCTGATCGTCCGGGAAGTGAGTGCCGACGGCCCCGGCGGGACGCATGACTCGGGGGTGCTGCCGCTCCTCTCCCACGCCCTGCTCGCCACCTGGCAGCGGCGGAAGGCGGGCCGGCTGACGCTGGCCGGCTACCGCGCGGCGGGCGGCATCCAGGGAGCGGTCGCGGCGACCGCCGAGCGGGCCTGGTCCGGTCTCGACCCGACAGCCCGTACGGCCGCACGGCTGCTCCTCCTCAGGTTGGTACGGCTGGGCGAGGACACCCAGGCCACCCGGAGGCGGGGGACCCGGCGCCAGTTGGCGGACGAGTCGACGGATCCGCACAAGACGGAGGAATCGCTCGAAGCGCTGGTGCACGCCCGGCTGGTGACACTCGACGCGGAAGCGGTGGAGATCACCCATGAGGCGCTGCTGCACGCCTGGCCGCGCCTGCGCGACTGGATCGACGAGGACCGCAACGGCAATCTGCTGCGCCAGCGGCTGGAGGAGGACGGCAGGGCCTGGGAGGGCTCGGGCCGCGACACGTCGCTGCTCTACCGGGGCTCGCGGCTGGAACAGGCCCGCAACTGGGCGCAGTCCGCCGGTGACACCTTCCTGACCCGCAGCGCGGTGGAGTTCCTGGCGGCCTCGGTCCGGCTCCGCAAGCGCACCGTCCTGCTCAGCCGGGGTGCGGTGTCCGCGCTGGTCGTCCTGGCGATGCTGGCCGTCGGCGCGGCGGTCGTCGCGTGGCAGCAGCGCAACGACGCGGTGTTCGAGCAGGTGGTGGCCGAGGCCGACCGGGTCCAGTACACCGACCCCTCGCTCTCCGCCCAGCTGGACCTGGCGGCACATGAGCTGCGGCCGGACGACGCGGCCGTCCACAACCGGCTGGTCTCGATCGTGAACGCGCCGCTGGCCACCCCGCTGCTCGGGCACACCGGCGCCGTCTACCTCACCTCGTTCAGCCCCGACGGGAGGTTCCTGGCCACCGCCAGCTACGACCGGACGGTGCGGCTGTGGGACGTGCGGAACCGTGCGCACCCGAAGCCGCTGGGCAAGCCGCTCTCCGGGAACACGAGCTGGGTGAGCAGCGCGGTGTTCAGCCCCGACGGCCGGACCCTCGCCAGCGCCGGGGACGACGGCACCATCCGGCTGTGGGACGTACGGGATCCCGGCCGTCCCGAGCCGCTCGGCGCGCCGCTGACCGGTCATGCCGGCACGATCTATCTGATCGCCTTCAGCCCGGACGGCCGGACCCTGGCCTCGGCCGGCGAGGATCACACCGTCCGTCTGTGGGACCTGAGCAAGCGGAGCCGGCCGACGGCGCTCCGCGCCCTGACCGGCCACACCGCCGCCGTGCGCTCGGTGGCGTTCAGCCCCGACGGCCGCGTGCTGGCAGCCGGGGGCGACGACCACACGATCAGGCTGTGGAACACGGCCGATCCGCGTCGGCCGAAGCCGCTCGACGCGGTGCTGAGAGGCCACACGGACACCGTGCACTCCGTGGCCTTCAGCCCCGACGGCCGGACGCTCGCCAGCGGCAGCGCGGACGACACCATCCGGCTCTGGGACGTCACCGACCCGGGCCACGCCGCCGGGCTGGGCGCGCCGCTCACCGGCCACACCGGTCCCGTGTGGTCGGTGGCCTTCAGCCCCAACGGCCGTACGCTCGCCGCCGGCAGCGCGGACAGCACCGCGAGCCTGTGGAATGTCAGCGACCCGGCCTTCCCCTCGCAGGTCGGCGAGCCGCTCGCGGGAAGCAGCGGCGAGATGTACGCGGTCAGCTTCAGCCCGGACGGCCGCACCCTCGCCACCGGCAGCGGCGACAGCAAGGCCCGCCTGTGGTCGGTACCGACGGCGGACATGGTCGGCCGCAGTGGAGCGTTCCGCCCGGACGGGCGGGTGCTCGCCACGGCGGCGGGCGACGGGCGGATCCGGCTGTGGGACGTGCGGCGCCCCGGCCGGCCCGTCACGCTGGGCAGGCCCTTCATGGAAGCGGACGGCGGCCAGCGATCGCTCGTCTTCTCCCCCGACGGCCACACCCTCGCCGTACTGAACGGCAAGGCGAAGCTCTCCCTGTGGAACGTGACCGACCCGGCCCGTCCGGTCCTGGCCGGGCCACCCCTGGCCCTGCGCACCCGCTTCGCGGGCACGCACGCGCTGGCCTACAGCCCGGACGGACGGACCCTGGCCACCGTCTACGGCGACCACACCATCCAGCTGTGGAACGTCTCCGACCCCGCCCGTGCCGTCCCGCTCGGCAAGCCGCTCTCCCGGCACCGGGGCTACATCAACGCCCTCGTCTTCAGCCCGGACGGGAACACCCTCGCCAGCGGCAGCGCGGACGGCACCGTCCGGCTCTGGGACATCACCGACCCGCGCCGGACCACGCCGCTCGGCGACCCCCTCAGGGGGCATGTCGCCCCCGTCAACGCGCTCGCCTACAGCCCGGACGGCCGTACGCTGGCCAGCGGCAGCGACGACGACACGGTCCGGCTGTGGGACGTCACCGATCCCCTCGACGCGACCGAGCTGAGCCGGCCCCTGACCGGTCACACCGAGGCGGTGGTGTCGCTCACGTTCAGCCAGGACGGCCGCACCCTGGCGAGCGGCGGCAACGACAACACGGTCCGCCTGTGGAACGTGGCCGACCCGTCCGAGGCCGCCCCGATCGGACGGTCGATGAGTCCCAACGCCAAGACCGGCAACTTCCTGTCGTTCAGTCCCAACAGCCACCTGCTCGGGGTCTCCAGCGGCGCCGACACCGTCCGGCTGTGGAACCTGGACACGGATGACGCCATCCGCCGCATCTGTTCGACCACGCGGGGTGTTCTGACGCCGGAAAAGTGGCACGAGTATCTGCCGCATCTCTCGTACGCACCTCCGTGCGGGGATTAACGGAGTCACGCGGTCCGGCCCCGAGCCGGACCGCGTGACTCCGCTCACAACTCTGCGAATTAATGCATCAGTTGGCTCCCATTGCACCCGCACCCTTTGCTACTGTTGGCCATAGCCCGATCGCTGGTGCATCCCCCGTCGCCAGCGATCGGGCGTTTTCATGCCCCGGGACGCGCGAACAGCGCGGGCCGGAACGGCCCGTTCCGCCAGCTCGGTGAGTGCCGCCGGCACATTCCCGACCGGATATCCCGGCCAGGCGGTTTTCTTTGCGCCCACGCATATGCTGCGCATTGAGGCGCCCCGTCCACGCCGGCCGAGGAACGGAACGGTGAACACCCATGGCAACGGCATACGAGCCGATCGCAGACACCCTCCGGAAATCCATCCACGCGGGTCGGCTGAAGCCCGGTGAGCGCTTGCCCTCGGAGACGGACCTCGCGGACGAATTCGACGAGAGCGTGCCCGCGGTCCGTAACGCGCTGGGGATGCTCCGCGCCGAAGGGCTCATCGAGGAACGGCACGGCGCGGGGATGTTCGTGCGCCGCCCCCGTACGAGGACGGTGCGCACGAACCTGCGGCACCAGTGGGAAAAGAACCGCGCCCGGGTACCGCTGGCGGAGCGCGCCGGGACGGGCGCCACCGAGCACGACACCGGCCTGCGGGGCGAGGACCTGGTCTTCTCGGCCGCCTACCGCGAGGTCACGGCCACCGAGGAGCTCGCCCGGGCCTTCGGCGTCCCGGCAGGTGCCGCCCTCCTCGAACGCAGCTACCGCACGCGGTACGCGGCCGAGACGGCCCCCTTCCAGCTCGCGACCTCGTATCTCGTGCACGACCGGATCGCCGGGAACGCCGACCTCCTGGACGAGACCAAGGAGCCGTGGCCGGGAGGCACCCACCACCAGCTCCGCACCGTGGGAATCGAGGTGGACCGCGTCGAGGAACGGGTCACCGCCCGTCCGCCGACGCCCGAGGAGGCGGC